>CACBDG010000013.1 GCA_902537945.1 uncultured SAR116 cluster alpha proteobacterium
TAAATTGATGCTTCATTCATTAAAAATACTCATTGTTGGTTTATTTCTATTCATACCAAACTTTTCTTTTTCTCAATCTATTGATGGCCTAAAAGAAATCGTAAAATCACAACAGGATAAAATATTAACAATTGAAGATAATCTTAAGAAATTGATTGGTTCAATTGAAAAGCAGTCTAATTCAGTTCAAGCTAATAAAAACTTAATTCTTATTGAAAATAAAATTAATGAAATTACACAAAAATTAAAATTATTAGAAAATAATATTAAAAATATAACAAATCTTTCTTATAATCTAGATTTTGCACTTAAAAGAGTTGAACGTCACCTTGAGTTATCTTCAATTCAGGGTGCTAATAACACTAAAAATTTTGTAAAATCATCTACTCAAGATGAAAATAAAACTGAAAATAAACTAGAAGTAAAAAAGAAAAGTTTAGATGCAAAAAAAGATGGCGTACTCGGTTTTGTTAAGGATACAGATAATAAAGAATATCAAAGTAAAGATACAGTGGCTACAAACAAACAGAATGAAAAACAAAACATATCATCCTTACCAAAAGGGACTGCTGAAGAAAACTATAATTATGCTCTTGACTTAGCAAGTCGGCTTGATTTTAAAAAAGCGGAAAATGCATTTAAAGAATTTTTAATAGTTCATAAAGAAAGTAAAAAAATTTCTGATGCACAATATTGGTTAGGTAGAGTTTATTTTGCACAAAAAAAATTTGAAGAAGCAGCCATAACTCTAGCCGAATTCAATAGCGTTTTTCCAAATGATCCAAGATTTCAAGAAACAACTTTGTTAATTGCTGAGTCTGCTGTAAATTTTGCACCTAAAGATCAGTTATGTGATATTCTGAAACAATCACTTGAATTTATGGTTAATCCGTCTGAAAAATTTGTAAAGAGAATTAATATTCTCAAAAGCCAAAAGCAGTGTAATGCTGGATGATATCAAACTTCAATCTTGACTTAATCAAAATGTTTAACATCTCGAAAAACAAGAATAATAGATTCGTTCTTGGTTTATCTGGTGGTTTAGATTCGATGGCTTTATTGTATTTACTAAAGAATTTTATAAATGAAAATAAAAAACTAAAAATATATCTAATACCTGTAATTATTGACCATAATCTAAGAAGTGAATCTAAAGAAGAAGCAAAAAAAGTTAAGAAAATATCAAAAAGCCTCGGCTTTGAGACAAAAATAATAAAAATTACTAAACCTAAACCAAGTGGCAACATCCAAAATTGGGCAAGAATACAAAGAAGAAATATTTTATTTAAACATTGTGTGGAATTATCAGCTAACTTAATTTTGGCGCACCATTTTGACGATCAAGTTGAAACTCTATTTATGCGCATGGTAAAAGAAACTGCTCTAGATGGTCTTGCAGGAATGAGGAAAATTAGTACATGGAATGGGATTTCAATATTAAGACCGCTTCTTAATTTTAAAAAAAAACAAATTAGAGATTATGTAAAAAGTAAAGAAATTACTTATTTTGAAGATCCGTCTAACATTAATTTAAAATTTGATAGAGTAAAGACTAGGTACGTCTTAGATTCTTTAAAAAATAGAGTATGGCCGAACGTATATGAAGATTTAAGTAATCTAAGTAATCTAAGTAGTAATTTACTAAAAAAAACAAATTTTGTTTTCAATATTTGGGCGAAAAAAAATATATTGATAAATGAAGCTGGCGCAGTAAGAGTTAATTATAAAAGTTTCAAAACTATTTTTGATAGATCAAATATCCTTTCTATAAGAATTATTGGGAAAATTATTCAGACTGTTGGAGGAAATGAATATCCTCCGAAGAGAAAAAAAACATTTGATCTTATATCTTCTATTTTTTCTCCAAAGTTTAAAAATAAATCTCTTGGAAATGTAAGTGTTCATTTAAGTCTGAACCATCTTTACTTTTTAAGAGAAAATAGAAATTTGAATTATTCAGTAAATATAAAAAAAAATAAATACCACTTGTTTGACGGAAGATTTTTAGTTTTAAGTCCAATTTCAGGGAAACTTATTAAGTGTTGTTATGGGAGTGACGACAAGTCTTTAAATAAAGATGACCTTTTCAAAAAATATAATATTCTAATAAATAATACAATTCCTTGTTTAAAAACTCTTGAAGGTAAGACTATCAAACCCCATTTAGATATTATAAAGCAAAATTCAACAATCAATGATAGATATAAAAAAAATATCTTTAGCCTTTATCTTATAGATAGAATTTTGATATAAATATTTAAAATAAAAAGGAAAAAAATGAATAATTTTGGAAAAAACATTGCAGTGTGGGTTATAATTTCTCTTGTTTTAGTAGCTATTTTTAATGTATTTCAGGGTGGTTCATCAAAAACATCGGCTAACGCAATCGCTTATTCTGATTTTTTAGCAAGAGTTAATGCTGGAGAAGTAAGAGAAGTAAGTATTAAAGGTGACAAAATTTTTGGTGCCTCAAGTAGTGGTGTTCCATTTTATTCTTTCATACCTAAAGAAGATGAATTAGCAAATAAATTATCTGAAAAAGGAATTAAAGTTTCCTCAGAGCCAGATGATAGTAGTATGCCAGGTATACTTTCAGTATTAATATCTTGGTTTCCAATGCTCTTATTCATTGGTGTATGGATTTTTTTTATGAAACAAATGCAAGGTGGTGCGAAAGGTGCTATGGGTTTTGGAAAATCTAAAGCTAAACTGCTTACCGAACACAGAGATAAAGTTACATTTAGAGATGTTGCTGGAATTGATGAAGCTAAAGCTGAACTTGAAGAAGTTGTAGAATTTTTGAGAGATCCTTCTAGATTTCAAAAACTAGGTGGTAAGATTCCAAAAGGAGTTTTACTTGTTGGTCCCCCAGGAACTGGAAAAACATTATTAGCTAAAGCTGTAGCTGGAGAAGCTGGTGTTCCATTTTTTACAATATCAGGATCAGATTTTGTAGAAATGTTTGTTGGAGTTGGTGCGTCTAGAGTAAGAGACATGTTTGAACAAGGTAAAAAGAACTCTCCATGTATTATTTTTATTGATGAGATTGATGCTATGGGTAGACATAGAGGAGCTGGCTTGGGTGGAGGAAATGACGAGAGGGAACAAACTCTTAATCAGCTTTTAGTTGAAATGGACGGTTTTGAAACAAACGAAGGAGTAATTTTAGTTGCTGCTACAAACCGACCAGATGTTTTAGATCCAGCACTATTAAGACCTGGAAGATTTGATCGTCAGGTAGTTGTACCAAATCCTGATATGATTGGCAGAGAAAAAATTCTGAAGGTACACATGAAAAAAGTTCCACTTTCCTCTGATGTTATTCCAAAAACTTTAGCACGTGGAACTCCTGGATTTTCGGGAGCTGACTTAGCAAATTTAGTTAATGAAGCTGCATTATTATCTGCGAGAAAAGGTAGAAACAACGTTAGTATGGTTGAATTTGAGGAAGCCAAAGATAAAGTTATGATGGGTTCTGAAAGAAGATCGATGGTAATGACAGAAGAAGAAAGAAAACTTACAGCTTACCATGAAGCAGGTCACGCCGTTGTAGCTGCTTACTCACCGGCAAGTGATCCTATACATAAGGCCACAATCATACCTCGTGGAAGAGCACTTGGTATGGTTATGAGATTACCTGAAGGTGACAGGGTCTCAATGGCAAAAGATAAACTCTACGCAGATTTACGTGTTGCTTGTGGTGGTCGAATTGCGGAAGAGATGATTTTTGGTAAAGAGAAGGTAACAACTGGTGCTAGTTCAGATATTAGAATGGTTACCGATATAGCTAGGAGAATGGTTACAGAATGGGGCCTTTCTGATAAACTTGGTTTTTTAGCTTATGAAGCTAACGAACAAGAAGTTTTTCTTGGAAGGTCAGTTGCTCAACAAAAGAATGTTTCAGATAACACTGCATCTATTGTAGATGAAGAAATTAGAAGAATTGCAGACTCTGTTTACTTGGATGCGCAAAAAATGCTTAAGAAATATTCTAAGCAACTGAAAAGAGTAGCTGAGGCATTACTTGAGTTTGAAACGCTAGATGGCGATCAAATAAAAGATTTGTGTAAGGGATTAAATATTTCCATTAAAAAATCTGATAATAAAAATGACACTCCTAAGGCAAAAAAACCAAAGAAAAGAGCGGGGATACCCTCTACTACTGCTAAACAAACAATAGTCACCAATGAAATAGATAATTCGTAATATTGGAAGATTTCATGGTTTATTTATGGGGTTTGTAAAAAAAACAAGATATTTACTGTCTCCACCATATTGCAAAACAACTGAAACTTTTGTAAGTCCAATTCCTAGTTCACCTTCTCAAATTTTGGGTGGGTCCAAATTAGCTGGTGGTTGGAGACATTTTAACAACTTAAGAGTTATTCAAACAAAAAATAATTCTTACATTGAAGTTAAAATGTCTATCCAAGAGTTCTTAAATGTTGCTAAAAATTACAATAAAACTTCTTTGTATAAAGCTGAATTTCAAATAGAAAATTTAGTTAATAAAAGAGTTCCTTTTGCTAAACTTGACATGTCAAAACCTCACATAATGGGTGTAATTAATCTTACTCCAGATAGCTTTTACAAAAATAGCCAAAAAACAAATATTGATCAAATCAAAAAAAGTTATAGTAAAATGATCAATAATGGAGCTTCAATTATTGATATTGGAGGAGAGTCAAGTAGGCCTGGAGCAGAAAAAATTTCTGTTCAAGAGGAAAAAAATCGAGTTGTTAAACCAATACAACAACTTAAAAATTGCAAAACAAAATCCTTAATTTCTCTAGATTCACAAAATTTGTCGACAATGAAGAGATGTCACAAAATCGGCGTAGATATATTTAATGATATTACTGCTTTTAAAGAGAGAAAAAAAATTGACTTTATTTCAAAAACAACTTCACCGATAATTATCATGCATATGAAGAATAAGCCTGTAAATATGCAGATAAATCCTAAATATAATTTTGCTCCAATAGATATTTATAAATTCTTTTTAAAAAAAATTTCTGAATTGACTGATGTAGGCATAAAAAAATCAAATATAGTTATTGACCCAGGAATTGGGTTTGGCAAAACCTTGTCTGACAACTTAAATATTTTAGAATATTTACCGCTTTTTCATGGTTTAGGAGTTCCAATTTTAATTGGAGTAAGTAGAAAATCACTTATTGGTGAACTTACCATTAAAGATTTTCAATCAAGGGGGAAAAATAAAAGATCAATAAAACCAAGTAAAAGGTTGAGTGGCTCGTTAGCTTTTGCTATTCATGCAAATATGAGTGGAGTTCAGATAATAAGAACGCATGACGTATTTGAAACAAATCAGGCTTTGATATGTCAAAAAGCAATAGACTTATAGGTTAAAAATGATTCAAACATCTTTTAAGAGTAATCAAAGGTTATTTGGTACTGATGGTATTAGAGGCACTGTAAATAAAGACAAAGTGACTGCTTTAATGGCTGTTAACCTAGCTATGGCAGCAGGTGAATATTTCTATGGAAAAGCAGGAACAAAAAAATCTCGAGTATTAATAGGTAAAGATACTAGATTATCAGGGTATATGTTAGAGCCCGCACTAGTTGCAGGTTTTACCTCTGTTGGCTTAGATTCTATAACAACCGGCCCACTTCCAACTCCTGCAATTGCTCATTTAACTAGAGTATTAAGATGTGACTTAGGGGTTATGATATCTGCTTCACATAATCCATACCAAGATAATGGATTAAAACTTTTTGGTGCCGATGGGTTTAAATTAAATGATGAAGTTGAAAATGAAATTCAATCTAGGATGATCAGTGGCCCTATCCTTGCAAAGTCAGAAAATTTAGGTAGAGCAAGAAGAATGGAAGATGCAATTGGAAGATATTCAGAATTTATAAAACAAATTTTACCCAAACATGAAGATTTAACTTCTATGAAGATAGTATTAGACTGTTCTAACGGTGCATCATACAAAGTTGGTCCTGAGGTATTATTTGAACTTGGAGCTGAGTCAGTAATTATTGGAGCAAAACCTAATGGTAAGAATATAAATTTAGATTGTGGTGCAATGTTTCCAGAAAATTTGGCAAAAATTACAAAACTAGAGGGAGCAGATTTAGGTATTGCGCTTGATGGTGATGCAGATAGAGTAATTTTTTCAGACGAAAATGGTGAAATAATAAATGGTGATCAAATAATCGCAGTATTGGCTAGAGAAATGCAAAAAAATAATGAGCTAATTGATAATCAGGTTGTTGGAACTTTTATGTCTAATTTAGGATTAGAAAATTATTTACACAAATTAAATATACATCTCCACAGAACAAATGTAGGTGATCGCTATATTCTTGATAAAATGATTAAATCTAATTCTAAACTTGGAGGGGAGCCGTCTGGACATATATTACTTGCTGATTTTGCCAAAACAGGTGACGGACTGCTTACAGCAATCAAAATTTTGTCTCTTCTTAAAAAATCTGGTTTAAAAGCTTCTGAATTCTTAAGACCATTTAAGCCAGTACCTCAATCATTAAAAAATCTAAAGAATATAGATAAAAATGTTCTATTAAATAAAAATATAATTAATGTTGTTGAAAATCAGAAGAAAGAATTAGGAAAAAAAGGAAGAATTTTGTTGCGCCCTTCTGGAACAGAAGATTTAATTAGAATTATGGTTGAATGTACTGATCTAAAGCTTATAAATACTACTACTGAAATTATTTCCAAAGCTATAATCAAAGAAAATGACAATAAAAAGTGTTAATAATTTAGACAAAACTGTTCTAGTCATTGCGGGATCCGATCCTAGTGGTGGTGCTGGTATTCAAGCGGATTTGAAAACACTTACATCTTTTGGTGTATATGGTATGACCGCAATAACAGCACTTACAGAACAAAATACTAGGGGTGTTTCAGGAATATTTGAAATACCTATAGATTTTGTAGTTAAACAAATTAATTGTTGCTTGTCAGATATTGGAGCGAATGTAATTAAAATTGGTATGATGCATAATTCAGAATTGATTAATGGAGTATATGAAGCACTCCAAAACAATGGAATAATAGGGAATAAAAAAATAAAAATAGTTCTTGATCCAGTTATGGTTGCTAAAGGTGGACAAAGATTACTTAAAGAAGAAGCAGTAAACTCATTAAAGAATTTTATAAAAAAGACAAATCCTATATTAACACCAAATATTCCTGAGGCAGAGGTATTAACAGAAATGAAAATAAAAAATTTGTCTGATATGAAAACTGCTGGGAAAAAAATAATCACTTCTGGTGCTAGTTTTGTGATTTTAAAGGGTGGACATATGAATTCACAAATTATGTCGGATTTATTAATTGGCGAAGAAGTTTTAGACCAAATAGAAACAGTAAAAATAGAGACTAAAAACACTCATGGTACTGGGTGTACAATGGCTTCAGCGTTAGCTGCTGGATTAGCTAAATCGCTTGAAATTAAAAAAGCTTTCCAAAAAGCACATTATTATGTAAATCAAGCCATAAGATCATCACCAAGTTTTGGTAATGGTCAGGGTCCAATAAATCATTCTTTTAATATCAAGTCATTTGTTGATTAGCTATTTTAAGAAGACTTTGATACCACTTATATACAGGGTCTTCAACTTCTAACAAATTGCATGAGCTACAAGCATCTACCCACTTTAAATTTCCAAAAAAAATACAATCTTCAATACCAGATTTTTTGCCAGATATGTAACCATTATTAATTATAATCTTTCTAATTGGATCAATTGCTTTTCTAAACTCTTGAATAGAAGATGAAATAATTGGTAGAAATTTCTTAATTGGTCCTTTGATTCTTTCTTCTCTTGTCTTTAAATAATAATCTATATCATCTCCTTCTAAAACATTTGGAATTTCATGTGCAATTATCTTAAATAAAATTGGTAACAATTGTCTGGAAGTCCATAAATATAAATAATATGAAAAATTTTTTGATGAATTATTCATAAAAATTTTTTTCTCAGGATAATTCTCGTTTAACCAATTAATTATATTCCATGAATCACTTACAAAGCCATCTTTGTAATCTAATATAGGAACTAATTCTTGTTTAGAAAATGCAATCTTGTCTTTTTCAGTAAATCTTACAGGAATAGTTTTAAATTCTATATTATTTTGAATAAGACATAGCTTTATATTCCAACATGGAGGACTGAATCTTATATCATTTTTGCCAGATAGATCGTAAAGCTTAAGCATAAATTATATTTTATAAACCCTTTATTATATTGACTTTTAAAAAATAACCATTATTTATTTTTTTGGGTCATTGCTTCCCAACAAGCAATAACATTATTATGAGGTTAATATGACAAGACCGTTAGTCAAGCCAATTCGTCCAGAATTTTCATCTGGACCTTGTGCAAAAAGACCTGGATGGTCTTTAAATGTATTAAAACAAAGCTTACTTGGAAGATCTCACAGACATAAAGATTGTAAAAATAAATTAAAGAAAGTAATTGAACTTTGTAAATCAATCTTAAATATTCCTGATGATTATTTAATAGGTATTGTTCCTGGATCTGATACTGGTGCTATCGAAATAGCAATGTGGAATGTTTTAGGTTCAAAACCAGTCACAATGCTTGTTTGGGATAGTTTTGGCGAAGACTGGGCTAAAGATATTCAATTACAATTAAAACTTAAAAATGTTAATATCATAAAATCGGATTATGGAAAATTACCTAATTTAAGTAATTTTGATTTTAGTGGTGACGTAGTATTTAATTGGAATGGTACAACAGCAGGAGTATGTGTACCTAATGGAGATTGGATTAAAAGTCCCAGAGATGGTTTAACAATATGTGATGCAACGTCAGCTGCTTTTGCAATGGATATAGATTGGTCAAAATTAGATGTAGGGACGTTTTCATGGCAAAAATCTCTTGGTGGAGAAGCTGGCCTTGGTATTTTAATTCTATCTCCAAAGGCTGTAAATAGAATAAATACATATGATCCCGATTGGCCAATACCAAAATTATTTCAACTTAAAAAAAATAATGAGATAAATTTAGATATTTTTTCTGGATCAACAATAAATACACCGTCAATGATTTGTGTCGAAGATTTCTTAGATGTACTTAATTGGAGTGAAAAAATAGGTGGTTTAGAAGAGTTGATTTTTAGGTCACAAAATAATTTAAATATATTTAAAGATTGGGTTTCCTCATCAAGTTGGATAGATTTTTTGTGTGAAGACCTTAACAATTTATCAAACACATCAATATGTTTTAAACTTGTAGACCCTATATTAAACAATAAATCTTTGGAAACAAAAAATAGTATTGAAAAAAATATTATTAAATTGTTAGAAGAAAATAATGTTGCTTTTGATATCGGTAGCTACAGATCTGCTCCACCTGGATTAAGGATTTGGGGTGGACCTACGGTTGATAATGATGACATAAAAAAATTAATACCTTGGTTAGATTGGGCCTACGATAAATCAATAAGTGATTTAAGCATTAAGATATAAATAAGGACGAGGAAATGCCTAAAGTTTTAATTAGTGATAAATTAAGTGAATCCGCAATAGATGTTTTTAAAAAAAATAAAATTGAGACATCATATCATCCAGACTTAAGTCATGTTGAATTATTAAAAGAAATTAATGAATATGATGGGCTTGCAATTAGGTCAGCCACAAAGGTCACGGGAGAAGTTTTCTCGAAGGCTAAAAATTTAAAAATTGTAGGTCGTGCAGGCATCGGAACAGATAATATTGATAAATTAGCTGCAACTAAAAATGGTGTAATTGTAATGAATACACCATTTGGGAATGCTGTAACTACAGCTGAACATGCTATAGCTCTGATGATGTCACTTGTTAGGATGATACCTCAGGCTGACAGCTCTACCAAACAAGGAAAATGGGAAAAATCAAAATTTAATGGTACTGAAATAAATGGTAAGTATTTAGGATTAATTGGTTGTGGAAATATTGGATCTATTGTAGCAAGTAGAGCATTAGGTCTTAAGATGAAGGTTTTGGCATTTGATCCATTTCTTACACAAGAAAAAGCTTCCGAGTTAGGTGTTGAAAAAGTAGATTTAGAATACATATTCAAGAATTCAGACATTATATCTTTGCATACACCTCTCACGGAAGACACTAAAAATATAATTTCATCTGAATCGATTAGCTTAATGAAAAAGGGATCAAGAATAATTAACTGTGCTAGAGGAGGTTTGGTTGACGAAGTGGCTTGTAGAGCAGCATTGGAAACAGGACATTTAGCAGGTGCCGCTTTCGACGTTTTTACGGAAGAGCCTGCCAAAGACAATATTTTATTTGATGCTCCTAATTTTGTAGCTACACCACATTTAGGTGCAGCTACAATTGAAGCGCAAGAGAACGTTGCTATTCAAATAGCTCAACAAATGTCAGATTATCTTAACACAGGTGCTGTGGTTAACGCTCTGAACTATCCTAGTGTGAGTGCAGAAGAGGCCCCAATCCTTAAACCTTATGTAAAGTTAGCTTATTTGATGGGTTCATTTTTAGGGCAAGTTACACAAGAAGGTATATTAAGTGTCAAATTAGAACTGGAAGGCAAAGCATCACACATTCAGGACGTACCTTTAATGGCAAGTTCTTTAGTAGGTATTTTAGAACCAACATCTGCTGCAGTAAATAATATAAGTTCAGCATCGATTGCATCGAGTAGGGGGATTAACTTGTCAACAATTAAGCATGAAAGAAGATGTGACTATGAAACTTTGCTTAAAATTACTATTAAACATGATGATGGTGAAAGAACGATTTCAGGTACGTTAATTGCTGGTAACAAACCAAGAATTATAAATATTCAAGGTATTTCAATAGAATCAGAATTTCCAAAGAATGCTCTGTATTTAAGAAATTATGATAAACCAGGTTTCATTGGTGATTTAGGCAATAAATTAGGAAATAATAACATTAACATTGCTTCTTTTCATTTAGGGCGGCGTAATGTAGGAGGAGAAGCAATAGCATTGGTAGAAATAGACGATAAGATAGATGATAAAGTCATATCGGAAATTAGAAATTTACCACAAGTTGCTAGAGTTAATTCAATTAATTTTGATGGCAAATAAATAGTTGTTTTTTTAAAAGATTTGTTAGATACATTAAGAACCTTAGTATATAAAATACATTTAATAGTTAGGTGCTTAGAATGACTAGTTCACAAGTTCAAAAAGGGTTGTTACCTGCAGGATTAAGTGACGTTCTATATCCTAAAGCTCAGGTTCAAGCAAAAACAATTGAAAATTTGTTAGATGCATTTTCTAATTATGGCTATTTGAGAGTTAAACCTCCCTTGGTTGAATACGAAGAAACTCTATTATCTGATGGGCCAGGCACAGTATTAAAGGACTCTACCTTTAGAATAATGGATCCCTTATCACAAAAAATGATGGCATTGAGATCAGATGTAACTGCTCAGATTTCTCGAATAGTTTCCACAAGATTATCTCATTTAGCTCGTCCACTCAGATTATCTTATTCCGGAGATGTTTTAAGAGTAAAAGGAGATAGTTTTAATACTGAGCGTCAAAAGACACAAGTTGGCGCAGAATTAATTGGACTAGAAAATGAATTTTGTGATGCCGAAATTATTCTTATTTGTTTAAAAGCACTGAAATCAATCGATGTTGAAAACATTACAATTGATATAAACTTACCTTTCTTAAGAGAGTATCTTTTAAAAGACATTTCATCTTTTACTAAAGAAGAAATTAATAAGGCAATAGATTTAAGAGACAAAAAAACTCTAAAAAAATATAGATTTAAATACTCTAAAATTTTATTAGACCTTATGGAATCAGCGGGTGATTACTCATTTTCTAATAAATTTTTACGTGAATTAAAGTTAGAAGGATTTTTTAGTGTTATCAGAGATTATTATTTAAGAGTAATAGATATAGTTTATAAGAATGACGCATCTATAAAAATTTCAATAGATCCACTTGAGAATAGAGGATTTAATTATCACACTGGTCTATCCTTTACAATTTTTTCTGAAACTTTGAAGGGAGAAATTGCTAAAGGCGGAAGATACAAAACTTTAAATGGTGAGACAGCTATTGGATGCACCATTTATACTGAAAAAATTTATTCTAATTCAAAATTTACCCCAGATAAAAGTCTAGTTTATGTGCCTTACCTTAATATAAATGATGCTGATCATATAATCAGTAAAGGTTATAGAGTTGTTTTTGGAAATAATTTAAGTTCTGATTTTGAAAAAGATGCATTTAAATTGAAATGTCAATTCATTTGGAAAAATAAAAAAATAATTAAATTAAATACCTAGTTAAATCATTAAAGAAAATTAAGGAATATTTATGAGTAATGTAGTTATTATTGGAACGCAATGGGGTGACGAGGGTAAAGGTAAGATTGTCGATTGGTTGTCGGAAAAGGCCCATTTAGTTGTTCGGTTTCAAGGTGGTCACAATGCTGGACATACATTAGTTGTTGATAAGAAAATATTCAAATTATCTTTGTTACCGAGTGGAATTGTTAGAAAGAACACAATTGTTTTAATTGGTAATGGTGTTGTAATAGATCCATTTCATTTAAAAAAAGAAATTGATGAATTAAAGAAGCAAAACATTAAAATATCTCCTAAAAATCTTATTATTTCAGACTCTGCTTTTTTAATTTTACCCATACATCAAGTGATTGATCAATTAAGAGAAAACAAAAAAAATACTGAAAAAATTGGCACTACAGGGAGGGGTATTGGACCTTCCTATGAAGATAAAGTTGGTAGAAGAGGTATAAGAATATGTGATGTATTTGATAAAGATAACTTATTTTTGAAACTTTCAGAATTATATGGTTTCCATAATATTTGGCTAAGAGCTATGGGTGAAAAAAATATTAATCCTAAAGAAATTTCTGAAAAACTTTGGGATTTAGGGCAGATTTTAAAACCATATGTTCAACCTTCTTGGCTTTTAATTGATAAATATAAAAAGAATTCATCTAACATTTTATTTGAAGGAGCTCAAGGAACATTTTTGGATGTGGATCATGGTACTTATCCTTTTGTAACTAGCAGTAATACTATTGCTTCACAGGCAGGTATTGGAGCTGGTTTAGGACCAACAGATATAGATTATACTTTAGGCATAACTAAAGCTTATACTACAAGAGTTGGATCGGGTCCTTTCCCTACAGAAGATAAGGGGGATAATGGGATATCTTTAGGAAAAAAAGGTAATGAATTTGGAACAGTTACAGGAAGGCAAAGGAGGTGTGGGTGGTTTGATTCTGTTCTAGTTAAACAAGCTGTATCACTATCTAGTATTAATGGTATTGCTCTAACAAAATTAGATGTTTTAGATGGATTTAAAGAAATTAAAATTTGTACAGGATATTCTTTAGATGGTAATATTATAAATTATCTACCCTCTTCGGAAAAACAACAAAAAAATTTAATACCTATTTATGAAACTATTAAAGGGTGGGAAGGTAGTATTGTTGGCATAAAGAGCATAAATGAACTTCCGAAATCAGCTATTATTTATATTAGAAAGATAGAAGAGCTTGTGGGGTGTCCAGTAATATTAGTTTCAACTAGTCCCGAAAGATCTGATACCATTTATATTAAAGATCCTTTCAGCTCCAATTAATATTCATGTGCTTCTATCAACTTTAATTCCTTGGCCTTAGATTTTACAGTTGTTTGAAGTTTTTCAAATGCTCTTGTTTCAATTTGTCTAATTCTTTCTCGACTAACTTTATATTCTTTTGATAAATCTTCTAATGTCTTTGGATTATCCATCAGTCTTCTTTTAATAATTATATCTTTTTCTCTTGGTTTTAGGTGTTCTAAAGCTTCTAGCACCAATTTATTTCTAATATTTTTTTCTTGGTAATTAGCGTATTCAGTTTCTTGATTATCTCTGTCATCTGACAGTAAATCTTGCCATTCTGCTTCTTCTCCATCATTACGACTTATTTGTGAGTTAAGAGAATGATCTCCACCTAACATTCTTCTATTCATACTAACAACTTCATCTTTAGTAACGTTAAGAGCTTCAGAAATATGATTAATTTGTTTTGGTGATAGGTCTCCATCTTCTAAAGCATTAATCTTACCTTTAATTTTTCTTAAATTAAAAAATAATTTCTTTTGACTTGCTGTTGTCCCAATTTTAACCTGTGACCAACTTCTAAGTACAAATTCTTGTATTGCTGCTTTAATCCACCACATAGCATATGTTGCTAATCTAAAACCTTTTTCAGGATCAAACTTCTTAACTGCATGCATCATTCCAATATTACCTTCAGCAATAAGGTCAGCAATAGGAAGTCCATACCCTCTATATCCCATAGCTATTTTTGCTACAAGTCTAAGATGACTAGTCACGAGTTTATGTGCTGCTTTAGTATCTTGTTTACTTAACCAATCTTTAGCAAGAATATATTCCTCATCAGCATCTAGCATTGGGAACTTTTTTATCTGATCTAAATATCTACCAAGATTATTATCTGGTGAAACTAAAGATAAATTCATGTTTTCTACATTGCTCAATTAATTACTCCAATTTACATATAGTATTTTTGTCCTTAGATTTAAAGACTTTATTCAAAATTATAGAATTTTTAACTTTAAATTATATATTAAATTATTAATATCTTTAGGTAAATTGCTAGAAAATTCTAAATATTCATCATTAATTGGATGCTTAAAAGATAATTTTGTTGCATGTAGAGCTTGTCTGTTGATTGATTTGATCAGCTTATATTTTTCTTTGAGAAAATTATTTTTGAAATATTTTTCTGCAAGTCGTTTACCATATAAATCATCACCAATTATACTATGTCCTAAGTTTGACATGTGAACACGAATTTGATGTGTTTTCCCTGTTTCAAGTTTGCACTCTATTAAACTAGCAAAAGGCGGAAAAATATCTAATATTTTCCATTTTGTAATGGCTATCTTACCTTTATCTATTATAGCCATTTTTTTTCGATTAATTGGAGATCTACCTATAGGTTTTTCGATGACACCGTTAATTTTAGGTTGACCCCAAACAACAGCATTATATTGTCTCTCTAAATCGTGGTTAAAAAAAATTTTACTTAGGTTTGTGTGAGCCAATTCTGTTTTAGCTGCAACCATTACTCCACTTGTATTCTTATCTAATCTATGAACAATGCCAGGTCTTTTGACACCACCTATACCTTGAAGACTATTACCACAATGATAAAGCAAGGCATTAACTAGTGTACCTTTAGGAGTACCTGGTGCAGGATGGACAACCATGCCTGATTTCTTATTTAAAACTATTATATGATCATCTTCATAGATTATGTCCAATTTAATATCTTCAGGCAAAGGAATAGGTTGTATTGGTACTGGTAATATAATCTGAATAAATTCACAATTTCTAACTTTAAATGAAGGATTGTTTACAGTTATACCGTCAACTTTAATACAATTTCCTTCAATTAAACTTTTTATTTTATTTCTGGAAAATGAAAAGTTATTTAAATTTAATTGTTGTTTTGTAGGATCACTTACTTTAATAGCATCTGTAACCCAAGTGTCTAACCTTTTAGACGGTAAACATAAATCTTTTACATTAAATGAAATTTTAATAGGAGTTGTCATGTCTAATAAATTTAATCCCAAAGTAGAAAAAACATCTACTATAATCTCTAATATAAAGCTAATAAAAATTATTGCCATCATTTTAGGATTATTAATAATTATGGGGTTAGTTTTTTTATTTTGGGGTCTGGCAAATAATTATAGTGAACTCGCGAACAAATCAAGCGAACGTAAACTCTTAAAAAAGAATATTGAACTAACAACTAAATTCGACTTTAATGAACCTTTAAATGCACAGTTGATTTCCTCATCATTAGGGCCAGAAAATAATATTTTATTAAGGTATATTTACGAGGGTAAAAATACATTAGTAGTATTGGACATTAAAACAAAGCAAGTTAAGTATGTGATAACTATTAAAAAGGGCCAGAACAATTTTAAAATTAATTAGTGGATAAAAATTTAAATGTATAAAAGAAAAATTTTGATTGGAACTGATACCACCTCTGGTATGGCACCTCAGATATTAGAGGCAATCTCAGAAGCATCTAAGACAAGAACATTGCCTTATGGCAATGATATTTTCACTAAAAAATGTAAAAATATTATTCAAAAAATTTTTGAAAAAAAAGATTTAGAAATCATACCCATGATGTCTGGAACTGCTTCAAATTCTTTGGCGCTTTCATCTTTTTTACGATCTTATGGAAGTGTTATTTGTCACAGTAATTCTCATATCAACAAGGATGAAGGAGGTGCACCAGAGTTTTTTTCAGGTGGTGGTAAATTACTTACAATATCAAACTTTAGTGGGCGCATTCAAGTTGAAGATCTGATTCAAAAGATAGAAGAAATTAACTTTAAAAAAAAAATGAATCCAGTAATTTCTGGAGTTTCAATTTCACAATTAGCTGAAAATGGAACTTTATACTCCTTAGATGAAATAAATGCCTTAAGCGAAATTTGTAAATTTTATAATCTTCATCTTCATATGGACGGTGCTAGATTTACAAACGCTTTAGTTGCTCAAGACGCGTTATCTCCAGCTGAAGCTACATGGAAAATAGGAGTTGATTGTTTGTCTCTGGGTGCCACTAAAAACGGTGCTATGGCAGCAGAAATAATCATATTTTTCAATAAAAAACTTGCGAGGGAAGCAAAATATATAGTGAAACAAACTGGACATGTTCTTGCTAAAACAAGGTTTGTATCTGCTCAGCTAAATGCATGGTTTAAAGACGACTTGTGGTTAAAATTAGCTAAAATTGCAAATAAAAATGCGTTATATTTCAGAAATAAATTATCAAAATTTGATGATTTTAAGTTTTTATTCCCTACTCAAGGAAATGAACTTTTCATAGAAATGAAAGAAAGCACATACCAGAATATACTTAAATTAAATATCATTCCAAACTTATGGTGTAAGGCAAATAATGATCGATTGGTTGTTAGATTTGTAACTTCTTATGAGACAAAAGTCAGTGATATAGATGAGATAATTAAAAGATTAGAGTACTTATCTTGATCATCAAATACCATAATTCAGATTAAGCGCTATTGCTAATATTACTGATTTTATCTGTGTAGCTATATCTCTTTCAAATATGAAAGCAAACTTACCCAAGTAACTGTACCCTAAGCATAATGGCAGAACATATAACCGTATCATAAAAACAAGCCAAGCTAAGTAAAGTGGAATAATCGGTTGAACAATAAAACCAGGTATAATCTTCTTAGTAACAATTAAGACTGCTTCAAAAAGTTTAGTAATGTACCGAAAAAAAGCCATATTACTTTTTTCCATTAAAAACAGATTTGAGATAAATTTTAAACACAAAATTATCATTAAAATTGCTAAGATATAGTCAATAGCAATGATCCAAATAGGAAAAGTATTAATCATTTTTATATCATACAGTTATATTGTAAAAATAAAAAATTATTATTTGAATTTATATAATATAATTTTAGATGGAATTAATTTATGATTTACAAATAATAATATTTTTTGAGGTAATTAAATGAATAATCCACAATATATTTATTCAATGTATAAATTAAGCAAAATATATCCAGGTGGAAAGCAAGTACTAAAAGATATAAGTTTATCTTTTTTACCTGGAGCTAAAATTGGTGTATTGGGAAGTAATGGAGCAGGAAAATCAACTTTATTAAAAATTATGGCAGGTGTTGATAAAGAATATAATGGTGAAGCAAAGTTAGCCGATGGTATAAAGATTGGCTATTTAGCTCAAGAACCAGAGCTAAATAATGATTTAAATGTTTATGAAAATGTAATGGAAGGCATGCATGATGCAAAAAAACTTGTTGATGAATTTAATGAAATTTCTCAAAAATTCTCTGAGGAATTAACTGATGATGAAATGAATGAAATAATAACCAAACAAGGAGAGCTTCAAGAACAAATTGACAATATGGATGCGTGGGATTTAGATAGAAAAGCAGAAATAGCTATGGATGCCCTAAGTTTACCTTCTGGAGAAGCAAAAATAGATCATTTGTCTGGAGGAGAGAAAAGGAGAGTTGCTTTAGCGAAATTACTTTTGTCAAACCCTGATTTTTTATTATTAGATGAACCAACTAATCATTTAGATGCACTTTCTGTTGCTTGGCTTCAAAGATTTCTTCATGATTTTCCTGGAACTGTAGTAACAATTACGCATGACAGATACTTTCTAGATGAGGTTGCAGGTTGGATATTAGAATTGGATCGTGGCGAAGGTATTCCTTATAAAGGTAATTATTCTGGATGGTTAGAGCAAAAACAAAAACGACTTGAGCTTGAAGGCAAGTTAGAAGAAGCTAGAAAAAGAAAACTTAATGAAGAATTAGAATGGATTAAATCAGCGCCAAGGGCAAGGCAAGCCAAATCTAAAGCAAGAATTGCTTCATATGAACAATTGGTTGCTAAAGAACAGAAAAAAGAAATTAATAACGGAAATCTTGTTATTCCTCCTGCACCTAGATTAGGTAATGAAGTAATAAATTTTAAAAATGTTAGTAAGTCTTTTGGGGATATATTATTAATTGATAATCTGAGTTTTAAACTTCCGCCAGGTGGAATAATAGGTGTGATTGGAGCAAATGGAGCAGGTAAAACTACTTTATTTAGGCTTATAACTAAAGAAGAGATCCCAAACAACGGTGAAATTTTTATAGGTGAAACGGTAAGTTTAAATTACGTTGATCAATCTAGAGATATTCTTGAACCTAACCAAAATGTTTGGGAGTCAATTTCTGATGGATCAGATGAAATACAAATAGGCAAAAAAACAATACAAAGTAGAGCTTATGTTGGTCAATTTAATTTCAAAGGGTCTGATCAACAAAAAATTGTAAGTCAGTTGTCAGGTGGTGAAAGAAATAGGGTACACTTGGCTAAGATGTTAAAAGATCCAGGCAATGTATTATTATTAGACGAACCTACAAATGATTTAGACGTAGACACTTTAAGATCATTAGAAGAGGCAATTCTTGATTTTTCAGGTTGTGTAGTGGTCATTTCTCATGATAGGTGGTTTTTGAATAAGCTTGCCACTCATATTCTAGCTTTTGAAGGTGGAAGTCATGTAGAATGGTTTGAAGGAAATTACCAAGACTATGAATTAGATAAAAAAAGAAGGTTAGGGGACGAAGCTCTTAATCCAAAAAGAATAAAATATAAACCAATATTAAGATAACTTATTAATCTTTATTCATATCCTTCAACAAAACATCAAAGTCACCTTTGTTTTTCCTTAAAATTGACATAGCTTCAGCCTTTTGAGAACTCACTAATGATATACCTTCTATTTCTAAATCAAGAATCAAAAATGATCCTGCTTTGTTTGCAGCTAATTTCCATAAAAGATTTACATTAGGCTTTTGTTTATTTGGGTCTTCTATCAAGCCTCTTACATAAACGAGTTTTTTCCCCCTTTTTTCAGATGTTAAGGGTTTATATTTTAAATTAGCGAGTGTATTAAGATGCTCTTCGATTGACAAAACTATTTGTTTAAGTAAAGCATTTTTGTAAAGTTCTTTTTGATTATCTGAAGCTTTTTTCCAAAAACTTCCAGTTGTTGCTTTAGCCATAAAATTAAGGTTGACATATTTTTTTATTAATAATTCAATCTTTGAAGATCTTTCGCTTGGTTTAAGATTTATTGTATCAATCGCATGTTTTTGAGCTTCAGAAATCATTTGCTGAACAATAGCTTCACCTTTTTCTAAATTGTCAGAAAAAGATTTGAACGTGTTAATATTTAAAATGAAAAAAAATAAAAAAGTATAACTTAAATACTTTTTTATTTTTTTATTAATCCAAAAGTTTTTCAAATTCTGAGTCCAAATTATTATTTTTATTATTTATATATTCTTTACCGTAAATATCATTACGTCTATTTTGAAGATAATAAGACCTAATTTTTATATAAGGGTCAGTTGAAAGATAAATATTATCAATTGTCTTTTGCATTTTACCTCTCTTGTCAACTAAATTAATTGGTATTTCAGCTAAGCTCAAGTCATTAATTGAGTCAGATGACAAGGTCACTAGATTTTGTTTATCTACAACTGTTCCAGTGAAATCTCTTGTTGTTTTAGGCCCTAGAAAAGGAACCATCAAAAAAGGACCTTCTGGAAAATTTAAATTTGCCAAAGTTGATCCGAAATCTCTCTTTTTAATTTTAGTATCTCCTTCATCCAAATCATAAAAACCTAATGTAAGTCCATTTAACATAAATTTTGCAGATGCTAAAAATGTATTTTCCAAATCAGTTTGTAAAACACTATTAATAATAGTGCTTGGTGTATCCATCCATTCTAAATGATTGCTAATACCTCTTCTTACTTTTGAAGGAACTTTTTTGACATAAGCACTGCTAATAGGAGAAATTATTTTTTTGTCTAAATATTTATTAAATGAAAAAACATTTCGGTTAAGGGTTTCAAATGGGTCATTATTTTCAGAAAAAGAATTAGAAGTGTTTGAACAACCATTTAAAATAGATAAAATTACAATAAGCTTTATAAATAAAAAAATACTAATTCTAGTCATGCAATAAACACTCATTAATCAATTGAAATAATACTTAATTATTATTTATTTATTAATTTTCTACAAGTTAAACAATCAATATGTTAGAAATATGATTATAATGTACAAAAATTCTTTATAAGAAAATTTAAAAATTATGACACAGATTTATAATCATCAAGCATATGTAGACCTTAATGATTCTCAAAAAGAAGCTGTAAAAACCCTTGATGGACCTTTATTAGTACTTTCTGGTGCAGGAACTGGAAAAACCAGAGTTCTTATAGCAAGATTAGCAAACTTATTGTATAGTAATAAGACTAAGCCATGGAATATTCTTGCTGTCACTTTCACAAACAAAGCAGCAAAAGAAATGAGAACAAGACTTGAAAGTTTAATTGGCCCATCCGCGAACTCAGTGTGGATGGGCACCTTCCATTCTATAGCAGCTAGAATATTAAGAGAAAATGCAGAAGTTGTTGGTTTAAACTCTAATTACACTATTATAACACCAGACGATCAAATTAGGCTTTTAAAACAAATAATGATTGATCAAGATATTGATGTTAAAAAATTTACTCCAAAATCAATGTCTAATTTAATTAGTTCCTGGAAAGATAAAGGCTATAAACCAGATGATATAAATCTCTCAGACAATGATTTTTTTGCTAATGGTAAAGCAATAAATATATATAAAATGTACCAGTCAAGATTAGTAACTTTAAATTCTGCTGATTTTGGTGATCTGCTCTTATATAATTTAACTATATTTTCAGAACATCCAGATATATTACAAAAATATCAATCTAAAATTTTATATTTTTTAGTCGATGAATATCAAGATACTAATACTATTCAACATTTGTGGCTTAAATTATTTGCAAATAAATCTCAAAATATCTGTTGTGTAGGAGATGATGATCAATCTATATATGGTTGGCGTGGTGCACAAGTAGGCAATATTTTAACATTTGCAAAGGATTATACTTCAGCTAAGGTAATCAAATTAGAAGAAAATTACAGATCAACTGGCCGAATATTAGAAGCTGCTAACAGTATCATTGCTAATAATAAAGAAAGATTAAGTAAAAAACTTAAAACTTCTTCTGGGGATGGAGACAAAATAGATTTAATTTCTGTCTGGGATGGAGTTGAAGAAGCTAAAAAAACCAGCTTAGAAATTGAAAATTTACATTCACTTGGTTTTAGATATGACCAGATAGCTGTTTTAGTTAGAGCAGGGCACCAAACTAGATATTTTGAAGAAAGATTTGTAGATATTGGTATTCCATATAAAGTAATTGGAGCGAAATTCTACGAACGTTTAGAAATTAGGGATGCTTTAGCTTATTTGAGAGTTGTTCAGCAACTAAACGATGATTTAGCTTTAGAAAGAATAATAAATGTTCCAAAAAGAGGATTAGGTACCAGTACAACTAGTTTAATACATTCATACGCAAAAAAAAATAATATTTCTTTTTTTTCAGCTTCTCAAGAATTGTTGTTGACTGATGAGTTAAGACCTAATGTTAAAATAACATTACAAAATTTAATAAATCAATTTATTGACTGGAATAATCATAAAAAAGAAATTTCTCATACAGACTTGGCTTTAAAAGTATTTGAAGAATCTGGGTATATAGGTCATTGGCAAAATGAAAATTCGATTGAAAGCGAAGGTAGATTAGAAAATTTAAAAGAGTTAATCAATGCTATGACTGGTTTTGACAACCTGTCAGGATTTTTAGAGCATATATCATTAGTTATGGATGGAGATAATGAAGCTGAAGCAGGTGAAGTTTCTTTAATGACTTTACACGCTGCTAAGGGACTTGAATTTGATGCTGTTTTTCTACCTGGATGGGAAGAAGGTATGTTCCCAAGCCAGAGATCTATTGATGAATTAGGCTTATCAGGTTTGGAAGAAGAAAGAAGGTTAGCTTATGTAGGAATTACACGTGCAAAAAAAAGACTTTTTATAACCTTTGCGGCTAATAGACAAATTCATGGTTTATGGCAAGGATCAATTCCGTCAAGATTTATAAGTGAATTGCCAAAAAAGATTATTAATGAAAATATTGAAGGTAATCTGGGAGCAGATGTATCGAGCTATAGTCAAATTGATTTTGACTTATCATCAAACAATTCCTCATATGGGCCAGGATTTATTAGAGCAAAACAGAACGGCATCAAAAGTCTTAATGTTTATAAAAATTCTCAATTTGAGAAAAGACTATCTAGCTCGAATTCAAACCTTAGTGTTGGCCAAAGAGTTTTTCATCAAAAATTTGGTATGGGTCTTATTATTTCCTCAGATGGAGATAAACTGAATATAAATTTTGATAAAGCTGGTGAAAAGAAAGTAGTATCTAGTTTTGTTAAAATAATAGAATAATTCACTTAGTTATGGATTTGTGGTCAATAAGAATTATTGTAGAAGATAAGTTTAAAGAATTATTTTCTGAATATTTTGAAGATTTAGATGGATATTTGTCATCTAGTTTATTTGAAGATAAAGACTTAAACAGCAAATATAATATAGGTAAATCTTATAATTTAATAACGAATAAATTAGGTGAGTTTCATTTAAATAAATACTGGATATTAGAAATTCTTCTTGAAAAAAAACCTGAAAAAAAAATTATTAATACAAAGTTAAATTTTCTCACTAAACAATTTAAACTTAATAAATTTTATGATTATAATGAAAAAAGTAATGTTAAAGAATTTTTAAATAAGGTTTATATATCAAAAATTATTAATAAAGATTGGCTAAAAGAAAATAGGTCATCATTTCCGCCCATAAATATTGATAACTTTTACATTTATGGTTCTCATATTAAAAAAGAATATTCTGAAAATAAGATACCAATAAAAATAGATGCATCCTTTGCATTTGGAAGTGGATCTCATGAAACTACAGAGAGTTGCTTAAATTCCTTAACTTATTTATCAAAAATTTATAATCCAAAATCAGTATTAGATTACGGTTGTGGAACTGGCATTCTTGGAATAGCATCAAAAAAAATTTTTAAAAATAATAAAATTACCTTTGTTGATATAGATATAAATGCGTTAAAACTAACAAAAAAAAATCTTAGGTTAAATAATATTATTAGCAGACAAATCTTTCTTTCGAAGTCAAACACAATGAAAAATTTCAACAAAAAAAAACATTATGATTTAATTTTTGCTAATATTCTTTTTGGTCCTCTAAGAAGTTTAGCACCAAGACTTAAATTTATATCAAAACCAAATTCATTTATTATTTTATCAGGGCTTTTAAGTAATCAAATCACAAATATAGTAAATATATATAGAATGTTTGGATTTAAATTGAAAAAAAAAATTATTGTAAATGGGTGGGGAACAGTAATAATGAGACGTCAATTTTTATTAAAGAGTAAAATTTGAGTACAAAATTAAAATTACTAATAAACAATATGAAATTAAAAAAACTAGATGCACTATTAGTTCCTAGAGCTGATATGTATTCTGGTGAAGAAGTTCCAGACGATGAAGAGCGTTTAAAATATATTACAAATTTTTCTGGTTCTGCTGGTCATGCAATAATATCCGCTAATTCAGAAGTAAAATCAGTTATATTGAGCGACAGTCGTTATGAGCTTCAATTAAAAAAAGAAGTTGATCAAAAAAGTTTTGATTGTTTGATAGGTGGTTTTAAAGATATTTGTTTATTTTTAAAGAAAAATGAAAAAAAACTAAAAAATATTGCAATTGATCCTTGGCTTATAACACTAAAGCAATATGAATTATTGAAAAGTTTACTTAAAGGCTCAAAAATAAGATTTGAACTTGTTGAAAAAAACTTAATTGATGAAATATGGTTAAAAAAAAATTTTGTTGTTAAAAATAAAATCTTTGAAATTTCTGACCAAATTAATGGTGAACCTTCTTCTTCAAAAATTAACCGTCTTAAAAAAATAATAAAAAAGAGTAATTGTGAATTTTATATCTTATTTAATCCTGCTGGTCTTTCATGGTTGCTCAATATTAGAGCAACAGATTTAAAGTATAGCCCAGTCATAAGGTCTTTTTGTGTTATTTCAAAAACTGGAGAATTTTTTATTTTTACAAAAAATTGTATGCTAAAGAAATATTTTTCTAAAAATAAGCAAATTAAAATTTATAAATTAGATGATTTTTCTAAATTTTTTTTAAATTTAAACAATAAAAAATTTCTTATTGATCCAAATTTTTTACCTTTAAAAATTTATGATACTTTAAAGGATAATGATTTATCATATCAACTCATTAATTGCCCAGTAGATAAGTTTAAAGCCAAAAAAAATCCTTTAGAATTAAGTGGATTTAAAAATGCTCATTTAAAAGACGGTTTAGCTATATTGAAATTCTTATTTTGGTTTGAGAAAAATATTGACTCAAAGAAACTTACTGAGATTTGCTTGTCTCAGAAACTATTTGATATTCGTTCTTTAGACAAAACATTCATTTGTGAGAGCTTTGCCACAATTTCAGCATTTGAAGAGAATGGTGCAATTATTCACTACAAAGCAAATGTTTCTTCTAATAAAAAAATTGATAAAAGTAGTTTGTATTTAATTGATACAGGAGCTCATTATTTAGATGGAACTACTGATACAACTCGTACCCTTCTAGTTGGGAAAGCTAAATCGCAAATGTTAGACGATTATACTTTGGTTTTAAAAGGGCACATTGCAATCGCATCTGCTTCTTTCCCTGTAGGTACTAAAGGAAGAGAATTAGATGCTTTAGGTAGGGTAGCACTATGGTCTGAAGGTAAAGATTATGCTCACGGAACAGGACATGGGGTAGGTCATGTTTTGTGTGTTCATGAAGGACCAATTTCAATATCTAAAACATCTGAATGTTTTATTGAACCAGGCATGGTAATTTCTAATGAGCCAGGATATTATAAAAAAGGGGCGTACGGTATTAGGATTGAAAATCTAGAGATAGTAAAAGAAAAGTCTAATAAAAATTATTTATGTTTTGAAAACTTAACTAGGGTGCCTCTAGAATTAAATCTTATTAATAAAAAATTGTTATCTTCATTTGAGATAAAATGGATTAATGATTATCATAAAAAAGTGTATCAAGATTTGTCAAAATTAATTGACAAAGGTGATAAAGAATTATTTTTATTCTTGAAAAGAAAAACAACAAAAATTTAAATGTCAATTGTTTTTATTATTTCAACCCACTCATATTCATTTATTATTGGGATGTTTAGTTCTTTAGCTTTTTTTGCTTTGGATCCAGGTTGTTCACCAACAATTACATAATCTGTATTTTTAGAAACAGAGCTACTTACTTTTGCTCCTAAGTTATTTAGTTTTTGTTTTGCCTCATCACGACTCATTGTATCTAATGTACCAGTCAATACTACTATTTTGTCCTTATAGGGTGAATTAGTTAATTTTTGTTCAACATTTTCAATTCTTATATAATTCAAGAGTTCTTTTAACATTATAAGATTTGAGGATGTATTGAAAAATAAGATTAAATCCTCAGCAATATTCTCACCAATTTGATCAATTGAGACAAGCTTTTGGAATGAATCAGATAACTTATCATTTGCTTTTTCCATTTCAATACAAAAATTTTCAAAAGAATTATAATTTAAAGCTAATAATTTAGCATTGTTTTCACCAATCTGTTTGATCCCAAGAGCATAAATGAATTTGTCTAGCAGAATTCTTTTCCTTGACTCGATAGAGTTTAAAAGATTCGAAACAGATAATTTTCCTAAACCTTCACGTTTTTCTAATAATTCTTTATATTTATAAATTTTAAAAATATCACTAAAATCATTGATGATTTTTTCTTTGAAGAGCATGACTATTAATTTGTCCCCTAAACCTTCAATATTAAAAGCATTTTTGGAAACAAAATGCTTTAATTTTTCAACTGTTTGAGAAGGACAATTGACTCCAGAAAGACATCTCCTAATTGCTTCACTTTTTGGTTTATATGTTTTCCCTCCACATGATGGACAAAAATTAGGTGGAACGTAGACTCTAGAATTATTTTGTCTTTTTTCTTTTATTACTTCAGTAACCTGGGGAATAACATCTCCAGCACGTTGAATTTTTACAATATCTCCTACTCTAATATCTTTTCTTGAAATTTCATCTTCGTTATGGAGCGTTACATTTGAAACTAGCACCCCCCCAACTTTTACAGGTTTTAATTTACCAACTGGTGTAAGGGCTCCAGTTCTACCAACTTGTGTTTCTATATTTAAAAGTATAGTTTCTACTATTTCAGGGGGAAATTTGTGGGCAATCGCCCATCTTGGCGATCTAGACAAATTTCCTAACCTTTCTTGTAAAATTCTGTCATTTACCTTGTATACAAGGCCATCAATTTCATAATCTAACTCATTTCTTTTAGAAATCATCAAAGAGTAGAATTTTTTTATATCTTCAATTTTACTTGCTCTAGAGTTTTCTTGGTTTGTGTTTACACCCATTTGTTTAAATTTTTTTAAAAGATCAAACTGAGTTTGAATATTAAAATCATTTGTAAATTCTCCTACGGAGAAGGCATAAAAATTTAACTTACGTTCTTTCAAAATATTTATGTCTTTTTGTCGTATTGATCCTGCTGCAGCATTTCTTGAATTAGCAAAAACTTTCCCATTTTTTTCTATTTGTGATTTGTTAAGTTCTTCAAAATTAGCTTTTTTCATAAAAATTTCACCTCTTATCTCTATGAGGTTTGGATAATTACCTTTTAATTTATGTGGTATATCTTTAATAGTTTTTACGTTTTCAGTAACTATTTCGCCTACTTTTCCATCTCCTCTAGTGACAGCATTAAATAAATTTCCATTTACATAAAGGAGTGATATCGATAGTCCATCAATTTTTGGTTCACACATAAAATTTATCTGAAAATTTTTATTTAAATTCAAAAATTTAAGAGTTCTCTCAATGAAATCATTCACGTCTTCGAAAGAAAATGCATTAGCAAGTGAAGTCATTGGTTTTTGATGATTATATTTTTGGAATTGACTAGAGGTTTGTGAACCAACAGTTTTGCGTTCTAAAAAATTAAATTCAGGATTTTCATTAATTAAAGTATCATATTCTTTACAAAGCTTATCATATTCAAAATCAGAAATTTCTGGATTATCCTCAGAATGGTATTTATGATCATGAAAATCTATTTCTTTTTTTAATTGATTTAATTTATTGAAAATTTTTGTGTCCATTAGCCTAATTATCTAATAGTTTCTGAGCTGCTTCTCTAGCTTCATTTGTTATTGATTGTCCAGAAACCATTCTTGCTATTTCTTCAACTCTTTCATTTACGTTCAATTCAGTAACATTTGAAATTGTTTTATTTTGAATATCTTCCTTTTTTATAAGGTAATGATTGTGTCCTTTAGAAGTGACTTGTGGAGAATGTGTTACCACCATTGTTTGATATGTTTTACCTAATTTAGCCAATCTTAGACCGACAGCATTTGCAGCTGAGCCACCAATACCAGAGTCAATTTCATCAAAAATAATTGTTCTATTTTGTATTTCTGTTTCAAGTACAACCTTAATAGCAAGTAAAAATCTGGAAAGTTCACCACCAGATGCAATTTTATTAATTGGTTTTTTATCCATTCCATTATTGGTTGATGCCAAAAATGTTACCTTATCAATGCCATTAATAGAACAATTATCAAAATCAATCTCTTCAAATTTAACTTCAAAATTTGCATTTTCTAACTTTAAGTAAGGTAGTTCATTATTAATTTTCTTGGACAATCTAATTGCAGAATTTTTTCTACTCTCCGATAATAATTTACTATTTAGTACAAAATTTTCCTTAGCTTTATTATGCTGTTCTCTGAGATCGTTTAAGTTTGAGCTGTTTTTATTAAGTTTTTCTAATTTTTCCTCTAATTCTATTTTTATTTTTATTAGGTCATCAACTTCACACTTGTGTTTTCTTGCTTGTGAACGTAATTCGTGTAGTCGATCATCAATCGTTTCTAAGTCATCTGTTTTTTCATTTAAGTCTGTACTTTTTTTATTTGCAAATATTTTTAATTCCTCAATTTCTGCTTTAGCTCTATAAATTGAATCTATGGCTTCATCTAAATTAGGTTGTTCATAAGATTTGAGATCATCTAATTCCTTTAATAATTTATTAATTAAATCTTCTAATCCGTTTTCATCTTCTATAATAGATTTGGCTTTAATTATTGAATTATAAATTTTTTCACGGTTACTTAATAACTGTTTAGCTTGATTTAATTCTGTTTCTTCTCCAGTTTTAGGGTCTAATATAATTAGTTGATTTAATGAAACTTTTATCCATTCACTATCATCATTTAATTCCTGTTCCTTTTTCTCTGTCTCTTTTATAAAAGTTTTCAATTTTTTCATCTCATTAAAAGAATATTTAGTGTCATCAATTAGCTTACAATGATTAGAAAAATCGTCCAAAAGTGATAAATGAGTTTTTATATCTAAAAGACCCCTATCTTCAAATTGCCCTTGAATTTCGATTAAATAGTCACTTATTTCTATAAGTGCATTTCTTGTTATAATGGTATCATTAACTAAACATTTTGATTTTCCATCTGATTTAATTTGACGTCTAATTATTAGTTCATTTTCAAATTCTATATCATATTTTTGTATAACTTTTATTACCGGATGTTTTTCGTCGATTTGAAAAATTGCAGTTACAGATGCATCAGTTTCCCCGTGTCTAATCAAGTTAAAATCAACTCTGTTGCCAACAATTAGACCTAAGCTATCCAGTAGAATTGACTTGCCAGTCCCAGTTTCACCTGTTAAAACTGAAAGCCCTTTTTTGAATTCTATTTTAATTGATTTTATAAGAACAATATTTTTGACGATTAATTCTTTTAACATTTTTTAATCAAAAATTCTTTTGAGATAATTTGTAATTGAATATTTTGAATTGTTATCTTTAGTAATTTCAAATTTATCTTTAAACAACTCTTTACTCATTTTTGACCAATTATTATTAGGAAAATTATACTGAAGAAGGGCACTACTTTTTATAGCTTCTTCTTTTAATCCAATTATAATAAGAGCCTCACTTAATCTGTACAAAGTTTCTGGTATAGCTGAAGAATTTTGATAATTTTGTAATACTGTCTTAAATCTTTTTATTGAACTTGCAGGAGCACCTTTTTTTAAATAAAACTTTCCAACATTTAACTCATTTTTAGCGATCAAATTTTTTAAATAAATAATCTTAAGTTTAGAATCTTTTGCATATTTAGAATTAGGATATTTTGAAATAATTAATTTAAATGAATTAAGAGCCTTTATTGTTAAACCTGGATCTCTGCCTTCAGTTGAAACTTGTGAATAGTAACACATTGATAACAGATAATGAGCATATTGCGTCAATTTGCCTTTAGGGTTCATTTCTATAAAACTATTTAATTTTAGTACTGCTTTATCAAGTTTATTATTTTGATAAAGGGAATAGGCTGACATTATTTCTGATCTAGAAGCTAATGGAGAAAAGGGGTAATTAAGAAAAACGTCGTCGAATTCTGTAATTGCATCTTCAAAGTTACCTTTTTGAAGTGAAATTAGACCTTTTGAATAGATTTCATTATCGGATAATTGAGGTGAATTTTCATCTTTGTCAACAGAACTGCAATTTGAAAATAAAAATAAAATTGAAAATATTTGTAATATAATCAAATATCTTTTAATAAGATTATTCATAGTATATTTTTCTTAAAAGTGCCTAACGAACTTATTTTATTAATAATAATTAGGTTTGTATATCAAAAATTGAACTAGTGAAATAAAATATTAAGCTACACAAGTGATATTATCTGAGGTATTTTTGTCACTCGCTAAACTTAAAAAATTATTAGCTTCATTATCAGAGGTTATATCTTCAATTTTGTAATTATTAGTGTCTTTTAAAACTTCTTTGATAAGTTTCTGGTTTAAATTATGACCAGGAGCAAAACAATCAACAGCTCCAATTAAAGGCATGCCGAGTAAATAAAAATCGCCTATACAATCCAAAGTTTTATGTTTTACAAATTCTTTTTCTAACCTCAATCCATCAGGATTTAAAATTTTATATTTGTCAACCACGATAGCATTGTTAAGATTTCCTCCTATTGCTAAGCCAGCTATTCTCATTTTTTCTATATCTTCGTAAAGAGTATAGGTTCTAGCCATTGATAAACTATTAATGAAATTATCTATTGAATGAGTATAAAGATATTGTGAATGACCTATTATAGTATTAGGATAATTTATAGCGATATTAATTGAAAGGTTAGTAGATGGAGTAATAGAAATAAATCTATCTCCATCATTCACCTCCACTTTTCTTAAAATTTTAAAGAATTGTTTTTTATGATTTTGTATTTTGGTACCTACTTTGAGTATTTTCTTAACATACTCATGGGAACTGCCATCTAATGCAGGTAATTCTGGTGAATTGATTTTTACAATGACATTGTCTATATTTAACGCGCTAAATGCAGCCATTAAGTGCTCTATAGTAGAAACGGAAACGCCATAAGTATTTTGTATTTTTGTACATAAGCTTGAAACAACAACATTATCAATAACACCTCTAATTACATTATTTGATTTTACATCAGTTCTTACAAAAACAATTCCACTATTAACATTGGACGGTTCAATACTCATAGAAACAGCTCGTCCATTATGAACCCCAACACCAGAAAAATGAATTTTTCTTTTAAGTGTATTTTGGTTAACGTAATTATAAATATGTGATCTATTGATAAAATTCATAATTTATACCTTTTCAGTATAAATATAACTCTTTTATATTAAACACAAATCACATATAATTACGAAATATTTCAATCTCTATTAGTTTGCTTGTCTTCTCAGAAAAGCAGGTATTTCTAATACTTTTTCGTCTATCTCTTCATTTTTTTGTTCTATTTCAGTAAGATCAATTTGGTGATTTAAATGTTCTTTTTTGTCTTCCTTGTTAAACAAATCAAAGTTTTCAGATTGTGTATCATTTTCTACAATATTTTTCTTTAAATCTAAATTAGTCTCTTTTGTTTCATTATTTTGAGATTTTACATCTTCTAAATAGTCATCTAAATTTGTTTTCCCTAAATTAAATTCGTCTTTTAAAGGTGTTTCTTTTTCAAGATTTAAATTTGGTTCTAACTTAACTTCATTTATATCATTATTACTATTAAAAAAAGATGAAACGCGATTGAAAAAAGATTGTGGCTTTTGTTGAGTAAATTGATTATTAGGTTTTTCTTCAAAGATTGTTTCCAGTTCATTTTTTTTGATTTCAGTATTAAATAAATTTTGATCCTCTAAGTTATCAATTTCATGTTTAGAATTTAATTTGCTTATCTCAGCTTCTAAATCAATTTGCTTAATATTATCTTCCTCCAAAATTTCCGTTTGATCTTCAATGATTGTTTTTTCAGAATTAATTTGATAATTTTCTGTATTTGGATTTAAATCTGAGCTATCAGATTTTATTTCGTTCTCATCAAAACTACTAGTATAAACTTTAGTTTCACCAACACTTATACCGGTAGCTACTATAGAAACTTTAATTATTCCTTCTAAACTATTGTCAATAGAAGATCCAAAAATAATATTTGCATTTTCATCGACTTCATTTCTAATTTTGCTTGCAGCTTCATCTACTTCGAATAAAGCAATATCTGGGCCTCCTTGAATATTTAGTAAAATTGACTTTGCTCCCTTTATATTAGTATTATCTAAAAGAGGATTATTGAGGGCTGCTTGTGCGGCGTTCTTTGCTCTATTCTCTCCTGAACTTTCACCTGTACCCATCATAGCTTTGCCCATATTTCCCATAACAGTTTTAATATCAGCAAAGTCTAAATTTATCATTCCAGGATTTGTAATTAAATTTGTTATGCCACATATTCCTTGATATAGCACATCATCAGCCATCTTAAAGGCTTCTGCAAAGGTTGTTTTTTCATTAGCAATTTTAAAAAGGTTTTGATTGGGTATTACTATTAAAGTATCAACATTTTCTTTTAATAAGGATAAACTTTCTTCTGCTACATCCATTCTTTTTTTGCCTTCAAAATCAAAGGGTTTAGTTACTACTGCTACGGTTAAAATACCTTTTTCTCTAGCAGCTTTAGCTATAACAGGAGCCGCACCAGAACCAGTACCTCCGCCCATGCCAGTAGCAATAAATAACATATTTACATCGGACAACTCGGCAATGATCTCTTCAATAGACTCATCTGCGGCTTTTCTTCCAGTTTCTGCATCAGAGCCTGCTCCAAGTCCTAAAGTTGTGTTTTTCCCAAGCTGTATTTGTCTTGATGTAAGACTTCTTGACAAAGCTTGTCCATCAGTATTAGCTACAATGAAATCAATATTTTCTATATTTTGACTGATCATTGTATTTACTGCATTGCCTCCAGCACCTCCAATTCCAATTACAGATATTTTTGGTTTTGTATCATTTATATTTTCTGGTATTGTAATATTAAGAGTCATTGTTTTCTCCTTATTTAGTTGCTGTTTAAATTCAAAAATTATATGTTTTGATCAAACCAATTTCCTACTTTGCCAAAATATTTCAATAACCCTACATTTGTTTTATAAGTGTCTATTGTATTTTCTTTTTCTAAACTTTTAACAAGTAAACCTGTTAAACAGGCAAACGTAGGTGTTTGAACTATCTCTGGCAAATTAATTATACCAATTGGTCTACCAATCCTTACATTAGATTTAAAATAGTTTGATGCTACTTCACGGATATTATTTAGATTTGCGCCTCCACCACTTAAAATTACTTTATTAATAGAATCTGAATTAAGTTTTGATTGTTTAATTCTTTCTTGAATCAGTTCGAATATTTCCTCAACCCTAGGTTTGATAATTGCAGTTAGCATTGCTTTTGGAATCTTTTGAGAAACAATATCTCCTTGATCTGAAATTATTGGGATGTCGATATTTATATATTCGTCTGTTTCGTGGGCGAGACAAGAACCATGTAATATTTTAATTTTTTCTGCATCTTCTGATTTCGTTCCTAGACCTCTAACTATATCACTAGTAATATGTAAACCACCAATTGGAATTGAGTCTGAAAAAATTATTTTATTATTTAAGAATACTCCAACACTTGTAATATTTGCCCCAAGATCAATTATTATAGCACCGTTTTTCCTTTCATCTTGTACCATGGTTGAAATCCCTGATGCTTCAGAAGATATAAAAAAATTTTGAATAGATAAGTGACATAAATTGATGGCGCTGGAAATATTTTTAATTACAGATGATTGGCCAAATGTACAACTTATCTCTACAGAGAGCGTGTTTGTAAAGATTCCTAATGGGTTGTCAACTGTAGTATTATTATCAAGATGATATTTAATTACTGAAGAAGATAATAATTCATAGTTATCAATTTCATAGAGATTTTTAAATTTAAGTAGTTTTGAAATATCATTTTTTTCAACTTTTCCATTTTCTATATTTATCTTGTTTCGAACAATTTTAGTAATTGGCCTGCCACCAGATAGGCTGCAGATAACATTATTAATTGTAAAACCCGCCATTGTTTCAGCACCTTCAACTGCACGAGCAATTGAATTGGCAATTTCTTTCATGTCCGTTACATGACCATTTGTCATGCCAAGTGATGCATGTTGCCCAAAACCTAAAGCTCTTATTTGAACATCATTCGTTTTAACAGAAGATCCAATTAAACATGATACCTTGCTATTACCTACGTCTATTACGGTAAATATATTTTTAGATTTATTTATACTATTCATAACAGTCATGATCTTTTATTTTTAAAAATTAAATTCTTATCTATATTAATCTTAGCGATAATTTTATTGGAATTTCTGAGATCTATTTCTGTAAGACCAAGATTTAAAATATTAAATTTTTGATGAAGAAATAAAACATTTTTCCACGCTTCTCTTACTTTATTACTTGGCAAACGTATCGTCAGCCCTTGATTGAAGTGTATATCCCATCGTCTTTCATTAACGAATGTTAAGGACCATATATTTTTAATGAAATTCTTATCGATATCTAATTTTTTTAAAATTGAATAAATATTTTTATGGGCATTATGACCAATTATTATAGGGAGATTATTATTAAAATTATTTAATTTATCATCTGATATTATATCTCCATTTTTAGTAATTAAGTTATTTCCATACTTATTTTGCCATATTGCTACAGGTTTTTTTTCTATTAATAAGATTTTTATCTTATCAGGATATATTATTTCTATAGATCCTTCTTTTACCCAAGTATTTTTTTTAATTTCTTCATAGATTTTTTTAACATTTACACTAAATATATTTATATTATCGTATGTGTGAATTATTTTTAAAATATCTTTTTTATCGAGGTTATTTGCACCTTCAATTTCAATATTTTTAATTGTAAAGCCATTATTTACGAAAAATTTATTAACAACCTCAAATTTAGAAAAATTTGTAATGTTAATAGATTTAAAAAATAAATAAAAACATATGACTGACATTACTAAAATTATTAAAAAGGTTTTAGAAAGAAAATTTTCTGAATTGTTTCTTTTCTTTTTGCTATTTTTAGAGTCAGCTATGTAAAATCTTGATATTAACATTCGTAACTAGCCTCATCTATTAAAACTTTAATCATTTCATTTATAGTAAGACCACAATAAGAAGCTTGTTCTGGGCTAAGAGATGTCTTCGTCATACCTGGTTGAGTGTTAAGCTCAAGCATATATAATTTCTCTTTTTTGTTATCATACCTAAAATCAGTACGTGAAATTCCTTTACAGCCAATAATCTGATGTGATTTTAAGGCCCATGACATAGCTTTATCATAAATTTTTTTTGGGATATTCGCAGGAATTTTATGAAATGACCCTTTCTTATTATATTTAGCTTCATAATTATAGAATTGTTTCTCATCAAAGGTTGTTATTTCAGTGACACATAATGGGTTTTCTTTTAAAACGGTGACTGTTAACTCTTTTGAACCAACAAATATTTCTGCCATTAATTCATCAATAGTTAGTCTATCAGTGTAAAGAAATTTATTTCCTTCCCTAATAATTTCAACTCCTACTGAACTTCCTCCTTTAATTGGCTTAACAACAAAAGCACCATCGTAATCCACCTCAAAATATTTGCCGTTCTTTTTTAGTTGTAAGGTTTCTGCAAAGTTAATTGGATCATCAGAAAACTGTGTTGCATTAGTTATAATTCTTTTAAAATTTATTTTATTCATTGCAATAGAAGAGGTTGCTACCCCTGAGTGCGTATACGGAATTTTAAGCAGATTTAGTAAACCTTGTATTGAACCATCTTCTCCATAATCTCCATGCAATGCGTTAAAACATATGTCAGCATTGATTTGTGTTAAATTTAAAAAATTTGTTTCAGAAATATCAACTTCAGTAACTTTGTATCCTATTTCTTTAATTGCTTTCGTACACACTTCAGCTGTTCTAAGAGAAACTTCTCTCTCAGAGCCGTTACCTCCTTTTAACAATAAAACATGAATGTCAGCCAAGGGTTTCATTTATTTATCTCCTACCCTTTCTATTTCCCAGTAAAGCCTAATCCCAGAATTCTCAAAAACTTTTTGTTTTACAGTTTCACCTAAGTTTTCAATTTGTTTGGCAGTAGCGTTTTTTAAATTTACTATAAAATTACAATGTTTTTTTGAGATCATTGCATCGCCATTTCTCAATCCTCTGCATCCAGCTTGATCGATAAGTTGCCATGCTTTTTTGTCTAGTGGGTTTTTAAAAGTACTACCTCCTGTTTTAACACCCGTTGGTTGCGCCATTTTACGTGAATGAATAATTTCTTTCATTTTTGATCTTATAAGCTCTTTAGAACCATAAGAAGTTTTGAACCGTGCTGTTAAGAATATCCATTTGTTTGTAAGTCCAATTTTTCTATATTCCATCTTCAAATCATTAGTAGAAAATACTTTATATTCACCATCATGATTTATAGCTTTTACATCTATCAAAACATCCCTAAATTCGCATCCAAATGCTCCAGAATTCATTTTGATTCCTCCACCAATTGTTCCAGGAATTCCAATTAAAAATTCAAGTCCAGTTCTATTATGATCTTTAGCAAAGCGAGCCACATCAGCATCGCTAGCGCCACAACTAGCTGTAATTATACCATTTTCATCAATATTAATTTTATTAAGCTTATTTGTGATTATTGTAATTCCATTAATACCATTATCTCTTATCAATAGATTTGATCCAGCACCAATTGTAAAAATATCACAGTCATTTGGCTTATCTTTCAAGAGTTTCTCGAGTAATATTTCTTCTTCAGGTATAAAAAGAATTTCAGCATTACCACCTACCCTAAACCATGTGTGTTGAGCTAGTTTTTCTTCTAGAAAAATATAATTAAAAAATTGCTTTTTAAATGCGTCTTTCTTCATTCTTCAACTCTTCTTCCAGGTTATTAGCAATTTTTGTTATTGAACCAGCTCCAAGACAAATGATTAGATCATTTGGTTGTATTAGTTTTAACAAAGTTTTTGTCAGATGATGTTTGTCTTTTATATACAAAACATTTTTATGTCCGTAATTAGTTAATCCGTTCTCTAAATTAATACTTTCTAGATTTTTAATTGGTTTTTCCCCAGCTCCATAAACGTCCATAAGTAAGACGTGGTCAGCATCATTAAAAGATCTACAAAACTCATCAAATAAATCCCTTAGTCTGCTATAACGATGTGGTTGAAAAACACTAATTATTTTACTCTTAGGCGCAAGAAGTCTTGCTGCAGCTAAGGCTGAACTTATTTCTACGGGATGATGACCATAATCATCAATTATTAGAGTGTCTTTAAAATTTCCAACTTTTTGAAATCGTCTTTCTACTCCCGTAAAATTTTTTAATGTATTTTTAATTTTTGAAAGTGGTATTTTTAATTCAATTCCTGTTGCAATTGTTGCTAATGCATTTTGAATATTGTGATTTCCAATCATAGAAAATTCTATGTCGTAATTATTTTTATCATATTCTTTATTATTTGAAATACTTAAAGAAAAGTGCATTCTATTTTTATTATATGATATATTTGTAGCCCTAATATCTGCATTAGCAGACATTCCATAAGTAATTACTTTCTTATTTTCTAATTTTGAAATTAATTTTTGTGCTCTAGGGTTATCAATGCATAAACAGACAAATCCATAGAATGGTATTGAAGAAACAAAATTTAAAAATGCATTTTCTAGATTATCTTCAGTTTTGTGATAATCTAAATGTTCTAAGTCTATGTTGGTAATAATTGCTGCAGTTGGATTTAATTTTGCAAAACTCCCATCACTTTCATCTGCTTCGACAACCATCCATTCCCCATTGCCTAAACGAGCATTACTATCAAGTGACGAAATAATTCCACCATTGATAATAGTTGGATCCATGCCGTTTTCTTCTATCATCTTTGCTATTAAAGAGGTTGTTGTTGTTTTGCCATGAGTGCCGGCAATTGCTATAGATTGTTTAAGTCTCATTAATTCGCCTAACATTTCAGATCTATGTACTATTGGAATAAACATTTTTTTTGCTGTAAGAAATTCCTCATTTGTTTCTGAAATTGCAGTTGAAATAACTATAATTTTAGCATCTGCAATATTTGCTTTTTTCTGTCCAATATAAATCTTGATTCCAAGTTTCTCTAATCTATTAGTATTATTGCTTTTTTGGATATCACTTCCTTGAACCTGATATCCTGATTGGAATAAAATTTCAGCAATTCCACTCATACCAATTCCACCTATGCCAATAAAATGGATAATCCCAAGATTTTCTGGGCTTTTTAACATGTATTTTTAATTTCCTTTTTGGAATAACTCATCATTTTAAAAATTAACTGCGATAAAAATTCTGATGATGTCTCACCATTTCTCAATTTTGATAATTCGTTAGATAATTCTCTGATTTTCTTACTTGTTTTTATAAGCGTTTGTGGATTTTTAAAAAATTTTATTATTAATTTTTCAAAGTCATTTTTGTTATTGTTAATTTGATCAAATAACCAACCACAATTGTTAGATACAAAAAGCTTTGCGTTTTCAAATTGATGATTATCTAATGAACTAGGAAGGGGAATAAATATTGCTGGTCGACAAGAAGCTAGTATTTCAGCAACTGTAGAGCCTCCTGATCTAGTAATTATTAAATTTGCTAATTGAAACTTTTCAGCAATATCATGATAAAAGCTTGAAATCTCTGAATTAATGTTGTGTATCTTATAATTTTGTTTTACTGATTTCATGTCTTCTTTTCTAACTTGTTGAATTATTTTGATATCTTTTCTAATTTTTTCAGGAAGTGAGCAAATCATTAAGGTTAATTGCTTTGAAAAAAAAGTAGACCCAAGGCTTCCACCATATATTAAGATAGTGAAAGGTTTGTTTTTAATTGAATTGACAAAGTCATTTTTACCAATTTCTTCAAATGGTTTTCTTACTGGGTTACCAGTAAAAATCACATTTTTAACATTTTCAATTTTTTTTGTTTTCACAAAGGATGTTGCTAAAACATTTGAAATTTTACCAAGTAGTCTATTTCCTCTTCCAAGAACAGCATTTTGTTCATGTATAATTGAAGGAACATTGCATATTTTTGCTGCTAACATTGGTGCGATAGATGGATATCCTCCAAAACCAATAATTAAATTAGGTTTTTGAAATAAAATTAAAAATATTGATTTTAAAAATGATATCAAAATTTGAAATAGTGAAACTAATATATTAATTATATTTTTTTTACTTGGGCTTGTTACTTTATGAGAAAAAATTTTATAATTTAAAGTTTTATTTTCCAAAAAATTTAAATAATATTTTTTACCTCTTTCATCAGTAATGATTACATAATTATAATTTTTCATATTATTTATTAAGGATAAAGATGGATATATGTGACCTCCAGTGCCACCAGCGACAACCATTAAACTTTTTTTTCTATTAATATTTTTCATTTATTTATTTTTCATAAAATTTGTTTTGGATGGCTCTAAAGGATTAATTTTTCTTGTTAAAGATAATATTATTCCCGCTGTAATGGCCGATGCTAATAAAGATGATCCACCATATGATAAAAATGGTAATGTCATCCCTTTAGTCGGAATAAGGTCTGTATTACTTGCCATATGAATTAATGATTGGAAGCCGAATTGGAATGCAAGACCACTTACCGCTAAGATAAAAAAAAGATTATTATTATTAATTGTATAGAAGAATGATCTTATAATTATTAGCCCATAAATAATTATAATGACACCACAAATTAATGCTCCGTATTCTTCAGCGGCAACAGCAAACACAAAATCAGAATGAGCATCTGGTAGAGATTTTTTATAAAATCCCTCTCCAGGACCTTTTCCCCAAAAGCCACCAGATTCAAATGATTGTAAAGATTTAGAAACTTGATATGTCTTACCTTCAATAAAATTGTCTATTCTTATTTTTACATGATCAAAATGTTGATAAGATAAAATCATGAAAATTGGGAAAGCTAAAATAAGACAAAAAACTATTATTATTGGGATTCCAGTAATAAACAGTTGAAATCCCCAAGTGAACATCATTACTATGGTCATTCCTAAATCCGGCTGTAGTAATAATAAAGTTGATATTAAAATAATTGACACTATAGACCACATCCATCCAGGAAATTTTGTTTTCTCAACCCATAAAGATAGAAGCCAAGCATTAAAAACCACAAACATAGGCTTACTTATTTCACTTGGTTGAAAGCTTGTATTTCCAATATAAAACCATCGTTGAGCTCCTTTTATTTTTTCTCCTTCAAACAAAATAAAAAATAATAAAAATGTAGTTATTAATATGCCGAATATACATATCATTTTAGTTTGTCTTTCATTCAATATTGAAAAGAAAATTATGATTGGAATGCTAAGTGCTCCAAAGAGTAAGTGTCTTATAGTAAAATAATGCGAAGATATATTCAGGCTTTCAGCAAGATGTTGACTTGAAGCCATTACTAAGAATACGCCAAACATCAATAATAGCAAAAATGATGTCAATAAATATCTATCAATTGTCCACCACCAAAGGGCAATATATGACCTATCTGAACGTGTAATGTTCATTTCGAAATACCTTTATTTAAAATTTTATTAATTATTTCTTTAAATTTAGTTCCTCTATCTTCAAAATTTTTAAATTGGTCAAAACTAGCAGCACATGGAGATAATAGAATTACATAGTTTTTTAAATTCGATATTGTTGCTTTTTGAAGGGCAAGTTTGGTTGCCTTTTCTAATGTTAAACAATTGTGTATGGGTAAATCTTTATCTATTTTCAAAATTTCTCTATAGAAAAAGTTAGTTGATTCACCAATTAGGAAAACTTGAACTACTTTATTTAAAAACTTTTTAGTTTTCCCAATACCATCTGACTTAGGTTGACCTCCTGCAATCCAAAAAATATTGTTAAAAGATTGGAGAGCAGCGGCAGTAGACTCACCATTTGTTGATTTACTATCATTAATAATTTTAATTCCATCTGAAACGTATAAAGGTTCCATCCTGTGAGGTAACCCTTTGAAATTTTTAATGGAGGATTTTATTTGATCATTGGTAATATCTAAATTCTTAGCCATCGATATTGCAATAGATGTATTAATTAGGTTGTGTTTACCTTTAAGGTAATCATTATCATTTATAAAATTGCTAAATTGATCACTTTTAATTTTTATAAAATCGACAGATTTAAAAGTTTCATCATTTATTATTTTATTTAGCGCTTTATTGTTAAGGTCTAAAATAAATGAACCATTTTGTTTTAAAAATTTAATAATCTTCAACTTAGAACGTTTATATTTGTAATAAGTTTCGTGGTAGTCTAAATGATCCTTTGTAATATTGGTTATTGAAGCCAGGTCTAATCTTAATTTTTTTGCTCCATCTAATTGGTAGCTAGATAATTCAAGAATTATAACGCCATTATCCCCAGGATCCTTTATTTCACATGCAGGAAAACCAAAATTCCCTCCAACAACACATTTAATTTTGCTAAATTTTAAGATATGAAACAACAATGCTACGGTTGTAGATTTGCCATTTGTGCCAGTAATTCCTACTATTCTAGCTTTTGGTTTTGTTTCTGCAAATAAATCTATTTCATTAATTACTTTGACGTTATTTTTTATAGCAAGTTGAATAGCATTATGTTTTTTCTTTGTGTTTATTGGTATTCCAGGACTTACGACTAATGTGTTCAAACGATCCCAAGGCCATGATTTATAATTTTTCCAACTATCTTTTTTTATAATATTTGGTTTATCTTTTTGGTCATCAAATATATGAACTTTAGCTTTTGAACTTAAAAGTATCTTAGCAGCAGCCAAGCCAGATAATCCAGCTCCTAAAATTCCAACATCTTTGTTTTTATATTTACTTAAATTTCTCAATTTTTTACCTTAGTTTGAGTGAAGAAATGCCAACTAATGCTAAAATTACAGCAATTATCCAGAACCTTATTACTATTGTTGATTCAGGCCATCCTTTTTGTTCAAAATGATGGTGCAATGGCGCCATTTTAAATATTCTCTTGCCCGTAAGCTTAAAAGAAAGAATTTGTACTATTACGGATACAGTTTCCAATACAAATAGACCACCAATTATAATTAAAACTAATTCGTGCCTTGATGCTGAAGCAGTTACACCGATAACTCCTCCAAGCGATAAAGAGCCAGTGTCTCCCATAAAAACCATTGCAGGAGGCGCATTAAACCATAAAAATCCTAACCCAGAACCAATTATTGCTCCTAGAAAAACTGTAATTTCACCAACTCCTGGAACGTAGTTTAATTGCAAATAATTTGAGAAATTTACATGTCCAACTAGGTAAACTATTACAGCTAATGATGCAGCCGCAATCATAACTGGTACAATTGCTAAACCATCTAATCCATCTGTTAAATTTACCGCATTGGATGAACCTACAATTACTAAAATTGTAAATGGAATGTAAAAAATTCCTAAAAAAACAATGCTATCTTTCAAAAAAGGAATAGATAATGTGTTTTGAAGGTTTTCTGGCGTATTTTCAAGAATCAACCAAGCAGCTAAGGATGCAACAATAATCTGAGGCAAAATTTTTTGATAACTTTTTAGACCATTGCTAGACATCCTTGATACTTTTAACCAATCATCTAGAAGTCCTATTAAACCAAAAAAAATAGCTACTCCCAAAATAATCCATATATAAACATTATTTAATTTAGCCCACAAAATCGTAGAAATTGTAAAAGCTAATAAAATCAGTAATCCTCCCATAGTTGGAGTCCCAGCCTTGAAAATTATATGATTTTTTGGGCCATCGGATCTAATTGGTTGGCCTTTTTTTTGTGTTTTTTTCAAAATAGATATAATAAATGGACCAAAAATGAAGCTAATCAATAAAGCAGTCAATAGAGCTCCAATTGTCCTAAAAGTAATATAATTAAATAAATTTAAAGGTTGAAAGTAGTCAGTATAATTTAATAAAAGATCAGGCAGCACTTGCATTCTCCCGAATTATATCTTTAAATATTGGTACAAGTTTCCAAACACCAGTTCCATTTGAACCTTTTAAAAGAATAATCTGATTTGGCTTTATGAATTTATTTAGATCTTTTATTAAATAATCAATGTCAGAGTATGAATAACAATTAAGTGTTAACTTTAATTTATCATTTATCTTTTTTGAATAACTTCCTATTGTTATTAATAAATCAGGTTTTATTTCATTTATAATTGGAATAAGATTTAAATGCATTTCTATTGAGCTGTTACCTAGCTCTAGCATGTCACCAATTATTAATACTGCCTCAAATGTATGATATTTTTGTTTAATTTTTTGAAAATTTAACAAAGCAGCTTTCATAGAAGCTGGATTTGCATTATAACTGTCGTCAATAATGAATGTTTTTTTATTTTTATCATAATCTATTGTAAGCTTTTCACCTCTTCCAGATAATGGTTCGAGATTACTTACAATTTTGTGAACTTTACTAAGTTCAAGTTTCAACTCTTTTATAACTGAAATAGTAGCAATAGCATTAGCAGCTTGTGTAATGTTTAAATACCTTAAGTGCCAGTTTTTTACATGATCGTAAAATATTGTTGATCCCTCTTTTTCGTGCAATAATTTTATAATCCGAGTGTTAGAATTTTTTGAATGACCATATAAGTGGATTTTTACTTTCTTTTTTTTAGCCTGTGTTAATAAAAAATCACTCCAAATATTATCTGAATTAATGATGGCAATACCGTTCTTTTTTAACCCAGTAAAAATTTCACTTTTTTCTTTTGCAATCTCCATTTCATTATTAAAATTTTGTAAATGAGAGTTAGATACATTCGTTATAAGAGCAATATTTGGATTAGCTATTTTAGTTAATTGTCTAATTTCACCATAATTATTCATACCTAATTCTAAAACACAAAAATCATAATCAATAGGCAATCTTGACAATGTTAATGAAAGTCCAATTACATTATTATTGTTACCAAATGTTTTATGAGTTTTACCAAATTCTTTAAGTGAATTTGACAATAAGTAGTTAGTACTAGTTTTGCCACTACTACCAGTAATTCCAATGGTAATTCCATTGAATCTATCTCTTGAAAACTTTGCAATCTGTATTAATGCTTTTTTTGTATCTTTTACAAATAATCCACCATACTTTCTAGCTAGATGAATATTTGAAACCAGTACTCCTGATGCCCCTTTAGATATAGCTGTTTCGATAAAATTATGACCATCAAACTTATCTCCAATAAGAGCAATAAACAAATCTCCTTTGTTAATGGTTCTGTCATCTATACTTACACCATAAACCCCATCAAAATCTTTAAGAAATTTAGATGTTGGATCTGATCCTTGGCAAGCAGACATTAACTCTCGTTTAGTCCATAATGGCATCAATATATTTCCTTAATTTTTTGAATATTTTTTATTGTCTCTTTAGCAACTGTATAATCATCAAAAGGAAGCGTTTCCATACCTATAGTTTGAGAAGTTTCATGACCTTTGCCTGCAATTACTAAAAAATCGTTTTTATTTAACTTTGAAATAGCAAAATTAATGGCTTTATTTCTATCAGGAATCTCTTTGGCATCTGGGCATCCCAGTAAAATGTCTTTTCTAATGCTTGAAGGTGCTTCAGATCTAGGATTGTCATCAGTAATAATTACAAAATCTGATAATTCACTTGCAATCTCACCCATAGCCTTTCGTTTTTCTTTATCTCTATCACCACCACAACCAAATAATGTTATAATTTTTGCTTTAGCAATTTCTTTAATTGAATTAAGAACATGCTTTAAAGCTTCTGGAGTATGTGCATAATCAATTATAATAATTGAGTTATTATGAATTGCAGAAATGATTTCCATTCTTCCGCGCGCAGGCTTTAGATAACTCAATGATTTGAAGATTAAATTTGGGTCTATTCCTGATGCAATACAAATAGAAGCAGCAGCAATAACATTATAAGCTTGAAATTTTCCAATCATCCCAATCGTGGAATTATAAATTTGGTTTTTATATTCTAAAGTAAGATCAATACTTTGATTGTTTTGTTTTATTGATTTTATTTTTATATCTGCATTTACATTTTGTCCAAAAGTAAAAATAATCTGTTTACTATCTCTAATTTCATTATAAAGCCTAATCCCAAAATCATTATCAATATTAATAGCGATTGCAGAATTATCTTTGAGAATTTCAGTAAATAGTCTTTTTTTACTTAAAAAATAATTTTCAATATTTTTGTGATAATCTAAATGATCGTGTGATAAATTAGTAAAAATGGCACCTGAAAACCTTACACCATCAAGTCTATTTTGATATATGCCATGTGATGATGCTTCTAAAGCTAAATGTGAGATTTCTTCTTTTTCTAGTGAATATAGTCCTTTGTATAGTTCATCAGGATCAAATGTAGTAAGATTATGAATAGAAGGCTTAAGTATACTTTTGTTCAAAGTATTTTCAATTTTTGTTCCAAGGGTTCCCATAGAAGCAGCTTTCCAGCCTGCTTGAACCCATAATTGTCTGCAAAATTCAACTGTTGATGTTTTGCCATTAGTACCTGTTACGCCAATAATTTCTCTAGGTTGTTTTTCATAAAAGGATGCTAATAATTCTGTATATATGAGTCTTGTTGATATGTTATTGGAAGAAATTACATCTTCCCCATCAGATTTACTTGCTATTGAGAGGAAAGCTCCATTTTGTTTTGCCTCCAATATAAAATTTGATCCATCTAATTTGTTACCTTTAATAGCTACAAAGATATAATTTTTTTTAATATTTTTACTATTTCCTGATATACCACTTACATGATGATTTAATAATTTATCGGGAAGGTTCTTAAGTAAATCTAATAAAATTTTTTTCTTTGAAATAAGATCTTTCAACAACATTTTATAAGTTTGCTCCCTTATTTTTACCTCTTATTTTATAATTTAAAAGATTATTTGAGAATTCTATGGATCTTTCTGATTGAGGCTTGATATTTAAAATTGGAGCAATTCTTGTCACTAATTTTTTTACTAGAGGAGCTACAACCCATCCAGCAGTTCTATAACCATAAGAAAATTGTTGACCTTTAGGATTATCGATCATAAGTGTAATTATAAATTGTGGATCATTCATTGGGAAAGCACCAGTGAATGCAACAATATTTTGTTTTTTAAAATATCCTCCTGATGGTTTAATTTTTTCAGCTGTTCCTGTTTTTCCTCCAACTATATATCCAGGAACTTCTGCCTTCTTAGCAGTGCCATGTTGATTACTAACAACTAAACGCATGATACTTTTCATTTTTTTTGAAGTTTCTTTAGAAATAACATGTCTTTTTTGTACTTTTGTTTTATCAGTTATTAATGTTGGATCGATTTTTATTCCGTTATTAACTATTGTTGCAGTAGCCGAGGCAAGATGCATTGGGGTAATTGAAATGCTATGTCCATAAGAAATAGCCATTGTAGTTAAAACTTTTTTATCTGTAAGTATTTGTGGTCGTCCCAGTTCAGGTATCTCAAGAGGGAGCATGTCCATTAGACCAAGTGATTTAAGGTATTTTAATTGGATAGATGAACCAAATTTTTCTGCCATCTTTGCAGACCCAATATTGCTGGAATGGACAATGACTTCTGGAATATTTATTGAAAAACTTAGTGGATGAAAATCACTTATAATCCTAGAAGAAACTTTTAAGGGTTTTGACACATCGAAAAGTTCATTTTCATTAATTAAATTACTTTCAAAAGCAATAGCTGCAGTAATTAATTTAAGAGTTGAACCAAGTTCATAAATACCTTTAGTGGCTTTATTGAACAATTTTTTATCTAATTTTAAATCGTAATTATTAGCATTATAATCGGGTAATGATACAGACGCATAGACTTGACCATTTTTTGCATTCATAATTATGCCAGCACCACCCTCAGCTTCAAATTTTTTTATTTGATTCAATAAAAGTTTTCTTGTTATGTGTTGAATTCCACTATGAATTGAAAGCGTTACATGATTACCTTTTTGAAGTTGGGCTTCAAAATTTTTCTCTACACCAGCTATTCCATTGCCATCAATGTCTGTTCCACCAAGAATATGTGATGCTAGGTTATTATTAGGATAAATTCTTTTTTGTCTTGTTTGAATTATTAAACCTTCTATTCCCATGTTTAATATTTTAACATATTCTCTAGGGGATATTTCTCTCAGCAAATTAATATGTTTCTTATTATTGTTTAATTTTTTTAATAAAACTTCTTCATTTAATTCAGGGAATATCTTAATTAATTTATTGATTGTTTCATTTTTATTTAAAATTTCTTGCGGATTTATACTTAAACTCGATGTATCAATTGTTGTCGCTAGGATTTTATTATTTCTATCAAAAATATTGCCCCGAATTGTTTTTTCTAACGTTTTACTATTAAAATCTTTATGGGCTATTTTTGACAAGTTTACTTTTTTTGCGCTAGCAAGTGATATGGTTCTATATCCAATCATAGTAAATGAAATTATTAATAAAAAACCACAAAATAGTAATTTAATTTTACGAGATTTTGTGTCATTATTTTTTTTAAAATGAAAATTAACAAAACTAAAAACTTTCATTTCTTTTCTCCATTACTTAGAGAATCTGTTGCATTGACCAAATCTTTTAAATCCCAAATATCGGTTGGTAATACTTCTCTCAAACCTAATTTATTTATGGCAATTTTTTCTATTCTGTCAGGTCTCTTAAGATAAGTTAGCTCTGCATTTAAAATGTTTAGATCTGATTGAGCAACATCAATATTTTTTTTAATTTGAGCTAGTTCTATTTCTTTTTTTGTAATGAAATGTTTGATTTGATAAAGTGAGATTGCTACAAAAAGTATAACAAAAATAATTAATAAAGATGGATACCTAATCATACTATTTCTCCAAATGTAGATGAAGAGTGAGTCCTCTTTGCAATGCGTAATTTTGCAGATCTAGATCTTTTATTAAAGTTAATCTCTTTTGCAGATGGCAGAATAGGTTTTCTTGTTAATATTTCTAAACTTGGATTTTTTTTTGGAAGTTCTGGTAAATATCTAGATAATGATTTTGTTTGGAAGCATTTTTGAAAGAAATTTTTTACAATCCTATCTTCAATTGAATGAAAAGAAACAACTACTAATCTTCCTTCCGGCCTTAATACTTTTTCTGCAGCTATTAGTCCTTTCTCTAATTCTTTAATCTCATCATTTAGATACATACGAATTGCTTGAAAAGTCTTTGTAGCTAAATCTATTTTACTTTTCTTTTTTGGAATAGCATCTCTAACTATTTTTGCTAATTGACCTGTTGTTTTAATTTTTTTAATCGACCTTTGATATACAATTTTTTTGGCTATTCTTTTTGAAAACACCTCTTCTCCTAATTCATAAATTATATCAGCAAGAGTCGCTTCTTGAACCTCATCTAAAAACTCTTCTGCCGTTGGGCCTTTGAGTGACATTCTCATATCAAGAGTTCCATCAAGTTTGAAAGAAAAACCCCTATCTTTTAAATCTAATTGAGGACTGGATACTCCAAGATCAAAAACAACACCTCCAACCTTATATATTTTTAGTTCGTTTAAAAGTTTGTCTAATTCAGAAAATTTTCCACTTTTAAAGTAAAATCTATCTTTAAACGTTCTTTTTAAATTATCTGCATAAACTTTAGCTTGAGGATCTCTATCGATAGCAACAACTTTACAATTTTGTTTGCTTAAAATAGCTTTTGTGTATCCACCTAAACCAAATGTTGCGTCAACATAAACCTCATCTTTAGTTAGAGATAAGGCGTTTATTACCTCCTCAAGTAAAACCGGAATATGTTCAACTTCGTTAATCATTTGAATACTTCTTACTCAATTTTCTTTTTTACAATTAATTTAGGAGGACCGTTTTCTTTTAGTATTTGTTGCGATTTCATATATTGATTTTCATACTCATAAGGAGACCATATATAAAATGAAGCTCCTATGCCCATGAAAACTGCTTTATCAGAAAGACCAGCAAAGTTCATAAGAATATCTGGAATAACTACTCTGCCATTAATGTCAAATTTAATTTCAAACGAATCTGCCATCATCATCCTTAAAACAAATGCGTCGTCTGATAAGGCATCTAACTCGTCAATAGCATCAATATATGTTTGCATCCGGGTTGAGGTTGTACCTTCTATGCATTTAAATTGTAGACTTTTAAATAGAATTAAGGTTTCATTCGTTTTTTCTAGATTCATTCTGAATGATGCTGGGATAGATACTCTAAATTTTAAATCAATCTTATTATGTGAGGTTGATAAAAACATTGATTTTATATCCTAAATTAAAAATAATTACACTGCATAAGGTTCAAACTTTTAATTCTATTTAATAAATGCTTGAGCAATAAATTATTAACTTTATGGGATAACATGGGATTTTATGGGAGTCAATGGGAAAATGAACCATTATATGGTATCATTTATATAAATTAATTTGATTATTAATTGTGTCAGAGAGCAATAAGCCGGGTTTTGTATTAAAAGTTATGATTGTAGTTATTAATCTTGAAAATTTGTTACCAAATTTTTCTAGCGACCTACCCAAGAAACTTTGTAGAAATTCAAAATGAGTTTCTTCTATTTGGTCTTGCTCTAGGTGGGGTTTACCAAGCCATTTTTATTGCTAAAAATGCGGTGCGCTCTTACCACACCATTTCACCCTTACCAAATTGGCGGTATATTTTCTGTGGCACTTTCCCTAGGGTTACCCCCGCTGGAAGTTATCCAGCACCTTATTTCTATAGAGCCCGGACTTTCCTCTTTAAAAAGCAACTACATAGCTCTCTGACAAAAGTAAGATATAACTTATAAAATTTAGGTCAATACAAACTTTACTTTAATTAATTATTTATTTCATCATTTAAAATTTGCAATTCAAGCCATTTATTTTCAGATTCATTAATAATTTTTTTAATATGTGTTATTTCAATAGCTGCTATGTCAAAGGTTTTTCTATCATTTTTAAATAAATTTTTATCATTTAAAATGGTTTCATATTCTTTTAGTTCTTTTTCTAGTTTTGCAATTTTTAAGGGTAACATTTTCAAATCATAAGAGTCTTTGAAGCTCATTTTTTTTTTGTTAATTACTGTTTTAGATATTATTTTTTTATGTGAAATTTTATGTTTAACATTATTTTCAACTATTTTTAATTTTCCTAACCCAAATTTTTTGAAATAATCGGTGAAATTTCCTTCATGTTTTAAAATTCTGTTATTGTTTTCAAATACAAGAAGTTTTTCTATAGTATTATCTAGAAAAAATCTATCATGACTAATAATTAATACAGTACCGTCATAGTTTTTGATAGCCATTTTTAACAAATTTAGTGTATCAAAATCTAAATCGTTAGTAGGTTCATCTAAAATTAAAAAATTATGTTTATTTAAAAATAACTTTGCTAATGATAATCTTACTCTTTCACCGCCTGAGAGTGTTGAGTTTTTCTGCAAAGATTTTTTTTCATCAAATAAAAATTTTTTTAAATATGATAAGACATGTATCTTTTCGTTCATAAAATCTACATGATTTCCATCTTCAGCAAGTGTACTCCATGGAGTTTTGTTTAGATTTATGATTTCTTTGTTTTGATCAAAATATTTAATATTTACATTTTCACCAAATTTAATTTTCCCAGTTTTGGGAGAGTAAATTCCTTGTAAAATTTTAACTAAAGTACTTTTTCCAGAACCATTTGCGCCTATAATTCCGATGCGATCATCTCTTCTAATTTTCAAGTTTAAATCTGAGAAAATATTTTCATTGTCTATATTATAAGAAAAAGACAAGTCGAATGTTTCAATTATATTTAATGCAGATTCATTTGTTTTATTAAGAATTATATTTAATGGTTTTTTAACGATGGTTTTAGTACTTTCATAATTTTTAGAGAGTTTTTCTAAATCTCTTAATCTTCCCATATTTCTTTTTCTTCGCGCTGATATTCCTTCAATAGCCCACTTTTTTTCAGATTTTATTTTTTGTTTTAATTTATTAGATTTAATTCTTTCAACTTCTATTATTTCGTCTGCCCAATTTTGAAAGTTTTCATAAGGACCTTCTCGTTTTAAAATTTGGGATTGATGTATCCAAAAAGTTTTTGTAGCAATTTTTTTTAAAAACTCCTGATCATGGCTTACTATAATTAATGTTTTATTCAAAGATAATAGCTTTTTTTCTAACCAGTCTATAGTTGGCAAATCAATGTGATTGGTCGGTTCATCTAACAGTAACAATTCGGCTTCACTGAGAATTAATTTTGCAATGTAAATTTTACGAATTTCACCACCAGATAATCTATATTTTAAATTTATTTTTTTTAGATTTAATTCTTCAATAATTTCTTTTATTCTAGACAAGTTAGGGTGTTGGTTGTCTTGAGACAAAAATTCTAAAAGATTATTAATACTAGGTACAGGAGGATCTTGTTCTAAATAGTCTATTTTTAAGTTAGGTGCTATCCAAATATTACCAGCATCACATTCTTCTTTGTTTTTTAAGAGATTTAATAATGAACTTTTACCGCATCCATTTTTCCCTACTAAAACAATTCGATCAAATTGATGAATTGAGATATTTAGGTTGTCCAATAAAACTTTATTTGATTGAGACATTTTAGCGTCTTTAAAAGTTATAAGAGTTTTAGGCATTGGAATAATACTTTTTATTTTTAATTAAATCCCATGCATTATTTATTTCTTTAAGTCTATAAGTGTTAGTTTCAATTAAATCTTTAGGCATGCCTTGAGCAATTAATCTGTCAGGATGATGTTTTATTGCAAGTGTTTTCCACTTATTTTTTATTTCGTGAAATGGAGTATCTTTTGAAACACCCAGCGTTTGGTATGGATCTACATAATTATTCAGTCTTGAAGAACAAATTCTTTCAAAATCTTTTTTTGAAAAACCAAAAATATTACTAACCTCTTTCAAATATATTTTTTCTAGGTTCGTTATTTTCCCATCTGCTGCAGCTATAATCACTAGTAAATTTAGAAGTTCTTCTAATACAGATGAGTTTTTTTCTAATAAATTAGATATTTGTTTTGCGTAAACCTCAAAACCATCAGTTGTTTTTTTTGCTTGATCCCAAAGTCTTGCAACATTTTTTATTTCATTATTTGGAACATTTATTTTTTCTTTGAAGGCTTTAATTTCACTTTCAGTGACTTTTCCATCAGCTTTGGCCATTTTAGCAGAAAGAACAATTACTCCAATTGTAAATCCAATTTGTTTTAATGCGACTTCTTCTGGGAGTTTTTGTTTTGTTTTAAACTTATCAACTGCATGTCCTGCCGCTCCTCCAAGTAGTGCTCCTATTGGGCCGCCAAATGCAAATCCTGTTGCACTTCCAATAATTTTACCCCAAATGGTCATAATTTATCTATTACAATTAAGATTCACTTCATTCAAGAAAATTAAATTGGATTAGGTTAATAAATATGTATAACTTAATTTTTAATAAGCGATTTTAAGGAGTTATTTTTGATAGATGAACATGATTTTACTGGATTAAAATGTCCTCTTCCTGTTTTAAAAGCAAAAAGAGTGTTGAAGAATTTGGCTGAAGGTAAAAAAGTAGTTTTTATATCTGATGATCCAGTAAGCCCAATAGACTTTACTCATTTTTCAGAAAATGAAGGCTATGAAATTTCTATTAAAAGCACAACAAAAGGAATGCATTATTTTACAATGTATAAGGTTAAAACTTAGAATAATGGGATAATAGGGGATGATATTTTTAAGGTCTCTTTTATTTAACATACAATTTTATTTAGGAACGAGTATATTGGTAACTGTATGTCTGCCATGTCTTTTATTTCCTAGAGAAGTAGTAATATTTGTAAATAAAATTTGGTGCTCCATAATGACTAGAGGAATGAAATGGTGGTTAAATACAGAAATAAAAGTTATTGGGAAAATACCATCAAAAAATAGGGTCGTAATTTACGCAATTAAACATCAATCAGCCTGGGAAACTGTTTTTTGTACTCATTTATTTTCGATGCCATCAATAGTTTTAAAAAAAGTTTTAATTTTTTTGCCAGTCATTGGATTATATTTTTTAAGAGCTGGGGCCATTCCTATAGCAAGAGACCAGGGTTTAAATGCACTTAGGAAAATGGGTAGAAACGCAAAAAAAGCAGTTAAAGAAAATAGATCGATGATGATATTCCCGCAAGGCACCAGAGTAAATCCAGGAATGTCTTCAAAAGAAAAACCTTATCTACCAGGGGTTTTTTTCTTATATTCTCAAGCAAAAGTGCCTGTAATTCCTGTAGCTCATAATGCAGGATTACTATGGCCCAAAAATAGTTTTCTTAAATATCCTAATAGACTTAAATCAAAATCTGTTACTATCAAAATTCTTCCAGAAATTCAGCCAGGATTGTCTAAGCAAGATTTTTTGATAAAATTAGAACATATTATAGAAACTGCTTCAAATAAACTCATAAAGATGGAGAAATAGATGGATGGCTTATATAAAAGAGGTGGAAACAATAAACAACTAAACGTTCTCGGCGGCGAACTTGAACCATGTAGATCTTCTAAAGATAAAAATGAAATTGTTACTGGATTTTATAGAGATAATTGTTGTAATACTGGTCCAGACGATTTTGGCTTGCATACTGTTTGTTGCGTGATGACAAAACCTTTTTTAACATTTTCAAAATCAGTTGGAAATGATCTAAGCACTCCAATACTTGAATATAATTTTAAAGGTTTAAAAGAAGGAGATCATTGGTGTCTTTGTGCTGCACGATGGCAAGAGGCGTTTGAAGCTGGTAAAGCTCCTAAAGTAATTTTAAAATCTACTAACATAGCAACTATTTCAATTGTAAAATTAAAAGATTTAAAAAAATATTCTACATAATTTATTGGAAAACTAATGTATATAGATCAAAAAGTGACTGTAATATGCACAGATAATGACACTAGAAGTAATGGTAAAATTATTAGAATTTTTCCAAATGGAATAGATGTAGAAGTTTCGGGTGCAATAATTAAGCTTAAGAAAACTAAGCCTAATTTATATGTTGGATTTATGGCTGGATTAGAATTTATTGTAAATACTTAATTAAGTTACTCAGCTTTCTTTGGGATTATTTCTACAATTTTATCTTGTTTGTTTTCTATTTGTTTCATGCCAGCAACATTAATGATACCACCTTCAAAAACAGCAATTTGCTTATATAGAATATCACCAGATAGAATCCCATTTTCCATGATTACAATACTATCAGAGTTTATCTTACCATTAACATTTCCGCTTACAATCAACTCAGATGATTTGATTATACCTTCAACTACCCCTTTTTCATCAACGATTATTTGATCAGCAGAAAGTTCACCAATAAATTTATTTCTAATAAGAATTGATCCAGTTGTTTTGTATTTACCTTCAAAAACCCCATCACCATCTAATTGAGAGCAAGTTTCTAAATTTTTTACCTTATCTTTTAATGGTGACGATATTCTACTAATTTTTATCATAATTTACCTCAAATTAGGAATATATTCACTTTTACTTAACTAATCATCAATAAAAAAATATAACCAATTGAAAAATATATATTTTTGACATAAATTTTGAGATTAAATTAATAAGTTTTTTTTTAATAAGAGAATCAGTTTTTATAAATAATTTAAAGTAATTTCTGGGGTAAAATAAATGATACAACCTTTTTATGCTAGTTCTGCAATAAACCGACATGGAGACTATAGAAATAATGAAAAATTGTTGAAAAATATAATATTTGAAAAAAATACTAAATTTATTCCATTCTATAAAGGAAAAAATCTATTTAGAGAAATTAATCAACACATAAAGCCTGTTATTTTTAATAATAACCAAATTCATGAATTTTTTCCTAATGGTATAAGAAATACAATTTTTTTAGGCGTGGCCAATACATTGAATTACATCGGTGTGGATCTTAGTTCTCCAAATCAAAAATTTGATTTATGGTTAGAAGAAAACAATATTATTATAAATGATTTAAGAAAATATGGACCTATTTTAGATGATATAGAAGCATCATTCTTGGCTCTTTCCAATGGAATGTTTTATTGGCATAGTACTCATAAATTTTGTGGTTTATGCGGTTTTCAAAACTTTCCAAAAGAGGGAGGTTTTGTGATGAAATGTTCAAATGAAAAATGTGGTAAGAGTCATTTTCCAAGAACTGATCCTGCAATTATTACGCTTATTTCTTTTCAAGATAAAGTTTTATTAGGAAGATCTCCTAGATTCCCAGATTCTATGTATAGTACTCTCGCTGGTTTTGTAGAACCTGGTGAAAGTCTTGAGCAGGCCCTTGAAAGAGAAGTATTTGAAGAGGTTGGAATAAAAGTTAAGAATATAAAATATTTTAATTCACAACCCTGGCCTTTTCCTGCATCTTTGATGCTTGGTTTTTTTGCTGAAGCTCAAAATGAACAAATGACAATTGATTATAATGAAATTGAAGATGCTCATTGGTTTTCAATTAATGAATTAAAGTCTTTAGAGCATCCATCTATTAGTGGAGGTTTTAAGTTACCAAGGGTAGACTCAATTGCACGCAGATTAGTTGATACATGGATCAACAGTTTTAATTAAAGTTTATTTATAGAGATAAAAATGATCTTTACTCCAATTAAAATAGGAAGTTTAGAAGTTTCAAACCGAATTGTTGTCGCGCCCATGTGTCAATATTCTGCAATTAATGGGGTTATGACCGATTGGCACACTCAGCATTTAATGCAATTAGGCTATTCAGCAGCAGGTTTGATAATGGTTGAAGCAACTGCAGTAGAAGAGATTGGAAGAATTACACATAACTGTGTTGGAATATATGATGATAAATGCATAGTTTCTTTAAAAAAAAATCTTCAATTAGCAAAATCAGTTTCTGTAAATAAGTCTTGTTTTGGAATTCAATTAGCACATGCTGGCAGAAAAGCTTCTACTCAAAGGCCTTGGGAAGGAAGAAGTGCTCTTACAAAAGAAGAAAAACCCTGGAAAACAATATGTCCTTCTGCAATACCCTTTCAAGAAACTTGGCACGTTCCTCAAGAAATGGAATTAGTGGATATAGAAAGAGTTAAAAAACAATTTATTATTGCTTCACAAAATGCTGTAGCAATTGGGTTTGATTTAATAGAAATTCATGGAACACACGGTTACTTGCTTCATCAGTTTTTATCTCCAATTTCAAATAAACGTAAAGATAAATATGGAGGAGACTTAGAAAACAGGATGAGATTTCCACTAGAAATTTTCTCTTCAGTAAAAGGTATCCTTCCTAAAGATTTTCCACTAGGTATGAGAATTACTGGGACAGAATGGGAAAATAATGGAATTGATGAAAATGAAGCTATAATCTTCGCAAAAGAATTAGAAAAAATAGGATGTCATTATGTTTGTGTCTCTAGTGGAGGAAACACACCTAATCCCAGAATACCTTTGGGACCACATTATCAAGTTCATCTTGCAAAGAAGATAAAAAAAAATACTAAGATGATTGTTAGAACAGTTGGAATGATTACAGATCCATTTGAAGCTAAAAATATTATCATTAATCAAGATGCTGATATGATAGCCATGGCTAGAGCTTTTCTATCAAATCCAAGGTGGGTATGGGATGCAGCAAAGGTTCTTAATCATGATATTGAAGTTCCTCCCCAATATGCCAGAAGAATATAATTAATATTATTTTTTTTTGTCAGTTAGAATATCAACAAGCGATTTTGAATGTTCTGGAGAAAGATTAAGCTCTTTCCTTAATCTTTCAATTTTCTTAGCTTCTTCGTCACTAATAAAACCATCACTTAGGGCCTCATTTATTTCAGCCTCTAGAATAGCGGCTCTTTGTGCCCTTTGATTTGCAAAAGCAGATGCAACAATACCTGTTAAAAGTGCAACAGTACATACCCCCATTATAGCCGTAAAGGCACCAATAACTTTACCTAAAGGAGTAACGGGTGATACATCGCCATACCCTACTGTTGTTAGAGTAATTAAGCCCCACCACATAGTCTCTGGTATTGAACTAAATTTGTCTGGCTGAGTTTCATGTTCAGCTATGTACATCAAAGCACTCGATAAAAATAATGCGATAATCATAAGGTATAACGCAGCACTAAAGGATCTCCAATCTGCCTTTATTGCTGAAAAAAAATCTTCAATGGCTGAACTGTAGTTGGATATTTTCAATAATCTCAATAATCTTAAAACTCTGAGCCATCTTAAATCTAATCCGCCAAAAAAATAGGGAAGAATTGATGGAATAATTGCTAAAAAGTCTACAAGACCTGTAAAACTAAAAATATATTTTAAACGTTTTACAAAATCAGAAGAATTACCAAGATCTTGTCTTGCAGGAGCAGACCAAACTCTCAAGAGGTATTCTATACTAAAAATAATAACTGAAAAAATCTCAAATGCATAAAAAGTATCTTTATAAGTTTTACCAATATCTTTTACGGACTCTAAACATACTGCGGTAACATTTAGAAGTATTAATATGAATAAAATCATATCAACATACTGACTTGGCTTATCAGTAACATTACCTTTAGATAAGAGTTCACTGGTTCTTTTTTGAATTCTTAAATACATAATTACGCCTAGCAATTTAAAATAATTATTAAAACTTAACTTATATTTATGTCTAATTCAGCAATTTATTTATGGAGTTGCTGCAGTAAGACCGCCATCAACTATTATTTCTGTTCCAGTAATATATTTAGCTTCGTCAGAGCATAAAAATAATACAGCATTAGCTACATCCCAAGATTCTCCCATTCTTCCCATTGGCACTTGATTATGTCTCCGTTTCACAAATCCTTCATAATCACCATCTGCATATTTTGTTGCTAATCTCTCGACCAAAGGAGTGTGCATTAAACCTGGAACCACACAATTGAGTCTAATATTTTTTTTTGCTTCAATCACAGCTGTTGTTTTAGTCATTTGTATAAGGGCGGCTTTTGAAGCGCTATAACCTACTTGAGGCTTTCCTATATACCTTAAACCTGCAACAGATGATATATTTACGATAGATCCACCTAAATTTTTTTCCATAATTGGAATTACAAATTTAATACAAAAAAAAGCAGTATTTAAATTCAAAGTAAATTGTTTTTGCCATGTAAGACTGTCGATCTCTACTGGTCCTCCTGGTTCAGAT
>CACBDG010000014.1 GCA_902537945.1 uncultured SAR116 cluster alpha proteobacterium
TTAATTTTCCTAAAATGTTGCATGCTAGAATAGTAAGACCTCCTTCTTACCATTGCAAATTAATAAAAATAAATGAAGACTTAAAAAAAAGACTTGTTGAGAATGAGATTGAACTTTTTGTTAAAGGCTCTTTCGTTGCTATTCTGTCGCTTGATGAATTTTTGGTTATCAAATTCTTGGATATAGCTAAAAAAAATATTTTTTGGGAAGAAAAACATCAATTATCCGATAGTAATGTATTTAGTTCCCTTGACAAACATGAAAAGAAATCATTGTTAGTTAAATCTGGAGGAGAGGCTTTTTATGAAGAGATACCAGAAAGAAAAGCTTTTGATGATTCAAAAATTAAATCATTATCTACAATTTTTAAAAAAAGTTATTTAATGCATGGTCCTATAGGGCCATCGGCAAGTTGTGCTATTTATAATGATAACAAATTTACTATATTTTCTCATAGCCAATCAATTTTTGCTCTAAAATACTCCATTAGCAAGTATTTTGATATTGATCCAAGTCTTGTCACTTTGAAATTTATGCCTGGCTCTGGTTGCTATGGTCATAATGGAGCTGATGACGTAGCATTTGAAGCATCTGTGATTGCAAAGGAATATCCTGATCGTCATATCTTATTAAAATGGACACGTGAAGATGAACATTCTTGGGAGCCTTACGGAAGTGCATCTTTAAATAAAGTTTTTGGGGCTATTAATGATGATGGAGAAATTGTTTATTGGTCAAATGAGGCTTATTCGGATACATATTTGTCAAGGCCATCAGATTTAGAATTAAATAATTTCACAAGTTATAAATTTTTAACTAATAATTTTGCAAAAACAAAATCAAAACCTAAAACGTCTGCTCATATGGGTATACATAGAAATTTAGATCCAATTTATAATTTCAAAGAAACTAGGTTAGTAAAAAACTTAGTTCATGATTTGCCATTAAGGACATCTGCATTGCGGACTTTAGGTGCTTTCGCAAATGTAACAGCTTCTGAGAGTTTTTTAAATGATTTGGCATCAATTAAAAACATAGATCCTTTTGATATTAGAATTAATCATTTAGATGATAAGCGTGCCATTGATGTTCTTAATAACCTAAAAGAGAAAATGGAAATTTTTAAACCTAAAAATGATAGCTTTAGAGGTATAGCGTTTTCAAGATATAAAAATTCTGCGGCATATTGCGCAGTTGGTGTGGAATTAAATGTTACCGATGATTTAGAAATTAAATTAAATCATGCTTGGATAACTGTAGATGCCGGAGAAATTGCTTATGAAGATGGTATAAAAGCACAGGTTGAAGGTGGATTCATTCAAGCAGCAAGTTGGGCTTTATACGAAGAAGTGATTTTCGATTCAAAAGAAATAATTTCTAAGGATTGGGATAGTTATAAAATTATAGGTTTTGATAACATTCCTGTTTTTACTACAAGTGTAATTGACCAAAAAGGTTCTCCTTATTTAGGCGTAGGTGAAGTAGTTGCAGGACCAACTGGAGCCGCTATTTCAAACGCATTATGTAATGCCCTTGGTCAAAGAATAAAAAAATTGCCATTTACCAAGGATAATATTACGAAAGAATTATTATATTAATTTATCTGCAAATTTATCAAAAAATAATTAGGGATCTATTGAGATGACAAAAAAAAAATCAGGTATGTATAAAAATCTTACCAGCTATGGGGATAGTGAGTTTTCGATTTTTTTGAGAAAGGCTTTCATCAAAGGTATGGGTTATTCAGAGGAGATGCTTAATAAACCTATTATTGGAATTACTAACACTTACAGCGACTATAATCCGTGCCATGGAAATGTACCTGATTTAATTAAAAGTGTGAAGGCTGGGATATTATCTTCAGGCGCTATACCATTAGAGTTTCCTACAATAAGTATTCATGAATCTTTTGCTTATCCAACTTCTATGTATTTAAGAAACTTAATGTCAATTGATACAGAAGAAATGATGAAAGCCCAGCCAATGGATTCATGTATTTTAATAGGCGGTTGTGATAAAACAGTGCCTGCCCAATTAATGGGTGCGTTTAGTGCAAATATTCCTTCAATACAATTAGTTACTGGACCCATGCTTACTGGATCTCATAGAGGAGAGAGAGTAGGGGCTTGTACAGATTGTAGAGGTTATTGGGCAAAATTCAGAGCAGAAGAAATAGATCTTGCTGAAATTAATGAAGTTAATAATCAGTTAGTTCCCTCTGTTGGAACATGTGGTGTAATGGGTACTGCCAGTACAATGGCACTAATTACTGAAGCTCTTGGCATGATGATATCAAATGGTGCTTCAGCACCAGCCGTTTCTGCAGAAAGAAGAAGAATTGCAGAGGAAACTGGTAAAGTGGCTGTTGAAATTGCCAATAAATCATTTAACCCAAAAAGTTTCTTAACTCTAAAAAATTTCAAAAATGCATTGACTGTTTTGTCTGCAATTGGCGGTTCAACTAATGGAATAGTTCATTTGACAGCTATGGCTGGTAGACTAGATATAGATATTGACCTTAATGAATTTGATAAAATGACAAAAGACACACCCATGATTGTTGACTTAAAGCCGTCTGGTTCTGGTTATATGGAAGATTTGTTTAAATCAGGAGGGCTACCAAGAATTTTAAATGAATTAAAAAATTACCTTTATTTAGATGCTATTTCAGTCACAGGCGAAACTATCAAAGAAATTATTGAGAAAAATAAGTATAATTGGAAGCAAGAAGTTATAAGAAATGTTGAAAATCCTATTTTTGATAAGGGAAGTATAGCAGTATTAAAAGGAAATCTTGCTACAGGATCGGCTATAATTAAACAATCAGCAGCAAGCAAAGAACTGTTAGCTCATGAAGGTGTAGTTGAGGTATTTGAGAATCTTGAAGATTTAGCGAATAGAATTGATAGTGATGATTTAAACGTTACTAAGGATAGTATTCTTCTTCTTAAAAATATTGGTCCAATAGGTGCACCAGGTATGCCTGAGGCTGGCTTAATACCTATTCCTAAAAAATTAGCCAAGCAAGGCGTTAAGGACATGGTAAGAATTTCTGATGGAAGAATGAGTGGTACTGCAGCAGGCACAATTATTTTACATGTTTGTCCAGAGGCTGCCGCTGGAGGTACTTTAGACATCGTAAAGAGTGGGGATATTATAAAATTAGATGTTAAAAAAAGATTATTAGAACTTAAGTTATCTGATCAAGAGATAGCTTCAAGAAAAAAGAGTAAAAAAAGTGATAAAATAATTAAAAGAAGAGGGTATGATAAAATATTTCACGAAAGTGTGCTTCAAGCAGATAAAGGGGCCGATTTTGATTTCTTAAGGCCTGTAAAATAAATTATTTATTCCGTTTTAATATATTGTTTCATATCAGGGTAAGTTTGAAAGTAACTGTCGTGAAAAACATTAGTTACACTTTTAAAGTCCTTTAAGCTTTTTTTATTAATAGTTTGTATTTTAATATTTTTTAACTTTAATTTTTTAATTAAAATATCATCTTCATCAATGGCTAATTTTCTTTGATAATCAGTTACTTTTTTTGATTTTTTAATTAAGAATTTTTTATTTAAATTTGTTAAGTTATCAAAATAATCATTATTGATAACAAATAAACAAAATCCAAAAATATGAGATGTTAAAGTAACGAATTTCTGTTTTTTATATACCCCAAAATTCCAGTAATTAGTTAGAGGATTTTCTTGTGCGTCTATATCATTCTTTTCGATAGCTATTTTAAAATCCCTTACGTCTAGAGGTTTAGGTACAAATCCTAAATTTTTAAAAATTTCTTTATGAAGTAGGCTAGGGGTAGTCCGAATTACCTGTCCTTTACAATCAGAGAGAGTTTTGATTAATTTTATTTTAGAACTTATGTGTCTAATGCCATTGTCCCAAAAACCTAATAGTTTTAAATTTTTATCTTTTAATTTACCATCTATATAATTAAAAAAATCTGATTTTAAGAAATTGTATGCTTCATTTCTGTTATTAAACAGATAAGGTAAATCTAAAATTTTGATTTATGGTAATATTTTCTCAAAATAGCTTGATAACAAGTAAGAAACATGTATTTTTTCATGTTGTGTTTTCTCAATTAAACTTGAAGCTTTATCTCCATCAGTAGTGACATCCATTTTAAAATCAAAAACAAAATTATTGCTTATTTCACTAATGAAATATTCAATAGATTTGGTATGCAGTGATGCAGAGCCTTGATAACCACCAATAATTATATTTTGTTTCAAAGAAGACTACTTATTTAATTTTAAATAATGAACATGCATTACCACCAGTCATCATCTCAATTTGATCTTTTGAGAGTCCTTCAGTTCCCATAACATGTTCTATGGGGTCATCTTCAGCCATATCATATGGGTAGTCAGTTCCCATAATAATATGATCAGCACCATATTTATCAATAAGATACTTTAGTTGGTCAAATGAAAACACTACAGTATCAAAATACATTCTTTTAAGGTAATCGGACGGCTTGTGCTTGAGATTATTACCTCTACAATCAGGTCTGGCACCCCATGCATGATCAATCCTTGCAGAATATGCCGGAAGATAACCACCACCATGAGCAACAAAAATTTTTAAATTTGGATTTTTTTCCATTGTTCCATCAAAAATTAAATGATGAAGGGCTGCGATAGTATCCATTGGATTACCAATTATATTAATAAAATAATGATCTTTTAATCTTTCTCCTTCAGGATAACCATTTGGATGAAGAAAAATAGGAATATCTAACTTTGTAGCTGTTTCCCATATGCCATCATAAGAGGGATGTGATAACTCTTTTCCATCTTGAAATGTAATAATCTGAAAACCCCTAATATCAAGTTCATTTACACATCTTTCCATTTCTTTGACTGCAATATCACCGTTCTGCATTGGAAGAGTTCCTAATGAAACAAACCTATCTTTACGATTGTTAGCTGTTTCTGAAATTTTGTCATTTATAGTTTTTATAGCTTTAAATGCAGCTTCACTTTTTACATTACAATAATGTTGAAAGGGAACAGGTATCAGAGCTTGTAAATCAATACCTTGTGAATCCATTTTTTTTAATCTAATTTCAATATTAGTTAAATCTATAAATCTATCTTTAACCTGTTGAATATTTTGATTTGTGGTAATTTGATTGGCATGTCTAAAAGCAGGTATGTCATGTTGGTCAAATAACCCTTGGACGAGGTCTGCTGCTTCTTGAACATGAAGATGGCAATGAGCGTCTACTGTTTTACTTTTAGGCCTGATTTTATAACCTGGTTTACCATGCTTTCTTGCAGCAGTAGTTCAATAAGGATTAATATTCATAAATACTCCTCAATAATGAATAGTGTAAAGTTAAAACAAAAAAAGTTTACTTTCTTAACTAAATTGATCTATCATTTATTAAACATGTTTAAGTATATTTTTAAACATTTAAATTTATTTTTGAAAAGGGGAATAAAATGAGAAAAAAAATCTTCGTTTTATTAATAGCTTCATTTATGATTTTTGGTTCTGGTTGCGCAACCTACAATTCAATAGTTCCAGATTGGGCAACTATAGGATCTACTGATACAAATACCCAGAATAAAAATGAATCTGTCGTTTGGTGGAATCCATTTACATGGTTTTAAGTATATAATTCAATAGCTTACACTATTAAATTAATTTTTTTCATTATATAACTTTAAGTTTGAATTTTCGGTTACAGACTTAAAGTTATATTTTTTTTAAAATAAATATAAATTCTATCACAGGGCTATTATTTTTTCTTTTAAATATTTAAACACAAATACTGAGTGAAAGAGATAATTTCTATTTGAAATTTATATTTGTCGCATAATATATATTATGTAATTTATATATTAAGTACTAAGCCGTCATAAGCTGGATATGTGTTTGGTGGACATAACCTAGTTACTACATCATGATCAGATTCAGGGCTTAAATGTGTCAGATAAGCTACTTCTGGATTTAATTTTGCTATCCAGTCAAATGATAAATCAAAATGTGCGTGTGCAGTATGAGGTGTTTGACGTAAACCAGTAATTATTAAAACTTTCATATTATGTAAATAATTAAAACTTTTTTTAGGAAATCCTACTACGTCAGTACAATAAGCAAATACATCATTGAATATAAACCCTAATGTATGAACTACACCGTGATTTTGTTTAATAGTATTAATTTTAATATCATTCACAAATATTTCTTGAAAATAACTTATTTCATGCATTTCCAATGGCGGTTGAAAATAAGATTGAGATGATTCAGATTTATTGAACAAGTAATTAAATCTTTCAAGTAAAAAAATTGATGTTTCTTTATTAGTAAAAATTTTTATTTTTTCTCTATTATAAAAATAAAAAGGCCTTAATTCATCTAAACCTGATACATGGTCAGAATGACTATGTGTAATAAAAACTGCATCTAATTTCTGAATATTATGTTCAATAAGTTGGTTTTTTATATCAGGACCAGCATCAACTAATATAGTTGTATTTTGACTTTGAATAAGAACAGCACATCTTTGTCTTTTATTTTTGGGATTGCATGGATCACATTTACCCCAACCTAATTGACCTAAAGCAGGAATACCAACAGACGTACCTGTTCCTAACACAGTAATTTTTATATTATTTATCATTAATTAATCTTATCAAAAATTTTAACTGAATTCATGTATAATTGATCAATAAATGTAGAAAATTCACATTTTCTAATATCAGCCAAAAATTTTGCAGTTATTAGACAATTTTTTGGTTCATTTACAGATCCTCTTAATGGCGTTGGTGACAAGTAAGGTGCGTCAGTTTCTACAAGAATTTTGTCATCTGGTACCAAAGCAGCAATTTCTTGAATTTTTTTTGCAGATTTAAAAGTCACAATACCAGAAAAGGATATATAAAAACCTAAATTAAGACCACATAAAGCTAAATCTTTTCCTGAACTAAAACAATGAAGGATTGCCTTAAAAGCCCCATATTTGTATTCACTTTCTATAATATTAATCATATCTCTATCTGCATCTCTAGCATGAATAATTAATGGTAAGTTCGTTGCTCTAGCTACTTTTATTTGAGTAATAAAAGACTTTTTTTGTTCTTCTTTACTATTGTTTCCATAATGATAATCTAAACCACACTCCCCTATCCCCACACATTTTTCATTTTTGGATAAATCAAGTATCATTTCATAATTAGATCTATTTTTATCTTTTAAAACCTCATTTGGATGCACACCAACAGTATGAAAAACTTCTTTATAATTTTCAGATATTTCAATTATTTTATTAATTTTATTAAGGTTTGTTGATATAGTAACAATTCTTTTAACATTATTTTCCATGGCGTTTTTTAAAACTTCATCTAATCTATTATGTAACTCTGGAAAATCCAAATGTGCATGTGTATCAATTAAATAATTTTTCATTTTTCAAAAACAATGTTAAATTCTTGGAAATAGTTGGTTAGGAGATGAGATTTTAAAATCTCCATTTAAAATAATATCTACAGATTGTAATTTGCGTTGATCATGTGGTATTTTTAAATGATCTAGTATTTTTTTAGCAGTATCTGGAATAAATGGTTGAAGTAAAATAGATATTTGTCTTATGGTTTCGACTAAGGTAAATAATACTACTTCCATACGTTCTAAGTTGTTTTTCTTTAGCGTCCAAGGTGCTTGTTCATCAACATATTTGTTTGCATTAGAAATAACTATCCAAATATTTTTCAAATAAAGATCAAATTTTTGTTCGTCGATTAAGTCTCTATAATTATTTAGGCTATTTTTAATGGAATTAATTAATGTTAAATCCTCTTGAATAAATTTATTTGGTTTTAAAGGTATTGTTTCATTACAATTTTTAAAAATCATAGAAATAACTCTTTGAAACAAATTTCCATAATTATTAGCAAGGTCACTATTTATTCTATTTACAAGTTGAGCATTTGAAAAGTCACCATCATTTCCAAATGGTACTTCTCTTAACAAAAAATACCTAATTTGATCTATGCCATATTTATCAACTAATTGGAACGGATCAATTACATTTCCTAAAGATTTAGAAATTTTATTACCTTCATTAGTCCACCAACCATGAGCAAATATTTTTTTTGGCAAAGGCAGATCTGCTGCCATTAGAAATGCAGGCCAATAAACTGCATGAAATCTAATAATGTCTTTTCCAACCATATGAATATCAGCAGGCCAAAATTTTTTAAAAAATTTATCATCTTCCTTTGAATATTCGCAAGCTGATAAATAATTTGTTAGAGCATCCAGCCAAACATACATTATGTGATTTTCATCATTTGGTACTTTTACTCCCCAGGAAAAACTAGTTCTACTAATTGATAGATCTTTTAAGCCACTTTTTACAAAGCTTATAACTTCATTTCTTCTCGATTTAGGAAAAATAAAATCTTTATTACTTTCATAAAATTCAAGAAGTTTTTGTTCCCATTTTGAAAGATTAAAAAAATAAGATGGCTCTTCAACCCATTCAACTGGTGCGCCTGATGGAGCCTTTCCATCTACAATTTCATTTTCTGAAAAAAAAGCTTCATCACGTACTGCATACCAACCAGAATATTTATCTAAGTAGATATTTCCATTACTGAGAAGCTTTTCCCAAATTTTTTGACATGATTTGATGTGTTTTTCTTCAGTAGTTCGTATAAATGAATCGTTTGAAAAATTCATGCAATTAAGTAAATTTTTAAAATTTTTAGAAACTTTATCTACAAATTCTATGGGTTTTAAACCATTATTTTTTGCTGCTGTTTCAACTTTTTGACCATGTTCATCTGTTCCGGTTAAGAAGAAAACATCATATTCATCAAGGCGTTTAAATCGGGCAATTACATCACAAGCTAATGTAGTATATGCATGACCAATGTGAGGCACATCGTTTACATAATAAATTGGAGTAGTAATATAAAATCTTGGTTTCATTTGATACCTTTTGATTAAAACTACATACCAGATAATTCTTTTAACGAGGCAATTAAAATATCTGACTTCTTTAGATTTACTAAATGAGCTAACTGCATGTTTTTATAAATTTGAGATTGTAAATCTATTAAATGTTTTGTATTTTGATTATCTGAAATTTTTTGTATTAATATTTTCTCCTTATCAAGGGTATAATCAATGTAATTTTTATGTTCAATATAAAAAATAGTTTTTTTAATTAAATCATTAATTATCAAGTTTATAATATTATTAAAAAAAACATTGTCTTTTCTTTTAAACATCTCACTCACATTTTCACTGAGATGAAGATGTTCAAGAGAATTAATAAGGTCTTCTAATAAATTTTGATAAAAAACAAAAATATCACTCTTTATAATATCCAAAACCATTCCAGGAGATCCAAAAGATATATTATTTATAAATTGAAATTCTTCTTCTGACATGTCTGGATAATTTTCATAAAGAAATTTATTAAAGTCAGATTTACCTAACGAATTTACATAGAAAAAAGCACATCTTGATTTTATTGTTTCTAATATATTAGCTGGCTCATTTGAAATTATAAATAAATACGAGTTTTGAGGTAATTCTTCGATAGTTTTCAAAAGTAAATTCTGAGAATTTACACTTAAATCCTCTATAGTATCTATGATTCCAATTTTTATTCTTGAAATTGAAACTGTTTTATAAAAAAAATTTTTAAACTTTCTAACATTTTCAATTGGTATGTTTTTTCTATCTATTTTTTCATCATCGTTTAAATAAAAAAAATCTGGATGTGAATTATTGTCAAATAAATAAAAAGATTTTGTTGTTTTTAGTTCTTTAAAAATAAACTTATTTTCTTCAAAATTGTCTAAATTTATTTCTTTTTTACATTCTAAGTTGCACAAAATAAACTTTGCTAATTTGAGGACAAAATTTCTTTTACCTAATCCTTTTGGGCCTCCAATTATAATAGCATTTATTTTTTTAGTACAAATAATTGAAAAAATATCTTTTTGTAATTTTTGACTTAAAAAAGATTTTTGATTTATCAGTGAGTTATTCATCTATATTTAAAATTTTTTTTATGGAAGAGCTAATTTTACTTGAGATATTTTCTTTGCTATTATCTGCGTTAATCTTAATGATACGTCTTGGATTTCTTTTTTGTAAAGTATAATACCCATTTAAAATTTTTTGATGATAGTTTATTCCTAAATTCTCAAATCTGTTTTCAATTGTGTTTTGTCTTTTTAGGGCTCTACTTAGGCCTTTTTTGGGAGATAAATCCAAAAAAAAAGTTAAATCAGGAAACAAATCATAACAATAATTTTTATGTAATTCCAATAAATTTTTTTCACTTACTTCCCCTACTAATCCTTGATACACAATTGTAGAGTCTATAAATCTATCGCATAACACTACAGCACCATCTTCAATTGCAGGCAAAATAATTTTATTTATATGTTCTCGCCTTATGGCATTAAAAATTAATGACTCTGAATATGGATCCCATGCTTTTTTATCACCTGTAACTAGAAATTTTCTAATTTCTTCTGCTTCTTTGGTGCCCCCAGGCTCTCTTGTACATACAACATTAAATTGTTTATTTATAAGATCTTTTTTTAATAAATCTATTTGTGTACTTTTTCCAACTCCCTCACCACCTTCAAATGAAATAAAAACACCTTTTCTTAAATTTACAGTTTGTTTAATCTGCAACAATGTCTCCATACAATAAATACTTTAAAATAGATTTTACTCTAACTAAAGATGACATTTTACTTATGTTTTCAGAAGAAATTAAGTCTTCTTGAAAAATTTGTTGTCCAGGAATGTTAATGTGAATCTTTCCAAGTATAGAACCTCTTGTGATAGGTGCAGAAATAGGATCCATCCATTCTAACTTAATTTTAGTTTTATTTAATTCAAAAGGTGAAATAATTTTTTTGAAAGGTTTGCTTGCAACTAAACTAACATTAGGCTTTTTTCCTAACCACACATTAGCCTCTACAAGACTTTTTTGATTACTAAATAATGATAATAAAGTTGTTTCTCTAAATACTATATTAAATAGTCTTTTACTTTCAAATCTTCTCTTTTTTTTACTATTTAATCCGTTTATAACAATTGTAACTCTTCTATCATTTCTTTTAACTGAGCCTATTAATCCATATCCAGATTCATTTGTATGACCAGTTTTAAGGCCGTCTGCTCCATTCATAGTATAAAGTAAAGGGTTTCTATTCGACTGTTTGATTTTATTGTATGTAAATATTTTTTTTTCAAATAGTTTGTATAATTCAGGAAAATCATCAATTATTCGTTTCGTAAGAATAATTAGATCTCTAGAAGTTGTTTGTAAATCAGGATGAGGCCAGCCTGTTGAATTGGTAAAATATGTGTCTTTCATACCTAATGTTTTAGCATATCTGTTCATTTCTCTTGAAAAAGCTTCTTCATCACCAGAGACGCCCTCAGCTAAAACAACAGCCGCATCATTTCCTGATTGAACAATCAAACCTAGCAATAGATCTTTTATAGTAACGTTACTATTTAGTTCTAAAAAAGATCTCGATCCACCCATCCTCCAAGCTTTGTCAGACACTAAGAAAGTATCTGACATATTTAAAGATTTATCTTTAAGTCTATCAAATACTATATAAGAAGTCATAACTTTGGCCATTGAAGCAGGTTTCATAAGTTGATCTGCATTTTTTTCAAATAATACTTCGTCTACTTCATGATCATATATAATTACCTGTTTTGCGGGAGTTTTAATATCTAAAATTTTAGAAAAACTTTGATTAATATTTATAAAAAAAATAATAAGAAAGGTAAAAATTACTATTGTTTGTTTTTTATAAATATTTGACATACATAACCTCAAAAGACTTATTCAATAATTATTTTTGCACCCTGCATTCCTTTTTTTAGCAATAATGAATGTAATTTATCAACTTTTTCTACACTTAAAAAAGGACCAGCCTTAACTTGATAAAGCGTCTTATTCATTTTATAGATTTTATAAATTTTTACTTTATCAATATAAGATACTTTTTTTTTCATTATTTCTGCATTTTTGTTGGAACTAAAAGAAGCTAATTTAATATAGATTTTATATTCTTTATTAAAATTTTTAAGATTATAATTTATTTTTTTTGATATAATTTTATTATTTTTAGTGTCTTTAATTCTTACTTCCACTTTATTAGGTGTTTTAATAATAGGTAACTCTGCTTCTTTTAAATCAGCTATTTCAGGAAAAGATCCTTGTTTGGCAAGTTTTTCTAAATAAAGACTCTTATCTCTTAAAATTTGTACCCTTACAAGACCTGTACCTTCTCTTTTTAAATCTAATATATCAGCTGCTTTTGATGATAAATCTATAATTCTGTCATTAACAAAAGGACCTCTGTCATTTATTCTAAGCACTATCGATTTATTATTTTTTAAATTCGTTACTTTTACGGCACTGGGTAGAGGTAAAGTTTTGTGAGCAGCTGTGAGAGCATATTGATTATAAATTTCACCATTAGCTGTTAATTTACCATGGAACTTTGGTCCATACCATGATGCTATACCTGTTTTATTGTAATTAAGGTCTTTTTTTGGATAATAATATTTTCCCCCTACATTATATTTGTTACCTATTTTATAAATTGGTTTTTGTTTTCTTTTCTGTTCTTCTTTGGGAATTAAATATTTTTTTCCTAAGTTGGCAGCAACTTCTATACTTGAAGTGCAACCCTGGATTAAAATTAGAAAAATAATTAAGAATATATTTTTAAATTTTATACAATTGTAAAATAATTTAATTATTATTGAATACATTTAATTATTTTCTTTTATAGAATCTGATAGTTTTCCAACTGCAATAGCAAAATAATTAGATCGATTCCAATTTAAAAGGGAATCAAAATTTTTATAAGCTAAATAACCATAATTTTTATATCCATCAGGTATAATAAGCCTAGCTTTTAATTTAACATTAGGTAATTTGTCTTTATTTGCTCTCAATATTCCTTTTGATGACCAATAACTTAACAAATTATATTTTTTTTCATTTATATTTCCTTTGTAATTTCCAATGAAAACTTTTCTTCCCCAAGTTATTTTGTTGGACCACCCTACTCTTTTTAAATAATTTGCTGCTGATGCAAAGACGTCTGGCTTTGATGTCCATATATTTTTAGATCCATCTTTATCCCAATCAGTAGCGTAATTTATGAAACTAGATGGCATAAATTGACACTGCCCCATTGCACCAGCCCAAGAGCCTGTCATTTTATTAATTGTAATATGGCCTCCATTTACAATTTTTAATGCATTTATTAATTCTTTTTTGAAATAATCATATCTTCTTCCATCATAAACTAAAGTAGTTAAAGCTGAAATAACTGAGAACCCTCCAGTTAATCTACCAAAATCAGTTTCAATACCCCATAATGCTACTATAAACCGAGATTGAACACCATAATGTTTGGATATTTGGTTAAGTAAATATTTATTTTCCTTGTATTTTTGATTTGCTTTTTTTATTCTAATTGGTGTTACAACTCTATTTAGATACTGATCAATAGTTAATTTAAATTCTGGTTGTGATTTATCAAGTTCGACAACTCTTTCGATAAATTTAGTTTTATTTTTAAATTCATTAATTACTTTGCTAGATATTCCTTTTTGTTCAGCTTCTCTCGACACTTGTTGAACAATTTCATTAAAATTAGCTTTTGCAAAACTTGAAACAGGGAACAAGAGAATAAAAATTATGAATAGAAAGAATTTAAAAAGATTTAAAAAATTCATAATCATATCCTTAAACAAAACATTTAATTAATAACGTATATTTCACAAAGTTAAAAACTAATTATTAAAAATCTGAATATAAATTTTAATAACTATTATAAGGAAATTATAACTTGCTATCATTTATAACCTAGTTTAAAAAACAAAATTGTGGATGGGTGACTGAGCGGTTGAAAGTACCGGTCTTGAAAACCGGCGAAGGTGAAAGCCTTCCGTGGGTTCGAATCCCACCCCATCCGCCATATTCCTAAATTCTTATATAGTTAATTAGTAAAAAATTGTAATAAATTGTCTATTAATTACAATAACTTACAACTATTTTACTTCTAAATTGTTCCTTGCTGTCCGATTCAACCTGCGGTAAAATTGTGGGACAAATTGTGGGACAGAAATTGCGAACTAAAAATAAGCTAACTCCATTAGCTTTAAAAAAATTAAAAGCGCCTGGTAAATACAGTGATGGTAATAACCTTTATCTTAAAATAGAAGATACAGGTTCACGTCGATGGATACTCAGATTAAGTGTTAATGGTAAAAGAAGAGATATGGGTCTTGGAAGTCTTTCTTTTGTGAATCTAAGTGATGCTAGAGATTTAGCATATCAATATAATAAACTCGCAAAATCAGGAATTGACCCAATCCAGGAAAGATTAAAAGAAAAAGGATTATTAATTACCTTTAAAGAATGTGTATACAAAGTTTATGCACTTAATAAACCTACATGGAAAACTGAATTAATTGGAAGACAATGGATTAACTCTTTCGAGCATCACGTATTCCCATGTATAGGGCATTTGTCCATATCGCAAATTCGTTCAGTCGATATTATGAATGTGCTTACACCTTTATGGAATATTAAACATGATACTGCAAAGAAATTAAAACAACGATTAAGAGTCGTTTTTAAGTGGTGTAGAGCTAAAGGGTACTTTTATGGTGATGATCCAGTAGAACTTGCTGAAATGGCTCTGCCAAGGGTAAAAATAAGTAAAAAACACTTTAACTCCCTTCCCTATGATCAATTACCAGATTTTATAAATAAACTTAGAAACTCATATATTAGCTTAAGAAATCAACTAGCAATAGAATTTACAATATTAACAGCTTGTAGAACAAGTGAAGTATTAAAATCAAAATGGAATGAGATAGATTTTAATAATAAAATATGGATTATTCCTGAAGACCGTATGAAAGCACACAGAGAACATCATGTTCCTCTTTCAGATAGATCTATCTTGATACTTCAAGAAATGTTTAAAATTAAGTCTGATAGTGATTTAATTTTTCCAAGTGAAGTAAATAATCACAAACCTTTATCAAATAATACAATGTTATTTGCTATTCAAAAGAACATGAACCTCAAGGCTACAATACATGGCATGAGAGCGTCATTTAAGAATTGGGCATCAGAAACAACTAATTTTCCAAATGAGGTATCAGAAATGGCTCTTGCTCATTCTATACATAATAAAGTAGAAGCAGCTTATAGAAGAGGTAATTTATTGGAAAAAAGAAGATTACTTATGCAATGTTGGTCAGATTATCTCAACAAAGCAAAACCAGAAATTATTAAACTGTATCAGAGTATGGATAGATAAAATGAAACATAATATATCTCCTAGATTTTTAAGGTTAAAACATATTATTGGAGACTATAAAGTTACCCCACCTATTCAAGCTATTATACCTATTTCAAAAACAACTTGGTGGGATGGGGTTAAAAAAGGTAAATATCCAAAACCTTTTAAAATAGGAAGTAACACCACTGTATGGAGATCTGATGAAATCCAGAAGTTAGTAGATAAACTTTGTAATGATAATAACAATTAAATTACTTATATAGTCTTTTTCACAACGAAAATTAATTTGAAAATATTTTTGAATATAGGTGTGCCAAGTGTGGTAAATGTGCCACCCATTGATTTTAAAGAGTTTTTTTAAATATTTTGTCCACACTTTGTCCACACTTACCACACTTGAAATAACACAAGCACATGTACGAGTTTTTATTTTTTCCAAATTGATTTGGTTGTGGAAATCCCTTATTAAGGTTTTTATTAATCTATTTTAATTAAAGACAACCTCAAATGAAAATACAGATCACTTAAAACCCATGTAACCTAGATAAATTAATAGATACAGTTAGTTATATCTATATTTTAAAGTATTAAATAAGTTGTCTTTTGTTGTGTTTAATGGCCAATGGTCAGTTGATAATTAAAATTTGTTCGCTTAAGACTATTTAAATTTTTCTAAAATAATTCAATAATAAATTATGTTTAAAATAAATTATTGCGATTTGATCCTCGATGGTATTAAGGAAGGAGATCAAATTGGAGGCCCGTACCAATTAGCAAAAATATTTTCCAATAGCTTAGAGCTTAATAATGGATACATTGAAGATGATTTGAGAAAAAGATATTTAGATTGGTGGAAAGCAGATGCCTTTGATACTGGACCAACTTATGCAAGTGTTTTTAACAAAATTGAAAAAGGAATGGAACCTCAAGTAGCTGTAAAAAAAGTCCATGAAGAATTTGGATTTAATACAGCAGGTTGTGGACCTGCTCATAGAGCCACTCCATTAGCTGGAATGTTTAATATACCAACAGATCAACTTATTACCTTAGCTAAAAAAGAGGCTAGAATTACACATTATGATGTAGATGCAGGAAATGGCTCAGCAATTGTAATCATGCTTTGCAGATATTTGTTGGAAGGTAAAAGTTATTACGATGCTCAAAATTTAGTATCTAACGATAAAGACTTAAAAGATAGTTGGATTAAATTACAGAAGGCTGAGTTAAAACCAGACGGATATATATATAATGTTATATTTTCTGCATTACATTTTGTAAAAGAAGAAAAAACACTTGCAGATGCAATAAAGTTCTCTGGAAAAGCCAATTACTGTTCTATAATTTTTAGTGTACTCAAAAAGTGTATGACAATTAATTCTTATGAAAGGATGCAAGATGGCTATATCTAGAATAAAAGACAATAATGGTTATGATTATGTCATTACAAATATTGAGACTTTTTATCAACATATTCAAGATTATCACTCATCTGGCACATCCATTCATGAAGAAAACGGTCATTATTTTACAGTAGATGATGCTTTTCGATCTAAAATAAAAACCTTATACCAAAATCAAAGTTAATCTTTGCTTAACTTAATTATCTCTGCATTTTGATTTATTTTTCCGTTCCATCCAAACATCCGTAAATCGTCAATACTTATATGTTCTCCAATAAAGTATTGAGACAACATTTTAGGTACGTCATCTTCTTGACAATTATCTAATTCAATAGAGTATTCCCTTTGATCGAACTCATCATATTTTTCATATGTAATAAGCGACCATTTACGGGTTCCATTTTTTTTACCATGTCGTTTTAAGTAAAGTCTTGTGACTTCCTGGCACATAGCTGGACCTGTATATACAATTCCAAGATAAAATACTCTTTGCCTTGGTAAGGGAGATTCATATTCTAATGGAATACATACATTTCTTGGAAATTCAATTATTGTCATGTTCATCACCTTTAATTTTCCAACCATTTTTGACGAGAATATTTACCAGTCTTTGATAAATTTCCTCCGTAGATGAATTTTGATTTGCTATAGGTTCTAAAAATAAATTTTTTTTATTCTCTGTTTTTTCTCTATGTTTGATATAATCTTGAAGGTTTTTTTTAGGTGAAGAAACGACAAATCCTTCTTTGAAGATAGGATCATCTTTTTTAGGTTTTTTTATAGTATATTTCATTGAATCCTCCGCTTTAGTACTTTAGGCGGGATGCCAAGGCGTACAAGTTGGTAATTAAATGCCTTTTATATATATAATAGTTTTAGATCGTTATTTCAATAATCTGATTTTTGGAAAGCATAATTTTATTAGATCAAAACTGATTTATTAGTTTTAATTTCATGTCTTTGTGCAGAATAAAAAGGAGGTAAAATAACAGACATTTTGGCTTGAGTTCTTATACAGCCAATTACTTGATCAGAGTAATAGGTTTGTTTATGACATTCACTACAATGATCCATCAATCCATCTATAAAACCTCTTTTAGTGTCAGACGCTCCATGAGACCACAAATCTTGGATTATTATACCTGTAACTTCCCAGAATAATTCATTATATAGCTTTTTTTCTTTTTCATCTTCAAAATCTCTTTGATGAATTAAGTTAATATTACCTATTTCTCCTTTACGTTTAAGAGATTCCATCCTTGGAAGTGGAAAGATAGATCTAAACTCATCATAATGATGATTTAATAAATGAAAAAAAGTTTCGTCTACAATGTTTGAAACAATTAAAAACATTCTCATTAAATATGGATCATCAGACTCATTAATTACTTTTTCAAAATTATTTTCAGAATAATGAAATCCCTCAGAACAACTTCTTTTTTTATTTTTTTCGTTTTTTTTGAAGAAATCTATTAGGTGAAATGTATTGCAGCATATAGGTTTTCCATCTTCACTTGTCGACCAATGAATTAACCAATATGGATTTCTATCTTTTAAATTTTTTAAATTATTAACCATTTACTCATGCATTAATTGAAAATGCATTTAATATAATCCTTATCATCAACAATTAACTGATATTTTTTTTCTTTGTGGTTTATCAAGACTGCGTACATTAAGGAACTGTTATCTAAACCCTTAAAAGGAATATACTTAATTACTGGTTCAGCAGAACAGTCAATAGTATTTTTATTCTGTAAGTGTTTATTTTTATTATCTTCAGCAAAAACTGAATTATAACTCATTAGAATAAAGGATATTATAACGGTAAAAAGTAATTTCATATTATCACACTAATCCTCATTATGATTAAGCTTAAATTATCAACGCTATATTTTAACATACATTTAATTTATATTTAATTCATAAATTACAGGAGAATTTAATGTCTGATGAAATTGAAATTCAAGAAGAAGTACTGTCCACACCTTATGAAGATAATGAGCACCCAAATATAAGATTTGACATAAAAGAAAATGAAGACGTGACTAAACACTTACTATTTTACAAAACTGATAAAAAGAATAGTTTTTCAGAAGGACGAATGCCATCCGACCTTTTATTTGATGTGTTTAAAGAAATTCAAACATTTCCAAAGATAAAAAACAAAAATAATAAAAACGATATTGAGACATTTAATAAATTCATTAATTTTATAAATATTTTTATTCCACATCTAGTAATTAATTCAAATTCTAAAACAAATGTAATTGAAGTTGATGACAGTAAAAAAGACATAACCATTGAAGAACTTCATGAAATATTCAAAGTTGCATCAAAAGGTAAAAGAAAAGCAATGATTGAAAGATCTGATGACAAAGTTTAATGGCGCTTTAAGACATTTATCGTCGAAAGATGCTAATTTAGATAAAATAATTTCAATAATAAACCCTCAAATAAACAGAAAATATGAGGATGATTTTTCATCATTGGTAAAGATAATTATCAGTCAGCAGTTATCTGGTTCTGCAGCTAAAACTATTATTGGTAAATTAGAAAATCAATTAGATAACAATGTTTATGACCCTAGAAAAATTAGTAAAATTTCTACTAAAGATCTTCGCTTATGTGGAATTTCAAATGCTAAAATTACTTACATAAAGGGTCTATCCGATGTTCTACTAAACAATCCTCTTTATTTTAAAAAATTAAGGAATTCCAGTAAAAATGAAGCTATTAACGAATTATCTAAAATTAAAGGGATAGGGATTTGGACGGCATCGATTTTTGCTATGGGCCCTCTTGGATTTGAAGATATATTTCCATATGGAGATGTAACTCTTATTAAAGCGATTAAACTAATTTATGGAGAAGATTTTTTAATAGAAGACGTAATATCCAAATGGTCGCCTTATAAAACTTATGCTTGTAGAGTTCTATGGCAATGGGTTGATAAAGGTATGATAGACATTAATAAAAATTAGAAAATATCTAAAAAATTATAATGTAATTAAGGGATAAATTATCACTAAAATATTGTAAATTTTGAACAATGTTTCTTTAAATTTTTATGTATAAGTTGTATTCTATTAACTAATATAAAACTATTTCTAAGGTAAATTCGTTGAATGTTTTAAGTCTTTTTGATGGAATAAGTGGTGCAATGTTATCACTTAAGGCTGCAGGTATAAAAGTTAACAATTATTATGCATCTGAGATTGATAGACATTGTTTAAAAGTTTCTCAACACAATTTTCCAAATATAATTCAGCTTGGAGATATAAAAGAAATTCGTAAAAACAAACTTCCTAAAATAGACTTATTAATTGGTGGTAGCCCATGTCAGGATTTAAGTAATGCCTTTAAAGGTAAAGGTTTACTTGGTGATAGATCTTCTCTTTTTTTTGAATTTATGAGACTCAAAAAAGAACTTAAACCACAGTATTTTCTTTTAGAGAATGTTAAAAATAAATGGAAAAAGGAAATAGACAACCACATTGGTGAAGAGGGTGTAATAATAAATTCTGAATTCTTTACTGCGCAATCGCGACCTAGATGCTATTGGTCAAATATACCAATAGAAATTCCAGATAAAATAAGTGACGTGAACATTAGAGACATTATGCAAGAGACTGAAGTAGATCAAAAATACTACTTCAAAGATAAACTAATGAGTGGGGTTGAGCACGCTAATTTAAGTAATTCTAAATCTGGGATAATAAAAGTTTTTGATATATCACGTGATTTTTTAAAAGATAATGAGAGACAAAGAAGAGTATATTCTCCTAATGGTAAATCACCAACCCTGCTTGCAAGAAGTGACACTACAAAAATATTTTATAAAAATAAATTAAGAAAATTAACACCACTTGAATGTGAAAGACTTCAGGGTATTCCAGATCATTACACTTCAATAATTAGTGACACGCAGCGTTATAAATCAATTGGAAATAGTTTCACAGTTCCGGTCATCTCTCATATATTAAGTGGAATAGGTAAAGTTAAAAAGAAACAACTAGGTTTGTTTGGATGAGATTTATTGATCTTTTTTCTGGTATGGGTGGTTTTAGGCTAGCCTTAGAAAATGAAAATCTCGAATGTGTATTTAGTGCAGACAATGATAAGTATGCTTGTGAAACTTATAAATTAAATTTTAATGAATATCCTTTAATTGATATTACTAATATTGAAACAAAAGATATACCAGATCACGAAATACTCTGTGCGGGTTTCCCCTGTCAGCCATTTAGTATAGGAGGATATAGAAAAGGTTTCGAAGATATTAGGGGTACTTTATTTTTTGAGATTGTTAAAATCTTAAAAGATAAAAGCCCAGAAATTTTTATCTTGGAAAATGTTCAAGGATTAATAAATCATAATAAAGGAAAAACTTTTTCTACAATATTAGATTTTCTAGCAAATAGGTTGAATGGTCTAGAACATCCTAGCACTAACAAACATAACTTGGGGTATAATGTTTTTTGGAAAGTTCTCAATACTAAAGACTTTAATGTTCCACAAAACAGACCAAGAGTTTTTATTATTGGTTTTAAAGATCCTGAAGTAAATTACGATTTTCCAACTGGTATTGAAAGAACATCAGGACTTGAAGATATATTAGATAAAGATCCTGAAATAAAAAGAATTTCAGACCAATCATATGGATATATCCATGCTTTTCTTAAAGAACATAAAAAAAATAATTTAATTTCTCAGCTAAACTACTTAATAGCTTATGAGATAAGAAAATCAAGAGTTGCTTTTAGATTTGATAATAACTCTCCTTGCCTAACAACAAAGATGGGCACTGGTGGGAATAATGTTCCATATTTAGTCAATCAAAATAGATTTTTCACACTTAAAGAAGGTTTAAAACTTCAAGGTTTCCCTGAAAATTTCAAACTGACAAATAATTATAGTGCCTCATTAAGGCAGATTGGTAACTCTGTATCAGTGCCTGTGGTTAGGTCAATTGTTAGAAATATTTTAAATTAAATTTTTGGCTTAATAACGAGTGCGTGTGTTTTTAATCTTCCACTACCTTGTGAAACATAAAAATTAGAATATTTAAATTTTTCAAGTTTATTATTTATAAAACTTAAAGAAGCACCAAAAGGTTCTTCAAAGTCGTTTTTACCAGTAAAAACAGTTTCTCTTATATTTTCATTTTCTAATATCATTCTTTTAACTTCCAATAAACTGTATTTACTTATCATTTCATATTTTTGTTTTTGAGATAGATCGTAATTAAACTCACCTAGAATTTTATTAAAATAGGAAAAGAAATTCTCCTCATTTATTTTCCAGAAATTTTCAATAATCTTTTTATTTTTAAAAAAATCACTTTCTTTTTGAGTGTAGATCATCGCACCTGCACCAATATATTTATTATTAAACACTTTTAAGAATGATTTAGGCGTAAATTTATGTATTTGGTAATTTTTAGAGTCTGGTCTTTTAACTGAAATACCAGAGTTGTTAATTGTAAGAAAACTGTTGGTTAAATCAGACTTTATTTTTTTAATATCTTCTTCACTAAGATAAAAATCATTTGTTTGTAAAAAAGAATTAATATTATTTTTATATTCAACTAAAAAAGCATCTGATTTTGGTTTTACACTCAATTCTGAAATTTTTGAGAATTTGTTTTGTGTTACATGTACACAATAAATATTACCTCTTTTAGGAAAATTTTCCTGAATAAATTCATTATAAAAACCTCTATTAATATTTTTGACTAAATTAATTTCTTCTTCAGTACCTTGCTTTGTACCTTTATTCATAGAATGAATTCCTTTATATCTTTTGATTTAAACTGAATATCAAGTCTATGTTTTATAGTCTTATGAGTTATTTTTGGACAGGAAAAATCACATTTGTGAGATTCATGTCCATGATCTTGTCCTTTCAAACATGCCCAACAGTTTTGAAAAGTAAGTAGTCCTATACTATCTCCAGTTTCATTAAACTTTAAATGTTTAGTCAAAATATCATCAAATTTTATTAGATTCGGTATATTATTTTTGCCATCAAAATATATAAGAAATTCTGGTATATTCACCGAACCTACCCAAACTCTAAAAAAGATCTCTTTTTTAAAGGCACGTAATATTTCTAAATATTCATCATAATCTTTTATAAACATTTTTTTGAATTGAGATTTGGGCATTCTGTCTTTAACTAATCCAGAATTATCTATCGTTCCGTCACACCAGTGAAACTTATTTATTAGATCTTTTTCTCGTTGATCAAGAATTCTTATACTATTTAAAAAAACTAAGAATGTTGATAATTTTTCTTGATGTACTGAATTTTGACTACCCCTTTTTACACTGGTATTTATAGTAAGATTATTTGTTTCAAATGTAAGATCATTTTTTTTTTCTATGCCGCTGCCTTCATTCTTATAGCAATATATAATTGAAGAAGATGTTAATTTTTCTCCAAACATTTTTTTAATTAGGTTTTGATAATCATTATTGAGTTGATTTAATTGTTTGTTATTTACAATATTTCTAACTACATCTTCTTGATCAAAACCCTTATTTTGTCCAATTATTCTCATAATAAAAAGTTACCATAAACTTTTTTATATGAAAGAAAATTGATTTAAGAGGTTATTTTAACTTGAACATACCTAAACAACTGACTAGCTGTCTTATAAACAATGATAGATACAACTTCTGGCAGATTTAATCATTTTTAAAATCTTTGATTTTGCCTCATGTCTTGGATCATAGAATTTAAATTACAAACAAATTTACCTAATCCCAATTCCAACAACCCATCATTGAGCCCTTGTCAGGGTTCCATGGACTACGGTCAATGTGAGGGCTACCCCCTGAACATTGATCATTGTTGATTAGGAAAAGTGTGCAGTAACCCCCTACTTTAGAAATTTTTTGTGGGACAAATTGTGGGATAAAATTAACAGTCGCCTATTTTATTGATTCAAATCAATTACTTATAGATCACTTTGGCTGACACCCCATCCGCCATATCCCTTAATTCTTATATAGATAATAAGTAAAAAATTGTAATAAATTATTTTTTTAATTACAATAACTTACAACTATTTTGCTTCTAAATTGTTCCTTGCTGTCCGATTCAACCTGCGGTAAAATTGTGGAACAAATTGTGGAACAAATTGTGGGACAGAAATTGCTAACTAAAAATAAGCTAACGCCATTAGCTTTAAAAAAAATTAAAAGTGCCTGGTAGATATAGTGATGGAAATAACCTTTATCTTAAAATAGAAGATACAGGTTCACGTCTCTGGATACTCAGATTAAGTGTTAATGGTAAAAGAAGAGATATGGGCTTTGGAAGTCTTTCTTCTGTGAATCCAAGTGATGCTATAGATTTAGTATATCAATATAATAAACTTGCCAAATCGAGAATTGACCCAATCCAGGAAAGATTAAGAGAAAATGACGTAAAATATTATTTTAAACTTAATCTTCAAATAAGAATATAAGTAGGAAGAAATAATTTTATGCATTATACCAAAATTTTAAATGGGATTAATGAAGGTGATCAAATTGGAGGACCATTTGATTTAGCATCTGTCTTGATAGATTCTATAAAAAAAATAACAATTTTAATAAATTAGATACCAGTAAGATGTACCTTCAGTGGTGGAAAAATGGAGCCTTTGATACTGGGCCCACTTACGCCAGTGTATTTACCAAAATTGAAAACGGAATGGAGTATGATGATGCTGTATTTGAAACTCATAAACAATTTGACGGAAATACAGCAGGATGTGGCCCTGCTCACCGTGCATCCCCAATTGCAGGCTTTATGAACATTAAAACTAACAATTTAATTAAAGTGGCAAGGGATGAAGCCAAAATTACTCATTATCATGATGATGCTGGTAATGGATCAGCTATTGTAATTATGTTGTGTAGATTTCTCTTGGAAGGCAAAAGCCTTGTTGAGGCTAAAGAACTTATATCTAAAGAAAACGAATTAAAAGAAAGTTGGGATAAAGTACAAAATGCCGAATTAAAGCCAGATGGTTATGTATTTAATGTTATTTATTCAGCACTATATTTTATTAGAGCAAATAAATCTCTGAAAGATGCAATAAAATTTTCTGGCTCTGCTAATTATTGCTCTGTATTAGTTGGTGCTATATTAGCCTGTCTAACTAAATAATTAATTTTAACATTCAATTATAAACTTATTTAACATTGTCTTTATTTAATCCTAAAGATAAAAAAACACATTATTGTAAAAGTTATTGTTATATTAAACTTATGACAAAGATTATATTTAGTAGAAAAGGTTTTGACAGTAGTACTGGCGGAATGCCAAGTATGAAAAGAGGAGAAAACCTCATTAGCTTTCCTATACCTTCAAATAAGAATACCCTAACAACCTACAATAATCTTGGATTGGGTAAATATATAAAAGAGTTGTCAAATGGAAAAATTAGCCCAACAGATACTTGTCATTTTGATCCAAACTTAAATTACGGAGAGTTTGGACAGGTTGGAGCAGCCCAAACACATTTAGAAAATAATGAAGTAAATATTGGTGATCTTTTTTTATTTTGGGGGTGGTTTAGAGAGACAGTTATAATTGACAAAAAGACAGTTTTCTCAAAAGAGGATCCTGGACATTATAGATTTTTTGGATGGCTTCAAATTGGTGAGATTATTCGTCTTGAAAAAGATCCAAGTTGGTATTTAAAAACAAAACCAAATTCCATGTCTCATCCTCATACTATTGGATATTGGAAAGAAAATAACACTCTTTATTTGGCGAATGAAAAGTTAAATATTTTTGGTATAGATGGCTATTATGGTTTTGGTAAATTTAACGCATCTGATAAAACAAATTTAAGTATTAATCCATCAATTAAAAAATCTCTTTGGAAGTGTCCTAAATGGTTAAATCCTGTTCATGGTGGATGTGGTATGACCTATCATAAAGATAAAAAAAGATGGGGTAAAGATAGTGTTAACGTCGTTGGAAGAGGACAGGAATTTATTGCAAAACCAAAAAAAATAGAGGATTGTAAGAAATGGTTAAAAAATATTTTTAAAGATGCTAAAACAATTGAGGAAGTTAAAGAAGCTAAAAAACTTGCAGAGCAGATAAATAAAGAGGCTTTAAGAAGAGCGTATTTTAACAAAGACCAATGGATAAAAGACACATTTCATTAGTAAAATTTTAATAAGGGCAAAAAGGAATAATTTAATTAAAATTTCTAATTCGTTTTTATATAAATTTTACATTCTAATATCAACAAAGTGGGATAATTTTATAGATGATATGTTTGGAATGGGAAGTGGTGAAGAAAAAAAATAAATTTCAATCTTACTTTGAGTATGTCTAAGAAAGATTAATTCCAATGAATACTGTATCAATTAAAGATGATAATAATGATGATTATGTTATCAAAGATCTAAAATCATTTTATCAGCATATATTAGATTATCATGCCTCTGGGACTTCCCTTCATGAGGAAAACGGTCATTATTTTACTGTAAATGATGAATTTAGATCTATGATTAATAATTTATATAAAGACATTAACTAATCTTTTTTTAACTCAATGATTTTAGCGTTATTGAAAACATTTCCGTTCCAGCCAAATTTTCTTAAATCATTAAAAGTTATATGATTACCAATATGATATTGACAATGCATATCTGGAACATCATCATCGTCAAAAATATCTAATTCTAGAGAATAGTTACGTTTAACAAACTCATCATACTTTCCATAGGTTATGAGCGACCACTTTCTAACGTTATTTTTCTTACCATGTCTTTTTAAATATAGATCTGTTAAGTCCTGACATAAAGGTGGACCTGTGTAAACTATACCTAAATAAAAAATACGCTGCCTTGGCAAGACTTCTTCATATTTGAAAGGAATACATAAATTTCTAGGAAAATTTATAACTGTCATTTTTATCACCCTTAATTTTCCAACCATTTTTGATAAGAATATTTATAAGCCTTTGATAAATTTCTTCTGTAGATGTATTTTGATCTGCAATAGGTTCTAAAAATAATTTTATTCTCTGTTTTTTCTCTATGTTTGATATAATCTTGAAGGTTTTTTTACGGGGAAAAACGACAAATCCTTCTTAGAAGATAGGATCATCTTTTTTAAGTTTTTTTATGGTATATTTCATTGAAGCCTCCGCTTTACTACTTTAGGCGGGATGCCAAGGCGTACAAGTTGGTAATTAAATGCCACTGTTATACAAGATAATTTTAGATCGTTATTTTAAGTATTTGCACTAGCTCATTCATCATGGACTATGGTCAATGTGCATGCCAGTTGAAGACTCTGAATGTTTAGCTTTGTTATTTTTTTATGTGATTTTGATATAAGTAATTTTATTATTTCATTAATTCTCTACAAAACTTTCCTATACATGTTATTGCATCTTTTGCATCTTTTAATATATGAGCACAATTGTGCCATCCATGAAACATATCTTCCCAGACTTAAAGTTTTACATTAACATTTGCTTTTTTTGCTTTCTCGTAAAAAAGCTTACTATCATCTAACATAGTCTCAGCAGAGCCAACTTGAATTAAAATATTAGGTAATCCTGATAATTCACCAATTATTGGTGATGCTAAATGAGACATCTTTTGCAAGTCAGAAACATATAACTTTGCAAATCTATCAAGATATCTTTTACTTATTATAGGATCAATTTGTTCATTTGTTACCATTGTTTTTCCTGACTGAAAAAGATCAGTCCAAGGGCTTAGAGCCACAGCTCCTAATGGTTGAGAAATATTGTTCTCTTTAATTTTTAGTAATAACGCCAAGCATAATCCACCTCCAGCAGATTGACCGCTAACAATTATGTCTTTGGATCTTATTCCTTCATTAATAAGCCATTCATAAGCTGAATAAGTATCATCAATAGCTGCCGGGAAAGGATGTTCAGGAGCTAATCTATAATCTATTGATAAACATTTAACTTTTGCTTCTACAGATATTCTAGCAACTGTTGCTCTTGTCGCAACTACTGATCCCCTATAATAACCACCACCATGCATGAACATGAATATTTTATTTTCATTAACATCTCCACATGTAATCCATTCTGCATTAACATTTCCTGCAAAGACACTTTTGTATTTTATGTTTTTAGGAAGTGGAATAAAAGATCCAGCAGTTTCTGTTTCTTTTCGAAGTTCATCAATTGTTTTGTTTTCTGTATAAGGATTTTTTCTTTTTGCTTCTAGAATATTTTTTAGTATTTTTTTGTTATCCATTTTGGAAACACACCATTATAACTATCTAATTACTTAATTCATAAATTAAAAACTTAACCCTCTTGCAGAAACGGGCCATAAATCTATCACTTTTGATTCTTTAATAACCACATACCAGTCATGTAAATTACAAGTTGGGTCGCAATGTCCAGGAATTAAAAGAATTTTATCATTAATTTTAAGAATATTGTAAGGATCAGCTATTATACCATGCTCATCAGAGCATTTTATATATTCTGTTTCAGTGTTTATTGTTTTTGGCATGCCACTGTCAACTGCTATTGATTTTAACCCTGCATCTACTACAGCATGATTTTTTAATGCTTTTGACATTACGCCAGTAAGAATGAATAGAGAATTCTCAAAATTATTAGAGTTATTTAATTTTCTGTCATGTTTTAAAGATGAATAATGAGCATCCATAAAAGCATATGATCCTACTTGTATTTCATCATATACTTCTTCATTTACTTCTAAATCAAAACAACCAGTACCTACACCAGTAATAAAAGGTGAATATTTTATAAAATTACCTTTCAATTTTCTAATTCTATCACAAGTATTTTTAACTTCTTTTAGTCTTATTTGATAATCTTCAATATGCTGAATAGAACCATTATATGCTTGAAAACCAACAAAATTTAAGTTGACCATTTTTTTTTGTTAATTTAATAAGTTCATTTATTTCATTAAATGATTTAACACCACACCTATTTGCTCCACAATCATACTCAATATAGATATCAATTATGGAATTATAATTTTTAGCTGCTTCTTGAATATTAATAATATTATCTTTATTATCTACACAACAACCTATCTTTATTTTTTTAGATGCTATTTTAGCTAATCTCTTTAACTTAAAGGGATCAGTTATTTGATTAGTTATTAAAATATTATTTATCCCAGCTCTAACAAATATTTCTGCTTCGCTTACTTTTTGACAGCAAATCCCATGCGCTCCACCATTATCAATTTGATATTTAGCGATATCAATTGATTTGTGCATTTTGGCATGAGGTCTCAATTTTATATTATTATTGAAAACAAATTCTTTCATTTTTTTAATGTTATTCTCAAATATCTTATAATCAACAATCAGTGAAGGTGTTTGAATCTCATTTAAGTTCATTCCTATTTTAGCAGGAATGTTAAATCCTACCTCATATGCCTCTAAATTCATTAAAAAACCTATATTAAAAAATTTTAAAGTTAGTATAGTTGAAATATTAATATTATGTATATAGTATATTTTTTTTAACAAAGTTTGGATTGATAATGAAATTTCTACACACCATGATTAGAGTAACAAATATTGAAGAATCTCTAGACTTTTATTGCAACAAACTGGGTCTTGTTGAGATTAGAAGAAAAGACGTTCCAGAAGGAAAATTTACACTAATCTTTCTTGCCGCACCAGAAGACGAGGAAAATGCTATAAAAACTAGATCACCGGAAATAGAATTAACATATAATTGGGATCCAGAAGAATATGGAAGTGGAAGAAATTTTGGGCATCTTGCTCTTTCCGTTAAAAACATCTATGATACATGCCAGAAGTTAATTGATTCTGGAGTTACTATCAATAGACCTCCTCGAGAAGGAAGAATGGCTTTTATAAAATCACCTGATAATATTTCAATAGAATTGCTTCAGCAAGGTGAAAATCTTCAAATTAAAGAACCCTGGTCAAGTATGAAAAATATTGGAACATGGTAATTTTACTATTTAAAAATTTAATTCTTCTCGTTCTAAAAAAAATACTTTAATAATTAATAATAATTGTTTGGATTTTTTATGTATAAAAATATAATTTTAATTTTCAGTTTATTATTTATACTTAGTTGTAATAAGCATTCAAATGTAAACCAACTAAAATCAAATAATATTGACAATTTTGTATATCAAGAAAAACCATTTGAGCTAAAATGGAAAATTGAAAAAAATTCCATCACAAATCTTCCCTTAGAAATTCGAAAAAAAATTAAAAATACCTGCAAGAATCATAATAGGTTTGTCTTAATTAAAATAAAAACTTTTAAAGATGATACGGCCTTAGGTACTTTTGATTGTAGAATTTAATTAAGATCTTAAATCCTCTAACTCATCTATAAACCTTAAAACATTTTCAATTTTTTCTTCTCGGCTTTTTAATTGTTTTTCCATAAAAAGTTTTTGATCTGGTCTAACTTTTATTTGCCCAGATGATTTGCTGATCCAATCTAATAGACTGTCTGTATTTTTGAAAAAATTATTTTTAAATCCTAATAAAATACCTTTAGGTCCTGCATCTATAAAACTAATATTATTTTTTAAACACTTGTTTTTAATTATTAATGTTTGAAGCAGATTATTAACTTCTTCAGGAGGAGGTCCAAACCTATCAAATAATTCTTCATTAAACTCATTTATCTCATCACTGTTTCTTAAGTCCCCTGCTTTTCTGTATAGTGCCATTCTAGTTGAAAGATCATATACATAAGTATCTGGAATGAGGACTGCCAAGCCTAATGAAATTGAAGGAGACCAAACTTCTTTTAATGGTGATTTTTTATTTTTATAAGAGTATACAGCATCCTTAAGCATATCTTGGTATAACTCAACTCCTACTTCTTTAATTTGACCTGATTGTTCATTGCCGAGCAAATTTCCAGCTCCTCTTATATCCATATCATAGCTAGCAAGTGAAAAACCAGCTCCTAGATTATCAAGAGTTTTAATTACATCTAGTCTTTGTTGAGAGTTTTTATTTAAAACCTTACCTGCCTCGACTGTGAAATAAGCATATGCTCTTTTTTTTCCTCGTCCAATACGTCCTCTTAATTGGTAAAGTTGAGAAAGTCCAAACATGTCAGATTTATAAATTATCATTGTATTTGCGTTAGGAATATCTATTCCTGATTCAATTATATTAGTGGAAATTAATACATCTGATTTACCATCTGCAAATGAATTAATTGAACTATCTAATTCATCTATCTTCATTTGACCATGAGCAACTTTTATCGATAGATTAGGTGCCATTTTTTTAACTTTTTCATACAAACCATCTATATCTTTTATCCTTGGGCAAACAATAAAAGATTGCCCTCCTCTATTTTTTTCACGGTTTAAAGCATCTAATAAAACAACTTTATCCCATTCAAACACAAAAGTACGAATTGATAACCTGTCAACGGGTGGAGTGCTAATCAAACTCAATTGTTTTAATCCAGATAAAGATAATTGAAGTGTTCTTGGAATTGGTGTTGCAGTCAGGGTTAACACATGAATATTGCCTTGTAATTCTTTTATTTTTTCTTTTTGAACAACTCCAAAATGTTGCTCCTCATCAACAATTAATAGTCCTAAATTGTTGAAATCAATATCATTAGAAAGTAAAGCATGTGTTCCAACTACAATATTTATTTCACCAGATTTGAGATTATTTTTAATAATCTTTCTTTTGCTTGCTATAGTCATTCTGGATAATGATGAAACTATTAGTGATGAATTTTTGAATCTTCTATAAAAACTTTTATAATGTTGTTTTACTAAAATTGTAGTTGGAGCTACTAATGCAACCTGATAACCAGCGTTTGCTACAATAAAAGAAGCTCTTAATGCTACTTCAGTTTTTCCAAAACCAACATCACCACAAATAAGCCTATCCATAAGTTTTCCTGCCTCAAGATCAGATATTACGTCTTTGATTGCCGTATCTTGGTCATCAGTAAGTTGAAAAGGAAAATCATTAGAAAATTTATCGTAATCGTCTGTAATTGATAATTTTTCTGTATTAATAATTTCTCTTTGTGCAGCAACTCTTATTAATTTTTCAGCCATATCTTTAATTCTTTTTTTGACATTTGCTTTTCTATTCTGCCAATTGGATGCGCCCAACTTGTCTAAGTTTCTAATAATACCTGAATCACCAACTCGGCTTAATAAATTCATATTCTCTACAGGAAGAAATAACTTATCACCATCTTGGTATAATAATTTCAAACAATCATGATCTATTCCATTTGTTGATATTTTCAATAATCCATCATACAAACCAATCCCATGATCAATATGAGCCACCAAGTCACCAACATTTATTGAATTTACATCTTTAAGAAAATTTTCAGTTTTTCTTCTCCATGATTTTCTTTTATTTTCTGGAAAGCCAAAAATATCTCTCGTGAATATAATAATATGATTATTTAATTCAAAACTCTCCAAATATGGAGAATATGAAAAATTAAAATTTGACAAATTGTCACTGTTAACAAGCTTTTTAATCTCAATTAATTCAAATATAATTTTATTTTTATTTAAATCTTCTTCAAAAAAACTGACTAAATTATTTATCTTAGTTTCATCTTCTGTAATAATTGTAATTATTTTATTATTATTATTAAATTCATTTATACAAAATTGTACAAAGTTACTGATTTTATTTATTTTTTCTGAGTTTATAAAATTAGGAATTATTAAAGGTTTAGAAGAAATATTTATTTCATTTTGATTAGTACTATTAGGTTTGTCATATTCATTTAATTGAATAACATTAAATTTTTTAATATTATCTAAAATATTATTTTTTGTAATATATAATTCTTCAATCTCGAAAGCATTATAATCAGTATTTTCATCTTTTCTTTCATTACCAAAATTATTAATTTCTAATTCTCGTTCTTGAATTAGATTTTCAAAATTTTTTGTAAGCAAACATATAATTCCTTGCTCAAGTGGTAAAAAATCAAAAATCGAATTTAATTGTTTTTCATGAAATAAAGGTAAAAAATGTTCTATACCATTAAACTTCATACCAGCAGATATGTTTTCATAAATTAAACTATTTACACTAGTAGCCCCGTTTTTACTCCTAAATCTTTTTCTGAAATTCTCTATGTTTTTTTCATTCAATATAAATTCATTTGATGTATAAATATTAAAATCATTTATTTTATCCTTAGATCTTTGTGTAAGAGGATCCATTGTTTTGATTGTTTCAATATTATCACCTATAAAATCAATTCTAAATGCACTTTGGTTTCCAACAGGAAAAACGTCTAATATACTTCCTCGTATACTAAATTCACCATACTCTCTTACTGTTTGCACCCTTTTATATCCTGAGTTATTTAAGAACTCGATAAGTAATTGAAATTTATAATCTGAAGATAAATTTAAATTTATAAAATGTTTTAAAAAAAAATCTTTAGGTGCTGTTTTGTTAAATAAACCATTAATAGTAGTTAAAATAACGTTTTTGCTTTTATTCTCATTTTTATTTTTTTTAAAAAAACAAAGATCCGTATATGATTTTACGCGCTCTCCAATTAAATTGAGATTTGGTGATGAGATATCATAAGGCAAACAATCCCATGCTGGAATTTTATATATGTTTATTTCTTTGAAATTCAAATTTAAAAAATTATAAATATTCGAGAGTTCTAAATCATTTTTTGCTACGTAAAATATATTTTGATTTTGAGATAGAGAAGAAATTAAGAAAGGTATTAAGCTATCTCTAATTCCATTTATATCTCTTATTTTATTTAAATCTTTTTTAAAATTAAACAATTTAATGACCTTTAAATTCTTTTATAAGGTCAATTAGAAAGTTTTCTTTAGAAGATTTTGATTTTTCAATATCTATAGATAAACGCCAAATTCTAGGATCTCCTGAATTTAGAAGATCTTGGTATGCTAACAAATCATCATCATCAAGATTTTTTAAATGGTTATCTGCAAAATTACCTAACAAAATATCAGTTTCACGAGTGCCAGTATATTTAGATCTATAAATTAATTTTTTTATAAAAACATTTCTATTATTCAATTTTTTCTCGTTTTATTAATATTTTTTGTTATTGTTTATTATAAATAAAGGTTTTTGATTTCTTGTCTAATGTAATTATTAAAAGACCAAAAGAGATTTTTGAATTATTCTCATCACTTGGAAATTTAAGTGGTGTTGGTGAAAAAAAAATTAACCTTTTAGAAAAAAAAATTGGTCCATATTTAATAAATCTTTTATTTTATTTGCCTCACAAGTCTATTAATAGATTCCAAAATATATCTTTAAAAGAAGTAAATCATGGTGACATATTAACTTGTGAGGTAGAGGTTGTGGAAATAAATATACCTCCCTTTAATTTTAGAAAAAAAAATAATATGTCTAGGATAATAACCTTTGGTCTCAATAACGAAAAAAATGTTAGATTAGACATTGTTTACTTTGGGCAAAATACACAATATTTAAAAAATATTTACAAAGTTGGAAATAGAGTTTTTGTAAGTGGAAAATTTGAGAACTTTAATGGTCTTGGACAGATTGCTCATCCTGAATATGTTGTAAAAGCAACCGAGAAAAAATTAATACCATTCTTTCAACCTATTTATCCTTTATTTTTTGGAATAAACCAAAAATTCATATCAAAAATTATCAATCAAGGTATAAAGAAAATACCAATAATACCAGAATGGTTAAATAAAGATATACTGATAAAATACAAATTTCCAAATTGGCATACTTGTATATCTAGAATACATAATCCAGAAAACAATGATGACTTAAACTTAAATAGTATTTTTAGAAAACGACTTGCTCTAGATGAATTAATAGCAAATCAGATTTCTATGTTACTAATAAAAAATAAAATTTCTAAAATTAAAGAAATTAAAAAATGTTATAGCAACTCAGAATTAATTGAAAATTTTTATTCAAATTTACCATTTGAGTTAACTGGTAATCAAATAAAAGTTATAAATGAGATAAAAGAGGACATTCATAGCAATAAAACTATGGTTAGAATGCTTCAGGGTGATGTTGGGTCCGGTAAAACAATTGTTGCTGTAATTTCTATGCTCAACGCAATATTAGATGGATCTCAAGCAGTATTGATGGTTCCAACGGAAATTCTTGCAATTCAACATTTTAATACAGTTAAAGACTTACTTATGCCACTAAAAATTGAACCAACTCTTCTATTAGGAGAAAGTAGATCTGTTTATGATAACAAAACTAGATCTAATATAATTAAACAAATAGAAGATGGTGAAATTAAAATTATAATTGGAACTCACGCATTAATTTCAAAAAAAGTAATTTATAATAACCTATCTTTAGCTGTTATTGACGAGCAGCATAGGTTTGGAGTTAAACAAAGAGTTGAAATAACAGAAAAAGGTAATAACGTTAATGTACTAGTTATGACAGCAACGCCTATACCTAGATCTCTCGCACTGACTGCTTATGGTGATATGGATATTTCTGTTTTAAGTGAAAAACCGATTGGTAGAAAATTAATTAATACATATGTTTTATCACAAACTAAAATAGCAGAAGTATTATCTTCTATTGATAGAGCAATTAAAGCCGGAGCATTAGTATATTGGGTTTGTCCTTTAATTGAAGATTCTGAGAATTCAGATCTAATTGCTGTTAACGAAAGATATAATTTTTTAAAAAATAATTTTAAAAACATTAATGTTTCATTAATTCATGGAAAACAAAATCAGATTGAGAGAGAAAAATCAATGAATGAGTTTAAATCTGGTGAAAGTAAAATTCTAGTTGCAACTACGGTAATTGAAGTTGGAGTAGATGTTCCTGAAGCTACTATAATGGTAATTGAATGCGCAGAAAGATTTGGGTTAGCTCAAATACATCAATTAAGAGGAAGAGTCGGAAGAAGTAATAAAGAATCCTCATGCATATTATTATATAATTCTAATTTAAGCTCAATTGCTCATTCAAGGTTAAAAATCCTAAAGGAAAATGATGATGGATTTAAAATTTCTGAACATGATTTAGAATTACGTGGACCAGGAGAAATTCTTGGAAGCAAACAATCTGGCAATCTTGAATTTAAGTTTGTAGATTTGCATATCCACAACCATATGATTCCTGTTGCAAGAGACGAAGCGAGGAAAATGCTGGAAAATGAAGATGATAAAGAAAAAATTAATGTTCTTTTGTCTATTTTCGAAAATAATGACGCTATCAGATTATTAAAAGGTGGTTGATCATTATTTTATTTTATTAGTTTTCATTTTTGGAGTAACTATGCCTCCAGAAATTACCATTTTTACAGCATCTTCAACTTTCATTTTCATATATATTAAATCCTTCTTGGGGACAAATAAAAGAAATCCACTTGTAGGGTTAGGAGTGGTAGGTATAAAAACATTAATTAAGGTTTCATCGTTTAAGGTCTGAACTTCTCCTTTTGTCTCTCCCGTAACAAACCCAATAACCCAAATTTCTTTCCTTGGATATTCAACTAAAACAACCTCTCTAAAACTATCAGAGTTAGTAGACATGACTGTTTCCATAATTTGCTTAATTGCACCGTATATACTTCTAACAACAGGCATTTTATCAAGCACTCTTTCCCCAGCTTTAAGCAAAGTTCTGCCAATAAATCCAGGAGTTATTGCTCCGATAAAAGTAATAACCACAATACTTATAATTAACCCTATTCCAGGTATTTGGTGTGGTAACTGTTTAGTGAAATCCAAACTATCAGGCAATAAACCGGCAACTTGAGAGTCTATAAAAGTAATAATGATCCAAGTAACGTAGATTGTTATTAAAATCGGAGATGTGACTAAAATGCCCGCAAGAAAATATCTTCTAAATCTTGCAAACAAACCAATTTTTTCTTCAGACAATTTTAACTCCTGATGGTATAAGTATAATAGATTATATAAATAGATACTTAAAACCAATAAGAAAAGATTTAAAAATGAAAAAATTATCTGATAAAAAATTAAGTGAGTTAAACAAGCTAGAATCTATTTCAAAAATAAGAAAAGTAATTAAGATATTAAGAGATCCAATTAACGGTTGTCCTTGGGACTTAAAACAAGATTACAATTCATTAGCTCCCTATTCTATTGAAGAAGCTTACGAACTTGTAGATGCCATAGAAAACAATGATATCGAAGAGATAAAAAAAGAGTTGGGAGATTTATTATTACAAGTTATTTTAATTTCACAAGTGGCCGATGATAAAGGAGATTTTGATTTCGATGATGTAGCGAATGAGATATCTAAAAAAATAATTAGAAGACATCCGCAAATATTTGATAAAAATTACAATGAAAATGATTTTCCTCATGAATCATGGGAAAAAATCAAAAAATTAGAAAAAAATAAAATTACAAATACCAAAAATACATTAGACCAAGTTGAAAAAAATATTCCAACGTTACTAAGATCTCTTAAAATACAAAAAAAAGCTGCATCATTGAATTTTGATTGGGAAAATGAAACTCAAGTTTTGAATAAAATTGATGAAGAAATTCATGAATTGAAAAATGCACTCAAGGTGAATAACAAAAAAATGATTGAAGAAGAATTAGGAGATTTATTTTTTACTATTATTAATTTTTCACGACATTTAAATTTAGATCCAGAGCAAATCATAAGAAAAGCTAATAAAAAATTTACTACCAGATTTAATGAAATGGAAAACTTTATTGTAGACAATAAACTAAAATGGCATAATTTAAAAAAACATGATTTTAAAAATCTTTGGAATAAAGTAAAAAATAATCAAAGAGGAATTAATGAGTAATAACATACCTAAAACTATTCTTATTACTGGTGCCACTTCAGGCTTTGGTAAAGCAACGGCAAAGCTATTTAATAAAAAAGGCTGGCAAACAATAATTACAGGTCGAAGAGCTGATCGTTTAGAGGAGCTTGCAAAGGAATTAGGTGAAAAATCATTACCACTTGCTTTTGATATAAGTGACAGGCGTGCAGTTAAATCAGCCATACAAAATATATCACCAAATTTTAATAATATAAGTGTATTATGTAATAATGCAGGATTAGCTCTTGGATTAGAAGGCGCTGATAATGCCAACCTTGATGACTGGGATCAAATGATTGATACTAATATAAAAGGCTTAGTATATGCTACTCGAGTTATTTTACCATTGATGGTTGAAAACGGAGAAGGTCATATAATTAATTTAGGATCAGTCGCTGGCTCATACCCTTATCCTGGAGGAAATGTTTATGGAGGAACCAAAGCGTTCGTAAGTCAATTTTCTTTAAATTTAAGAGCTGATTTAGTCGGTAAAAGGATTAATGTAACATCAGTAGAACCGGGTTTAGCTGAAACTGAATTTTCTATTGTTAGGTTTAAAGGTGATAAAGAAAAGGCATCTCAAGTTTATCAAAATACAAGATCAATAAAAGCAGAAGATATTGCAGAAACAATTTATTGGGTGGCTACAAGACCTAAAAATATAAATATTAATAAAATTGAAATTATGGCTGGTGACCAAGCTTTTAACCCTTTTAATATTGTAAAAAATGGCTAATTTTTATATTTCCTGTAAGGATTATCATATGGAATGATCAAATCTCTAAAATTATTCCAAGTTTGAACATTACTTGCAGCTAGGATTGATCCTTTAGATTTTATATTAAATTCACTTTTATTGGTTGCCATATAAACACAACCGCCAGCTTCTTTTGTTATCAAGTCCATAGGAGCATGGTCCCAGGGAGTAACTCTTCCATGAAAAATAAATTGAATTTCGTTTGTGGCCAACATAATTGTTTCGATACCTGCACTCCCAACAAATAATCTATCTGTGCTAGTTTTTAAATTATGGAGAATAGATTGTCTGTAATTTTCAGGTATCCCTTTAGTTCCGCCAGATCCTATTATTTTCAATATGTTAGATTGATTTATTGAAAGTCTAGTTGATGTTTTGTTATTTGTATCAACTAAAAAAGTACCATAGTTTTTAAATGCATATACAAATATATTTTTTAAAGGGTAATAAACAAATGTTGCTATAGGAATCATATAACTAACCAGTGAAATCATAGAACAAAAATTTTCTTTCCCATTAATATAATTCTTTGTTCCGTCTATTGGATCAACAACCCACAAAAGAGATTTATCCAAATATTTATCATATTGTTTGTCTAAAAAAGCAGTTTCTTCACCTAATACATACCTAACATCTAAAAAACCTTTTAATTTCTTTGAAATAATTTCTTCACTTTCTTTATCTGCAATACTTACAAAATCATCATTTGATGTTTTTGTACTTATATCTTCAGATTTCAAATTTTTATGATAACGTAAAATGATATTTTTATTAACGTTAATTAATAAATTCATAATGTATTCTACAATCTTATTCCTTGTTGTATTATTCTGAATTAAAATATTTTTCATAATTATTAGATAGTATACAACTCAATTTCAGGAAAATGTGATTTGAATGAATTTAATTTGTCATTAGATATTTTGGCCTTAACTTTGTTGCCTACAAAATCTATATCACAAAATGTTTCATTATATACATGTGAATTTTTATACAACCAAGAAGAAATTTTGTAAGAATTAATAGGTATATGAAAAAGCACCTTCGTGAATTTTTTTTCAGCTAAATTTTCGATGTAATTTTTTAAATCTTTAATGCCCTTGCGTGTCAAAGCAGAAGTTTTAACTAAATTTTTCTTGTATTTCATTTTTATATTACTCAAATCTGAATTTAAATCGCATTTATTAAAAACATTTATTATTTTCTTTTCTAATTCTTCTTCAGTAAAACCAATAGAAATTAATGTATCAAAAACTAATTTTGCCTGATTTTCTATATTAGGGTTTGATAAATCATGAACTAACAGTAAGTAATCGGCAGTAAAGAGTTCTTCTAAAGAAGATTTAAATGAATCAATTAACTCTGTAGGTAACGCTGATATGAAACCTACAGTGTCTGAAATTATAATCTTTTTATTATCAGACATTTTTATAGACCCCATTTTTGTATCTAATGTAGCAAATACCATATCTTTAACTAATATATCAGAAGATGTAAGATTATTAAAAATTGTTGATTTACCACTGTTGGTATAACCAACTAAAGAAAAAATCAAAGAAGAAACATTTTTTCTAAGTTTTCTTTGAACTTCTCTTGTTTGTGTCACCTTTGTAAGTGATTTTTTTAATTGTTTTATTTTTGAATTAATCATTCTTTTATCTAATTCTATTTGACTTTCACCAGGACCACCTATTTTACTTAAACCACCTCTTTGTCTTTCTAGATGTGTCCAAGATCTAACAAGTCTTGTTTTTTCAAAACTTAAATTAGCGAGTTCTACTTGTAATTTACCTTCTTTAGTTTTCGCTCTTAGACCAAAAATTTCTATAATAAGTTGAGTTCTATCAATGATTTTTTTTTGTAAAATTCTCTCTAGATTTCTCTGTTGAATAGGCGATAAAGAACAATCAAAAATTATTAAATCAACGAGGCTTAGGTCAAAATTATTTTTAATTTCATTAGCAACATTATTATTTATTAATAATGAGGATTTTGGGATACTAATATTAATTATTTTTTCAAAAATAATGGATGCATCTAATGCTGACACTAGACTTCTTGTTTCAGAGGAACGAGAAATAAAGTTTTTTTGTTTAAAAATATCGTTTTGAGAAAATTTATTATTCTTAAAAATTGGAAGAATTAAAAATATTTTATAATTAACCATAAGATATTACTAATTAAAATTCTTGAAATACAAATTTCTTAATTCAATTGATGTTTTACCAATTATACCATTACCGATTTTAATATTGTCAATTTCAATTATTGGCGTAACAAATGAAGAAGCGCTTGTTAAAAACACTTCCCGAGAATTTAGCATTTCCTCTTTTGTGAATTTTTTTTCTAACATTTTAAAATTATTATTTTTAGCAAATTGAGAAATAGTCTTCCTTGTAATGCCAGACAAAATTTTTCCATCAATTTCACGAGTTAAAATTTCATTATTCTTATTTATAATCCAAATATTTGAACTAGATCCTTCAGTTACATAACCTTCATGATCAATAAATATTCCTTCATATGCATTTTTTTCATTAGCATAGGTTTTAGCCAAAACATTTGGTAACAATTGAGTTGTCTTAATATCTGGCCTAGACCACCTATTATCGACTATAGTAATTGCTTTTACACCTTTTATATTGTCATTAATGTTATTTATCTTCTTTGAAATAGTCATCGTTAATATAGGTTTAGAATTCAGTTTGAAATAACTATGATTTCTCTCAGCAATTCCTCGGGAAACCTGTATGTAAATGCTACCAAATTCAACTCTATTAATTCGAATGAGGTTTTTGATAATTATTTTAAGTTGTTGCTTTGATATATGAAACTTTATGTCAATCATTTTTAATGATTTATATAGTCGGGTAATATGACCTTCATAATCATAAAAAACACCATTATTATAAAATATTACTTCATAAACAGCATCTCCAAAATGATAACCTCTATCATTTATACTTACCTTTGCATTTTGATGATTACAATAAACACCATTTATATACGAAATATTTGACATTAAAAAAAATCCAAATTAACTGATAATAACTCTTCTACTTTTTTCATTGATTTTACTGGGACGAACATTATTACAATATCCCCTGCTTCAATGATTGTATCTCCTCTTGGGGAAACTATGCTCTCATCTTCTTTAACGATTGCTCCTAATGAAACGTCTTTAGGTAATTTTATATTTTTGAGTGGCTTTCCAATAATTAGTGACGATTTTAATGCTTCAAAAGATATGACTTCTCCAAATTCTTCGATAATTGAATGAACATGCTCTATTTGGCCACTTCTTACTTCTTGTAGTATTGAAGATGCTGTTAAATTGGGAGGACTAACTACACCTTCAAGATCTAAAGAATTAAAAAGCGGGATAAAGACAGGCAAATTAATTAGAGCTACAGTGTGAGAAGCACCAGATCTTTTTGATAATAACGAAGAAAGTATATTAACTTCGTCATTATTAGTTGCTGCAATATATGTTTCACCTTGACCTAATCTTGCTTCTAAAATTATTTCTGGATCTAAAGAATCTCCTGAAATAATGGATGCATATTCCAACATTTCTGCTGCGTATCTTGCTTTTTCTTTATCTATTTCTAAAATTGTTAAATTTGTATCAGGAGATAACTTATGGATTTCTTCAGCCACCCTTATACCAATTGCTCCAGCGCCAGAAATTGTAACTTTTTCAGCTGTAGTTTCTATATGTCCAAAGGCATTTAAGGTTCTATTTATCTGATTTGTTGGACAAGCTAAGTATACTCTATCACCTGCCAAAATAATATCATCTCCACCCCTTGGAACTATTAATTTAGTACCCCTAATAATCGCCATAACAGTAACAGTTAAATCGGGAAATAAATCTACTAAATTTCTTAATGGTGTATCAAGAATTGGACAATCTTTTTTGCAAGAAACTCCTAGCATGGTCACAAGAGATCTTGCAAATTCTGCAACATCAAATGCTCCAGGAGTTCTCCATTGGTTCACTATTGCCGTTGCAACTTCATCTTCTGGTGATATTATTTTATTTACACCAACATCTTTTAATAAATAGTCAGAATATTTAGGATCAAGATATTCTCTAGACCTGATTCGTATAATCATTGTAGGTGTTGCAAAAATTGACTTTGCAACATGGCAAGCAGCAATATTAATCTCATCAGATTGAGTAACAGCAATTATCATATCTGCATCTTTAATTCCTGCATCTTCAAGAACATTTGGATAAGAAGCTAATCCTAAAACTCCTTGAACATCATACAATTCTGTAACTCGTTGTATTGCTTCTGAATTAGAATCAATCACTGTTATATCAAATCCTTCATTAGAAAGGTGTTCAGTAATAGAAGTTCCCACTCTACCAGCACCACAAATAATAACTTTTTGTTTCATATAATTTTTAAATTTTGTTTAGTTAATCATGTTTATTAATGTAAATTTCTAATTCTTTCAACTTTCTATGTAATGCAGATCTATCCATACCAATAAATGTTGAGGTTTTTGCAATATTTCCCTTAAATCTTTTTAATTGTTCTTTTAAGTAATTTTCTTCAAAATTTTTTCTTGCATCTTTTAATGGTAAACTCAGATGATTTGAGAAACTATTCGTGTTTTTTTCATTATTATACCCTAATATTTCTGGTGGTAAATGTGAAGGTGAGATTAGTATATTTTTTTGATTACCATACATAATAATTAACCATTCAATAATATTTTTAAGTTGCCTAACATTACCAGGCCATTCATAATTTTTTAAAATAACAATTGTATCACTAGAAAAATCTAAAATATTACTTCCTAAATCCTTTGCTAAAAGATTTGAATAATGATCTACTAATACACTTATATCCTCGCCCCTTTTATTTAATGGAGGCACATCAATTGGCGCAACTGAAAGTCTATAAAATAGATCTTCTCTAAGTACCCCTTCTTTCATTGATTGTCTTAAGTTTTTATTACTAGCTGAAATAATTCTTACATCAACATTTATTTTTTTATTAGAACCAATTTTATAGAAGCTTTGATCTTGGATGGCTTGAACTAATTTACCCTGTGTTTGTAGTGGCAAATCACAAATTTCATCAAAAAAAAGAGTTCCATAATTAGCTTGTTCAAATAAACCTATGTTAGACTGATTTCTTTCTTTATCTAAATTTGTTTCATTCCAACCAAACAAAACTTGCTCAACTCTCTCAGGTGATAATGTTGCACAAGAGGCAACAATAAATGGAAAAGCTTCTCTATTTGATTTTTTATGTATCCATCGAGCAATTAATTCTTTTCCAGATCCGGACGGACCAGAAATTAACACTCTACTGTTAGTTAAAGCAATTTTATCAATTTTTTGCTTTATATTTTTAAATATTACTGATTTTCCTATTAATTCCATACGTTTATTTTCTTTTGTTTCAAAGTCTAAAACCTTTTGTTTTAACTTTCTATCTTGAATAGCCTTCTCTACTAATAATATCAAACGCTCAGCTTTAAATGGTTTTTCAATAAAATCGTAGGCGCCATTTTTTGCTGCTTTCATAGCTGTTTCAATATTTCCATGACCAGACATCATTAAAACTGGAATAAGTGGATCATAATTTTGACTGAAAGTTAAGAGTTCTAGTCCAGCATTTGTATCATTATTCATCCATATATCTGTTATTAAAAGTGTGATATTTTCATTTTTGAGAATATTAATTGCGATATCATAACTAGTAGCAATAATTGCATTGTAATCTTCTTCTTTAAGTATTTCAGCAACCATTTCACAAATATCAATTTCATCATCAACAATAAGAATAGAAATTTTATTTTTTTGCATAATTTTTCTCATTTTGTTTTTTTGATACTAGTGGAAATTTTAAAATAATTGATGTACCCCTAGATCCTTTTAATGATTTTATTAATATCGAACCATTATGGTCATCAATAATTTTTTTTGTAATGGCTAATCCAAGCCCAGAATTTCCAGCTTTAGTAGTAAAGTATGGTTCTATAATCATAGAAATCATTGATTTTTCAATTCCAGTTCCATTATCATTAATTATAATAGATACAAAATCTTCTTCAATCCCAAAGCCAATTGAAATAATTCCATTATTAATATTATTTAAAGAAATATTTTCATACGAGTTTTTAATTAAATTACTACATGCTTGTCTAATTTGTTTTTCATCTGCCATTATAAAAGCATTTTTAATTACACTATCAATTTTGATTACTACATTGTCGAAAGATGAAACCATTGGTTTTATATAATCTGTGATAACTGAGCTTATATTTAATAATTTTAACTTAGGTGATGGCATTCTCGCAAACGAAGAGAATTCATTAACTAAATGGTGAATGTCATCTACTTGGCGCACAATCATATTTAAAGATTGTTCAAACATTTGTTTGTCCATTTTTTTTGTACTATTAAGTCTATTTATTAAACGCTCTGCACCTAACCTTATTGGAGTTAAAGGGTTCTTTATTTCATGAGCTATTCTTCTTGCTACATCAGACCATGCACCCATTTTTTGAGCTTCAATTAAACTAGTTATATCATCAAAAGTCAAAACATAACCTAACACTTTATTGTCAGACTTTTGTATTACTATCCGGGTAATTAAATTTAAAATTTTATCATTACGTACAATTTGTATTTTGTCTTCAGCAATATTTCTTTCACTTTTTAGTAATCTTTCAACTAAATTTGTGAATTCAGGAACAATTTCTAAGATTGACTTACCAAAATTTTTACTTATTGATATGTTTAATAATCTTGTTGCTGTAATGTTTGGAAGATTAATGTTAAGGTCTTTATCCAAACCAATAACACCAGAATAAACTCCAGAAAGAACTGACTCAGAAAATTTTCTTCTTTTATCTAACTGATCATTAGCGTGCTCTAAATCAACTCTGTTTGATTTTAAGTCTGCAATCATAAGATTAAAAGCTTGAGCTAACCTTTTAATTTCATTGATGTTAATTTTAGAGAGAACATTATTTGATATTTTGTAATCTAAATTACCGCCACCGACTTCTTCTGCTCCTTTTATAAGAGAACTTATAGGTTCTAGCAACTTATTTGCAATGTTTAGTCCAATTATTAAAGATGAAAATAAAAGAATAATTGTGATTAATATAAAAATGAATATGAAAGATATTTTAATATCAAATTGTTTAAGCTCTATAGATTGGTAATCAGAAACAGCAATAGAAGTTCTTTCTATGGCATTAAGAACTCTTTCATCCACAAATCTTGTAATAAGTAAATAAGCGTCAATATATTGTGATAACTTTATAAATGCACGAATTTTATTAGAGTCATCTTCCTTAACTATAAAAATTTCTTCGTTGTTTGCAATATCATAATATTTTTGAGGTATTTGAGTATATGTATATTCAAACACAAATTCAGAAAAGGCTAATACATTACCAATTGAATCAATTATAACAGCTTCTGATAAATTATGTTGCCTTGTATATTTATTTAGAAATTTGTTAAATTTCTTTTTGTCAGATGATAAGAAAGTGGAATTTACATTAATTAAATTTACAAGTTCTAAAATTTCTCCCCTAATTGCACTTTGATGTTCATTTAAATATTGATTAGCTACTTTAACAGATTGTGAAATAGCAGTAGATATTTTTTTATTAAACCAACCACTTAGGGCGGTATCGAAAATAAAAATGGAAAAAAAAGCAATGAATAGTGTTGGTGTAAGTGTTATTACAGAAAAAATTATTAATATTTTTTTTTGTAACTCTTGGCCTGCTTTTTTTAGTTTAATTTGATCTAAAATTTTTAGAAAACTTTTAAAAAGTATCGAAAATAAAATTGCAATAAGATGAACGAGCAAAAATAATGAGATTACAAATAAATTTTTATTTTCATTAAAAATTTTAAATTGAAATAAGGAATTGTAAATAAATACACAAAATACTATTGATATGAATAAAGATATAAAAAAAAATTTCTCTTTAAAGATATTCAAAAAATTTTGGTTCATATTATAGCCTACTATTAAAGAATTATTATAAACTATAATATTATTTTAATATATAGATTAGGTCTTTCTTTTTTTTACAACTTCAATTCCATACATATTTATTTTAGATCTTAAAGTGTTTCTATTAAAGCCAAGGCATTTGGAAGCTTTAATTTGATTTCCCCTAAATAAGTTTAAAGTTGTTTCAATTAAAGGTTTCTCAATTTTAGATATAAAATTGTTGTGTAAATTATTAAGAGATAGATTCTCATCAAAATCTTTAAAATATTTTTTAAGGTAATTTTTAAAATATGATTCTAAGCTTTCTTCATATATATTTTCATCATCAAACCTATCTTCTGACAAAACTTCTTTAACAAGATTTAAAGATATATCCTCTGTGGAAGACAATAAGCATAATCTATCTATTACATTTTTTAATTCTCTTATATTTCCTGGCCAAGAGTACTCTTTTAAAAAATTCATACATTCAAAAGAAATAGATCTTTTTATGGATTTGTTTTGATAGTTTTTTTCTAAGAAGGATAAGGTTAAATCTGGAATATCTTCAAAACGATCTTTTAATGATGGCAATTTTATTGGTACAATATTAAGTCTATAATAAAGGTCTTCCCTAAATAATCCTTTTTCAACAAAACTTAAAATATTTTTTTTTGTTGAAACAAATATTCTGGTTTTATCTAAATTTGAATTCTCTTGAAATAACTGGGGCAAACCATTTTCAATAAAATTTAACAAATTTTTTTGTTGAATATTAGATAGTTCAGTAACATCTTTTATGTAAAAAGAACTACCACTCAAATCATTAATGTTATTTATAATACTAGATGTGTGATTATTAATTTTATCGATTAATCCGTCAAATGAATAATCATCAAAAAACCTAACGTCTAAATTAATAAATAAATTATTTGTCTTTGAACTAAGGTCATGAATTGACTTTGATATAAGTTTCTTTCCTGTTCCACTCTCACCTGAAATTAAAATAGGGTAATTTGTATTTACTATGCGAGAAATTATTTTATAAATTTCTTGCATTGCCATAGATTTTCCTACAACCGGACCAGAATCATAAATATTTTTAGTTATATTTTTTAAATCGATATTTTTTTCAGTCTTTGGAGGAAAAAATGTACTTGAAACTAAATTTAAAAGATCATCTAAATCAAAAGGTTTAGGTAAATATTCAAATGCTCCTTTTTTTTCAGCTCTAACAGCAGTTAATAATGTTGTTCTAGCTGACATAACAATAATTTTTAAATTTGGGTTATTTCTTTGCAATTTAGGTAAAATATCTAAAGCGTCTCCATCTGGCAAACCAACATCCGTAATTAAAACATCTGCAAAATCTGACTCAACTAATCTCCACATACCTGCAGCAGTACCACTAGACTTTACATTGTATCCTGCCCGAGTTAATGCAGTTGATATAACAACACGAATGCTTCTATCATCGTCTACGACAATTATGTTTTTAACAGTTTTGTTTTCCATAAATAAAAAACTCCTTTAATTAAGATTTCTTTAGAGGAAAATTGATACAAAAATTTGTAAATCCTGTATCTGAAGAAACATCAATTACTGCGCCCATTTCTTCTAAACCACTTGCTACAACAGATAAACCAAGACCTTTTCCATCTTTTTTAGATGATACAAAAGGATCAAATATATTAGGCAATAATTTGTTAGGTATACCATTACCATAATCAATAATTTCAATTTGTAGTGGTAATGTTGTTGGAATATTTTCTAGACCGAAAGAAGTAATTTTGTTAGAATTAAAACTAGTTTTAATTTTTACTTTACCATTTTCAGGACTTGCTTCAGTAGCATTTTTAAGAAGATTAATTATTATCTGTATTAATAAGTTTTTATTAGCAAACAATCTTGGAAGTGATGGATCATATTCATCTACATAATTCATATCTACTCCAAAACTATTTTTTGCCACACGAATACAATGATTTAAAATTTCATGAATATTTATATTTTCATATTCTAATTTTACATTGTTATTACTCAATTGTTCCATTCTATTTAACAAAGCCTCAATACGATCGCATTCTATTGATATTAGTTGGGTTAATTCTAAGAAATGAGAGCTGTCATGAAGATCACTTTCGATTAATTGAGATGCTCCCTTAATTCCAGCTAATGGGTTTTTTAATTCATGCATTAACATATCTACCATTGATGAAAAAGATTTAGAAATCTTACTGTTTATTCTTTGTGATTGAAACATTTCTGAAAGAGCTAGTTGACTTACTTGAATAACTATTTGACCACTATCAAATGATAAAGGGACAAGATGTACCCTTACCTTTCTATTTGGGTAATTTAAATTACTAAAGTCCAAGCTTTCTTCTGTAATACCAATTTTATTTTTTCTAACTCTATTAATAAGATTTAATATTGGTGAATCATTAGGAATAATTTCACTAATTTTTTTTCCAAGAAGAATACTTGAACTAAGACCAAAAAACTCTTCACCAATTTCATTTATATATGTTACTTCATTAAACTTATTTACTAAAAAAACTGGTGTTCTTAATTCATTTAAAATAATATTTTCCATTTGATTATAATAATAATTTAATTATTTAAATTAAAACTATTATTGATTATAAATTATACAATTATTAAGATTTACATTTAAATATACAATAACTGCCTAATTATATAGCAAATTTGAGGTTCAGTATGAATGATATGAATATAGGAATAATTCTATTAGCTGGTGGATTAAGCAAAAGACTAAACAAAAAAATTACTAAACAAATGATTAGTTATAGTGGTATTACAATTTTAGAAATTAATATAATAAATTTTCAAAAAAATTTAAAAAATGTTCCTATTCAAATAGTTACAAATAAAAAAGACCTATCAAAAGTATCTGAAATATGTAAGAAATATAAATTATTAAATCCTGTTTTAGGTGGAAATGAAAGACAATTAAGTGCTTATAATGGTCTTTTAGCGCTTGAACAAATAAATCCAAAATATGTTTTAATACATGACACAGCTAGACCTATTATTTCTTCTAAAGTTATAAAAAAATTAGTTAATTATAGTAAAAAAGATATTTATTGTGTGGTACCTGTAGTAAAACTATCTGACTCTGTAAGGACAATATCAAATAATATACTTATAGATAATTTAAAAAAAGACAATAAAGTTTTAGTTCAAACACCACAATTAAGTAATTACAAAATTCTTAAAAATAGCCTAAATATAAGTGATAAGATATATGAAGATGAAAGTTCATTATTTATTGAAAACTCAATGAAAGTTATTGCCATTGACGGCGATCCACTTACATTAAAAATTACCTATGAAAGAGACCTCAAATTATTGGAGCCATTTTTGTATAATTCTAGTAAACCATACGTAACTAAAATTGGAAATGGTTTTGATGTACATCGATATGATAATAGTAAAGATAATGAGAATAACTTTATCATGCTCGGTGGCATAAAAATTAAATCATCAAAACCATTAATTGGTCATTCAGATGCTGATGTTTTACTTCATGCAATTACTGATAGTATTTTAGGTGTAATTAATAAAGGTGATATAGGAAGCATATTTTCCCCTACAGATAAGAAATGGAAAAATGCAGATAGCTCTATTTTTTTAAAACATGCCTCAAAAATGCTTCATAATGAAGAAGGAAAAATTAATAACATAGATGCTATAATTATCTGTGAAAAACCAAAAATATTGGATCATTCAATACAAATGCAAAAAAACATCGCAAAAATACTAAATATTAACGAGAAAAAAATTAGTATTAAAGGCAAAACATCTGAAAGTATCGGTTTTATTGGTAGACAAGAAGGAATAGCAGCGATGGTTTCTACTTCTATTGAAATAAAAGATTAGTTATATATGGTTTACAATCAAAAATTATTATTTTTTCTTTCAAGATTTGCTGAGGTATATCCAATTGGATATACTAAACATGCTCCAGGAACTATGGCATCCTTTATAGCTATAATAATTGGTTACTTCCTGTTAATCAATTTAGATTTAAAATTTTATTTGATTTTTTTAATTTTTTTTATAGTTGTAAGTTTTATTCTTTGTGAAGCTCACATAAAATTATACAATAGAAAAGATCCAAAAGAAGTTGTGGTAGATGAGTTCTCAGGACAATTCATTGCTTTATTAGCATGTGTCCAATCAGAAAAAATTAATTATGTTTTTTTATCTCTTATATCATCATTTATATTATTCAGATTTTTTGATATTACTAAAATTGGCATAATAAAAAAAATTGAAAATTTACCCAATAGTGTAGGTATTATGGCTGATGACATTGTTGCAGGATTATTTGCTTTTCTAATACAAGCTGCAATTTTAACAAGCTTTAATCAACCTATAATTATTGATAAATTATGGAATTAAGGATGTGGAATTTAATAAATCAAGAATCTGAACAACTTTATAAAAGTTGTATAAAAAAAGAGTTAATAGTAACTACCGCAGAAAGTTGTACTGGTGGCATGATTTCCTCTGCAATTGTTCATATTAATGGCTCTAGTAAAATTTTTAAATCTTCAGTAATTGTTTATTCTAACGAAATGAAGAGTAAGTTACTCAATATTTCTTATGATTTGATAAGAACTAATGGATCTGTAAGCAAAAAAGTAGCATTCAACATGGCTGATAAGTCATTAAAACTAAATAATGCAGATTTATCAATAGCTGTTACTGGAATTGCAGGCCCTACAGGAGGATCTGCAAACAAGCCTGTTGGACTTGTTTGGATTGCTATTGGAACAAAAGATGAGATTACTACAAAAAAATATCAATTTAATGGAAATAGACTCGAAGTTAGAAAAAAAACTACATATGAGGCATTGAAATTAGCTAATAAAATAATCTTTAAAATTTAACGTTTAATTATATAATTCATTGGCTCTGTTCTCAAAAGCCTTAACCATTTTTTTGACAGCCTCATTAAATAATGTTTCCATCAAAGTTTGTAAAAAGATAGATTTAAACTTAAAATCAACCATAAACTCTATTTCACAGCCATCTGGATTTTCTTTGAATAACCAGTAATTTTGAAGATATTCGAAAGGACCATCTTTATAATCGACTATTATTTTATTCTTTTTTTTATCTAGAGTTATTTTAGAAGAGTAAATTTCTTTATAAATTTTAAAACCAATAATTAAATCAGCTTCAAAAGATTTTAAAGTTGTGTTTTTAATTCTTGCACCTAAACACCAAGGCAAGAATTCGGGATATTTTTTTACATCCGCTACTAAATCAAATAAATCATTTGGAGTATGTTTTATTATTCTCCGTTCTTCATGCTTCATCTAGGATTACTTTACTAATTATTTAATTGATTAATTCTAATTTTTTTTAATTTTTCAAAATCTTCAGTTGCATGAAAACTGCTTCTTGTTAACGGAGAGGATGAAACTAATAAAAAACCTTTAGATAAAGCAACTTTTTTATATAGATCAAACTCATCAGGATTTACAAATTTCTCAACTTTATGATGTTTTATAGTCGGCTGTAGATATTGACCAATAGTTAAAAAGTCAATGTTTGCTGACCTCATATCATCCATAACTTGATAAATTTCGTTTTGACTTTCACCTAAGCCAACCATTATTCCAGATTTTGTAAAAATATTTGGATCAACAACTTTAACTTTAGCTAACAAATTTAATGAATGAAAATATCTGGCACCAGGACGAACTGTTGGATATAATCTAGGAACTGTCTCAAGGTTATGATTAAATACATCTGGTTTTGCATTTATTACTTTTTCTAAAGCCCCTTTTTTTCTTAAGAAATCAGGTGTTAGAATTTCAATTGAAGTGTTTGGTGATAAATGTCGAATGTCATTAATTGTATTAACAAAATGGTTGGCTCCACCATCTATTAAATCATCTCTATCAACAGAGGTTATTACAACGTGACTTAATTTCAGTCTTGCAACTGATTTAGCAACTCTTATTGGTTCAGATAAATCAAGTTTTTTTGGTTTACCAGTAGCAACATTGCAGAAAGCACATGCTCTAGTGCATGTGTCACCCATAATCATCATAGTAGCATGTTTTTTAGACCAACAGTTTCCTATATTAGGACAACTAGCTTCTTCGCAAACAGTTGTAATGTTTAGATCATCTAATAAAACTTTTGTTTCATCAAAGATTTTACCTAAAGGTGCTTTTACTCTTAACCAATTAGGTTTCGGTGGTGAGATATTATCTTGCTTATTTATTTTTTCTGGATGTCTTATTTTTTTTATTTCGTTCATGTTAATATTTTAAAAAGTTAATATCAAATTTTAATAATGAATAGCTTGATTATAAGCATCTAAAACTGATTCATGCATGCTCTCTGATAGTGTTGGGTGAGGAAAAATAGTGTGCATTAGTTCATGTTCAGTAGTTTCAAGTTTTTTTGCTATAGAAAAGCCTTGAATTAATTCTGTAACTTCTGGGCCTACCATGTGAGCTCCTATGAGCTCTCCAGTGTCTTTGTCGAAAATTGTCTTAATTAAGCCTTCTGATTCACCTAAAGCAATAGCTTTTCCATTACCTAAAAACGGAAATTTTCCAATTTTTAAATTTAAATTACTAGATCTTGCTTGCGCTTCTGTCATACCTATTGATGCAACTTGCGGTCTACAGTAAGTGCAACCAGGTATTGATGTTTTATCAATTGGTTTTAAGTTATCACGACCAGCAATATTTTCTACACACAAAATACCTTCGTGACTAGCCTTATGAGCCAACCAAGGACCTTCGGTAACATCTCCTATTGCATAAATCCCTTTTTCGTTTGTTTCTAAAAAATCATTAGTAACTATATGACCTTTATCAATTTTGATATTAAAATTTTCCAATCCTAATTTTTCAGTATTTGCTATTATTCCAACAGCTAATATTATTATTTCAGACTTAATAACCTCAACTTTTCCATTAGTAAATGTTTCAGCTGAAACTGAATTTGTTTTATTGTTAACTGATTTCAATGTTGTATTTGTTTTAATCTTAATACCTCTTTTTTCAAAATTCGTTTTAACAATATTTGATATATCATTATCTTCATTAGGTAAGATTGAAGGCAAAGATTCAATTATAGTTACTTCAACTCCCAAATCATTATAAAAAGAGGCAAATTCCATTCCAATTGCTCCTGAACCAACAATTATAAGTGATGAAGGTAACTTTTGAGGAGTCATTGCTGTTTTGTAATCCCAAATATTTACTCCATCAGCTGAAACAAATGGTAAATTTCTAGATCTCGCGCCGGTTGCAAGAATAATATTTTTAGCTGATTTTATAATTACATTGTCATTTTTTTTAATACTTATTTTTTTTAATGTTGATTTATCTTTTATTAAACTGCCAAAACCCTCAAAAACTTTAACATTATTTTTTTTCAATAAATGATTTATACCTGATGATAGCTGTGCTGCGACTTTTCTAGAACGTTTAGTTATATTATTTATATCAATTTTTATATCAGATACTGAAAAACCAAATTCATTTAAATTGTCTAACATATGCCTAATTTCACTAGCCCTCAATAGCGCTTTAGTAGGAATACAACCCCAATTTAAACAAATACCACCTAAATGTTTATCCTCAACTAATGCAACTGACATACCTAATTGAGAAGCTCTAATAGCTGCTACATATCCGCCAGGACCACCACCAATAACAATAAGATCAAAATCGATATTTGTCATATTTATTTCCTACAAGAGCATTAAAGAGGGGTTTTCAATAAAATTTTTAAATTCTGATAAGAATTCTGCACCAACTGCACCATCAACAACTCTGTGATCACAGGATAAAGTAACAGTCATAATTGTTGCAATTGAAATTTCATCATTAATTACAATAGGTCTTTTTTCACCTGATCCAACAGCAAGTATGCAACCTTGTGGTGGATTTATAACTGCAGAAAATTCTTTAATACCATACATTCCAAGATTAGAAATTGAAAAGGAACCTCCTACATATTCTTCAGGTTGAAGCTTACCATCTTTGGCCTTATTAACTAAATTTTTCATATTAATTGAAATGTCTAACAAGCCTTTTGATTGAACATTTTTTATTATTGGCGTTATTAATCCACCTTCTATAGCTACTGCAACTGATATGTCTGTATTTTTAAAATATTTTGTATTTTCATTTTCCCAGCTTGCATTAGCTTTTGGAACTTTTATAAGAGCTGCACTTGAAGCTTTGATAATCATATCGTTAACAGAAATTTTATACTTATCGTTTGATTTAAAATTTAGTGATTTTCTTACTTTTAAAAGTTCATCTATATTACAATCTAATGATAAATAAAAATGTGGAGCTTCATTTTTGGACTTAACTAATCTATCTGCAATAGTCTTTCTCATTGCACTATTTTTTATAATTTCAAAGTTATCATGTTCTATTTTTTGAGCACTTAAATTATAAGAATTTTCAATAGCAACATTTTCAACATCTATTTTAAGTATTCTACCAAAAGGCCCAGAACCTTTAATTGAACTTAATTCTATATCTCTTTGTTTTGCAATTCTTTTTGCTAAAGGTGTTACGAAAATCCTATCTTGTTTTATTGGCTTATAATCAGATTTATTTGAGATCTCATTAATTATATTCGTTGCTTGAGCTTTGTCTTTAACATCGTTGATTTTAACAATGTTTTCATTATTATTTTGTACTTCTAATTTTATTTCTTTTTTAGCCTCGTTAGCACTTGTGCTCTCAGAAAGTTTTTCACCCTCAGATAATAAAATCGCTATTGGTGAGTTAACTTTAATAGATTCTTGACCTTCTAATACTAAAATTTTACCAATAATTCCATCTTCAATTGCTTCAACTTCCATTGTTGCTTTATCAGTTTCAATTTCAGCAATTAAATCACCAGATTCAACCTTGTCACCTTCTTTAACTAACCACTTTGATAATGTACCTTCTTCCATGGTAGGACTTAGAGCAGGCATTAGAATATCAACACTCATATTATAAATTCCTAATCTTCATAACATACTTCTTTACATGCTTTCACGATATCTTCTATTTGCGGCAACGCTAATTTTTCTAAATTTGCAGCGTATGGCATTGGAACATCCTTACCTGTTACTCTTTTTACGGGAGCATCAAGCCAATCAAATGCTTTTTCAGTTATTAAAGCTGAAATTTCTGCACCAATTCCAGAAAAAGGAAATCCTTCTTCACAAGTAACAACCCTATTAGTCTTTTTTACAGATTCAATTATTGTATCTATATCTAGAGGGCGTAATGTTCTAAGATTGATAACTTCTGCATTTATATTTTTTTCTTTAAGTAAATTCGAAGCTTCTAATGATTTTCCTACCATTAAAGAAAAGGCTACAATTGTAACATCCTCTCCTTCTTTTTCAATATTAGCTTTGCCGATAGGCAAGGTAAAATCTTCATCATTAGGACAACTAAAACTTTGCCCATACATTACTTCATTTTCTAGAAAAATTACTGGATCAGGGTCTCTTATTGCTGACTTAAGAAGTCCTTTAGCATCTTTACTTGACCATGGAGAAATTACTTTTAAACCTGGACAATGCGCATACCAACTTGCATAACATTGACTGTGTTGCGCTGCAACTCTAGATGCAGCACCATTAGGGCCTCTAAAAACAATTGGACAACCCATTTGGCCTCCAGACATATAAAGTGTTTTAGCAGCTGAGTTGATTATTTGATCCATTGCCTGCATAGCAAAATTAAAAGTCATAAATTCAACTATGGGTTTTAAATTTCCAAAAGCGGCACCTATACCTATTCCAGCAAATCCATGCTCTGTAATTGGTGTGTCATAAACTCTTTGATCTCCAAATTCATCTAGCAAGCCCTGGGTTACTTTATATGCACCTTGATATTCTGCAACTTCTTCTCCCATCACAAATACTCTTTTGTCAGCCCTCATTTCTTCAGCCATTGCGTTTCTTAATGCTTCTCTAACTGTAATAAAACTAGAATTTTCTTCAATTAAAATTGGTTTTTCAGTTACAAGTGTTGCAGGAATTTTTTCTTTTTCAAGATAAGGTTTATCAGCAATTTTTTTAATAGTAGGGTGAGGTAATTCTTTAGAGTCAACTAATAAAGCTATGGGCGTGTTTACTTTTACTCCTTCAGTACCTTCTTCAACCAACAATTGGCCAATTTTACCATCATCGACTGCCTCCACTTCCATAGTAGCTTTATCTGTTTCAATTTCAGCAATTAAGTCACCAGATGAAATTGAATCTCCTTCATTAACTAGCCATTTGGATAATGTACCCTCTTCCATGGTAGGACTAAGAGCTGGCATTAATATTTCAATAGTCATTAAAACACCATTAATTAATAGTTATATCAGTAAATAATTCATCTTCAGAAGGCTCAGGTGAAATTTGAGCAAATTTGGCTGCTTCTGCAATTACTGACTTAATATCTGTATCAATATCTTTTAGTTTTTTTTCTTCTACACCCATTTTATTTAAAAGAGATTTTATATTTTCAATTGGATCAGATGTTTTTCTAATTTTATCAACTTCATCTCTAGTCCTGTATTTAGCAGGGTCAGACATAGAGTGTCCTCTATATCTGTAAGTTTTCATTTCTAATATATATGGACCTTTTCCTGATCTGCAATAATCAATTGCCCTTATAGCAGCTTCCCTTACAGAAAGAATATCCATTCCATCTACCATTTCAGACATAATACCATACGCTTTGCCACGATCAGATAAATTTTCTCCTGCTGAAGATCTATTTACAGACGTACCCATACCATATTTATTATTTTCAATTACAAAAACCACTGGAAGTTTCCAAAGTGAGGCAATGTTGTAGGACTCATAAACTTGACCTTGATTTGCTGCACCATCTCCAAAATAGGTAATCGAAACATTTTTATTTCCATTATATTTATGTGAAAATGCTAAACCTGTACCAATTGGAACTTGAGCAGCTACAATACCATGACCACCAAAAAAACCCTTTTCACGACTGAACATATGCATGGAACCACCTTTACCTTTTGAATAACCATCTTTTCTACCTGTGAGTTCAGACATAACCCCTTTAGGGTCCATATCGCATGCTAGCATATGACCATGATCTCTATAGGATGTGACAACACTATCACCTTCTATTTGAACGGATTGAATACCAACAACGACGGCTTCTTGTCCAATGTATAAATGACAAAAACCGCCTATTTTACCCATACCATATAATTGACCTGCTTTTTCTTCAAATCTTCTAATAAGTAACATTTTTTTATACATATCTTGTAATAAATTTAAATCATAGTTCAACTTTGGTTCAGTTATTACTTTCTTAGCTGTATTTTTTTTCATTTTATACCTATA
>CACBDG010000015.1 GCA_902537945.1 uncultured SAR116 cluster alpha proteobacterium
ACATAGTGGAACATTTAGATAAAAAACATAGAACTGCACTATTTTTAGAGGTGTGTAGACATAATGCTCAATCTTGGTTTACAAGCACAACTAAAGATGATTTTTCAGAATATCCCAATTTTATAAATAAAATAAACCTTCCAAAGATTAACGATAGTTTTGACGGTAATTATTTTAGATATGGAGATTTTTAAATGTCTGAAGAAAATCTAAACATAAACAATACTGACTATGATGCTGATTCAATTAAAGTTCTAAAAGGTTTGGATGCTGTTAGAAAAAGGCCTGGTATGTATATAGGTGATACAGATGATGGGTCTGGATTACATCATATGGTTTATGAAGTTTTAGATAATTCAATTGATGAATCTCTTGCAGGTCATTGTGATTTAATTCAAGTTAAGCTATTAAGTGATGGTTCAGTAACTATTAGCGATAATGGAAGAGGTATTCCAGTTGATATTCATCCTGAAGAAGGAATTTCTGCAGCTGAAGTAATAATGACCCAACTACATGCAGGAGGTAAATTTGATAATAACTCATACAAAGTTTCTGGTGGTTTACATGGGGTTGGTATTTCAGTCGTAAACGCTTTATCAGAAAAGTTAAGCTTAAAAATATATAGAAATGGTGAAGTGTATGAAATTTCTTTTCAAAACGGAGTAGCAGAAAATCGTTTAAAAGTAACTGGAGAGGAAAAGAGCAAAACAGGTACGGTAATTAATTTTAAACCAAGCCAAGAAACTTTTTCGAATTGTATTTTTGATTATTCAACTTTAGAACATAGAATTCGAGAATTAGCATTTCTAAACAGTGGTGTGCATATAGATTTAATTGATCAAAGAGAAAGAGAAGATAAAAAAGTTTCGTTTTTTTATGAGGGTGGATTAAAAGCTTACATTGAATATTTAAATCGATCAAGAAATGCAATTCATGATGTCATAGCTACAACTCACGAAAAAGATGGTATTACAGTAGATATTTCACTTGAGTGGACAGATGGTTATCACGAAACTACTCTTTGTTTTACAAATAATATTCCTCAAAGAGATGGTGGTACTCATTTAGCAGGTTTCAGAGCTGCTTTAACAAGAGTAATTAATAATTATTCTATTAATTCTGGTATAGCAAAGAAAGAAAAAATTCAATTATCCGGAGAGGATTGTAGAGAAGGTTTAACAACTGTTTTGTCTCTAAAGATACCTGACCCTAAGTTTTCTAGTCAAACAAAAGATAAATTAGTATCTAGTGAAGTACGTCCAGTTGTAGAACAACTCGTCTCAGAATCATTGTATCAATGGTTTGATGAACACCCAACAGAAGCTAAGAAGATAGTTGCTAAAGCATATGAAGCGGCGAGTGCGCGTGAAGCAGCAAAAAGAGCAAGAGAACTTACTAGAAGAAAAGGTGTAATGGATATTGCAAGTTTACCTGGAAAGTTAGCAGATTGTCAGGAAAAGGATCCATCTAAATCTGAAATTTTTCTAGTAGAGGGTGATTCTGCTGGAGGTTCTGCTAAGCAAGGAAGAGATAGGTCTAACCAGGCAATTCTTCCTCTAAGAGGGAAAATTTTAAATGTAGAGCGGGCTAGAGTAGATAAAATGCTATCTTCAACTGAAATTGGTACTCTAATAACAGCTATTGGAGCAGGAGTTGGTAATTCCGAAATCGATGTTGAAAAAGCAAGATATCATAAAATAATAATTATGACTGATGCAGATGTAGATGGAAGTCATATACGCACATTACTTTTAACTTTTTTCTTTAGACATATGAGACCACTTGTAGATGCTGGATATTTATATATCGCTCAACCACCTCTATTTAGAGCCAAACAAGGTAAATCTGAAGTTTATTTAAAAGATCAACTTGCTCTAGATGATTACCTTATAGCATCAGGAATTAAAGATGTCTCTTTATCAATAGGAGAAAATGAAACAATATATGGCGAGGATTTGAAGGTATCAGTCGAGAAATGCATAAATATAAAAAGGATTATTGATAACATTGCAAAAAAATTAGGTTTTCCACAAATCATATCTCAGTTAGCAATATTAGGTATTTTAAATCCACAACTTTTTGAAAATGAGAGTAACTTGACAAAAATTTCGCAAAGATTGAATAAAGTTTTAGCTAATTCAAATAATGAATGGTCTGCCAAATATATACAGAAAAAAGACAATTATGATAAAAAAGATCTCGAAATTTCGAGGATCAACAGAGGTGTAAAAGATATTTTTTTAATTAGTGAAGAAGATATAAAATCTGATGAAGTAAAAACTTTGGATAATACAAAAGATTTTTTGAGTCATTATTTTTTTGGGAAATGTATTTTTAATTTTAATGAAGAAAATTATGAATTAAAAGGACCACTAGATTTAGCAACAAGGATAACCAATCTTGGTAAAAAAGGTTCTCAAGTAAATAGATACAAAGGTCTAGGGGAAATGAATCCAGTTCAACTTTGGGAGACAACTCTTGACCCTAATGCAAGGTTTCTACTTCAAGTTAAGGTTGAGAACGAGGGTGATGCAGAAGAAACTTTTTCAACATTAATGGGCGAGGCCGTAGAGCATAGAAGAACGTTTATTCAGGATAATGCTCTTAAAGTTAGTAATTTAGACATATAGTCAGACCAACACATTATCCTTTCTCATTATATGGTCTGAAATTTGTTGAGATGTAAAGGCACTAAGTGTCCAGCCAAGATGTCCGTGACCAGTATTGTAAAATACTCCAGGCAACTTTCCACTACCAACTCTTGGCACCATACTAGGTGTCATAGGTCTTAATCCTGCCCATGGTACAGCGTGTTCTGTGGATACTTTTGGAAAAAGCTCATTACACCACTTTATAAGAGGGTTAATTCGATCTGCTCTTATATCTTTGTTATATCCATTAAACTCAGCTGTTCCTGCGACTCTAAATCTATCTTTTCCTAATCTACTTGATACAATTTTAGCTTTGTCATCTAGTAAAGAAACATAAGGAGCATTTTTTACACTTTCTTTGTCGCTAAGTAATATTGTAATTGAATAACCCTTAACAGGATATATATTAATGTTATCACCTAAGTCTTTTGCAATAAATTTACTATTCACACCAGCACAAACTACAATTCCATCAAAATTTTGTTTTTGAATATTGTTGGAATGATTAAATGAAAGTATTGGTTGTTTTTTGTTGTGATGAACTTTAATAATTTCTGTTTCAAAAAAGAATTTCACACCCTTTCTCTCACAAGCGTCAGCGAGCAATTTTGTAAACTTATGAATGTCTCCAGACATATCACTTTTTGTATAAAATCCACCAATAAAATTTTTAAGATTCAAAGTGGGCTCAATAGATAACATCTCATCTTTAGAAATTTCTCTTCTATCCAATCCTGCTTCCAAAAGCCATTTATTAACCTCTCTACCATGTTCTAATGAAGCATCACACTCACATAAATGCATGATTCCCTTCTCTTCAAGATCTAGTTCTATATTTTCTTTTATTAAAATTCTTTTGAACTCATCTCTACTATTTATAGCCATTTTAGCTGTTAAAATTGTATTTTGTTTGTGGTTTGGAATATTACTTATAAAATCTATTATCCAGCTAAGTTTATGAAAGTTTAGTTTGGGACTAAATAGCAATGGTGCATCTTTTTTTAACATCCATTGGATGCCTTTGCCTATTGTTGACCAACTATTCCAAACTTCAGCATTGCAAGCAGACAATTGCCCACCATTTGCAAAACTTGTTTCCATAGCAGCATATCGATTTTTATCAAAAACAGATACAGTATAACCTCTTTCTAAAAGTTGGTAAGCAGTGGTTATCCCAGTTATACCTGCACCTATTATTGCTATATTTTTCATAATAAACTCCGTGACAAAGTTTTTATAAATTAAATATTACCCCATCTGTCACGGAACCTGAAAGATTGACCAAAACTGGCTTACCCCTTCGGTGGATGATAAAAAATCATCACTCTCCAGATTATCAACTTTTTGTGTTTCGGGTGCCTGAGAGTTTCCGGGGTGGTTGCTCCTTCGGCGGTTAAAAATAACTCTCTCACACAAAAAGACTATGATATTTAATATTAACAATGTTTTAAAATAAAAACAATAGGGTAAAATCTTTAAACTTTTATTTGTCTTTTTGAAACCATAAACACCCCAAGACAAGAAAGAAACAAACCAAAAAAGTCAAAAGAAGTGAGTGTTTCTTGTAATATTAAAAAAGCAAGTAAAGCAGAGATAGGAGGAATCAAAAAAAATAAAGTAGATGTTTCATTTGCTTTATTTTTTGATAGTAACCACATTAAAATTAAAAAGGCACCGAGTGAAACAGCAAATATTTGCCACGACATCGCTAAAATAAAATCGTTGGAAAAATTTATAAAAAACTCCTCAAAACAAAGTGCTAAAAAAAGATGAAAAATTGATGCACTTAATGCTTGTAAAAAGTTATTTCCAGATAGAGACAAATCGGACCCTACTTTTTTTTGCCAAATAATACCAAGTGAAGAAGAAACTAATCCAACTATTCCAGCAAAAAACGCAACTGCGGTTAGACCATTAATTAGATCAGAAATTACTATTATAATTGCACCACTAAATCCTAAAAGGATTCCCAGCAACTGCAATTTAGTTAAAGTTTCGTTCAAATAAATCTTTGCTAGAAAAGATGTTAGAATAGGTTGTAATGAGACAATTAAAGCTATTAGGGTAGCTGATATACCTTTAGATAAAGCAAAAAAAACACCACCTAAATATAAACCATGAAATAATAACCCGCTAATGGATGCATTTCCGATAGCTTTTAGAGAAATATATTTGTTTTTTGAAAAAAAAATAAAAAACAAGAAAAACAAGAAGGCAACTATCCCAAATCGTATCGAAAGTGACAGAAAAGGTGGAGCATTATCAACTATTATTTTACTAGTGATAAATGCTGATGACCATAGTATTACAAAAATTATAGGTATTGTATTATAAATATTAACAACTTTCTCATTTGGCAAACTATTATGACAAATTATCTTGGTTCTTCAATTGGTCCTTTTTCCTCTAGCCATTTGTTGAAACCTCCAACTAGATAAGTGGTATTTAAAAGTCCAATTTCGTTTGCTGAAAGTGTAGCAAGTGCAGAACGCCAGTCAGATGCACAATAAAAAATAAAATGATAATTATCATTGAAAAAATGTTTATGATAGGGACTTTCAGGGTCTATCCAAAACTCTAACATACATCTAGGAACATGTTTTGCTCCTAATATTCTTCCAGATTTCTGGATTTCTCTTATATCCCTTATGTCAATAAATAAGTTAGTTTTGTTAGAATGCATTTTAATAGCATCACAAACTTCTATATCATCAATCTGGTTTTTAGCATTTTCTACAAGTTTCATGACGGAGGTTTTTACTTTAATCATTTTATACTTTCTTTAAATAATACAAAAGGCCAATCAAATTTAATTTAGTCTATCAAAAATTAAATCAGCAGCTTTATTTCCAGAAATAAATGCATCTTCAACATTTGGACCTTCTAAAAAATCTCCTGCAATTGCAATTGGATACTTAGGATCAATCTGACATCCAAAACACTTATTTGCTACCTTAGCATATTTCCAAACATGTAAACTATGAAATTTTATTTTGGAATTAATAAAAAACTGTTTTATTGAGGATAATATTTCTTCTTTTAGGAATTCTTTATCTTTATTATAATTTGAACTTGAAAATTCTTCATTAGTATGAGCAGTCCAAACATTCTGATTACTTCCTGCAGCCATCCAACTCAATATTCCTGGTTTTTTATAAAAATCATAATGAGTTTTTAGATCGAATGGAATTTTATCAAAAGTAAACATTAAAGCTATGCATGCATGATATGATCCTGTTTTGAGAGTTTTTTGTAATGAAGGAAATTTATACAATAATTGGTGGTTTTGAGGTGCTGGAAGTGTTGAAATCACCCCATCAAAACTTTTCCATTCTTTTATTTTATCGTCAAGAACATTAATTTTATTATTTTTTGGTTCAATTTTGGTAATTTTCACTTTTTGTTGGATGTGTAATCCTTTTGATAAATTTACCAAAAAATCTCTCATTGTTTTATTACCCCTATATCGTTTAGGGTCAAATTTTCCAAATTCTCTTATGTATTTCTCTTTAATTCCTGTACGAATAATTTTTTTAAATATATTTGTTTTAGCAGTAAAAAATTGGGCACCATGAAAAAAAAAACTTGACCTTGAATCTTTGTTTACTCCTCTAGTACTTATTCTTCCACCAATAAAATTTCCTTTATCTACAATGATTGAATTTATCCCATAAGATTTTAACTTTAATGATGAAGAAATTCCTGCTATGCCTGAACCAATTATTATTACTTTTTTTGACATTTTTATCCTTTAAAAATAGTTTTAATCTAGAGGATTTTAAAAAAATATGGAAAATTTTAATATAAAATCTGAATTTTTATTAGAAAAGTTTCAGTTTGATGAAAATTTTATAATTCCACCAGTTAAAAATATGAATGCAGATTCAGTCATTAATATTTATGAAAGCATGCGAGAATTTTTTCCAAAATATCTAGAAAAGAATCGAGAGATTACTTTAGCCCCTAGATTAGAGAATATTTTAGATAATTTTGATGCTTTATTATTGGATTCATTCGGCGTGTTAAATGTTGGCTCTTCCTTAATTCCAGGAATTATTAAAACAATTGAAAAAGCAAGACAAAAAAATATTACACTTCTAGTTGTAACCAATGGTGCAAGTAATAATTTCTTTAAAAAAAGGGATCAACTTGCCTCATTAGGACTAGAATTTTCAAATGATGAGATTATTTCAAGCAGAGAAACAGCTGAAATATTTTTGTCATTTAATCAACCTAAAGGTCCTTTGGGTGTTTTAGGTAATGTTGGTAACAATTTCAATATACCCAATATTAGCTGTTTTGAACTTGAACAAGACATTGAAATGTTTGATGAAATGAATTCATTTATATTGTTAGGAACACTCCAATGGGACACTGTATGGCAAGAAATTTTGTTCAATTCTTTAAAAGCAAATCCAAGACCTTTATTTGTAGCAAACCCTGATTTAGTAGCTCCACACGAAAAATATTTTAGTATGGAGCCTGCATATTATGTATCACATCTAATAAAAAATGGTATTCATCTACCTTTTTGGTTAGGAAAACCTTTCCCAACAATTTTTGAGTTGGCTATATGTAGACTAAATGAACTATCAGGAAGACATATTCCTTTGTCTAGAATAGGCATGGTTGGAGATACACTTCATACAGATATTTTAGGTGCCAATAGTTTTGGGTTAAAATCTATTTTAATGACAAAACATGGTTTACTTAAAAATACAAATGTAGGAGGTGTTATTAGAAAAACTAAAATTTCTCCAGATTATATTGTAGAAAGTCCATAATACATGAAAAAAGATCAAATAAATGATTTAATATTAAAGGACATATGTTTCTCATATTATGAAAAAAATAATAAGAAAATTATTTTGGATAATTTTAACTGTAAAATTAAAAAAGGTAAATTTACAAGTATTATAGGTCCTTCAGGTACTGGGAAAACAAGCTTATTAAAGTTAATAGCTGGGTTAATTAAACCAGAAAGAGGTGAAATTAAATTTGAGAATAAGATTATAAATCATGTAATTAATCAAATAACACTAATTCAACAAAATCCTTCATTAATGCCCTGGTTAAATGTTTATGACAATATTACATTAGCCAAATTGAATAACAAAAAAATAAACTATAAAAATATAGATAAACTAATTAAAGATATAGGTTTAGAAGAATTTTCTTCATACTTTCCACATAAATTATCAGGAGGATTACTACAAAGGGTTGCAATCGCAAGAGCCTTACTTTTTTATCCTAGCTTATTATTGTTAGATGAACCATTTGCGGCTTTAGATAACCTAAGTAGAGAGATTATTTCCACTGAGCTTGTTTCAATAATAAAAAAAGAATCCCTTACTGTTTTAATGGTTACGCATTCTATTGAAGAAGCAGCATTATTAAGTGATGAAGTTTTGGTAACTGGGATAGCACCTATAAGAGTGATAAAAAAATTTACTCCTCCTAAAAGAGTAAATAATCAATCTTGGCAAAAATTAGGTCTTAGAAAATCATTGCAAGACAAATCTTTTAATGGATATTTAAAATCAATAAGAGATACTTCATATATAGTTTTTGAAAAGGAAAAATAAGTTTGGAATTTAAAAATAAAACAATACTGGTTACAGCTTCAGCAAAAAGATTAGGAAAATTTATAGCTACTGATTTAATAAAAAAAGGTTGGAAAGTAGCTATTCATTATAATAAGTCGAAAACATCAGCCGAAGAAACAGCTGAATATTTATTTAAAATTGGTGGACAGGTAAGCACGCATCAAGCTGATCTAACTTCTAACACAGATATAGAAAAATTAGTCAATGAAATTAAAGCTCAAGACTCAACATGGGCTGGACTTATAAATAATGCCGGTTATTTTAACTATGACAATGGATCGAGTTTTAGTGTGGAAGAGCTTCATCGTCATATGTCAGTAAATTTTATTGCTCCTACGCTTTTAACTAAAGCATTAGCTAAATACAGTATGAATATAAAAAAACAAAAAAATATTTCTCAAGCCTTTGTTATAAATATACTTGATGCAAAAATTTTTGGATTGAATCCAGATTACTATACATACACATTATCAAAACAAGCTATGTATGGTCTTACAAAAATGTCAGCTCTTACGTATGCCTCTTGTTTAAGAGTAAATGGTATAGCACCTGGAATAACATTGTTAGCACCTGGTCAAGATCAAAAAGCTTTTGAAAAATCACACAAAAAAAACTTGTTAAAGTCATCTTCTACAGTTGAGGAAATTTTAAATGCAATTCAACTCATTATAAATTCTAAATCTATGACTGGCCATGTAACAGTTCTTGATGGTGGAGCGCATCTTGCGCCTCCAAGAAGAGATGTTGGGTTATCATAAGGATATTAGCACGATGTTAAGATATAGAAAAATTCTCATAAATAATTTAATTATACAAGCATCAATAGGTGTTTATGAACAAGAAAAACAAAATAAACAAAAAATAATAGTAAATGTAGAATTACTTCTTTCAAACGACTCTGAACCAAAACATGACAATTTAGAATCAACGCAAGATTATAGTAAATTTAGGAAATCTCTAATTGACATTACACAAAGTCAACATTTTCAGTTATTAGAAGTACTCGTAGAAAGGATACATTCAACATTGATGATAAATAATGATGTAATTGGTGCAAAAGTAAAGATCTCTAAACCTGATATTTTCAACGATTGTGAGGTTGCTTACGAATTATCCAACATTTAAAAACTATCCTTTTTAAGCCTAATTTCCCCAAATGACACAGGGGCCTCATTACTACTTAAACCAATTGACTCAATAAAACTATTATCATCTGCTCTAAAGAATGGGTTAATTTTCTTTTCTATTCCTAAATTAAATGGAACAGTCGGTAATCCCTTCTTTCTTTTTTCTTTAATATCGGAACTAACTTTATTTAATAAAGTATTTGAAGAATCAATATAATTAACAAATTTCATATTAGATAATGTATACTCATGACCACAAAAGACAGTTGTATCATCTGGCAAAGATCTAAGTTTAACTAAACTTGACCACATTTGATCCATTGTACCTTCAAAAACTCGGCCACAACCTAAATAAAATAAAGTATCTCCTGAAAACAGACATTTTTCTTCTGGCATATAAAAACAAACATGACCTAATGTATGACCAGGTGTATGTATAACTTTTGAAAACACTCCTGCAATATTAAGAGTTTCATTATCAGAAACAAACATATCAACGTTAGATATTCGCTTCTTATCATAATAAGGAGCAATTAATTTCGATTTGTAAACATTTAAAAGTTTATTGTTACCTCCAATATGATCATGATGGTGGTGAGTATTTATTATTTCATCTAAATGCCAATTTTTACTCTTCAAAAACTTTATTACGGGCTCTGCTTCTCCTGGGTCTATTACGCTTGTTAAATTTTTTTGTTCATTTCTTAATAAATAAACATAATTATCAGACAAAGCATTTATTATAGAAATCTCAAGCATTTTAATCCTTTAAAATTGAAAAATTGTTAAGCAACTTATAAAAATTATCGTATTATATAAATTAATATAATCAAAAAGTTTATTTTATTTAATTAAAGTATATATATGTATGTATGATAGAGGCAAAACATGAATAATATTGAATTAGATAAACTTAGAATTAAAGTAGATGAAATTGACAAAAACTTGTGTCAATTAATCATGGAGAGACAATCTTTGGCCTCTAGGATTATGGATGCGAAAAAGGGTGAATTTCCTTTTGACCCTAAAAGAGAAGAAGATTTAATAAAAAAACTGGTTAATCTTGGTTTAGACAAGTTTTTAGTTGAAAAAGTTTGGCGTCAAATTATTTCCTCTAATTTGTCGATGCAAAAAATTATTAAAATTGGTGTAGCAGGAAATGATGATGAAATTAAATCAGCTTATTTGTCTCATTTTGGAAACTATTTTAAAACTAAATATTTCTCCAGTGTTGTAAGTTTGCTTGCCTCACTCGAAAAAAAAGACATAGAAATTGGTTTTATCGATAGTGAAAGTATTAATAAATTAAAAAAAGAGACAGAAATCAAAGTAAACTTTGTTGTGATTGCAAATGTACCCCTATACAAAAATATTAATCAAAAAGATTATAGTATTGTCAAATTAAAAAAAGAAGAAATATAGGTTCCATAATGGATTTTCCCTCTCCAAGATCAAATCTTGTAAAATTGCAAACCTACAAACCAAACTTTGGTAAAAGTAAAACAAATAATTTAATTAGATTGTCAGCAAATGAAAGTGCTTTAGGCGCATCCTTGGATGCTATTGAGGCGCTTAAGTCTTTCTCTAAAGATCTTAATAGATATCCACCACAGGTAAGTGATGAATTGGTAAACGCCATATCTAAAAGATATTCAATTGAAAAGAAAAAAATTATTTTAGGTAATGGTTCAGATGAGTTGATATCAATTCTTGCTCAAACTTTTTTGAATACCAACGATGAAGCAATTTACACAGAATTTGGGTTCCTTCAATTTCCTCAAGCAATTTCTATAGCAGGTGCGAAGGGAGTTGTTGCAAATGATGTTAACTTTACAGCTAATGTTGACAACATTCTATCAAAGATTAACAAAAATACTAAAATGATATTTCTTGCAAACCCTAATAACCCAACTGGCACGTTTATTCCAAAGAAAGAAATGATGAGATTACATGAATCAATACCTTCAAATATCCTATTAGTTTATGACGCGGCATACTCGGAATATGTAGTTAATAATGATTATTCAGACGGGAGTGAATTGGCAGGCGAAAATGAAAATGTGATTATGTTAAGAACATTTTCAAAATTACATGGCTTAGCTTCTTTAAGGCTAGGATGGGGTTATGCTTCTGAAAAAATAATAGATAACCTTATGAAAGTTCGTGGACCATTTAGTGTTAACACTGCTGCAATCATGGCAGGTATTGCTGCATTAGAAGATTTGGAGTTTCAAAATAAATCTGTTAAACATAATCTCAAATGGATGTCATGGTTTGAAAAAGAATTACAATCACTAAATTTAGATTTTCAATATTCCATTACAAATTTTCTACTTATAAGATTTCCTTGTAATAACAAGCACAATGCTCAAAACGCAGAAAATTTTCTAGCTTCAAAAGGAATATTAGTTAGAGGTATGAAAGTTTATGGTTTACCAAATCACCTTAGAGTCTCTATTGGTAATGAAACACAAAACCTAAGGTTTTTAGAAGAACTGAAGATATTTTTAGAAAATTAACTATGGATCAAAAATTTCAAAAAATTTCTATAATTGGTTTAGGTTTAATTGGAACTTCAATACTTCATGCCATAAGGGCAAAAAAAGATGAGTATATAACAACTTATGCTTTTGATATTAACCCTGAACATAGAAATACTGTTTTGAAAATGGGTATAGCGACTTTTGTTTCTGATAATATACATGATGCTATAATGGAAGCTGATTTAGTAATACTCTCTATTCCAGTAGGCTCTATGAAAACTGTTGCAAGTTTAATTTCTTCTTCATTGAAAGATGGTGCCGTAGTTACCGATACTGGATCTACTAAAAGTTCTGTTATAAATGATGTTAGTCCATTTATACCCAAAAATGTTTTTTTTATACCATCTCACCCTCTTGCAGGTACAGAATATTCTGGACCTGAATCGGGATTTAGTTCACTATTTGAAAATAGATACTGGTTAATAGTGAGTGATAAGAAAACAGATCAGACAAAAAGACTTACTAGTTTCTTTAATGACTTAGGTTCTATAGTTGAGACTGTAAGTGCAGAATACCACGATAAAATTCTTGCTATTACCTCTCATTTACCGCATTTAATCGCATACACTATTGTTGGTACAGCTTCTGATCTGGAGGCAGATTTAAAGAATGATGTAATAAAATTTTCTGCTTCTGGATTTAGAGATTTTACACGAATTGCTGCCTCTGATCCAATTATGTGGAGGGATGTTTTTTTAAACAACTCAGAAGCTGTTCTTGAAATGTTACAAAGATTTAATGAAGATTTGTCTGATCTTCAAAAAGCTATTCGAAAAAAAGAAGGTGAAAAGTTACACTCTTTTTTTTCTAGGACAAGATCAATACGTAAAAAAATAATTGAAGCAGGTCAGATATAAAAAAATTTAAATGCCAAAAATTTTTATTCTTAAGCTAGCAACAATATATTTACAAAATTCTTTAAACACTAGACTAAATGTTTGATGTGAGTTAAGCCATTTGCTTATTTTATGTTTTCTAGGTGTAATAGTAAAAGTATAAATTTTAAGGTTTGGCATGCTATTATTAAACTCTAAAATAGCTCTTGGCATATGATAGTTACTAGTAACTAATAAAAATTCCTTTATATCATTTTTTTTTGTCCACTTTAAAGTCTCACTAGCATTAGTAAAAGTATTTTTAGATACACTATCTAGTTCGATACAGCATTTGATTAAATCTGAATTAAAATTTGCTCCTAACTGTTTCTTCAAACTATTTTTAGTAAAACCTTTGCCTGTTCCACTAACAAGTATTTTAAAGGAATTTTTTTTTGTTTTTTCAAAATCATTTATAATTTTTAAACCATCTTTAATTCTATTGGTTCCACCTGTTAATATAACAATGTTAGAGCTTTTCTTGCTGTTAAAATTCTGAAAAGATAAAACTTTTTCTTTGAAGATAAATAATTCAATAAAAAAAATAGTCAAAATTGAAGTTATAGTAAAAATTAAAAATATTTTTAAAATTCTGAATAACATAAAAATTTCGTTTCAATTTGGTTCAAACATGTTGGCAAAAAAATTTATGTTAGTATACAATAAATGATTATTTTAATAATTTCACAAGGAATTTTTATATGCTTGAAACGTGTAAATCATGTGGAACAGTATTTGAAGTGGATGAAAATACAATCACGAACAACATTAAGTGGTTAAAATGTTGTGTTTGTAATAAAAAATGGATTTTATCGTCAAGATCCGATAAAACATCAATCCAAGAAAATTCTGAAATTAAGAGTAATTCTGAAAAAGTAAAAGAAGAATTAGCTTCTATAAAATCAGTTGTAGAGGATAAATCTAAAATATTGGCAAAAAAACCAAATCCTGTTCTTGATCAAAAAAATAAAAGTGTTGCTGAAATAGCCTCAGAGTTGTCGATATCTAAATTAAATGAGACTGAAAATAAAATACAAAAACCGATAGGGGTTAACGATAAAAATAAAGCAAAAAGAATAAGTATATTACCATTTTTTATAATTGCCTTTGGTTTAGCATTTTTCTTTGCAATATATTTTCGATCTACTTTAATAAGTTACAGTTTTTTATATTTTCCATCTTATACAGAAAACTACATTAAAAAAATTAATAATTTATTAAATAAATTTCAATTACCTATTTTATCTGACATTAACAATTTAAACCTAATTGACTTTATTGCCACAGTTCAAGAAAAACAGGTTAGATTTACTGGAGTAATAAAAAATATTTCAAAAAGACCGATGTTAGTGCCAAGGATTAATATATTAGCAATAAGGGAAGACAGAAAAATTATTCTAGAAAAAGTCTTGATTTTAGATGATAAAATTATTCCTCCGAATTCCAAAATAAGTTTTAATAAAGTAATTAAAGAAGTAATACAAAATAATAGAGAAAATATAACTGTAAAAGCTACTTTAGTAAAAAAAGTTTTTGATTATTAATTAAAGTCTATTATTTTTTCTTTTAATATTGTGTCTTGAATAGTATCAATTTGTTTCAATTTATATGATTTTCCATTGTAAATCAAAATTTCTACTGCATCAACCCTAGCATTATAATTTGATTTCATTACAGAAGCATAAGCTCCTGCAGTTCTTATTGTTAAAAGATCATCACTTTTTACTTCAACTAACTCTCGATCAAGAGCAATAAAATCACCAGTCTCACAAATTGGACCAACAATATCAACTGTGTTTGATCGCCCTATTTTACTTTTTACAGGCTCTATTTTGTGGTACGCATCATATAAAGTAGGTCTAATTAAATTATTCATTGCGGCATCAATTACAATAAATTTTTTATCCTTATTTTTTTTGTTCCTTATAACCTTCGTAATTAGAATTCCTGCTTCAGCTATTAGTATCCTACCAGGTTCAAAGCTTAATTGGTATTCAGATTTAAGAAAAATGTCAGAAATAATTTTTTTATAAGCAATAAAATCTGGTTTCTTATTTGAATCATAATGTATTCCAATCCCTCCTCCTAAATCTAAAGTGGGTACTTTATATCCATTTTTTTTAAGATTATCAGCGATGCTTTTAAGATTAAGATAAGCTTTCATGAAAAAATTAAAATCAAATATTTGAGAACCAATATGAACTCCTAAACCAACTGGATTAATGTAATCTAATTCATGTAGTTTTTTATAAATTGAAACTACATCTTCGTTGTCAATTCCAAACTTAGTCTCTTTTTCTCCAGTTGATATTTTCTTGTGAGTATCTGGCGCAATGTCAGGATTTATCCTTAAACAAATATTCGCTGTTATCTTAAGCTTTGATGCAATATCATAAATGTCATAAAGTTCTTCTTCTGACTCAATATTAAACTGTAAAATTTTATTTCTTAATGCTATTTCAATTTCATTTTTATCTTTCCCAACACCAGAAAAAATTATTTTATTTGGAGCTATTCCAGCTGCAAGACACTTGTGAAACTCACCAATAGATACAATGTCAGCCCCTGCTCCTAACTTCCCAAAAAATTTAATTATATTCACTGAATCATTTGCCTTAACAGCATAATGAATATTTCCTTTAACATTTTTCACAGTATTTTGAAAGACTTCGTATCTTTCTTTTATTAAGCCTGTATCGTATATAAATAATGGTGTGCCGTATTTTGCTGTAAGAGTTTCTATTTTAATACCTTGAACATTAAGCTCACCATTTTCATCTCTGTAAAAACCTGAAGGATACATAATAAATCTAATTTTTAGCTATGATTTCTGAAGGTTTTATAGGTGCATCTTTTCTTCCGCAACCATAAAAAGAAACAGACGAAAATAATATAACAACTAGAAGTATGATTTTGAAATTCATTCTTTATTATCCCTTTAAAAATCTTTTCTTAGCATGTTTAATTGCTTTTAAAACATTTTTTGGTGCTGTTCCACCATAAGAGGTTCTGCTTGAAACAGAATTTTGAACCTTTAGAACTTCTAAAATTTTTAGATCTGCGTTAGGAACAACACTTTGAATATCCTCTAAAGCTAAATCTTCTAAAGAAGACAATTTTGTTTCAGCTAACAAAACTATTCTTCCTGTTAAATGATGAGCTTCTCGGAAGGGTATATTAAGATTTTTAACAAGGTAATCCGCCAAGTCTGTCGCAGTTGGATAACCCTTTTGAAGTGCTTCCATCATTTTTGTAGGAATAGGTTCTATTTCCTTAATAATACCATCCATGTTAAGAAGGCATAGTTCAATATGTTTAGCAGTATCAAAGACTGGCTCTTTATCTTCTTGCATATCCTTTCCATATGTCATTGGCAGTCCTTTTAGTACAGTCATTAAACCTATCAAATTACCAAATATTCTGCCAGGTTTAGCCCTAATCAATTCAGCTGCATCAGGATTTCTTTTTTGAGGCATTATACTAGAGCCAGTTGTAAACTTTTCTGGTAATCTAACAAAATCAAACCTGTCAGAGGACCAGAGGACTAGTTCTTCTGCTAATCTAGATAAATGTATGGCTATTAATGATGATGCAGACATAAATTCAATAGCAAAATCTCTATCAGAAACAGCATCCATAGAATTTTCAGTAGGTTTGCTAAAGCCAAGTTTGTCTGCTACAAAATATCTGTCTATTGGGTAACTAGTCCCTGCTAAAGCGGCAGAACCCAAAGGTAACTCACTCATTCTTTTTCGACAGTCAAGTAGTCTACCCCTATCTCTACCCAACATTTCTACGTAAGCTAACAGATGATGTCCAAACGTAACTGGTTGACCAACTTGAAGATGAGTATAACCAGGCATTAAAAGATCATAATAGATTTCTGATTTTTCAATAAGTGTTCGTTGCAAATTTTTCAGACTTAATTCTATTTGATCAATTTTTTTTCTAAGCCATAATTTGATATCAGTAGCAACTTGATCATTCCTTGATCTAGCAGTATGTAATTTTTTGCCAGGCTCTCCTATTATTTCCACTAACCTATTTTCAATATTCATGTGTATATCTTCTAGTTTAGTTGAGAAATTAAATTCATTATTAGATATTTCTTTTTTTATTTGTTCTAAACCGGACTTAATAGATAAATACTCTTTTTTAGAAATAATATTTTGTCTAGATAGCATTTCTGAATGTGCCAATGATCCTTCAATATCTTCGACATAAAGAATCTGATCAAATTTAATTGATGAATTAAACTCCTCCATTAACTCACTGAGAGATGTGGTAAATCTTCCACCCCACATTTTATTATTATTTTGTTTATTTAAACTATTTTTTTTCATTTTACTATCTATATTAAATATTAAGTCATAATCAACTTAAAGTATTACTTAACATGCTTATATCAAATTTTAATAAAAAAATATTATTATTATTATATCTTGCATTTTTGTCTGGAAATGCCTGTGCAGTTGAATACCTGGATAAAATAAATGATAAAATAAAATTTCCAACTTTGGAGGTTCTGGATAGTCATGAAAAGCCTTTAATATTAAAATTTAATCAAGATTCGAAAAAAAAAGGTTTTGTAATTAATTTTTGGGCTACTTGGTGTATTCCATGTAAAAAAGAGCTACCTGATCTAAGTTTATTGAAATTTAAGATTAAAAAATACAATATTGATGTTTTGACCATATCAATAGATAAAAAAAATATTAAAGACCAACTTGAATTTTTATTCAACAATGGTGCTTCAAATTTAGATCACTTCTTTGATAAAGAAATGAAAATTTTTAGAGCATTGAAATTAAGAGGGGTTCCTACAACTATAATAGTTGATCGAAATAGTTTCATAATTTCAAAACATGAGGGCATTCTAAAATGGGGGGAAGATGAAACTATTTATAAAATAAAAAACTTATTTAATTAGTTTCTCCATTTCTGGCACAGTTTTAAATAAATCGTCGGCAAGCCCATAGTCTGATACAGTAAAAATAGGAGCCTCCTCGTCCTTATTAATTGCAACAATCACCTTACTATCTTTCATACCCGCTAAATGTTGAATTGCACCAGAAATACCAGCAGCTATATATAAGTTTGGTGCAACCACTTTTCCAGTCTGGCCCACTTGCCAATCATTAGGCACATAACCAGCGTCTACTGCCGCTCTACTTGCTCCCATTGCTGCTCCGAGTTTGTCAGCTAATTTTTCTAGAACTTTAAAGTTTTCGGCTGACCCAAGTCCTCTTCCACCTGACACAACAATATCAGCAGCAGTTAATTCGGGTCTTTCATTTTGTGAAAGTTCTGAATTAATATATTTTGTTAATTCAGAATTTTCTTCAGCATTAATAGATACAGCTTCAACTTGATTTTGAATAAATGAAGTTTTTTCAAATGCTGTTGTCCTTACAGTGATAACTTTACATGAGTCTTCGCTCTTGCAAGTTGCTATAGCATTGCCAGCATAAATCGGTCTCTTAAAAGTATTTTCATCTATAATTTCAATTATATCTGGAATAATCATTACATCTAGCAAAGCAGCTAGACGAGGAGCTATATTTTTTCCATTAGCTGTATTTGAAAATAAAATGTGAGAATAATTTTGTGCAATAGATTTAATCAGTATAGATAAGTTTTCAGCTATTGAGTTTTTATATATTTCATTATTGCAATAAAGAACTTGATTGATACCCTCAATTTTGCATGCATTATCAATGACCTCTTGGCAGTTGTGACCAACAACTAACAAGTCAGTTTCACTAATCTGTTTGGCTGCGTTTACAGTATGTAATGTAGCAGGCAAAAGTTCACGATTATTATGTTCAGCTATAGCAAGTACTTTCATTTTATATTCCCTTAGTTTTTTTATATTACTTTTGATTCATTTTTTAATTTATCAACTAATTCATCTACAGTTTTTAACATAATCCCTGATTGACGTTTAGCAGGTTCTTCAACTTTCAAAACATTTAAATGTTTCTTTATTTCTATTTTTAGATCTTCAATCTTAATTTCATTAATTGGCTTTTTCTTAGCTTTCATAATGTTTGGGAGGCTAGCATATCTGGGTTCATTTAATCTTAAGTCAGTGCTTATCACAGCAGGTAATGAAATTTCGATATTCTCAATTCCCCCGTCAACTTCGCGGCTAACCTTGGCTATTTTTCCTGAAATATCGACCTTGCTGGCAAAAGTAGCTTGAGGCCAGTTCAATAAGGCTGCAATCATCTGACCAGTGGCATTCATATCATCATCTATTGCTTGCTTACCTAAAATCATCAAATCAATCTCTTCTTTTTGAGCAATAGATGAAATTATTTTTGCTATGTTTAATGGTTCAAGATTATCGTTGGATTCAACAAAAATTCCTGAATCTGCTCCCATTGCAAGAGCATTTCTTATAGTTTCTTGAACTTGAGATGCACCAATAGATATTGCTATAACCTCATTTGCTATTCCTTTTTCTTTTAATCTTAAAGCCTCTTCTACAGCTATTTCATCAAAAGGATTCATAGACATTTTAACGTTTTCTAATTCAACACCAGAATTATCACTTTTAACTCTAACTTTTACGTTATAATCTACTACTCTTTTAACAGGCACTAAAATTTTCAAACTAAACTCCCTTTCCAAAATAAATTATTTTTGATTTAAACCTGGTATCCATAATACATCCTTTTGTCCATTTTCGTTTAAAACTCTACATAATACAAATAATAAATCAGACAACCTATTTAAATAAATCAAAGATTGTTTGTTTATAGCTTCTATGCTTGAAAGTAAACTTGTGTCTCTTTCAGCTCTTCTAGCTACTGTTCTTGAATGATGTAATAAAGTAGAGGCTTCTGTTCCACCTGGTAAAATGAAGGAATTTAGAGGTTTTAATGACCTATTATAATAGTCTATTTTATTTTCTATGTTATCAATTTGTTCCTTTTTAATTCTAAGCGCTGGATACTTTTCTTTTTCTTTAGATATTGGTGTTGATAAATCTGCACCTAAGTCAAATAAATCATTTTGAATTTCTCTGATTAAATTTTTTATTTCAATATGAAGTACGTTTGAATTTTCTTTGTTTAAGCTAAGGTATACCACTCCCAAGGAGGAATTTAATTCATCAACTGAACCATATGCTTGTGGTCTAGGAGAGTGTTTTTGAACTCTACTTCCATCAGTTAAGCCAGTTGATCCATCGTCGCCCGTTCGAGTATAAATTTTATTTAATTTAACCATTGTAATATCTTTTATATGTTAATAAGCATATGAAAATTAAAATTGCTATAGCTTGAAAAATTATTCTATATCTCATCAAAATATTGCTATGTGACTTGTTATAGTCTCCACCTCTAGCCATCGTTATCAAGCCCCATGCAAGTATAAGAACCACCAACGTCATTGAAAGAAATAAAGTAATATTAAGCCAATCCATTATAAAATTCCTTCCAAGATATTAATAAAATCATGTTTTTTGTTAATATAGGCGGCTTTAACAGTATTATGCATTAAGCACGCAATAGTCATTGGCCCAACTCCACCAGGAACAGGAGTGATTTTTTTGGCAGTGTTTAAAACGTTTTCAAATTTGACATCACCAACAAGTATTCCCTTATCACTAGCATTATGTTTGGTTTTTGATTTTAATCTATTAATTCCAACATCTATCACAATCGCACCTGGTTTAATAAATGTTTCATCAATCATTTCAGGAATACCCACTGCTACGATTAAAATATCTGCTTTTCTGGTATGTTCTTGAATGTTTTTGGTTCTTGAATGAGTAATCGTCACTGAGCAGTCTGAAGAAAGTAACAGTGACGCCATTGGTTTTCCTACAATGTTTGATCTCCCTATTATAACAGCATTTTTTCCCTTAATATCTTCAATTTCATGTTTCAACATATAAAGACAGCCTAAGGGTGTACATGGAATAAATTTTGAGTCGCCCATGAAAAGTTTACCAAAATTAGTTGGGTGAAACCCATCAACATCTTTTGATGGATTTATTATATTAATTATCTTTTTTTCTGAAATGTGTTTTGGTAGTGGAAGTTGAACAAGAATTCCATCTACATTTTCATCTCTATTAAGTGTTGAGATATGTTTAATCAATTTGTCTTCTGAAACATCAGAAGCAAGTATAATTTCCTTGGAATCTATTCCATATTTATTGGCTATTAGGATTTTATTTTTAACATATATTTTACTAGCGGGATTGTCTCCAACTATTATGACAGTAAGGCTTGGCTTACGATTAAAATTATCAAAAAATCCTTTGCTTAGAGGATAAATTTCTTCTAACAGTTTCCCAGCATACATCTTTCCATCAATAATTTTACTTACAATTGCCATTAATAAATTTATAACCCCAATCTATAATCTTGAATTAAGTTTTTTAAAAAACTCAATAAAAGAATTACTATTACAGGTGATAAGTCTATTCCCGAGAGAGATGGTATATACCGTCTAATTTTTTCTAACAAAGGTTCATGCAAAGATATTAGTGCTCGAAAAATTGTATTAATAATTTTGTTATAGCTATTAATCATTTGAAATTGGATTAGAAGGCTCATTATAACATATACAAATAATGTATATAAATAGAGTGTTATAATTTCATTTATCAGTATTAAGATAGCATTCATAATTATATAACTATTTCTGAGTTGTGTATTTTGCGGATAGTCATTATCATCAACATTAATATATCTAATATCAATATTTGTCTATTCAAGAACAAACTTTGAGGTAAATCTATATGTTTTTAAAATCGGCCAATAATTTATCTAAAATTGTTTTAAAATATTTTTTTATTTGTAATTTTTTTATAATTAGTCCTTACTCCAATGCCTCAGAAAAAAAGAAGGACTGGGAGATAAAAGCTAGCAAAGTTTCTGGGCAAACTATTTTTTTTCATGCTTGGGGTGGGGCTAAGAATATTAATTCATACATCAAATGGGCTTCAGACGCAGTCAAAAAAAAATATAACTTAACAGTTAAACATGTCAAAGTATCTGACACTGCTAATGTAGTAGCAAGAATTTTATCAGAAAAAAATGTTAAAAAAAATAATAATGGGGCTGTCGATTTGGTATGGATTAATGGAGAAAATTTTTCAGTGATGAAGAAAAATAATATGCTTCTTTCTGAAAATTGGATTAAAAACTTGCCAAACTCTAAGTATTTAGATTTTGAAAACAATCTAAGTTTGTTAAATGATTTTGGGGTTCCTACGGAAGGTATGGAAATGCCTTGGGGTGTATCACAATTAAATTTTTATTATGATAGCAAATACATTAAATCTCCTCCACAATCAGCATCTGAATTAAAAAACTATATTATAAAAAATAAAGGAAGGTTTACTTTTCCTCAACCACCAGATTTTACGGGTACTAGTTTTTTAAAACAAATTTTAATTGAGTTGATAGATGATAAAAGCTCGTTGAAATCAGAGTATGTTGATCATAAACATAAAAATGCTTTGAGCCCATTATGGAAATGGTTAAGTGAGACAACTCCATATTTTTGGAGAGAGGGCAAAAATTACCCTCCCAACTATTTGGCTCTAACAGAATTAGTTGCTGAAAGAGAAATTGATATTGCAATGGCGTTTAATATAGCACATGCTTCAAATGCTATATCCGAAGGAAAGTTACCTAACACTGTAAGAAGTTACATACATAAAGATGGAACTCTTGCTAATGTTCATTTTTTAGCAATTCCATATAATTCAGGTAAAAAAACTGCTGCTAAAATTTTTGTTAATTTCTTAATATCTCCAGAAGCTCAATTAAAGAAACAAGACAAAAATTTTTGGGGTGATCCAAGTGTAATTTCAGTGACAAAATTAGACAAAGAGTGGAAAAATAAATTTTCTATTCTTCCAAGAGGTATTGCGACGCTTTCTAATGAGGAGTTGACAATGAAGCTAGAGGAGCCACATCCTTCGTGGGTTAAAGCTATTGAAGAAGGATGGATAGAAAAATATGGTTCTAAAAATTAGGTCATAAATGATAAATAGTTTCTGTCGTCCTCTTTCTAAGGCTTCTTTCGTATTTATTGGAATAATTATCATTATACCGATAACGTGCGGTTTCTTAGGTTTTTTTTTACCGTCATTTAATTATCTACCAATTTTAGGAAAAGGTGAATTCAGCTTAAATTATTTTTATATATCAATGAATATACCAGGGATATATAAGTCAATAATATTATCAACTTTTACCGGTTTTGTATCAACTGTTTTAGCATTGTTTTTTTCTCAAGTAATTCTTTTATATTTTTTTAAAACTAAATTTTTTAATTATATAAAAATTATTATATCACCTCTAATCGCTTTGCCACACATCACAATGGCTATTGGTCTAATCTTTCTCTTATCTCCAAGTGGATTACTATTAAGATCTGTTTCACCCTGGTTGTCGGGCTTTGAAAGACCTCCAAACAGCTATATATTCCCAGACGAATATGGTTTTTTTTTAATATTAGGCATTATGTTAAAAGAAATACCATTTCTCATCTTAGTTTCATTATCAGCTTTGAGAGAGTTTTCTTCAAAAAAATTTTTTGATTTGGGAAAATCGTTTCAGCATTCAAGTTTTTCTTCTTGGTTTATACTAATATTTCCTATCATATACAAAAAAATTAGACTTGTTATCTTTATAATTATTGCATTTTCATCATCTGTAGTTGATATGTCTTTACTTTTAGCGCCATCAACTCCCTCAACTCTATCAGTTCGAATTTTACAAATCTTTCAATCTTCAGACATGGATTCATTTTTTATAGCTTCAAATTTATCTTTAATCCAATTATTAATAATTATAATTTTATTAATTTTTTGGATTTTTTTAGAGAAAATTGTTAAACAAAAATATTTTTATATTTTTTTTATAAAAATCACTTCATTTAAATCAGAGTTTTTGAAATTTGTTATATTATGTTTTGGCATTATTTTATTTCTATTATCTTTTATGGGTATAATTAGTTCGATGTTGTGGGGGGTCAGTGAAAATTGGTATTTTCCAAATTTTTTTCCAAATGACTTAAACATAAATGGTTTTTTAAGTTTTTATGATCAAAATAAATCTTTAATATTTATTTCTATATATATACCACTTATAGTTTCATTATTATCCATTTCTTTAACAATCATATGGGTTGAATTAATAGACTATTTAAACATAAAAAAAACTCAATTTGAATGGATTATATTCATTCCATTATTTATTCCTCAAATTTCTTTTTTAATTGGATTACAAAGCTTTATAATATTTTTAAATTTAAATAGTTTTTTAACGCCGCTCATAATTGTTCAATTATTTTATGTGATACCATATTCTTTTATTATACTTGCACCAGCAATAAGAGAAGTTAAATCTGATTATATAAAAGTAGCTTCTAGCTTAGGAAAAAATAGAATAGCAAGATTATTTAAGATTAAAATCCCATTAGTTTTACCGTCCCTTTTGACTTCATTTGCAATAGGCATGATAGTTTCGTTTTCTTTATATTTGCCAGTTTATTTTATAGGAGCGGGTAGAGTGACAACCTTGACAGTTGAGGCCCTTAATCTAGCTTTGAGTGGTTCTAAACAAGATCTAGGAATTGCAACATTTTTCCAAATATTATTTCCGATCTTATTGTTAATCACAATTGCCTTTATTATCAAAAAAACGATAAAATGGAAATTTAATTTTAACTAGTTTACTTGATAAGATAAACTAAATCTTTTATAGAACTTAAAAACAAATCTTAGGAGTATATTTTGTCTGATACATCAGCTTTTAAAGGTAAAAAAATTGCTGTGATGGTTGCAAGTGGTTTTAATGAAGAACAATTTTTAATAATACAGAAAACAATTTTAGCTGCTGAAGGTTCTTATACTATAATTTCTCGAGATATTGGTACAACCAATGGTTGGGCATCAGAGAAATGGGGATTATCTTATCCTGTAGATCAACCAGTTTCAGATACACTAGCTATAGATTTTGATGCTCTAATAGTACCAGGTGGAGCAAATCAAATTGAAACTTTGAGTAATGACCTTCATGTAAGGAGAGTTTTAAGAGCTTTTTTAAGAGAAAATGAACCAGTTGCTTTGGCAGGTGTTTCTTCTATGTTATTAACAACCATAGATGCTGCTAAGGGTAGAAAAGTTGCTGCATCTGATGCTGATAGTGCTCTTTTAATTGCAGCTGGTGCAGAAATTATTGATAAACCAACGGTGAGAGATAAAAATTTAATAAGTGCAACCAGTGGAGAAACTGGTATTTCTGATCTTTTAGTCATGCTTGCGCAAGCTATCAAAGACAATAATAAGCAATAGAGGATATGAAATGGGGCAAATAAATAAAATTAGTCCTTGTGTAGGAGTTTGCTCAATTGATTCTAAAAGTAAGTTATGTCTAGGATGTCTTCGTTCGACTGATGAAATTGCTATTTGGTCACAGATAGATAATAAAAAAGCCCTAGAGATTATGAAAGATATCAAAAATAGGTCTCTTACGAAATTTAATTCTAATTTATAGGAATTTTTAAATGCATAAATATAGAACACATAAATGTAATGAGTTGAGAATTGAAAACGTGAATGATCAGGTAAAGTTATCGGGTTGGGTTCATAGAAAAAGAGACCATGGTCAATTAATATTTATAGATTTAAGAGACCATTATGGATTGACTCAGGTGGTTGTTGATTCATCAAACAAAAATTTTTCTATATTTGAGACGTTACCTTTAGAGAGTGTAATAACTGTATTAGGAACAGTTATAGAAAGGTCTGAGGACACAATTAATGATAATTTACCAACAGGTAGAATTGAAATAAACTTGTTTGAATTAGAAATTATATCCCAATCAAAAGCATTACCATTGCAAGTAAATTCAGATGAGGATTATGGCGAAGAAACCAGATTAAAATTTAGATATTTGGATTTGAGAAGAAGTAGGCCTCATGACAACATCGTATTAAGATCTAAAGTTATCCAAACTATTAGAAATAAAATGATAGAATTAGGTTTTTTAGAATTTCAAACACCAATTTTAACTGCATCTAGTCCAGAAGGTGCTAGAGACTTTTTAGTTCCTTCTAGACTCAACAAAGGGAAATTTTATGCTTTGCCCCAAGCTCCTCAACAGTTCAAACAACTTATAATGGTATCTGGTTTTGATAAATATTTTCAAATAGCACCATGTTTTAGGGATGAAGATAGTAGAGCTGACAGATCGCCAGGTGAATTTTATCAGCTTGATTTAGAAATGTCGTATGTTGAACAAGACGATGTTTTTCAAGCTGTAGAACCTGTAATTAAAGAAGTTTTTAAAAAATATTCAGATAAAAGCATTAATGAGAACTTCCCAAAAATTACTTATAAAGACTCAATGTTAAAATATGGAAATGACAAACCTGACTTGAGATTTGCTCTTGAGATTCAAGATGTAACCAATTTTTTTAGAAATTCTGGTTTTACTATCTTCGCAAAATCAATTGAAAATGGATCTGTTGTGAGAGCTATTCCTGGTCCGAATTGTGGGTCACGTTCAGTTGCCGATAGAATGAATAATTGGGCTCAAGGAGAAGGTGCTCCTGGAATGGGATATATTATTTTTAGTGAAAATACCGCTAAAGGACCAATTTCCAATGGATTAGGAATTGAAAAAGCTCTTAAGATGAAGAATTTATTCAACCTTGATGATGGAGATGCTTTATTCTTTTCTTGTGCTTTAGAAAGTGAAGCAGCAAATTTAGCAGGTAAAGCAAGAGTTAAGATTGCAACAGATAGAGGACTAATTGAAAAGAATACATTTAAATTTTGTTGGATAGTAGATTATCCAATGTTTGAAAAAGATGAAAACACAGGCAAAATAGAATTTTCTCATAACCCTTTTTCTATGCCACAAGGTGGAATGGAAGCATTACTGAACCAAAATCCATTAGATATCCTCGCACACCAGTATGACTTAGTTTGTAATGGAATTGAACTTTCATCTGGTGCAATAAGAAATCATGTTCCAGAAATAATGTATAAAGCCTTTGAAATAGCAGGTCACAAATCTGAAGTTGTTGATAATAAATTCCCGGCTATGATAAATGCATTTAAATTCGGAGCACCTCCACATGGAGGTATTGCTCCAGGAATTGATCGTATTGTAATGTTATTAGCTGATGAACCTAATATTAGAGAAGTTATTTTATTTCCAATGACTGGCAAAGCAGAGGATTTAATGATGAACGCCCCAAACGAAATAAATGAACTTCAATTAAAAGAATTAGGTATAAAGTTAGACAAAAAAACTAAACTTAACTAATTTTTATTACATTCAATTTATGCATTATGATTGTAAGAAATATGAATAGAATCACAGCCCCAGTTTGATGAAGAGCTCCTAAGTATACTGGTACCATATTAATCAAAGTAAATATACCTAAGGAAAATTGAAAACATAATATTGCACTCATAAATATGGAGAATTTCTTAACAACTTTGTCACTACTTTGAGTATAGTTTCTATAACAATAAATCAGTATACAAACTGTAGTAAATAAAGCTATATGCCTATGATGAAATTGAGCTGAAGCGGGGTTTTCAAATGGATCTAAAAAGCCGTATTCACCATAGTTTTCTGGAATTAATCTATATCCCATCAAAGGATATTCGTTGTACATTAAACCTGCATCCATTCCAGCAACAAATGCACCTGCAATAATCGTTATAAATAAAAAACTAAAAACTAACAAACTGAAATCTAATTTAATTTTAGAAGGACCATTTCTAAATTCCAAAACGGTCCATAATAAAAGAAATAGTATTAATAAAGCATTAGATAAATGAACTGCCAAACGATATTGTGAAACTGTAGGGTCATTTACAAGGCCAGATTTCACCATCCACCAACCAATAATTGCTTGTAAACTTCCTAAAAACAAAATAGTTAATAACTTTATTAATATTGAATTGGGAATTTTGTTAGATAAGCAAAAAACAATTAAGGGTATGATAAAAACAATTCCAATTAATCTTCCCCATAATCTGTGAAAGTATTCCCAAAAAAATATTTCTTTAAATTCTGTAACGCTCATTCCTTGATTTTTAAAAATATATTCTGGGGAACTCATGTAAAGCGAGAACACTCTATTCCATTCTTCATTTGAAATTGGAGGTAAAAGCCCCCATATCGGTCTCCATTCAACCATTGACAAGCCTGAATCTGTTAATCTAGTTATGCCACCAATTAGGATCATAATTACTACCATGAAGATGGTAGTATAAAGCCATGCGTACATATATTTTGAATTTAGGGGTTGTATCATCATATCTAGTGTTTTTGTTTATTTATATGTGGTGTTTCTTATTAAAAGCAACATTTTAAATATTTTTTTTATTTTATCTTGAAAGTTTTCTACAAGTACACTATTTAAGCTCCATCAATAATGTATTTATTGTTTAACTTTAACATTTTTAATAAGGGAGAAAAGGCATGAAGTTTAGGCCACTTCACGACAGAGTTGTTGTTGAGCGTCTCGAAGCAGAGGAAAAAACAGCTAGTGGAATAATTATTCCAGATTCAGCTCAAGAAAAGCCAATGCAAGGTAAAATTATTGCAGCGGGTTCTGGAGCACGCGACGAGACTGGAAAGATTCAACCTTTGGATGTCAAAGAAGGTGATGTAGTACTTTTCGGAAAATGGTCGGGTACGGAAGTAAAGCTTGATGGTAAAGATCTTTTGATCATGAAAGAAAGCGATATCATGGGAATAATGGGTTAATTATTCTCTTAACAAATAATAATTACTTTATAATTTGAAAGGAAAAAAAAATGGCTGCTAAAGAAGTCAAATTTGGTGCAAATGCTAGAGCACAAATGTTAGAGGGCGTTGATATACTAGCAGAAGCTGTAAAAGTTACTTTAGGACCAAAAGGAAGAAACGTTGTTATTGATAAATCTTTTGGTGCCCCAAGAATTACAAAGGATGGTGTTACTGTAGCTAAAGAAATTGAATTGAAAGAAAAATTTCAGAATATGGGCGCTCAGATGGTGAGAGAAGTTGCTTCAAAGGCTAACGATGTCGCAGGTGATGGCACAACCACTGCAACTGTATTAGCCCAAGCTATTGTTAAGGAAGGCTCTAAGGCAGTTGCTGCTGGTTTAAATCCTATGGATTTAAAAAGAGGTATTGATTTAGCAATAGAGGCTGTAGTTGCTGACTTGGAAACAAGAACAAGTAAAATATCTACTAACGAAGAAGTTGCGCAGGTTGGTACTTTGTCAGCAAATGGTGAGTCTGAAATTGGAGATATGATTGCAAAAGCTATGGATAAAGTAGGTAACGAAGGTGTTATTACCGTTGAGGAAGCCAAAACACTTGCTACTGAACTAGAAGTTGTAGAAGGGATGCAATTCGACAGAGGATATTTATCTCCTTATTTTATTACAGACGCTGATAAAATGAAAGTAGTTATGGATGATCCATATATCCTGCTCTTTGAAAAGAAATTGGCTAACTTACAGGAAATGTTACCTATATTAGAAAAAGTTGTTCAATCTGGTAAACCTCTTTTAATCATAGCTGAAGACGTTGAAGGTGAGGCATTGGCAACACTAGTAGTTAACAAGCTTAGGGGTGGCTTGAAGATAGCTGCAGTAAAAGCTCCTGGTTTTGGTGATAGAAGAAAAGCCATGTTAGAAGATATTGCAATTTTAACGAAAGGTGACATGATATCAGAAGATCTAGGAATTAAGTTAGATAATGTAACATTAGAAATGCTCGGAACAGCCAAACGTGTAGAAGTTACAAAAGAAGAAACTACTATTATTGATGGCGCAGGATCTAAGGACGACATTGGTGCTAGATGTAATCAAATAAGAGCTCAAATCGAAGAAACAACTTCTGACTATGATAAAGAAAAGCTTCAAGAAAGGCTAGCTAAGCTAGCAGGTGGAGTTGCTGTTATCAAAGTTGGTGGTGCTACCGAAGTTGAAGTTAAAGAGCGTAAGGACCGTGTAGATGATGCGATGCATGCTACTAGAGCTGCTGTTGAAGAAGGTATTGTGCCAGGTGGTGGAGTTGTTTTTGTTAAGGCAATAGCAGCATTAGATAAATTAAAAGTTGAAAACTCAGACCAAAAAATGGGTGTTGACATTGTAAGAAGAGCTCTAAAATCTCCCGCAAAGCAAATAGCTGATAATGCTGGCCAAGATGGAGCTGTTATAGTGGGTAAACTTCTTGAATCAACAGACGCAAACTATGGGTTCAATGCTCAAACTAATGAATTTACCGATTTAGTTAAAGCAGGAGTTATTGATCCAACTAAAGTTGTAAGATCAGCCTTGCAAAATGCAGCATCTGTAGCAGGTTTATTGATAACCACAGAAGCTATGGTTGCTGATAAGCCTGAGCCACCAGCTAGTGGCGGTGGTGCTATGCCAGACATGGGCGGCATGGGCGGCATGGGCGGCATGGGCGGCATGGGTGGCATGCCGGGAATGATGTAGCTCTGTTCTATCTTATCATTTTAACACCTCTAGCTTAGCCAAGTTGGAGGTGTTTTTTTTTGACTAATAATTTGATTATTTGTTGCCTACTTTTATTAACTCATATAGCAATTATAGTAATAATTTAAGGTTAAGTTATGGAAAAATCAGAAATTAAAAAATTTGCAGAAAAATCCAATGCCTGGCCTTTTGTTGAAGCTAGAAATCTAAGGGATAGATTGGATAAGGTTGAGAATTCTGCCAATAAAAATAATAATATTCCAGTTTTATTTGAAACTGGGTATGGACCCTCAGGACTTCCACATATTGGAACGTTTGGTGAAGTTGCGAGGACTAACATTGTACGCAACGCATTTGAAGTCTTAACTGAAAGAAACACAAAGTTAATATGTTTTTCAGACGACATGGATGGCTTTCGTAAAATTCCAGACAACGTCCCTAATAAAGAACTACTTCAAAAATTTATTGATCATCCCTTAACTAATGTTCCAGATCCTTTTGGAAAATTTGGTAGTTTTGGAGATCACAATAACTATAAATTACAGGAATTTTTAGACCATTTTAATTTTGAGTACGAATTTCTCTCAGCTACAGAGTGTTATAAAAGCGGAAAATTTGACGAGGCACTAAAAAAAATTTTATTAAATTACGAAAAAATAAAAAATATAATTTTGCCTACTTTAGGCGAAGATCGAAAAAAAACTTATAGCCCATTTCTTCCAGTCTGCCCAAAATCTGGAAGAGTTTTACAAGTTGACATTACAACTATCGACACCAAAAACAATACTGTAAGTTTTGTTGATGAGGATTCTAATGAAATAGTTACTGTCTCTATTCTTGGTGGTTCATGCAAGTTACAGTGGAAGTGTGATTGGGCAATGCGTTGGTATGCACTAGGTGTAGATTATGAGATGTCAGGCAAAGACTTATCTGAAAGCGTAATTTTATCTAGCAAAATATTGAAAGCTCTTGGAGGTACACCTCCATCAGGTTTTTCATACGAACTTTTTTTAGATAATAATGGTGAAAAGATTTCAAAATCCAAAGGTAATGGTTTATCAATAGAAGAGTGGTTGAGATATGGCTCATCTGAATCCTTAAGTCTGTTTATGTATACAAATCCCAAAAGAGCTAAGAGACTTTTTTTTGATGTTATACCAAAAACCACTGACGAGTATTTTTCACATTTGAGAAGATATACTGAGCAGGAAACTCTTCAAAAAATTGATAATCCAGTATGGCATTTACATAAAGGCTTACCAAAGCCTAATGATCTGCCAGTTACATATACTTTATTGCTAAATTTAGTGTCTGTATGTTATGCAAGTGATCCAGATATAGTTTGGGGATATGTCAAAACCTACTCACCCAATTCAAAAAGAACTAAAGAATTAGATGATTTAATTAACTTAGCTGTTAATTATTATAAAGAGAAAATAGAGCCTAAAAAGAAGTATAGGCTTCCAAATGAAAAAGAGAAAAAAGGCATCACTGAATTAATAAATACTCTATCAACATTAAATAATGAAGCCTCATCTGATGATATTCAATCTATAGTTTTTGCAATTGGAAAAAAACTCGAATATGAAAACTTACGTGAATGGTTTAAAGGTTTGTATGAGACTGTTCTAGGACAATCTGAAGGACCTAGAATGGGAAGTTTCATAAAACTCTATGGTATTGCACCAACTATAAAATTATTAGAAAACGTGATTTTAGGTAACTTAGTTAAAGAATAGATTAAATGATTTGGAAATTTATTACCTTTTTTGTAAGAAAGCTTGATCCCGAAATTGCTCATAAATTAACTATAAAATTTTTGAAACTTGGTTTTCATCCAAGATTAAATCAAAGTGTAGTTCCAATTAAAATTGGTAATTTGATTTTTAAAAATTTACTTGGTGTTGCTGCTGGTTTTGATAAAAATGCAGAAGTAATAAACAAAATTCATTTTTTGAATTTTGGTTTCACAGAAGTTGGCACTATTACACCTGTGCCTCAATATGGCAATCCAAAACCAAGAATCTTTAGGTTAGAAAAAGATAAAGCTATAATAAATAGAAATGGATTTAACAATCTTGGAATGTTAGAAGCAAAAAAAAGATTAGAGGATTATAGAAAAAGTTACCCCGTTGGAAGTGATTTTCTTGTTGGAATAAATATTGGCCCTAACAAAAATAGTAAAGATAGGTTTAACGATTATAAAGTTCTTGCTAAAAATTTATCAGTGTTTGCTGATTATATTTCCATAAATGTGTCTTCACCTAACACACCAAAATTAAGAGATTTTCAAAAAAAAGAAAATTTAGAAAAAGTTATAAATTTTGTTAAAGACGGTATAGCTGCATCCAAAACTATAAAAAATAAATTGCCCATTTTTTTGAAAATTGCCCCAGATATAAATAAGCAAACATTGAATTCAATTATTGAAATAGCCCATTCCCAAAAAATTTTTGGGTTGATCATCTCTAATACTACATTGGATAGAGACAAAAATTTAAAATCAAAAAGATCTATTGAATCAGGAGGACTTTCAGGTAAGCCATTATTTAAAAAATCGACAGATATTTTGTCACAAGCGAATAAAATAATTAAAAATAACAATTATAAATTATTTTTAATTGCAGCTGGTGGTGTATCAGATAGTAAGTCTGCATATGTTAAAATTTTGTGTGGAGCACATTTAGTTCAATTATATTCTTCTTTAACATTTGAAGGACCTTTAGTTGCAAATAAAATAATTGGTGGCATGTTGAAATTAATGAAAAGAGATAATATAGAAAATATTTTTGATATAGTAGGTATTACTGATAATCCTATAGAAGCCATGAATATTGCAATTAATGGTTTTAAAAATCCATAAAGACCAGATTCTTTTACCATTTAACTTGACCTTTTAGGTCCACTATCATATAAATCGCATTAACTATTTTGAGGTTATAATGTCCAGAGCATGTGAAATTTCGGGTAAAAACGTTATGAGTGGCAATAATGTCAGTCATGCTAAAAATAAAACAAAAAGAAAATTTTTACCAAATCTTCAAAATGTTAAATTTTTTAGTAAATCGTTAGATAAATTTATTAGTATGAAGGTGTCTGTGAGAGCTTTAAAATCTGTTGAAAAAAATGGTGGTTTAGATGATTATTTATCTAAGACTAGTAACAGAGTTTTAGCACCAAAAGCTATTGAAATTAAGAAAACTATTCAAAAAAATTTAAAAAAAGAAGTTAGTTCTTCTTAATTCTATTCTTCATTAAATAAGTCAGCCAACTGTTCAGTTACCGCCCCACCCAATTGCTCGGCGTCGGTGAGAGTTACTGCCTTATCATAGTAACGGGTAACATCGTGACCAATGCCAATTGCGACTAATTCTATAGGTGATTTATTTTCTATAAATGAGATTACCTGTTTAAGATGAAGTTCCAAATAGTTACCATTATTAGAAGAAAGTGTGGTATCATCAACGGGCGCGCCATCACTTATGACCATAAGGATTTTTCTATCTTCCACTCTACCTAACAATCGTTCATGTGCCCAGATTAATGCCTCACCATCTATGTTTTCTTTTAAAATTCCTTCTCTGAGCATTAATCCAAGTGAGTTTTTTGCTCTTCTCCATGGTACGTCTGCTGGCTTATAAATAATATGTCTTAAGTCATTTAATCTACCAGGGTAAGCTGGTTTACCTTCATTTATCCATTGTTCCCTGGATTGACCACCCTTCCATGCTTTTGTTGTAAAACCCAAGATTTCAACTTTGACTCCACATCTTTCAAGTGTTCTAGCCATAATGTCAGCACAAATTGCAGCAATGGTGATAGGCCTTCCTCTCATTGACCCAGAATTATCTATAAGCAAAGTCACGATGGTATCTCTAAAATTCATATCTTTTTCTTGCTTATATGAGAGTGGAAATAATGGTTGAGTAATTACTCTAGCTAATTTTGATGCATCTAACATTCCTTCTTCAAGATCAAAGTTCCAAGATCTGTTCTGTTTAGCTTGTAATTTTCTTTGAAGTTTGTTAGCCAATCTAGCTATAGCACCTTGAAGACTTTCAAGTTGTTTATCAAGTGTTCCTCTAAGTCTGCTAAGTTCATCTTCTTCACATAAGTCAGTAGCATTGATGATTTCGTCGTATTTTGTAGAAAAGACTTGATAATTATAATTAATATTATTTTTACCTAAGTTATGTCCTGATAAAGGATTAGGAACAATTTCACCCTCACTCTCTTCATCTTCATTATCAGCGTCAGCATCTTGAGTTTCACCCTGTATTTCTTGATCATTTTCTTGGGTATCGCTACTACTGTCTAATCCAGCATCTTCATCATTGTCACTCTCACTTTCGGCAGATGATTCGTTTTCTTCATTCTCATCAGGGTTGTTTTCTTCAGTGTCTTCGTTTTCACCATCATTATTAGGATCTCTTTCTCCAATATCTGCATGCAAAACAGATAACATTTCTTTTGTGTACTTAGCGAAAATTTCTTGATTATTTTTATTTTCTGCAAGTTGGTTTAGAAGATTACCAATCTTGTTATTAATCCAAGGTCGCCATTTCTCTAGAGAAACAGATGTGTTTGGAGGAGAGTTAGATCCAGTAATCTTTTCTCTTATTACTAAGTGTAAAGCATTAACTAAAGCTTCCTTATCTTCTCCACCTGGTACAGGTAAAATTGTTTCTTTAAATTTTTCAACAACTAGGTTTTGTAAATTTTTCTTTATACCTACAAGATTCTTAGACCCAACTGCTTCAATTCTAGATTCTTCTGCTAATTGAAAAATTTGTGATGATAAATCTGAAGATGGTATATATTTATTATGCAAAATAGGATCATGGTACTTAATCTTGAGAGCAATTTTATCCGCTTCTCCTCTTACTTTGTATAATTCTGAATTATCCAATTCTTTTGATATGATTGGTAATCTAACCTCTTTAGATGATAAATAGCTTGTAGATCCAGAAAATTTTATTTCCCTTTCTTCAATCATATTTCCAGAAATTGCTTTTAAAGTTGAGGCAGTGGCATTTTGGAATTGGGTATTTTCTGAATTCTTACTCATTTTAAATTTTAAGCATCAATACTTTTTTCAGTTATGATTAACTCTCTTCCAAAACATCTTTGATAATATTCTGACAAAATTGGCCTTTCCATTTCATCACATTTATTAAAAAAAGTTAGCTTAAAGGCCAAATCAATATCTTCAATTATATTTGTATTTTCTGCCCATGTGATAACAGTTCTAGGGGACATGACTGTAGAAAGGTCGCCATTAATAAACCCATTTCTTGTTAAATTAGCAATATTCACCATAGATTTAATTGTCTCTTTACCATCTTTATTTTTAAAATTAGGAACTTTTGACAAAATAATCTCTTCTTCTGCTTCAATTGGTAAATAATTCAAAGTTGAAACTATTGACCATCTATCCATTTGACCTTGGTTAATCTGTTGCGTTCCATGATAAAGTCCCGTAGTATCACCTAAACCTACGGTATTTGCAGTAGCAAATAATCTAAAATTTTGATGTGGGTTTATAACCCTATTGTTATCAAGTAAAGTAAGCTTTCCTGAAACCTCTAAAACTCTTTGAATTACAAACATTACATCTGCTCTTCCAGCGTCATATTCGTCAAATACAATTGCAACAGGATTCTGGAGAGCCCAGGGAAGAACACCTTCTCTAAATTGTGTTACCTGTTTACCATCCTCCAAAACAATGGCATCTTTGCCAACTAGATCTAAACGACTTATATGACTGTCTAAATTCACTCGTACACAAGGCCAATTTAATCTTGCGGCAACCTGTTCAATGTGTGTTGATTTGCCAGTACCATGATAACCTTGAATCATAACTCTTCTATTATAGCAAAATCCAGCAAGAATTGCTTTTGTAGTCGTTTCATCAAATAAATAAGACTCATCAATTTCAGGTACAAATTTAGTCTTTTCATTAAATCCAGTAATTTTCATGTTTGTTTTAAAACCAAAGACTTTTTCACAATCAATTACTAAAGTTTGTGAAACAGGAAAAGTCTCAGAGTTAAAGTCCATGTTGTTAGTTAAACTAACCTCGTTCATAATTTAGTCTCCAAAAATATTTTTATTATTTTTTTGTTGGCTTTGTTAATAACTCTAAAATTATTTTGTAGGCGTTTGTTATATTAATGAATTTATCCTCATTATCTTTTGATTTGTTTTCATTTTGTACATCTGGGTGCCATTTTTTTGCTAAAGATTTGTATTTGGTTTTAACTTCATTAATATTAGTATCAGTACCTAAACCTAATGTTTTAAAAGCATTTTCCAACTTTTTGTCCATTACTATTTTGTTATTAGAATTTTTGTGATTTTCAAATGCTTGGAAAGCTTTTTCAAAATCATGATTTAAACTTTTTGTTCCAAATTTCCAACTTGGTCTATTCCAGGTAACTGATTTACGAATTTCAATCTCTAATTCATGTTCATTTAATCCTTCAAAATAATTCCAAGATTTATTAAAATCTCTAATACAATTTATACAAAAATATAAATATTCCCTAAGTTTGTCTCTTGACTTAGGTGCTGGATATACACCTAATTCTAAACACTCTGGATTTGAACAAAGTCTTTCTGTATTTTTTTTTTGTTTAGTATGTAACATTCTATTTTTATTTTTTATTTTAATTATAGAATTATGTAGTAATCCATGCAAGGTTGGATTTGTGTTTTTAAAAATTTTTTTATCAATAAGGAATTAATTGTGAAAAGAAAATTGAGAATTGAAAAAATAATTTTAGAAAATTATGAACCATATTTTTATTCTGTTTTAGATATTTCAGAACAACATAGAGGTCATCAGAACTTTAAGGAGAATGTTGAAAGTCATTTTGAAATTATAATAGTTTCAGAAAAATTTAAAAATATTGCAAGGATAGATAGACATAGAATGGTAAATCGAAGTTTAAAAGAAGAATTTTTTTCAGATCTTCATTCAATTATTATAAAAACATTCACAATCAAAGAATATAAAAATATTTAGTTATCGTTTTTCATACCTAATTCATTCCACAAACGTAGTTGAGAAATAAAATTAGATTTTTTTTGAAGAATTCTGAATCTTATATCAAAAAATCTAAATTCTTGTCCAGGTTCTGGAATGGTTTTAGATTCATGCAATATTAAACCAGCTATAGTATTAGCATTTTGATCTGGAAGAGACCAACCAAGGGAACGGTTAAGATCTCTAATTGTTACAGATCCATCTATAATAAAAGAACCATCTGGTTGAGGTTTTACCCCTTTTACTTTTAAATCAGTTTCATCATCAATTTCCCCTACAATCTCTTCTAAGATATCTTCAAGTGTTACTATTCCTCTAAAATCACCATATTCATCAACAACAACTGCAAAATGTTCTCTTCTTGTTTTAAAAATTTCGAGTTGGTCAAATAACAATGTAGTTTCAGGAGCAAAGTATGGTTGTATCATTAATTCAGATAGATTAATTGTGTTGATATTCTTAAAATTCCTTCTTCTTAAATTTCTAAATAATTCTTTTGCATGTAAAATTCCAATAATATTATCGGGGTTTCCAGAATAAATTGGTATTCTTGTAAATGGACTTTCTCCAACAACTTTGAAAATTAATTCTGGGTCTTCCTCAGCATCTATCATTGTGACCGCTCCCCTATGTGTCATAACAGCTTCAATCGTCACATCATCCATGTCCAACATGCTAGACATCATTTTACCACGTTCTTTTCCGCGACTTTCATTTCCTGCATGAAGTCTAATCATACCTCTAAGTTCTTCAGTTTTTGCTTCTTCGTCTTCAATAACTGGTCCAGAAACAATTTTTGCAAATTTCTCTGTAATCAAAGTTGCAGGAGTTAAAATAAATATAAAAAAATTGATTATTGGAGCAACCGCTAAAGCAACTTGGTCAGCATGACTAAAAGCATATGTTTTTGGGATAACTTCTGCAAAAATTACTAGAAAAATAGTTAATAATATTGTCACAAATATAAGGTCAAATTCTCCAAAATAGATTATAGCAAAACTTGTTGCGTACACTGAGGCTACAATATTTACCAAATTATTACCTATTAAAATGGTACTAATCATTTTTTCTTTTTTTGCTAATATTTTTTCTATGGTAATAGCCCTTTTGTTTCCTTGGAGTGCTAACTCATGTATCCTTGCTTCTGAAACAGCAGTCAAGGCGGTTTCAGAGCTTGAAAAAAAACCTGATAAAATAATTAGTAAGATAATGTTGCTTAAAAATATAAGTAAGTCTTGCATTATATTTCTTCATTTAAGAATTTAGTTAAAATATCAATATCCATATCATTTTTAATAAAAGACTCTCCAATCTTTTTGTTTAGGATAAATGTTAATTGATTATTTCTATTTTTTTTGTCATATTTAAACTTCTCCAAAATTTTAGATGCAGTTATCGAAAAATTTTTAATATGTTTAAATGAGGTAGGTAATTTCAATTTTTCAAAAAAATTAATTACTCGTTCTGTTTCAGATTGGTCGCAAAATCCCATTTTAAGAGATAATTTAAATGCTAAGCAAATACCTATTGAAACAGCTTCGCCATGAATAATTGTTCCATCATATTTACCAAATGACTCAATGGCATGACCAAAAGTATGTCCAAGATTTAAAATAGCTCTTTGTCCATTTTCTTTTTCATCATTTTTAATAATTTCAGATTTAATCTCACATGACTTACTTATTATTTTTTTTAATTTTAATTGATTATAATTTAAAATTTCCTTGTAATTTTCTTCTAAATAATCAAAAAAACTTTTGTCTTTAATTAAGCCATATTTAATTACTTCAACCAAACCTGCCAGAAACTCTCTTTTAGGAAGTGAATCCATAATATCTATATCAGCTATTACAGCAATTGGCTGATGAAAAGAACCAATAAGATTTTTGCCTTTTCTAGAATTAATACCAGTTTTCCCTCCTACCGAGCTATCTACTTGGGATAAAAGAGTTGTAGGTATTTGAATATAATTTATCCCCCTTAATAGCACTGAAGACGCAAATCCTGCTATGTCTCCGATTACGCCTCCACCAAAAGCAATGATTAGACTATCTCTGTCTATTTCATATGATAAAGATTTTTCTAGAACACGATTTAATTCGAAAATATTCTTGGTTTTGTCACCCCCTGAAATACTTATTAGTTTGACATTCATTGTTGATTTTTTTATGGCTTCCACAAAGTTAATAAAATTTTTGTTCCCACCTTTTTCTAAAGAAAAAAATGTATCATGAATTAAAATAACTTTTTTGTTCTTTAGAAACTTCCCTAGAATTTTATCACAATTAGATAATATACCAGTCCCAATAAATATTTGATAAGATGAATTTTCGAAATTATTATTGAACGAAACATTAATAATTTTTGATTTCATTTTTTTGCTTTATTATTTTTATGTGATATGAAAGAAATTATTTTTTCAACAATCTGATTTTGGTTAAGTTTATCTGTATTTAACTCATAGTGACAAAGGTTGTAAAAAATTTTCCTTTTTTGTAGAAGTTTATAAATAGCTTCTCTTGCATCTCCTTTTATCATTGGTCTTTTTGATCCATCTCCAATTCTTTCAACTAAATTATCAATTGGGGTGTTGAGCCAAATCACATTTGTGTTATTGAATAATAGTACTCTAGTTTCTTTATCGTCATACGCGCCACCACCTATACTAATAATTACCTTTTCGTTATTATCGTTAATTTGATAAACTAAATTTTTTATAGTTTCTTTCTCGATATTTCTAAAAAACAACTCGCCGTGTTTTTGAAACAATATTTTAATTGATGCTTTAAATTTTTTTTCAATAATGTTGTCTATATCATAAAAGTTGTATTTTAGATTATTTGCAACTAAACGCCCAAATTTTGATTTTCCTGTACCCATCATGCCAATCAATGTTATCTTGTCATAATAAGAATTTGTTTCTTTAATATTAAACATTAATATAAATTATCACATTAATTTTTTATATACATCATATTTTTAGAAACTTTTGAAAATTTATGCTAAATAAATTATTAAAAAAATAGTCTTAAACTCGCCATATTTTTTAATTAATAATGATTTGTAAGGATTGAGATGAAAAATTATAAATTTTATTTAATTATATTAAGTTTATCTTTGTTAGTTGGATTTTTATTGGTGACTTATTTAGACATGCCAGCCCCAGATAAATTAGAAACTAAGATTTTAGATGTTAATGATGATCAAGTTAAATAATTACAATTTTTTAAAGAAATTAATTATCCAAATATTTTTAAAAAATATTTGTTTTTTCTTTTTGTTTTGTCAAAACTTTGCTTACTCACAAATTAATGAAAATCATAAAGAAACTTTATCAAACAAAAAAACTATTAATGTTGAGGTGAGTCAATTAGCAAAACCATCTTTAGGGTCTCTTGGGGTAAATACACAAGTAAATACTCTAATGGGTCTTAACATTTGGGAAAACATGAAAGCAGAAGAAATTATTGAACATTTAAATTATCTTCCCGATATTTTAGCTAGTAAAAATTTGCAATTTTTTTTAAATGATCTTTACCTCAGCACCTCTATACCACCAAGAGGTAAATCAAATGAAATTTTAAAATTTTTAGAAACTAGACTGTTTAAAATTAAGAATAGTGGGCAAAGCAAAAATTTATATAAATTAGTTTCTCAACTCCCAAACGGTGAAAGGTGGGAAATATGGAGAAGATGGCAGGTCGAGTATGAGTTAATTACTCGTAAAGATAAAAAAGCTTGTGAGTTTATAAATGAAAAATCAAAAATTAATTTTCAAAATTTTTGGCAAATGGCACGTATTTTTTGTCTATCTATAGAAGGAAAAAGAGATCAATCAGAATTCATTCTAGATTTAGTAAAATCCAGAGGTTTCACAGATAATATTTTTGAAGATTTGTTTCATCTAATTTACAATTCAAATCGCAACTTAAATTTTGAAAATAAAAAAAACCAAATACAACCTTTGCATTTAGTAATGATGGATACCCTAAAAATTCCTATAAAAGCTAATTATGTTGCTCATCTTGGGAGTGAATATACAGATGCTTTATTGTCCCTTAATTATTTAACATCAAAGGCTAGATCTTTTCTTCTTGATAAAAAAATAAATTATAGTTTTGTCTCCGTTGATCAAATAATTGAGAATTACAAATCTGTAGCAGATGGTGTTATTGACTTTGAAAAAGCTTATTCAAATTTTATTAGTGAAGCTAATGGATACAACAGAGCTAATGTTTGGCTAAGCATAATAAATATAAAAGATGAGATAAAAAAAGCTAATTCGATATTAAATATAATAAAATCTGAGACAAATAACGGAAGATTTAATGATGTTATTGATTTATATTTGTCTATTCTAAAATCTATTGACAATTCGTCCCTTACTCAAGAATTAAATGAAACTATTGAAAAATTAAAAGTATTATCCAATCCTGGATTGTACCCTAATAATAATTTCGCAAATATTATTTTATTAGTAGAAGGTAAACCGTGGGACTTGAATTTAATCTTGAAAGAAAAAGCGTGGCCTTTAATACCAATTATTGAAAAAGCTGGCATGGTTGAACCAAGTTCAATAAGTTGGTTAAATCAATTAAATAATTTAAAAGAAGATGATTTGAAAGAAGGCAATTATTTGAAATGGGAAAGTAGTTATAGCTTGAAAAGATTTCTACTAATTAACTCTATTAAAGAAGCAGCAAACAGTAAAAACAAAGCACTAACCGTTTTATTGACTGCTCGATTAATAGGAGATAATCCATTAGTAGACTTTGATTTGAATAGTTTAATTATAATCAGGTCTGCTTTAAAGCAAATTGGCTTAGTAAATTTAGCTAATAGAATTACACAAGAAATAATGACTTCCAAACTTATAAATTTGTAAAGTTTATCCATGAAAAAAATTAACGAAAAAATTACTATATTTATTGATAGAATGATAGAAATTATAAGCTTAGAAAAAGGATTATCTCAAAATACTAAAATTGCTTATAAAAAAGATATAAAAATTGCTTTTTATTGGTTAAAAAAAAATAAAATAGATATTTTAACTGCAAGTGAACAAAACTTTCGAGACTTATTCTCATTTATGCAAAGAAAAAATTATAAAACTAGTACTTTAAGTAGGAAGTTGTCGTCTTTAAAGCAATTTTATCAAATTCTTAAAGAAGAAAATTACATTGAGATTAACCCACTAAACAATCTAGAAAGAATCAAACAGATAAAAAATTTACCTAAATCATTATCAGAAGAATATTTAATTCTTCTGTTAAAAAAAGCAAAAACTAATTTTGAAAATGCAGATAAAAATAATACAATAAAAAAAATGAAAAGCTTACGGATTTTTACTATTTTAGAAATTTTGTACTCTACAGGAATGAGAATCTCGGAGCTTATTAGCCTTCCTTTATCAGATTTCATTAAGATTAATGACCTTTTGCAGATAAAAGGTAAAGGTGGTGTTTACAGGTATGTTGCATTTAATAAAGAAGCCAAAAATGTTATAGAAAATTGGTTGTCATATAGATCTTCCATTGAAAGATTTATTAATAATAAACATTTGTTCCCTGGTAACAGAGGTATTGGGTATATTTCTCGTCAATCAATTAATAATGATTTAAATGAATTATCTAAAAGTTTGAATATCGGTGATATAAAAGTATCTCCACATCAAATTAGGCACAGTTTTGCCACTCACTTACTTAATCGAGGAGCTGATTTAAGATCTCTTCAAAAATTTTTAGGTCATGCTGATATTAGCACTACTGAAATATATACTGAAGTTCAATCTAAAAGGTTATCTGGATTAATTAAAGATATTCATCCCTTAAATAAAATTGATATTAATAACAAAGAGAGTCTTAAAACATGATAAAACATTTTCTAGCATTTGAAAAACAAATTGCAGATCTTGAAGGAAAAATAGAAGAGTTACGACATTTGTCATCTAATACTGACATAAATATTGCTGAAGAAATTGGCAAATTACAAGTATCTGTTTCTGAAAAATTAAAGTCAACTTACTCACAACTTAATGCTTGGCAAAAAGTTTTAGTTTCCAGGCATCCTGAAAGACCTCATTTTCAAGATATTGTTAAAACTTTATTTGATAATTATATCCCTTTGTCAGGGGATAGAAATTTTTCTGATGATAATGCGCTTACTGGAGGTATAGCTTTTTTTAGAGGTAATAGTATTTTTGCGATAGGCATTGATAAAGGAAAAAATACTGAGGATAGAGTTGTTAAAAATTTTGGTATGGCTAGACCTGAAGGTTATAGAAAAGCTGAAAGATTAATGGAATTGGCAAATAAGTTTTCTATTCCAGTAATTATGTTTGTTGATACCGCAGGTGCATATCCTGGAAAAGGTGCTGAACAAAGAGGTCAAGCTGAAGCTATTGCAAGATGTATTCAGAAGAGTCTAGAAATCACAGTTCCCTCTATTTCAGTAATTACGGGTGAGGGTGGTTCAGGAGGTGCCGTGGCTTTAGCTATTGCTAATTACACATTAATGTTAGAGCATGCAGTTTATTCTGTAATATCTCCAGAGGGCTGTTCATCAATTTTGTGGAGAAGTAAGGAGAATGCAGAGCAAGCTGCTGAGGCTTTAAAATTAACTGCACAAGATATGGAGAAATTTAAAATTATCGATGAGATAATTCCAGAGCCTATAGGAGGTGCTCATAGGGATCCAACTATTGCTATTAATAGCATTGGGGATGTTTTAGAGAAAAAACTCAAAGAACTATCAACACTTAGTAAAGAAGAATTAGTTCGATTAAAAGAAAAAAAATATTTAGAAATTGGTTGAATACATTTTTTTTGAATTCAAAGCAGGTATTGCTTTTCTAGCAATAACCACTTCATTTAGGTTAATTTTAGCATAAATTATACCAACTTTCTTTTTAGCATCTCTCAAAATTTCTCCCCATGGTGAAATAATTAAAGAATGTCCATAACTTATCCTTCCACATTGATGAATGCCAGTTTGAGCTGGAGCTATAATGTACGATCCAGTTTCTATGGCTCTTGCCTTTAACAATGTATGCCAATGAAATGGGCCAGTAACATTTGAAAATGCAGAAGGAACAACTATTATTTCAGCACCGTTTAATGCTAAGTCGTGATATAAATTTGGAAATCTAACATCATAGCATATTGTCATACCAATATTGATTTTATTTTTTTTAATTGTCGCAATTACTGCTTTATCACCACATAAGTATGTTTCAGATTCTCTATAAATATCCCCATTTGGAAGATTTACATCATAAAGATGAATTTTATCATATTTATATAAAACATCCCCTTTAGGACCAACTAAAAAAGACCTGTTTACTAATTTATTCCCTGATTTTATTGGCAATGAACCAATCAAAACGAAAATAGAATTAGATTTTGCTACCTCTTTTAAAGATTGAAGGCTTATATTTTCATCTTCATGTTTTGCCAATTTTTTTGTTAAAAAAGGATTTTCCTGAAGAGAAGTAGCACATTCTGGAAGGGCTATTACTTCAACTCCTGCTTCTAAAGCTTTTTCAATTAACCTCTTTATTTTTTTTAATGTAATCAATTCATCTTTTGTTGATGTATATTGAAGGCATGCAATTGAAAGGTAACGATCCATATTAGTTTTTGAAAATTTCTAAGCCGTTTTCTTCTTCTAATTTAAATAAATCATCACATCCACCAACATGATTATTTTTATAGAATATTTGTGGGACGGTATTGGCTCCATTTGATTTTTTTATCATTTCTTTTCTCTTTTCAAAATCTAAATCAATATCTATTTCTCTAAATGGAATGTTTTTTCTTTTTAATAGAGATTTAGCACTATGACAAAAACCACATAAGGAACTAGTATATATAACAATATTTACACTCATTAATACCTCTTTGAATTAATTATAATAAGTCTTGAATACAATAAATCAATGAATTATCAGCTGGAGGCATTTTATATTTTCTAAGCATATTTGGCTTGACCCACTTAAGCTCATTTTTCTCCATAGATTTTGGTTCTCCTTCCCATCTTCTACAAACATATAAAAGTAATAATAATTGAAATTCTTTGTAATTAAATTCACTAAAAGATAAAGGGGCAATACATTTATTATTTATATCAATGTTAAGTTCTTCTTTGATTTCCCTCACAAGAGCATTTTGTGGTGTTTCTCCAGTTTCAATTTTCCCCCCTGGAAATTCCCAAAAGCCACCCAAATGTTTGTTCATTGGCCTTTTTGATAATAAAATTTCATTAAAATTATTGATTAACGCAATTGAAACAACTATCTTCAAATTTTTAGGATCTATAATCGGCATTTATTTCTATATATTTATGAGTTAAGTCACATGTATATACAGTTGCATTTGATTTACCTACCCCTACGTCAATACCAAGAAAAATATTGGTTTTTTTTAAATGTTCTGTTGCACGTGTTTCTGAATAATTTTCATAGACCATGCCGTTTTTTGTTACAAGTTCATTGCCTATATAAATTCTAATTTTATCTCTCTCAGCTCGTTGACCTGATTTTCCAATTGCCATGATAATTCTGCCCCAATTAGCATCTTCTCCAGCAATTGCAGTTTTAACTAAGGGTGAATTAGCGATAGAAAATGCTATAATTTTTGCTGATTTTTTTGAAGTGGCCCCCGTTACTTTTATAGTAATAAATTTTGATGCACCCTCTCCATCTTGAACAATCAATTTAGCAAGTTCTAACATAAGGCTAGTTAAATTTGTTTTAAACTCACTTAAACGGGGATCAGTATACTGATTAATAGGTTTATGTTTTGCTTTTTTTGTAGAAACTAACAAAACAGTATCACTTGTAGATGTGTCACTATCTACAGTAATTGAATTAAAACTTTGTTCATTGCTAGACAAGATTAGTTTTTGAAGTATTTGTGATGATAAATTCGCGTTAGTAAAAATAAAACCTAACATTGTAGACATATTTGGAGCAATCATTCCTGACCCTTTAGCAATTCCTACAATTTCAATTTCAGCATTATCAATTTTACAAATTCTTCTACTAACTTTTGTAAATGTATCAGTCGTTTTTATAGCAGTTGCGGCTCTTTCCCAATCTGGAATATTAAATGGAGACATCATATTAATGCTTTTTATAATTGTCTCAGCTTCTAATTGCTCCCCAATAACACCAGTAGAGGCAGTATATATCTGATTAATATTACAATTTAATTTTGTTGAAAGATATTTTGAAATCTTTAACACTGTTTGCTCCCCTAACTTACCGGTAAATGCATTTGCGTTACCTGAATTCACTAAGATTGCTCTAGCAGTTGGCTCTTTCGAGGCTTTAATATTTTGTTTACATTGATTTACAGAAGCACTTGAGGTTAAGGATTGAGTAAAAACTCCAGCAATAGAAGAGTTTTTTTCGAGTTCTATCAAGAGTAGATCTTCTTCGTTACCTTTGGTCTTTTTTATACCTGAAAATATTGTTGAAATCTTAATATCTTCAAGCAATGAATTTTTGATTAAACTTTTGTTCATGACTCAATTATAATTGACATTAATTATTAATTTCTTCTGCAACTTTTTCAAAGTCAAAAATTATTATTTTTTGATTATTTCTTATTTCTTTTTCAAGATTAGACAAAGAGTTTTGCTTTATCTTTTCAATAATTTTTTTCTTTATTTCGTTTAATCTTTTAGGTTTAGAATCTCTGGTATCATTTAACATTATGATATGATATCCAAATCGAGTTTTAACAGGCTTTTTTGTAACCATTCCTTTTTTTAATTTAAATGTTGCTTTTTCAAACTCTTTTACCATTTGTCCAGATCTAAACCACCCTAAATTACCTCCATTTTGTTTTGTGGGCCCAATAGAATAAGTTTTTGCAAATTTTGAAAATTGAGACTTATCTTTTATTTTTTTTATAATCTGTAATGCTTCATCTTCTTTCTTTACTAAAATGTGGCTGGCATTATATTCTTTGGAAGATTTGAAATTTTCAAGATACTTGTTATAAAAATTTTGAATATTTTTTTCAGTTGTTTTTTTATCAAGAAAATTTTTTAGCCAGTATTTTGCCATTATTTGATTTTTGTTTTTTTTCAAAAGCTCAATAATTTTTTTGTTTTGATCTAACTTTTCTTTGTAAGCAAGTTCAGTAACTAAATGTTGATTAATCAGTTCATTCACAATATTTGGATAAATTTCAGAAAGAGACTTTTCTTTTATATTTTTTGGTAAATTATTCGCTGCATTTAGTACATCTTGTGCTGTTATAATATGATCGTTAATTTTTGCTACAATAACTTTATTAGGTTCTTTCGCAGTAGCATAAGTAAAATTAAATATTAATATAAGGTTGATAAAAATAAAAAATATTTTAAAACAAGACATTTTGGTATATTCCAATTATAATTCTATTTTTTACAGTTTTTTTTTAATCAATACAAGGTATGATCTTTTATATTTATTTTTCATAGATTTTTAGAGTATTTCTGTGAATAGATGGAGCGCTTTTTTATGTTAAACAAACTTACCTCTAAGTTTTTTGGGACGTCTAATGAGAGACAAATAAAAAAATATAAACCTATAATTGAACATATTAATAAGTTAGAAAATGATTTCAGTCGTCTGTCAGATGAACAATTAAAATTAAAAACAAAAAATTTTAGAGAAAGATTATCAAAAGATGAAAATTTAAAAAGTATTTTACCAGAAGCATTTGCAACTGTAAGAGAGGCATCAAAAAGAACTCTCAAACAAAGACATTTTGATGTTCAATTGATGGGTGGTTTAGTTCTTCATGAAGGTAAGATAGCTGAGATGAAAACTGGTGAAGGTAAAACTTTAGTTGCAACTTTGGCATGTTATTTAAATGCTTTAGAAGAAAAAGGTGTTCATGTAGTTACTGTGAATGATTATTTAGCTAAAAGAGATTCAGAATGGATGGGGCAAATATATCATTTTTTGGGGATGACAGTTGGCTGTGTTGTCTCAGAAATGAATGACGACCAAAGAAGAATTGCTTATAATAATGACATCACTTATGGGACGAATAATGAATTTGGATTTGATTATCTTCGTGACAATATGAAATATAATTTAGATGACATGGTTCAGCGTCCATTTAATTTTGCAATTGTCGATGAAGTTGATTCCATATTAATTGATGAAGCTAGAACCCCTCTTATTATCTCCGGCCAATCTGAAGATTCTTCGATTTTGTACAAATCTATTGATAAATTTATCCCATTATTAAATGAGGAAGATTATGAACTAGATGAAAAGCAGAGGACTTGTAATCTTACTGATAGTGGAATCATGAATATAGAAAAGGCACTGCAAGAAGATCATATTATTAAGGATGGAAATTTATTTGATGTTAAAAATATCTCATTATTACATCATATTAATCAAGCTTTGAGAGCCCACAAATTATTTAAAAAGAATACGCATTATATGGTCAAAAACGATAATGTTATAATCATTGATGAGTTTACTGGACGCGCAATGGAAGGTAGACGGTTTGGAGAAGGTCAACATCAAGCTATTGAGGCAAAAGAGAGGGTTTCTATACAGCCAGAAAATCAAACCTTAGCTAGTGTAACTTTTCAAAATTATTTTAGAATGTATCCTAAACTAGCTGGGATGACAGGTACAGCTCTAACGGAAGAAGGAGAATTTTCAGAAATTTATAACCTTGAAGTAATAGAAATTCCTACAAATTTAAAAATTGCTAGGGTAGACAATAATGATGAAATCTTCAAAACGAATGAAGAAAGAGATGAGGCAGTAATAAAATTAATAGATGATTGCCAAATAAATAATCAACCGGTTTTGGTTGGAACAGTTTCAATTGAAAAATCAGAAATTTTATCGAAGTTATTAAAAGAAAAAAAAATTAAACATGAAGTTTTAAACGCAAAATTTCATCAACAAGAGGCTCAAATTATTGGATATGCAGGATTACCTGGAGCAGTTACAATTGCTACTAATATGGCTGGTAGAGGTACTGACATTCAATTGGGTGGAAATTTTGAAATAAGACAAGAAAATGAAATAAAAAGTTCTTCCAATGATGAAAAAGCAGTGCGTGATTTAAAATTTGATATTGAGGAGAAGAAAAAAATAGCCCTTGCTGCTGGTGGTTTATACGTCATAGGAACTGAGCGTCATGAAAGTAGAAGAATTGATAATCAACTTAGGGGAAGGACAGGAAGACAAGGGGATCCTGGAAGATCTAAGTTTTTACTATCTCTTCAAGATGATTTAATGAGAATATTTGGATCAGACAGGTTAGAAACAATGTTAGGTAAACTTGGATTGGAAAAAGGTGAGGCTATAGTACACCCATGGATTAACAAGGCAGTTGAAAAAGCTCAAGCAAAAGTTGAGGCTCATAATTTTGAAATTAGAAAACAACTTTTAAAATTTGATGACGTTATGAACGATCAAAGAAAAGTAATTTTTGATCAACGAAAAGAAATAATGAGATCTAATGACATTAGTGAAATGATTACAGATATGCGTCATGAAGTAATTGAATCAATAGTTTATAAATCTATACCTGATCAAAGCTATCATGATGAATGGGATACAGAAACGTTATCTACAGATGTAAAAAATTATCTAGGCATTACTGTACCAATTAAGCAATGGTTTAAAGAAGATGGTATTATTGAAAAAGAAATCATAAGCCGACTTACTGAGTTATCTAATAAACATATGGCAGAGCGAGCAGTTAATTTTGGTATTGATGTTTTTAGACATGCAGAAAAAACTTTACTGCTACAGGTTTTAGATCAAGGTTGGAAAGATCATTTACTTATGTTAGATCAAATGAGGCAATCCATAGGTTTGAGAGCTTATGCCCAAAAGGACCCATTAAATGAATATAAAAGAGAATCTTTTGAGCTTTTTGAAGGAATGCTTGATAAATTAAGAAAAACAATTACATCAGTGTTAGCCTTTATAGAAATACAACAAGAGGAAAAACTGCCAAAAGAAACTTACAATGAACTAAAACAGGTCCCAAATAAGAAAATTCCAAGAAACGCAATATGTCCTTTATGCGACTCTGGGAAAAAATATAAGCATTGCTGTGGTAAATATTAGGTAAATGATTAAATACAAATTAAAATGTAAATCTTCATATTGTTTAAATGAAAAAGAATTTGACGGCTGGTTTCAAAATATAGAAGCATTTGAAAAGCAAAAAAATCAAGGCCTTATTAATTGTCCAATTTGTGGCAGTGACAAAGTTTTAAAATCGTTAGCCACACCCAATGTTAAAACTAGTAAAATTAAAAATACAGAAGATATAAGAGATAAAATCAATACAACCGCACCAACAGAAGATAACCTTTTAATTAATAAAAACTCAAAAAATATTTCAACTATTCTAAGAACAATAAAAAAAGAGATCGAAAAAAACTCTACTTTTGTAGGTGATAAATTTGTCTCCCAGGTTAAGTCTATGAGAGATGGAAAAATCAAAGAAAAGCCAATTCATGGTCATGGTACAAACAAAGAAATACAAGAATTACGTAATGAAGGAATTGATGTTGTGAATGTTCCTTGGATATCTGATGATCATTAGATTAAATTTTAATACCAGCCGCACCATAATTTACATTTAGATTAGGTACTAATTTGAAATTCCCAAAGTTTCTGTTCATTATGTCATTAACATTAAATGTAGGTGCAAAACCTATGAAATTGTCCAATATTATATTATGGTCTGCTGCTTCTCTAGTCAAAGTTTCCGGAGATATCAATTTATCAACATTATGAGTGCCAACGGGTAGAATTTTTAAGATATTTTCAGCAATATATTTTCCAAATAATATTCCTAAAAAAGATCTATTAATTGTAGTGAATACTACCATACCCCCTGAACGACACAAATTTGCAATATCTGATAAAAATAATTTTCTATCATTTACGTGTTCAATTACTTCAGAAGCTATAACCAAATCAAATTTATTTAAAACTTTATTTTTTTCTACCTCAAGAAGTTCACTGGTCGTAATGCATTTATAATTTATTTCTAATCTACTTTTTTTAGCATGCTCTCTTGCAACTTCTATTGAGCTTTCTGATGCGTCAATTCCAGTTACAGTCGCTCCTAACCTGTTTAATTTTTCAGATAAAATTCCCCCTCCACAACCAACATCTAAACAATTAATGCCATTTAGAACATTAATTTCAATCTTATTCTTATTAATAATTCTAATTGCATTTTGGGTTATAAACTCAATTCTCGCGTTAGACATTTTGTGCAATGCTGAAAAAGCGCCAGACTTTTCCCACCATTTGTTGCTTAATGAAGAAAATTGTTCTATTTCTTTTTTGTCTACGGTATTAGTCATTATAGTTTTTTTGTTTTGATTAATGGATGTATTTTAAAGGATAACAGAATATTGAAACTTGTGGTATTGAAATTTGGAGGTACATCTGTTGCAAATGTTCCTCAAATAAAAAAGATTGCTTTAAAAATTAAACAAGAAATTAGTCAAGGTAATAAGGTTATTGTTGTAGTCTCTGCGATGGCTGGTGTTACTAATAATTTAGTGGATTTAGTAAAAAGCACATCAGATACCCCTGCCTTCTCAGAATATGATGTTGTTTTATCCACGGGTGAACAAGTTACTTCAGCACTTTTAACAATTGCTTTAGATAACTTAAATATCAAAGCTCGTTCTTGGCTGGGTTGGCAGGTGCCAATAATATCTGACAAATCATATGGGAAAGCTATTATTGAGGAAATTAAAACAAACCATATACTTGAGTTTTTAAAGACAAATCAAGTGGCAGTCATTTCTGGATTTCAAGGAATATCAAAAGAAAATAGAATAACAACTTTAGGAAGGGGAGGGTCAGATACGTCAGCCGTTGCAATAGCAGCGGCATTTTCAGCTGAACGTTGCGATATTTATACTGATGTAGATGGAGTTTATACTACAGATCCTAGAATAGTAAAAAGTGCAAAAAAACTTGATCAAATAACATATGAAGAAATGCTAGAATTAGCCTCTCAGGGTGCTAAGGTTCTTCAAACTAGATCTGTTGCTTTAGCTATGAAATATAATGTAAAACTGAGAGTTCTTAGTAGCTTTGAAGATTTACCTGGAACTTACATAATTAAAGAGGAAAGAAAAATGGAAAAATCTGAAATAAGTGGCATTGCTCATAGTTTAAATGAAGCTAAAATAACATTATCAGGTGTTCCAGACGAACCAGGCCAGGCAGCCGAAATTTTTGGCGCTTTAGCTAAATATTCAATTAATGTTGATATGATTGTACAGTCTTCATCCATTAACCATGAAGCTACTGATATTACCTTTACTATTCCAGAAAGTGATTTAATGACAGCAGAAAGTACAATTAAAAAAATACAAAAAAAGATTGGTTTTAGGAAATTTATAACTGAGACGAATGTAGTCAAAATTTCAGTAATAGGAAACTCAATGAGAACTCAGTCAGGAGTCGCTAAAACTATGTTTGAAACTTTAGCTAATAATCAAATTAATATTCATGTTATTTCAACTAGTGAAATAAAAATTTCAGTTTTAATTTCTTCAGATTATTACGAACTTGCGATGCGATCATTACATTCTGCTTTTGGATTAGATGTATAGTTATCATGAAGTAAAATTTATAATATTTGTGCCGTTAAAACAAATGTTGATTTAAAAAGTAACTCAATATAAAATATTTCCTCGTAAGGAGAAGACATGACTGTTGGAAGTAAAAAAAATAATACCAACTCATTATTAAAAGAAGAACTAGCTGGTGATAAAACAGTTTCAGATGCTATTAATGATGCATTTGATAATGCCGAGCTTTCCACTGTTGGCAAGTTATGTTTAGACGCAAGGGTGAATAAGGGTTTAACTCAAGAGCAGGCTGGCTCTTTATTAAAGGTTAGAGTTAAAATTATCAAAGATTTTGAAAATGGAGATCAAATTGATTTACCTGGTCTAGCTTATAAAGTTGGGTTTGTTAGATCTTATGCACGCTTATTAGACCTAGATAGTGATTTATTAGTTCAAGAATTTAAAGAAAGTTTAGAACTAAATACATTTAAAGAAGAATACAAGTTTCTTACTCCAGAAATAAATAAAAACAATTTTTTACCGATAGGTGCTATAGTATCCGTTTTTATAGCTATTTTGTCATATACAGGTTGGTATTATAGTGATAGGAGCAATAATATTGTTCAAATTTCAGATGATAAAACTGAAGATAAAGTTTATAAAAAAGCTGAAATTGAAAATAATAGTTATGTAATTATAGAAGAAAACCTTAACTCACCATCTACTTCAAATATCAATATTGTTGAACAACAAGTTCAAGATACAAATGTCAAAACTAAGTTAAATAATAAAATTGAATCAAAGGTTTATCAAACTACCGAGATTACTAACAGTGAAATAGTTAACCAAAATAATGTAATTGATCCTACATTGAACGAAAATCAAACTAGTGAAATGTCTGCCACAGCTAACGAAAGAGATCCAAGTACAGAGATGGTTTTAAAAGCCACAGGGAATAGTTGGGTAGAAATTGAAGACTTGGATGGTAATGTTCTTATGACAAGGCTAATGAGGCCTAATGAGACTTATGTTGTACCAAATATTAACGGATTAACAATTAACACTGGAAATGCTGGCGCCTTATCTTTATCACAAGGTGATATAATAGTTCCAAAATTAGGTCAGATTGGTGAAATAATTACTGCTCGACCCTTAAACATTAAAACTTTTGCAAAACCCAATTTACTAGATTAATTTCATTTTTAAAATCAAATTAACTTCTTAAAATTTAAAGTTATAGGATGTAATAATGAACATTAGGCCTTACAGGCAAATAACACGAAGAAAATCAAGGAAAATTAAATTAGGAAATATTTTTGTCGGAGGTGATGCCCCTATCACAGTTCAAACAATGACAAATACATTAACTACTGATATAAAAGCAACATTAGATCAAATTAATTCGACTGTTGAAGCAGGCGCAGACATTATTAGGATTTCTTGTCCTAACAAAGAATCTACCTTGGCTCTAAAACAAATAGTAAAATTGTCACCTATCCCAATAGTAGCTGATATACATTTTCATCACCTCAGAGCAATAGAAGCTGCAGATGCAGGGGCTGCTTGTTTGAGAATAAATCCAGGAAACATTGGTAATTTAAATAAAATTAGAGAGGTAATTAATGCAGCAAAACAAAATGAAGCTTCTATAAGAATTGGAGTTAATGCAGGTTCTTTAGAAAAAAGTATTTTAGATAAATATGGTGAGCCTACTCCAGAAGCGCTTGTGGAGTCTGCATTAAATCATGTTCGAGTTCTAAAAGATCATGATTTTCACGAATATAAAATTAGTGTAAAGGCCTCTGATGTTTTCCTTGCAGTTGCAGCTTACAGTCAACTAGCAGAAATAGAGGATTGTCCTTTACACATAGGGATTACGGAGGCAGGAAGCCTAAGATCTGGAACTGTAAAATCATCAATTGGATTGGGAAATTTATTATGGTCGGGTATAGGGGATACTATAAGGGTTTCATTATCTGCTCACCCTTCTGAAGAAATAAAAGTTGGTTACGAATTGTTAAAATCATTAGGCCTTAGAAGAAGAGGTGTAACAGTCATTTCTTGTCCTTCATGCGCAAGACAGCAATTTGATGTAATTAAAACTGTTCAAGAAGTTGAAGAGAGACTTGAGCATATTTCTGAATCAATTACAGTTTCGATAATTGGATGTGTTGTAAATGGCCCTGGAGAAGCAAAAGAAACTGATGTTGGCATTACTGGTGGTGGAAGAGGCACCCACCAAATTTATGTCAATGGTATAACAGATCATATAATTAGAAATGAAAATGTTGCTGATTATATAGTTAATTTTGTTCAAAAAGAAATTGAACATAGAAAAAATAATCAATTAAAGTAATTTTTTATTTTATAGGCACATAATGGAAAAATTAAGAACAGTAAGAGGTGTACATGATTTGTTGCCCCAAGAATTATATAAACATCAGCAAGTAATTAATGCAGGATTAAAAATATCCGATAAATACAATTATTCTCAAGTTGAAACCCCAATATTTGAGTTTGCTGAGGTCTTCACAAAACCACTTGGAAATTCAAGTGATATAGTGACAAAAGAAAATTATATTTTCAAAGATAGAAGTCAAGATGAATTAATGTTAAGACCTGAAGGGACTTCTGGTGTAGTTAGGGCATTTTTAAATGCAGGGTTGGTTCAAGATATACCCCAAAGGTTTTCATATTATGGACCGATGTTTAGGTATGAAAGGCCGCAAAAAGGTAGGCTTAGGCAATTTAAACAACTTGGAGTTGAATGCTTAGGTTTAAGTAGTTGGATGGCTGATATTGAGGTTATTTCTTTAGGGCATGATTTTTTGGAGCAATTAGGAATTATAGAGAACATTAACGTAAACATTAATACGCTAGGTGATATAGCTAGTAGGAAAAAATATAGAGATGTTCTTGTAAATTATTTAAATGATTTTCAATACAAATTATCAAAAGATAGTTTAAAAAGATTATCTATAAATCCTTTAAGAATACTAGATTCTAAAAACGTAGAAGATCAAAAAATTATCAAAAATGCACCAAGTATTCTGGAGTACCTTAATCTTGAGTCAAGGACAAGGTTTGAAAATATATGTAAAGGCCTAGATCATTTAAATATAAAATACAATATTGATAAAAATCTTGTAAGAGGGTTAGATTATTATTGTCATACCGCATTTGAATTTACTACAAATGAATTAGGTTCTCAAGGAACAGTGCTTGCTGGAGGTAGATATGATGGCCTATCAAAAATGTTAGGTGGATCTGATATACCTGGAGTTGGATGGGCTGCGGGTGTTGAAAGATTGGCATTAATGATCAAAAGTGAATTTACAAATAAAATAGATGTAGTTCTAATTGGTCAGTCTGAAAATTTTAATTACTTATTACTTCCAATTATGAAAAAATTAATCCAAAACGGTATTAAATCAGAAATTATTTATACTGGGAATTTGTCAAAAAAGTTTAAGAGAGCCAACAAAATCAAAGCCTCATACGCAATAATTTTAGGTGAAGAAGAGGTCAGTAAACAAGTATTTAAATTTAAAGATTTAAAGTCAGGTATTGAAAAGTTAATTAATTTGAAACAAGCCATAAAAATAATGACAAAATAATTAAATAAATGAGGCAAACTTTGAGTTTAGAAGAAAATATAGATAAAATCATTAAAAGAGAAAAAGAAATTGAAAATTTACTTGTTAATTCTTTGAAGCTAAAACCGGTTGAGCTTGCTGATTTGTCAAAAGAACTATCTGACATTAAGTCAATTACAGATCTTGTTAATAGAAAAGATGGCTTAGTTAGAGAGATATTAGACTTAAGTGAAATTTTAAATGATAAAAAGTCAGATGCAGATATTAAGGAAGTAGCTACTAACGAGTTCAATGCTTTAAAAGAAGATATTCGAAAATTAGAAACAGAAATTCAATTTGCATTACTACCTAAGGATAAAGATGATACTAGAAATGTCATTTTAGAAGTTCGTGCAGGCACAGGAGGTGATGAAGCAGGTTTGTTTGCGTCAGATCTTTTTTCCATGTATGAAAAGTTGTCTGTAAAGAATAAATGGAAATTTGAAGTTATGGAGGTATCAGAAACGAGTGTTGGTGGATATAAAGAAGCACAAGCAAATATTTTAGGAAATGGAGTTTTTGGTAGATTAAAATTTGAGTCTGGGGTCCATAGAGTTCAAAGAGTTCCATCAACAGAAACTAGTGGAAGAATTCACACTTCTGCCGCAACTGTTGCAGTTCTTCCTGAAGCACAGGATTTAGAAATCTTTATAGAGGAAAAGGATTTAAGGGTAGATGTTTTTAGGTCTAGTGGACCCGGAGGGCAATCTGTTAATACTACAGATTCAGCAGTTAGAATTACTCATATTCCATCAGGAGTTGTTGTCAGTCAACAAGATGAAAAATCTCAACATAAAAATAGAGCAAAAGCTATGAAAATTCTTCAATCTCGCTTGTATGAAGCTGAGAGACAAAAGCAGCAAGATGAGCGATCTTCAAAAAGGAAGGATCAAGTTGGTTCTGGGGATAGATCAGAAAGAATAAGAACCTATAACTTTCCTCAGGGAAGGGTAACAGATCACAGAATTAATCTAACTTTGCATAAATTAGAAAAAATCTTAAGTGGAGAGGCTTTAGA
>CACBDG010000016.1 GCA_902537945.1 uncultured SAR116 cluster alpha proteobacterium
TTTAGATAATTTACTTTCTGCAAATGAAAAACATAAGTTATCAATTTTAAATTTTGCCCCAAAATCAACAAATAATTCTGAACTTTTAAATTTTGGAAAATTATTAAACTTAAATGTTATCTCTGTTTCATCATTAGCTGAATTAACAAGATATATTGAGGAAAATAAGAACAAAGCAAAATTGATAATTGATGTATCGCAAGAATGCAAAGATTTGTCTGGATATTTAGAATATCTTGAAGAGATTACTCTTAATAAAAAAACTGTAAATCTATTAGCTTTACCAGCTAGTACTAATAAAAATATGATTGTTTCAACTATGAATTTTTATAAAAATTCATTTCCTACAATTGCTCTTACAAAGTTAGATGAATCACATATAAGTGCAGAGGAGTTATCAATTTTTGCAGAATTGAACTGTAAAATAGGTGTTTTATCTGGTTCAAGATCAATAATTGGTTCAATAGCTTTTGCTAAAAGCGCAGTTTTGGCACAATATATGAAAGACATTAATTGATAAATAAAATTAAGGATTAATAATGACTACCACCATAGCTATAACTTCTGGTAAAGGAGGCGTAGGTAAAACTACAATAGCCGTTAATCTTGCTTTAAGTTTTGCTTTACAAAATAAAGAAACACTTTTATTAGATGCTGATTTGGGAATGGCAAATGCGCATATTTTACTTGGAATTAATCCTAATTATTCCTTAGAAGACTTTGTGAATGGCAATTTATCACTCGACAAAGTTATAACAACAACAAAATCTAACTTAAAATTTGTGTCAGGTGGTAATGCTATAAATAATCTATTAAATTTAAGTGACTTAGAACGTCACAAAATTATTAAAAGCTTCAATGACCTAAATAAAAAGCCTCAATTCATGTTAATTGATGTTGGCGCTGGTGCAGAAGCATCCTCAATGACATTCATGGCTTCAGCAAATAAAGTTATAGTTGTCATAACTGGTGAGCCCACAAGTTTTATTGATGCATACACTCTTATAAAAACTTCTTTTTTAGATTATAAAATGAATAATTTTGGGATTATTGTAAATATGTCGTCGTCACCAATGCAAGCTAAATTGAACTTTGATAAGTTTCAATCTATTACTCAAAAATTTTTAGATGTTAACTTAAAATACGTTGGACATATACCAAATTCGCAAAAAGTTAAAAATTCTATTATTACCAGAACAGCCGTAGTTTCCTCAAATAATAATTTAGAAACAAAAGCTTTTAAAGAAATTTCTTCTAAACTTTCATTAGTTGAAACTAATAATACTGGCACTATTAAATTTTTTGATAATTGAAATATCATATGAAAGCGTCTGAATGAACAGTTACTCAAAAATCATTAAACCAAATATCAATCAATTAATTGATGATCATACAAATTTGGTAAAAAAAATTTCTTGGCATTTGCATGGAAGAGTAAATTCTATAATTGATATCGAAGATATCATCCAAATTGGAATGTTAGGGCTAATTTCTGCTGCACAGAATTATATTCCTCAAAAAAATGCTTCTTTTGCAGCATATGCAAGTATAAGAATTAAAGGTGAGATTTTAGATTATTTGAGAAAAAGTTCAAATTTAGATAGAACAACAATATTAATAAAAAAAAATTCTGAGCAGGCAATAAATCACTTAAGAAATAAATTTGGCAGAGAACCTTATCAAAATGAAATCGCTGAAGAACTAGGAATGTCTTCTGAAAAATATTTAGAATGGTCTCATGCTTTTGAAGCAAGTGTAATCAAAAGTATAGAAGATTCATATGATGATTATTCTAGTTGGTTCGTTGCAAATGATTTAAATCCTGAAGAACAAATTAATGAAATAGAACTTAGAAATAATTTGAAGGAAGCTTTAAAAATATTAGAAGGTAAAGAAGCACTCATTATACAATTATATTTTGTTGAAGAGCTCAACATATACGAAATTGCTGAAGTAATGGAAGTTACTACTGGAAGAGTATCCCAAATTAAAACATCTGCTATTAAACGAATTAGAGAACAATTAAAAAAAGTTAATTAGTGTTGATATGGAAAAATTAGAGATGCTCATAAAGACTGTAGACGCGCATTATGACAGTGAGCATCATATACAATGTATTTATTTATCTTGTAGTCTCTTAAATATTGCTAGAGGTACCTGTAATTTAATGGTAGTAAAAGAAAAAAATAATTTTCAAAATAAAATAACTATACAGTATGAAAGAGCAATTATATCTGGCTCTTTAGGTGTTAAAGATGATTATTTCAACTCATTGCAAAGTCAATTAGCATTGAAAAATGAACGTCCACCAAGATTAGAATTAATTATTAATAAAAAATTAAATATAAATAAAAACGGTATACTATTTCTAGAAAGTGAATTAACCACAGAAATAGTAGATTATAAATTTTATATTCCTTTATTATGACAATTTAAAATTTAATTAACCGTCAATTAACCTTTTTGTAACATCTACCTCAGTCTGGAGAAGTCTAGAAACACCAGAAAATGCTTGTTGAGCTTTTAACATTGTAATCATTTCTGAAGTAACATCTACGTTTGATCTTTCTAAATTACCAGCTTCTATTTTACCTAAAGAACCATTCATTGGGATACCAAAATTTGGCAAACCTGATTTTGAATTAATTTGATAGCGATTGTTACCTACCTGTTTTAACCCAGTCTCATTAGGAAACGAAGCAAGAATCAAATTTCCAATAACTACTTCATCGTCAAATCCATAAGTTGCTACAATTTTACCGTTTGATTTGACATTTATATTAGAAAGCATAGATGTACTTTGGTCTTCATTAATTTTTCTAGGAGGTATAACTAGATTTCTTAAATTTTGATTCTCCTCACCAAGATAACCGATTACTTTTAATCCGTCATTAGTAACAACTTCGCCTGTTGCTGTAATGTTAAATGAACCATCTCTGGTGAAAAAAGGAGTTTCCAAAGTATTTTTATGAACTACGGGAAAAAAACCTAGTCCTGTTATAGCTAAATCCAAAGCGCCATTAGTTGTTTTGAGTGAACCTTGACTCATTTGTAAAAGTGGCTCATTTACACCGACACCTTGGCCAGAAAATTTGCTTGGAGATGATGATCTGTCTTTTGAATAAATATGTTCAAAATTTGTTCTACTTTTTTTGAAAGCTGTGCTGTTCACATTTGCAATGTTATTTGAGACTATCCCCATTTCTTTTGTATTGGCATTAAAAGCGCTTTTTAAAATTGATAACATATTATATCTCCTAATATATTAAATTGAGCAAAATTTATGCCATTGACTTAATGCAGAATAAAATTTTATAAACATATTGTCTTTATGAACGTAAATATGTTTAATGTAATTAAATAAATTTAATCTGGGGTTTTAGTAAAAATGAATATTTCATCTAAAAGTACAGATTTGGTTAAATTTAATCAAAAAAAGAATAAACTTCCAATAAAGTTTAAGCCAAATGACATTAATCAGGCACTAGAGTTAGTTGACAAAGACTTAATTTTAAAAAACAGAGAGGAAGTAAAAAAATATCTACCCGACATTCTTGGTAGGGTCTTAGCTAGAATTTGGATAGACAAAACATTTAAAGAAAATTTTAAAAACGATCCTAGACAAGTGCTAAATGATAATGGTGTGTTTCTGCCTAATGACATGATTTTAGAATTTCAAAAGCCAAATTCTGATAGACCAAAAATCATAGTTTATGAAAAAAAGAACAACTCTAATTTTAAAATTAGAGTTGTTCAATTACAATTAGTAATGTTAGCAGGTAGATAATAGTTTTTCTTTTTTGAGAGAAATTTAAAATTTATGAAAAATTTAGTAAAAATCATAATTATATGTTTCTTTATTGTATCATCTTTTACTTTAGCTGATGATACAAATAAAAATTTAACGAATGTCTATAAACTTTTACAAGAAAAAAAATTTGAAGAAGGGATTAAAAATTTACATATCTTATGTGAAAAAAATGATATAGATGCTCAATTACTTTATTCCAAAATTTTATTTTCCGGCGATTTAACCCCACAAGATTTTCAAAATTCGTATTTTTGGGCATTTTCAGCACTTCTTGGAGGACAAAAGAAGTCATCTAATATTCTGAAGAAATTAAGTGAATATTTGACGGAAAAACAAATTGAAGAAATTACAATAAATGTTAGAACGTTTTTAGAAAAAAGAGCTTTTGCAAAAGATAGAAGAGCTGTAATTCAAATAGCCAAATTATATGAAAAATTTACTGAACCTCCAGATATGGTTAATGCATACACCTGGTACAATATTGCTGTTGCTAAGGGTATAAAGACAGCAAAGTCTAAAAGAGATGAAATATTAGATAAACTTAATGAAAAAGAATTGCTTGATGCACAAACTATATCGATTAAGCTATTTAAAAAAATTAATGATTAATGGAGATTCTAATGAAATATAAAGTTCATTGGTTGATTGATGGTCTTGTAGAAGTAGAAGCGAAAGATTTAGATACAGCTGAAAATTTGATTAAAAATAAAATGGAGAGTTTTATAAAAGAAAATGAAGAATTTTTTAAAGGTGTAGGTGCAAAAGCTGTACAAGGCCAAGCTTATTTGCCTGGAGCAGACGAAAAAAAATAGTGGAGAAGTAAATATGCTTACTAATAAAAATCTTTTGCTATTAAATACGCTAATAATTACTTTTTATTTGAATACATATCCTTCTTTTTCAAAAGGAAAAATTTATGGACAATCAAAAACTCTATCTAAAGAATATATAAAATATGAAAATTGTAGACTGAGAAAAACAGAGATAAATATAAAAGACGGAGTAAAAGACGGATATAAATGCATTTTTAAAAGACAAGGAAAAGGTAAGGATGTTACAGTATTTCAGCCATCCCCAGTATGTCAAAAATCATTTAAATGCAAAACTGAAAATCAATAAATCTTTCTAAACACAACATATAATTACTAAAAATAATTATACATACTACATATTGTATTATAATAATTTTTTCTAATGAATTCAATTATTTATAGCCAAAAATTACATTTTGTTTTAATGTAATACCATGGATAATTATGAAATAAATATTTTAAGAAGAAGTGGAAACTGGAAAAAAGTTAAACCAGATGATTTAGTGATTGATGAAAATAATAGTGATACAAAAGAAATAAATGAATTTGAAAAACACCCAAATAATAATTTTTTTTCTTATATTTCAAAAGTTAATTCAATTATTGAAAAATTAGAAAATTTAGAAAGTGAAAAAAACAAATTAAGAATAGAATTAAAACTATATGAAGATCAATTTTTGAATATTAAAAAGATTACTGAAAAAAAAATTGAGGAAATTACCCTAGAAAAAGAAATGATTGATAAAACTATTAACGTAATTAAAAATTTAAAAAACTTTTAGTTTGGAGGCAAAAATGACGAATACTAAAGGTAAATCTTTAAATGGTGCAAAATCTATATTTGTTGCAAATGTAAAAGGCGGAGTTGGAAAGAGTACTCTTTCAATAATGCTTGCTAGGGCATTAGCAGAGAAAATTCCTCCTCAAAACATAACGGTAATTGATACAGATCTTCAAAGAACAGCAACTGAATTTTTGTCAAAAAGCAATCCTGAAATTAACGTTGAATTTTTACCAATTACTCCTGCTTTCGAAAATACCAATATATCATTAGTTCAACAATTTATTAAACAAAATGAATTTAGACCTGGTCATGTTGCCATTGTAGATACTCCTGCAGGTACTTCTCAAAGGCTTTGGAACTTAGTTGCTGAGGGTTATTGTGTATTAATTCCAACTACACTCAGTAACGCTGACCTGTTTCCCACTGAAAATTTTATAAGAAGTATGGATAAAGTCAAAGCTAGATACGGGAAATCATATCCTCATTTAATTGTATGTCCAAATAAAATACCTTTTGGTCAAAAAGATTTTTCAGTCATGGCAGAAAGATTGAAAAATCATGATGTTGTTATCGGACCTGCTTTAAGAGATTTGGCAAGCGTTAGACATTTTTATAATGGAAAAATAGAAAATTGGGAAAATAAAACTAATTCAAATGCACAGACTGATTTTAAACAATTTGGATCTTTTATTGAAAAATTTGTATTAGACGGTGAATTGGACAAGATTTATTCTGAGAATGAATCTCCTAAAAATGTTATACCAATTAGATAAAACAATTATTATGTTTGTAGTCTATTTCCAAGTTGGTTAATCCATTTTTGTGTAGCTATAAAAGGTATTAAAGTTTCTATTTTTTTATCTTTGTTAACTATAATATTTTTAACAAATAGATTTTCTTCTATTTTATTTTTATTCAGTTTATTTGTTTGATCTAATATTTCATCCATATTTTATTTTACGTCACAAATAAAATTTTGTTTAACTTTACCGTAAATACAAATAATAGAACTTAGCAAAAAAGAGATAAACTATGAAGGTTGAAAAAAAAATTGAAAATGAATTAATTACTAAAATAAGTGAAATATTAAATGATTTTGAAGATTTTGAACAACCTTTTGTAAATAATAATTGTGAAATCATTATTAGAAAAAAATTTACAAAAACAAAAAAAAATAATTCATTAATTTTATCAAATATTTTCAAACAAATAATTAAAAATGATGTAAAAAAAAACAGGGTTTAAAAACCCTGTTTCGTATTTGATATAAATAAATGGAATATCAAGATACAAATTTTACCAGAGATTGCTCTGACAAATTAAAAACCTTGAAACTACCATTACCATAAAAAATACTAGACATCAGACCACCTCCTTTTCTTTTGATTGAAAAAATTATATTATTAATTTATTAGGTATAACTTAAAGATTTACAAGCTTCAATAAATAAAAATAATTTATACTTTAATTAGGCAAATACTTATGAAAATAATCAATCAAGAACCTAAACCATTTAAAGCAGGAGAAATCATATACTCACATAATGATCCTGCTGAATTTATATTTTTAATTCATAGTGGAAAAGTAAGAATAGAATCTAAACACGGGTTAGAATTAGGGGTACTTGAAACAGGAGAAATTTTTGGAGAAGTTGGACACATAATTGAATCACCGAGAACAGTAACTGCTGTAGCTATTACTAATACTCTAATAAGAGTAATTGATGAAAAAACTGTTAAAGAAAAAATGAATAAAGCTGACCCTGTATTGGCAGCAATAGTAAGGGGATTGTCTCTTAGAATAGGTGATGCAAATGCTTTAGCTGAAAAACATTGGTTGGAATTGAATGTTTATAAATCACTTAAGAAATAAATTGCTGAAATTTAAAAGTTTTTATTATGGCTGATCAAAAAATTTCATTAAAGAATAGAATTATGAACATTAAGCATCTGTATGCTTATTTAATTGCATTTTTTTCATCTGTTTTAACTTTCATTTTTTTTTATTTTAGTAATGAAATAATTAAAGAAGAAAAAATAGCTGAAAAAGAAATAAATATCTATGAAGTAGCAAAAGAAGAAGCAATCAAAATGGGTAGAATGGAACCTGATGAAAAACCTATAGTACAAGAAGTTGGTCCAGACGGAAAAGTTATTGTTCCCTCTTTAAGTTATTGGGATATAGGTGGTATGGGTGATAATGCAAATAAGAGTTTTTGGACAAACTTACCTAACTCAAATTCATTTATTAGTTTTGATTTAGTATTTTCCTCATATAAAGGCGAGATGCTAATGGATTTTTTAACGGATTACGACGTTGATTTTAGAAAAATTGTTTATGATGAAATAAGCAAAACAAATTTTGAAAAACTTGAGGGTAGTGAGGGTAAAAATAAATTACTTGAGAATATAAAAAATGAATTTAATGCATACTTAGACTCAAAAAATTTAGATCCAATTATATTTGGAGTCCATTATAAGAAATTCGCCATTACAACTAGGGGGAAGCAATAAAAATTTCATAGTTTATCTTATTATTTTTATCTATTTTGTTTGAAACTTCTGGGAGAGGATATTTTAATCCAGTAGCACAATTAAAAAGCACGACTTTATCGTCTTTTGATATTAATTTTGAAGATAATGCTTTTTCGTAAGATGTCATTGTTGCAGCTCCTTCAGGACATAAAAAACAACCATCAAATGATGCAACTCTGTCTCTAGCTTCAAATATTTCTTCGTCTGATACAGACATTGCAAATCCCCCACTTTCACGAATTGCTCTCAAAATAAGAAAATCTCCTACAGCTATTGGCACCCTAATTCCTGCGGCTTTAGTATAAGCATTTTCCCATAGTGCAGCATGCTCATCCCCATTTTCCCAAGCTTGAACAATAGGAGCACATCCAGTAGCTTGGACAGCAACCATTTTAGGTAATTTTCCTTTTACCCATTCAAGTTCTTTTAATTCTAAAAAGGCCTTCCACATTCCAATTAAACCGGTACCTCCACCCGTAGGATAAAAAATTACATCTGGAAACTCCCAATTCAATTGTTCTGCCAATTCAAGACCCATAGTTTTCTTTCCTTCAATCCTATATGGTTCTTTAAGAGTTGATACGTCAAACCACCCTACTTTTTCTTTGCCTTCACCAACTATCTTTCCACAATCATTTATCAAACCATTAACTAAATAAGTTTCTGCTCCGAGTGATTGAATTTCTCTTATGTTTATTTCCGGAGTATCATCAGGACAAAACACTGTTGATTTTATACCTGCGTTTGTTGCATAGGCAGCCATAGCTGCACCTGCGTTTCCATTTGTGGGAATTGCTAAATGTTTTAATTTGAATTGTTTTGCCATTGAGACGGCCAAACATAATCCTCTAGCTTTAAAGGATCCTGTGGGCAGCCTTCCTTCATCTTTAACTAAAACAAACCCCTTATCATTTGAAGAATAATTAACGGTTCTATTTAACTTAATCAATGGAGTGATAGTTTCACCAAGTGTAATCCTATCTTTTGGATCTAGTACTGGTAAAAGTGGTGAATATCTCCAAAGACCATCTACTTTGGAATTTGTAATAATATCTCTTGAAACTTCTTTTTTTAAAGTTTGCAAATCATACCTTACCAACAATGGTCTTCCTGCATCAGATAAACCATGTATTTTGTTGGCTTTATATTTCTTACCAGTGATTGAGCACTCAAGATGACTTACATAATTTTTTTCCATATATTATCCTAAATTTAATTTATTAACTATTTTTACCTGAAATAATATCTATCATTGCTTTGGTAATTTTTTTTGTAGTACTTTTTCCACTAAGATCTCTTGGTAAATATTTTTTGTCTGATGTAAGCTTTTCAATTGCAGACATCAACTTTTGAGCTGCTTTAAGTTCACCTAAATTTTCTAACATCATCACTGCAGACCAATAAGATCCAATAGGATTTGCAATTCCTTTTCCCATTATATCAAAAGCAGATCCATGAATTGGTTCAAACATAGATGGATGACGTTTTTCTGGATCTAAATTTCCTGTAGGAGCTATTCCCATTGACCCTGATAATGAAGCTGCTAAATCTGTTAAAATATCAGCGTGTAAGTTTGAAGCAACAACGGTATCAATACTTTTTGGATCTAGAACCATTCTAGTGGTCATGGCATCAACAAGCATTTTATCTGTATTTACTTCCCTATAATCTTGCGATATTTCATTGAATATTTCATCCCACATGACCATACCATGTCTTTGAGCATTAGATTTAGTCACTAAAGTTAATAATTTTCTTGGTCTGGATCTAGCTATTTCAAAAGCAAACCTCTGTATTCTCTCTACACCCTGCTTCGTAAATAAAGTAATATCCATTGCTGTATCATGACTGTAACCTCTATGACTTCTACCCCCAATTCCTGAGTATTCTCCTTCAGAATTCTCTCTAATAAAACTCCAATCAATATCTTTTTCATCAACATTTTTTAGAGGAGATGTTATTCCAGGTAAGAGACGTACTGGTCTCAGATTTGCGTATTGGTCTAATCCTTGGCATATTTTTAACCTTAATCCCCAAAGTGTTATATGATCTGGAATTTCAGGGACACCAGCAGATCCAAAATAAATTGCATTAAAGCTCTTAAGTTCTTCAACGCCTTCGTCAGGCATCATTACACCATGTTTTTTGAAGTACTCTGCTCCCCAATCAAATTGATGAAATTCTATTGGTAAATTTAGGACTGACTTTGAAAGAGCTTTTAAAACCTCAACTCCACTATCTATTACTTCTGTGCCAATCCCATCACCAGGAATAACTGCAATTTTGTACATCTTTTGCCTTCTTAAATAAATAAATATAAATAATAATAAAAATAGTTTATCTATTAATAACTTAATTATTTCAATATTTAAAAAATTGTTAAATGGTAGCTATCTCTAAACTATTAAATCAAATATTAAATTCGCATTTAAAAATCATAAGTATAATTATAATTTTTTTACTTCTCTCTCCAGTTATTTCTATAATTATATCAAGTTTTCAAAACACATATGATTTATGGCTACATCTTATAAATTCACGTTTAAAGTATTATTTATACAACACTTTTATGTTAATGTTAGGTGTTTGTTTAACTACCTTTGTGATTGGAGTTTCTCTTGCCTGGTTAGTATGCCGATATAATTTTTATATGAAAAATATAATTGAGTGGGCACTTCTTTTGCCTCTAGCATTACCATCATATATAGTTGCTTATTGTTATACTGATTTTTTTGAATATAGTGGTGTTGTTCAGACAATATTAAGAGATTTATTTAATTTTTCTTCACCAAGTGATTATTATTTTCCAGAAATAAGATCTCTTGGAGGAGCAGTGTTTGTAATATCTTTTGTCTTATACCCTTATGTTTATCTAATTACGAAAGTTGCTTTTAAATCTACTCCTTCATCTTTAATTGAGTTTGCTGAGATCTCTGGAAAAAATATTTTCTATTTTGTTTCTTTACCTCTGGCTAAACCTGCAATAGTTGCTGGATTGTCATTAGTGTTGATGGAAACAGTTTCTGATTTTGGTACAGTAGATTTTTTTGCAGTTGAAACAATTACTCTGGGTATTTTTAATCTATGGCTTGGAATGAACAATCTAGCCTCAGCATCACAGCTAGCTTTGGTAGGATTTACATTTGTAATTGTTTTGCTTGCACTAGAGCTTTATGCAAGAAAAAGACAAAAATTTAATGATCCTAAATTCAACACTCACAATTTTTTTAATATTCAAGTATCTAAATCTAAAAATATTATAATTTTTTCAATATGCATTATGCCAATATTATTTGGATTTTTGATTCCAGTGCTTATTTTAATTGAGAATTCTCTAAATTATTTTCACCTTGAAAATTTTAATTACTTAGTTACAGTTGCCCAAAACTCTTTTTTTATTAGTTTCACTACTGCAACAATCATAATATTATTATCTATAATTTTAACCGTAAGTATTAAATATCAAAATTTTAAAGGCTTTAATTTTTTATCTACAATAGCAGGTATTGGATATGCTTTTCCAGGCATAATTATAGCTCTTGGAACATTATTTTTTATTTCTTTTATTGAAAAATTTGTAAATTTATCATTAGAAATCTTTTCTATTGATCTAAATTTAATCTTAATTGGTTCTTACTTTTTATTAATTTTTGCCTATATATCAAGATTTAATGCTGTTTCATTTGGGGCAATTAATAGCGGAATAAATAGATTACCCCCTAATTTGCTTGAAGCTAGTAGATCACTTGGTAATCCGTTTTGGTATAGCTTTAGGAAGGTTATATTACCGTTATTAAGACCATCTATTTTAACTGCATTTATTCTGGCTTTTGTTGATATTATTAAAGAACTTCCCATAACATTGTTATTAAGACCTTTCAATTTTGAAACTTTAGCCACATACGTATATCAATATGCAAATGATGAAATGCTTGAAAGAGCATCAAGCGCAGCTCTTCTTATAGTAATTATAGGACTTTTACCTATTTTGTTTATCAATAAAATAATAAATATAAATAAAAAAAATTAATTTAATTTTTTGTAAACTTGTATTAGTTTAGAATGATTATAAATATTTCTAGGAAAAAAGAATGGCCCAACTTTATGAGAAATGTATAAAAAACGGTCTGAGAATGACATTGCCTAGAAAAATTATACTAGAAGTAATAGAGGATTCAGCTGATCACCCTGATGTGGATGAAATGTATAGAAGAGCTGTTGAAAAAGATCGTTCAATCTCAATCGCAACTGTTTACAGAACAATCAAATTATTTGAAGAGGCTGGAATAATTGAAAGATTAGATATTGGTGACGGCAGATCTCGATATGAAGAAGCTGGCGAACATCATGAACATTTAATTGATGTAGAGAGTGGTGAAATCATTGAATTTCAGAACGAAGAACTAGAAGAAATGAAAAGGCAAGTAGCTCTTAATATGGGATATGAACTAGTAGATCATAGATTAGAGTTATTTGGAAAAAAAATAAAAAAATAACATTCATGCTTATTTAATTTCTTTGATTTCAAAGTTACATAATGTATTATTAAGAATGATTATCAATTTCTCGAAAATTTAAAAATGGAAGAAAAAGATAAAATTATAATTCTTACAGGAGGTAGCAGAGGCATAGGTCACGCTACTTCAAAAAAATTTTGGGATGATGGATGGACAGTAATTACATTTTCACGATCTGAAGTTGCACCAAAATGTCCTTGGTCTAACAATAAACAATTTCACTTTCAAGTTGATCTTGAAGATGAAATTTCTTTAAACAATAAACTTAAAGAGTTATCTGAATTTTTAAATGGGAGGCCAGTAAAAGCACTCATTAATAATGCTGCAATATCTCCAAAAGACAAAAAAAATGAGAGACTAAGTTTTAATGACACATCATTAGAATTATGGCGTAAAGTATTTAATGTTAATTTTTTTGCTCCAATCATTATTTCAAAAGCTATTGTTAATAATCTAAAATCAGCCAATGGTATGATAATTAACGTAACATCTATTGCTAGTGATAATGTTCACCAATTTGCAGGACCTGCTTATGCAACATCTAAAGCTGCTCTAAAATCACTAACAAGAGAAATGGCATCAGATCTTGCCAAAGATAATATAAGAGTAAATGCTATAGCTCCTGGAGAAATTGAAACATCTATGGTTACTCCAAGTAGTAAAAAATTACTCACAGAGAAGATACCTATGAAAAGATTTGGAACACCCGATGAAGTTGCAGGTGTAATTCTTTCAATGTGCTCAGAAACTTTCTCATATGTTAATGGAACAGAGATCCAGATTAATGGCGGTCAAACTGTCTAAATATCTAGATTATATAAAAATTTCAAAGATAAATATAAAAAAAACAGGAATTGTTTTGTTCCTGTTTTTTTTATTTAAAGGTATAGCTTGGCTATTAGTTGGTTATTTTGGTATTAGTTATTTCTTTTAATTACCAACCCACCTGATCGATTATCATTTGTGCTTTTTTTGCATTTTTTGCAATCTCACTTATTGGTAAGCTATCTGACTTAAATGTACCCCATTCCATTATTTTGCCATCAAGTTTAACTTTAGGATTTACTGGATATTCAAAATTAACATTTGCATAAATTTTCTGTGCTTTTGGCATAGTCAGCCATTCAATAAATCTTAGAGCTTCTTCACTATTTTTTGAATATTTTGCAATAGCCGCACCTGAAATGTTAACATGTTGTCCTCTATTACCTTGGTTATAGAATATTACTTCAGTAGCTCGTGCCCAATTTTTTTGTTCAGGTTTCTTTTCATTAAATTTCATTAATGCAAAATAATACGTATTCATTAAAACTATATCACACTCACCTGAGTAAATTCCTTTTGCTTGTGCTCTATCATTACCTTTTGGTTTTCTTGCAAAATTTGAAACTAAACCTTCTGCCCATGATTTTGCTTTTGCCTCACCTTTATGTGCAATTATTGAAGCCAATAATGCTCTATTATATGGGTGACTTCCAATTCTTGTACAGATTTTACCCCTGAACTTGGATTTTGCTAAATCTTCAATATCATTAATTTCATTTTTATTAACTCTTTCTTTGGAAATACCTATTATTCGCGCTCTAGTGGATAAACTAACCCATTTTTTATTTATATCTCTTAAATGATTTGGAACATTTCTATTTATTATGTCTGAGTTAATTTTTTTAACTAAATCCATATCCGCAAGCTCAGATAATCTTGAAATATCAACGGTAAGAATCACATCCGCAGGAGAATTTTTTCCTTCGGATTTGAGCCTTTGCGCGAGGCCTTTCTTAGCGTGTAAAACGTTAAATTTTACGGAAAATTCTTTTTCATACTCTTTAGTAAATGGTTCCAAAAGAGCAGGGCTTCGATAAGAGTAAATATTTATCTCATTTGCACTAGCGCGTTGAATGCCAAAAATTAAGATAGATAAACAAAAAATTAAGTTGAAAATACAAAATAATAAAGATTTAAGACTTTTCATATAAAACACCATTATGTAATTAAGAATCATTATCATTATTATTACTATAACTATTATCAATGTCAAATTAATTTTTTTTAACCTCCACCTATCAATATACCAGCAGCTAGAACTAGTGATCCACCAAAAACCACTTGAAACACGGCTTTTGTAAATTTAATTTCCATATATTTAGCTTGTATCCAAGCAATAGCCCAAAGCTCAACTAGTACAAAAAACATTGCAATCACTGTTGCAACATAAAAGTCAGAAATCAAATATGGGAGTGCATGACCTAACCCCCCTATTGTGGTCATAATGCCTGAGGCAAACCCTCGCTTTATTGGTGAACCTCTCCCTGATATTACTCCATCATCATGTACAGCTTCTGTAAAACCCATTGAAATTCCAGCTCCTATAGATGCTGCTAAACCAACTAATAATGTTGTATGACTGTCTTTTGTTGCGAAAGCAGTAGCAAAAATTGGAGCTAAAGTTGAAACTGATCCATCCATAAGACCGGCAAGACCTGGCTGAACCCATGTTAGAATAAACTGTCTTTTATCTTTAGTAACTTCCTCTTTGGCACTTTGTGATTTTTTAGCATTCAATAATATCAATTTAGCATTATCTTTCTGCTCTCTACTCATTAATGCTAAGTCAATAAGTAAATTTCTAATTTCAATATTTTGGGATTTTTTAGCAAAGGAATTATAAAATTTAGCAGACAAAGTTTCCATTTCAATAATTTCATTTCTAACTTTTTCAATAGAATTCTTTATTACCAACCATTCAGGTTTTCTTTTGAAATAATTAGCAATTTCTTTTTGGTTAGTAATGCTTAAAGTCTCACCAAATTTTTTTTTATGTAATTCAACTAATTTTTTTCTATTTTTATTTTTTAAAATAGACATTTGTTTAAACATTTTTGATGTTACTGGGTAATTTATAAGAAAATGGGAAGAATACTCATCATATAATTTTATATCTTCTTCTAAACTATCAATTGCTAGAGATAATATTTCATTATCATTTAAGTCTTGAAATTTCTTTTTTATCAAAGATTTGTACATAATGCATTCCCAAAGAGTTTTTTAATATATTAGTTTAATTAATAAGTCATTGAATTTATTATTTATTTTTGCAAATGATAATAATTATTAAAATAATTAAATATATTATTGACAATGATAATGATTATCATTATTGTTAATATATGGATGAACTCAATATATATCTCCCAAGATTAATTAAGTTCATCCACATTTCATTTAAAAATGTATAACTATAAAAGATTTTTTTTATAAATTACAAATATCTATTAAATCATTGTAAATGTTAATCGACCAAAGTAATATTTTATTAAAAAAATTTGGTATCACACATGAATAATAATGAATTTCAGATAGCTACCGTACCTGGCGATGGGATAGGTAAAGACATAGTAAATTCAGCTATTTCAATTGTTGACTTGTCTTCAAAAATAACAAGTGGATTTAAATGTGAGTGGCATATGATCAAAGCAGGAGCTGAATATTATTCTTTGACTGGAAAAGATGTTGAGCCAGGAGGAGAAAAAAAAGTTGATGAACTCGATAGCATTTTTTTAGGTGCAATTGGGTTACCTACTGTTCGTCATAAAGATGGAACTGAAATATGCCCTCACCTAAGATTTAGAGAAATGTTTGGTTTGTATGCAGGTGTAAGACCAGTAAAAGCATACAAAAACATACCAAATAGATTAAGTAATAAATTATCAAGTAATATAGATTTAATTATTTTAAGAGAATCTACTGAAGGATTATTTTACACTGCTGCTGTTCACAATAGATGTCCTGTTGAAAATGATCAAGAAGTGCAAGATGTAATGAAAATAACTAGAGCAACTACTGAAAAATTACATGATTTTGCATTTAAATTAGCAAGGCAAAGAAAGAAAAAAGGTAAGCTTGGAAAAGTTACTTGTGTAGATAAAGCTAATGTTTTCAGATCACAGGCATTTTTCAGGAAAATATTTGATGAAAGAAAAATTAAATTCAAAGATATAGATGCTGACCATTGTTATGTTGATGCAATGGCACTCAACTTGATCAGAAATCCTTGGGAATATGATGTAATGGTGATGGAAAACATGTTTGGTGACATATTATCTGATTTAGGAGGAGGCCTGATAGGAGGGATGGGTATGGCCTCATGTGCTGAAATAGGTGATAATCACGGGTTATTTCAACCTGCCCATGGAAGTGCGCCTGATATACTCGGACAGGATAAGGCTAATCCGATAGCTACTATTTTAAGTGCATCTCTGATGCTCGAATATCTATCTGATAAAACAAGTTGTAAAAGTACTTTATTAGGTTCTAGATTAATTGAGACTGCAATTGAAATTGGTTTTGAAAGAAATGAATTAAGACCAATAGAATTTGGAGGTGATATGGGAACAACAGCGATAACCGAAACTTTAAGTGATTTATTAAAAGATAATGAAATTCAAAAACAAATATTAACTTAAAAGGAGATTAGTAAATTAATGTTTGTAATTACAGTAAAATTCGTAATCCACGAAAAAGATATTGATAAATTTAAAACTAGAATTTTACAACAAGCAAGAGACTCTCTTGAGCTTGAAAAAGATTGTCATGAGTTTGATGTATGTCATGATCTAAATGACCAAAATGTAGTTTTTTTATATGAGACATATACTGATAAAGATGCTTTTGATATCCACCTTCAAAGCGATCATTATTTAGCTTTTAATAAAGAGGTTACACCTTGGGTTAAAGAAAAAATTGTTACACAGCTAGAAAAACAGAAACTATAAAGTTGACTAAACATGATACTTGGAATTATAGGAGATGACTTTACAGGGTCATCAGACATAGCAAATAATTTAAAAAAATCTGGAATGCAAGTTTCTATGTTTGCGGGAGTTCCCTCCTTTAAAAACAAAGCCTCACTAACCAATGCTGATGCTGCTGTAATTGCTCTAAAAACAAGGACAATTCCAATAAATGAAGCTGTATCAGAGAGTCTAAAAGCTTTGGAATGGCTAAAAAATGCTGGTTGCAGTCAATTCATATTTAAATATTGTTCTACATTTGATTCAACAAAAGAAGGAAACATAGGTCCAGTTACTGATGCTATAATGGAGGAATTAAATGTTGATTTCACCATAGCCTGTCCTTCTTTTCCAGATGCAGGAAGAACAGTGTTTTACGGACATATGTTTGTAAATGGAAAACCACTTAATGAATCAGGGATGGAAAAACACCCTTTAACACCCATGATTGACCATAATTTAGTTAGATGGCTGGACCATCAGACTAAACATAGTGTTGGATTAATTGATTATAAAACAATAAATAATGGTTCACAAAGTGTTAAAGATAAAATTAACAAATTGAAAATTGAAGGTTGCAAATACGCAATAGTCGATACAACCAATAATGAAGATTTTGAAATTATTTGTAACGGAGTAAAAGATTTACAATTTTTAACTGGTGGATCGGGAATTGCCTTAGGTTTACCAAAAATTTATAAAAAAAATGGTTTACTCTTGGATAAAAATTTTCAAATTCCTGAAAATTCAACAAATGCAGTAATTCTATCAGGCTCTTGTTCATCTGCTACTTTGAGTCAAATAGAGGTTTATAAAAAAGATAATCCATCATATTTTATTTCTGCTGACGAAGTAATGAATAACGAAAACTTAATTGAAGATGTTATAAAATGGATTAGAAACAATGAAACTCTATCACCTTTAATTTATTCATCTGCAGATCCAAAAATTGTTAAAGAAAAACAAATTCAATATGGACAAGAAGTATTAGCGAATAAGATTGAAAGTATTTTTGAGAAACTATCGAATAAACTTTTAAATCATACTTTTGGTATTTTTATAACTGCTGGTGGAGAGACATCAGGTGCCATAGTTAATGGATTAGGGCTACAAGAATTAAAAATTGGGAAAGAAATAGCTCACGGAGTTCCTGCTCTTTGGTCACCAAATTCAAATTGTAACAAACCTGTTTCAGTTACTCTAAAATCAGGAAATTTTGGTCAAGCTGATTTTTTTAAAAGAGCTTTGCAAATTCTTAGAGGAAAAACTTAAATTTTTGAAAATTTCTTGAGTGCTTCTCTAAAAGTCAGACCATTTTTCATCTCTTGCATAGCCTTTTTATCGTCAGCAGTAAACTTTTCAGCTTCCTCTGTTATTTTTTCAACATGTTCAATTGGCAAACACAAAACTCCCGTTCCATCTCCAACAATAATATCTCCATGTCTAACCCTTACTCCTGCACAAATGATTGGCTCATTGATTGAAAGGACTTTTATTCGAGTTTTACCAGGTGTTGGAACCATGTGTTTTGAAAAAGTTGGAAAAGAAAATTCTACAATTTCTTCTCGATCCCTAACTCCACCATCAACTACCAGCCCAGCTATACCCTTTAATTTTGCAGAGTAAGAAGCCATTCCACCCCAGGTAGATACTTGTGCTCCATTATTTGCAACTACTATAACATCACCTGGACTAGCAGCGTCAATCATATGCCCAACTTTGAATTCTTCTGTAGAAAAACTTCCATATGGCCCCGTAACCTCCTGTACAGTTACTGCCCTACCAACTATTTTCATACCCAGACCTGCAGGATATAGATTATTCATAACTCCGTTGAAACCAATATCATCAAGTGCATTCGCTAATGTGGGTGTTGCTATATTCCTTAATCTTTGCAAGATATTTTCATCAATCGACATTTCTACCTCCTTAATCGTAAAAAGATTAAATAATGAAATTCTTAATATCAATAATTAAACTTATTTATATTCTATTAATTCTATTGACGTTTAGCTTTAATTATTTAGTTTAATTGTAATAACCAACTGTAAAGAAGTATTAATGTCAAAATTCAATTTTCCATTTATAAAAGAAACAAACGAACTCTCAAATCTTAGAAAAGAAGTAAGAGAATTTATAACAAACTGTATAAATAATAATGAATTTACACCATCTCCAGATGCCTGGGTTTTTTCAGCTGATCCAAGCTTTAGTAAAAAAATTGGATCTAAAGGCTGGCTTGGGATGTCATTTCCTAGAGAATATGGCGGACATCAAAGAACAGCTTTAGAAAGATACGTAGTAACAGAAGAACTCTTGTCTTCAGGGGCTCCTGTAGCGGCTCATTGGATAGCTGATAGACAGAGTGGAAGTCAAATCTTGAGATATGGAAATGAAAAACAGAAATCTTCTATTATTCCTCGAATAACAGCTGGCGAGTGTTTTTTTGCTATTGGAATGAGTGAACCTGACTCTGGTTCGGATTTAGCCTCAGTAAAAACGAAAGCCACTAAAACCAAGAATGGCTGGAAACTTGAGGGAAGAAAAATATGGTCTACCGGCGCTCATTTAGCACATTATATGATTGTTTTAGCTAGAACTAGTCCAGCATCTGAGAAAAACAGGCATGAAGGTCTTTCTCAATTTCTGGTTGATTTGTCTCTTCCAAACGTAAAGATTACTGGGATTCCCGACATGACTGGTCAAAGACATTTTAATGAAACTTTATTTGACAATGTTGAATTGTCAGATGATTCCCTTTTAGGAGAAGAAGGCAAAGGCTGGAAACAAGTTGTTGGTGAACTTGCCCTAGAAAGGTCTGGTCCAGAAAGATTTCTCTCTCATTTCACATTATTAGATAGTTTTATAAATGAATTCAGAAACTCACTCATTCATTCAGGCACAAAGATAGTTGGTAAATTAATATCTGAAATACAAACATTAAGAAGAATGAGTTTTTCGGTTGCTTCAATGCTTCAAAATGGTGAATCTCCCGAGACACAAGCAGCATTTGTAAAAGAATTAGGTAATAAATTTGAAAAGATGATGATAGAAACATTAAGAGAATTTTCAAATATCGTTCCGCTTCATGAATGGCCAAATCAATTACAAAATCTATTTGAAGATGCAACATTAAGAATTCCATCAAACTCTCTAAGAGGAGGGACAACTGAAATCATGAAAGGTATAATTGCTAGACAGTTAGGCCTAAGATGATTGAAGAATTAGAAATAATTTTAGAAACAACTTCTAAAATTTTACAAAAACACGTAAATCATAGTTTAAGACAAAACATAGTTTCTGAAAATACTGATATATTAAATTTGTGGAATGATATTGAAAAAAATGGACTTCCAAAAATATCAGTTAAAGAAAAGTTTGGTGGTTATGAAATACCATTTTTTTCAATTTTACCTTTGATTAAAATTGTAAATAATCATGGAACTCCTTTACCCTTATCTGAAACAATTTTATCAAATTATATATTATCTGAGTCAGATATAAATCCACCTAACGGTATAGTAACTTTTGCTAGTGACACAAAAAATTTACAAATTAAAAACAATATGATTTCTGGAGAGATTTTATCAGTACCATACCTTAACCTCACTAAAAATTTATTGATTGTTCATGAATTAAACAATGTCAAAAAAGCAATTTTAATCAATGAAATTAATGGAGAAATTATACATAAAAAAAACTTTTTAGCTGAACCAAGGTACAATATCAAGGTAGAGAATTTAAATATTGCTGAAATGAAACCCATTAAAAATAATATTGATTTTAATTTTTTAGGTGCAATTCTTAGATCTGCTCAAATGATCGGTGCAATGGAAAAGGTTGTTGATTTGTCAATAAACTATTGTTCAGAAAGAAAACAGTTTGGTAGAACTTTATCAAAGTTTCAAGCTATACAGCACCAAATTTCAGAAATGGCAGTTGAATTGTCAGCCTCCTCTGCAGCCCTATCGACAATTACCGAACTAGGTTTAGGTGAAAAAAATTCTAACGATACAGCGATATTAAAAATTAGAGCAGGTTTTGCAGCTGGAAAAATTATAGCTATTTCTCATCAGGTTCATGGAGCAATTGGATTTACTAAAGAGTATGAATTATCTTATTTTACAAAAAATTTAAATAGTTGGAGGAATGACTTTGGAAATGAATCTTTTTGGGAGGAATTTTTAGGCAAAAGATTTCTTGAAAAAAATAATAAAAACTTATGGGAATATTTAACTTAATTTCAAAGAAAACTTGAGGTGAAATATGTCAAAATCTGTTTTATATGAACAAGATGATAGAATTGTCAAAATTACACTTAACAGACCTGATACAAGAAACGCACTTTCAGGGGACATTATAGAAGGCTTAGTAGAATATATACAAAAAGCTGATAAAGACAAAAATGTTGGGTGTGTAATTTTAACTGGAGCTGGAAAAAGTTTTTCTTCTGGTGGCAATCTTCAAGAAATAAAAGACATGACTACAAAAGATCAAATGACTCAAGCACAAATTGAAGATTGGTACAGATTTGGTATTCAAAAAATTCCTTTAACTATGAATTCTATAGATGTCCCAGTTATAGCCGCAGTTAATGGTCATGCTATAGGTGCAGGCAATGATCTATGTACAATGTGTGATATTAGAATAGCTGGTGAGGATGCAAAATTTTCAGAGAGTTTTCTCAGGATAGGCATTATACCAGGAGATGGAGGATCTTGGTTCCTGCCAAAAATAATTGGTTTGGCAAGAGCTAATGAAATGATCCTGACTTGTGATGTTCTAGATGCTAACAAAGCTCTAGATTGGGGTCTTGTTTCAAAAGTAGTACCCAACAAAAATTTGATAGTAGAAGCTCAAGAAATAGCTAAAAAAATTGCCGCCCAACCTCCAGAAGCATCAAGACGAGCCAAACGTTTACTAAGAATGTCACAAAATGTTCCTTTGCAAGATGCATTAGAAATGGCCGCTAGCCAACAAAGCATGTTACAACAACTTGACGATCACAGAGAAGCAATAGACGCGCTACTAGAAAAGAGAAAACCTAATTATAAAAACTCATGATGTAATTAAAAAATTAATATTTAGAATCATCAAAAATATTTTCTAGCGTAATCTTTCTAAAATTGACACATAATTTGCAACAGAAGCACCACCCATATTAAATATACCCGCTAAATTTGCTTTATTGATTTGCATATCTCCAGCTTCTCCAGTCAATTGCATTGCAGACATAACATGTTGAGACACTCCAGTTGCTCCAATGGGATGACCTTTTGACTTCAGTCCCCCAGAGGGGTTTACGGGTAATTTACCAGTCTTCTGAACCCAACCCTCTTCAATAGCTTTATAGCCCTCACCTATTTTAGTTAAGCCCATTGCTTCATACTCAATAAGTTCAGCAATTGTGAAACAGTCGTGGGTTTCAACAAATGATAAATCATCCAAGGTTATCTTGGCATCTTGAAGAGCATGCTGCCATGCTTGACGTGCACCTTCAAATTCAGTTTTTTCTCTTTTACTAAGAGGAAGTATGTCATTGACATGCCTTCTTGATCTAAATGCAATCGCTCTTTTTGCTGAAAGTGAAAGATCAATATCTTGAATGATCAGAGCAGCAGCTCCATCAGATACCATAGAACAATCAGTTCTTCTTAAAGGTTCAGCTACATATGGGTTTTTTTCTGATACAGAATTACAAAACTCAAAGTTTAGTTTTTTTTGCATATGTGCAAATGGATTTACACATCCATTTTCATGATTTTTTGCAGCAATTTTTGCTAAAATATCAGATTTATCACCGTACTTTTGAAAGTAGGACTTTGCAATTGTAGCAAACACGCCAGTAAATCCACCTTTTGTATCACCCTCTTCTGGTCTATAACTAGCACCTAGCAATATATCACCAACAATTTCAGAGGAGACATCTGTCATTTTCTCAACACCTACAACCAATGTCGTTTTAGCTTTTTTTGCCTCTATTGCATTCATTGCAGTATGAATGGCTGCAGAACCAGTAGCACATGCATTCTCCACTCTCATTGCGGGTACATATCTCAAATCAGATTGTGAAACTGCAGGTAGTGCACCGTGAAAATCTTGTTTTTGAAAGCCATTATTGAATGTTCCAACAAAAATAGCGTCTATTTCCTTAGCAGAAATTTCTGCATGCTTAATAGCTTTTTCAACAACATCTGCAATCATATTTTCAGATGTTAGTTCTGAATTCACTCCAAATTTACTATGAGCCCACCCAGTTATACAAGCTGACATTTTAACCTCCAAAATTTATATTTTAGTTACAAATTTTCATAAGTAAATTTAAAGTTTCTTTTGGATGAGTTAGCATGGCATCATGCCCAGCATTTAGCTCAAAAATTGGCCATTTCATTTTACGCACAACCTCTCTTGAACTCTCAAGACTTTTGTAAACGGGTTTCTTACAAAAAATGTAGGAAAGAGGGATCCCATTACCAACCTCATTTTTAAGAATAAGTTTTGATTGAAATGCACTTAGAGGATGTGGTGTAAGTTTTTCTTCTAGTAACAATGATTTTTTAATATCGAAAACACCGAATGCATCTGCGCTAGGAGCTGGGATTGATATGTTATTTCCATATTTTTTTGCTAATTCAATTCTTTGTTCAACTGTTTCTTTTGGAGTAATATCAAAAGGTTTTTGACCATCTATTAAAATCATAGCATCAAAATAAATTAATTTTTGTATTCTATCTTTTAATCTATCTGCAACTCCACTTATTACACTTCCGGCGAAGCTATGACCAACTAGTATTATATTGTTAAGATTTTCAAAAATAATATGATTAACAACATCTTCAATAAATGTTTCAATTGTAATTTTTGATGATAATAAATGTTTTTTTTCACCTAAACCCGTAAGTGTTGGATTTGACACACTATACCGCTGATATCTCAAGATTTCAGATATTTCATTCCAAACCCATCCTCCATGCCAAGCTCCATGAATTAGTAAGAAATGAGGTTTATTATTTTTCATATCTATCTCTTTGTATTTAATTATAAGATGATTATATTTATCGGATAAACTATAACGATAAAAAATTCAATTATAAGAACAAAAGTTTATATAATGACAAATCTGAATGTAGCTATTTTTGGATGCTCTGGTGCAATTGGAAAGGCACTATGCATTGAATACACAAAAAAACAAAATATTGATAATATCATTGCGTACTCAAGATCAGGTGAAAATTTTGAAAATGATCTTATAAAATCAATAAAGGTTGATTATTGCAATGAAGAAAGCCTATCAAATGCAGCTTCATCTCTACAATTTAAATTAGACATAATAATAGTTGCAATTGGTGCGTTAGAAAATCCAGAGAAATCAATTAAGGATTTATCTGCTCAAAAATTTTTAGATATGTTTAACGCTAACACAATACCAACTGCATTAATTGCAAAATATTTTTTACCTTGCCTACATAGAGATAAAACAACAAAATTTGCATCAATTTCTGCGCGAGTAGGAAGCATTGAAGACAATGAACTTGGTGGTTGGTATTCCTATAGAGCTTCGAAATCTGCATTAAATATGATTTTAAAAGGACTATCGATCGAACAAAAAAGATCTAATAAAAATAGTATTATTTTTGGTCTTCACCCAGGCACAGTTAATTCAAAATTATCTAGACCTTTCCAGAAAAAAGACAAGGAATATTTCTCTCCTGAATTTTCAGCTAACAAATTGATTCACGTTATTGATACTAAAACGACTGATGATAACGGCAAAATATTTGCTTGGGATAACAAATCAATTCCATATTAAGAATTTGGTTTATATTCAGGTATATTGTAATTAGTAAGATGTTTTTGCCAAAATTCCTGGGTGAAATTAGCACCTAATCTCATAAAAATATAAACAATACAGAGTGTTAATATAGCCCGAAGAAATAATGTTATTATTATATTTGCTCCAATAAGTGATACAACTGCGGTATCTTCTATAATACTATGAAGCATTCCCACTAATACTAATACACCAAACACGTCTTTATAGTGAAGTTTTCCAGTTTTAACTTCTTTAATTAAAAGCCCAGCTCCAAATCCAATTCCTAATGTAACTCCTACAACTGCTATTGTAGATGCCTTCTCACCAACACCTAAAAAATTTAAAAATGGTTTTAAAGCTTTTTCAATAAGTTTTTCAACACCAATATATTTCAAAAAATCCAAAATAATGACTAATGCAACAATTATGATGAAAATCATTCCAAGCCCTTTTAATTGAGAAATCCCCCAACTTAAAAGATCAGGTGCACTCTCAAGGCTTGGCAATAAAATAGTAGCGGGATAATTCATATATCCTGTAAATTCGAAAAACAAATTCAAAAAATAACATGACAATATTCCTAAACCTAATCTAATAAATATCATCGCACGAGCTCTAACGCCAGCTTTTCGGCAAATAATCACTTCTATTGGTAAAGAATGTGTAAATAAGATAAGAAGCCCTAAAACACTTGCTTGAGCAGCAGTAAATGGCATATCGGCAGGAAGCCCTGAGAAAACTATAAGACCAGCATAAGGACTAGTTAACATTGATGTAGTAAAAACTAATGAAATAGCTTCTGGTAATCCTAATAAAAACATTAAAGGAGCAAACATCTTGTTTAAAATTTCAACAAAACCTATTTCATCAAGTATTTTTACAACTATTAAAGTAGGTATCATTATGATAAATAATTCATAAGTGATTTCAAAACTTGATTTTGTAAGTTCTTTTATTTTATTCATCTAAAACTCTCAAGCTAACTATAAATAAATCTATCTTTTTGAAAATAAACTTTCCACATAATAAAGGTGACAATAAGTAGATTTGTAAAATTCCAAAAAATTCCATTAACAAATGCAAGTTTATAAGATTGAGTAAGATCAAATATTTCTCCAGACATCCAACCACCTAACCCCATACCTACGATAGTTCCCATTATAACTAAGCCTACTCTTTCTCCAACTTCTTCAATTGGGAGATATTTTCTAACTATCATTGCATATGCTGGAACAATCCCACCTTGAGATAAACCAAACATCAAAGAAACAATGAATAGTGACAACTGACTATCGAATGGCAAGAAAAAAACTAAAGAAAACATTTGTAATAATGATCCAATGAAAATGGTATATATTGGCCCAATTTTATCAGATAAAAATCCAAAACCAATCCTACTTATCATTCCAGACAATAGCATTGCAGATAAGATTTGAGCTCCAACAGTTAAACCAAAGCCTCTCTCAACACATAAAGCAACAATATGAACTTGAGGCATTGCCATCGCAAGACAACAACCAATACCAGCTAATACTAACAAAGTTTGTAATGTTTTAGGTGATAAATTCTTAATAGTATTATTTTCATTATTAAAATTAATTTCTTGGTTATTTGAAGTAACAATATTATTTTTCAAAATTAATGAAATTGGAAAGATGATTACCAAACAGATTATTGCAATATAAAAATAGACTTCTTTCCAGTTACTAAACTCTAGCAGATGACTAATAAAGAGTGGCCACAAACCACCTGCTACGTAATTGGCGCTAGCAACTATAGCTACTGCTAGCCCTCTATGTTTTTCAAAAAAATTTCCAATATCCACCATAGAGGGACCAAAAAAAGTTGATGCAGCTGTACCCATAAAAACTTGTAAAACCAATAAATGCCAAAATTCATTGGAAATCATTGCTACTAAATAGGATAACGAAAGGAGAATAACTGCAACAATAATTGGAAATTTAAGCCCAAATTTATCTACTACTTTTCCAATTAAAAAATTACCTAATCCAAAACCAACCATAGTAGTAGCATAAAGCAAACTTGCCTTACCTCTATCAATAGCAAATTCAGTTTCTAATGCTGGCATTACAACTACAACGGACCACATACCTACAATACCTACAACACCAACAATAAATAAAAGAATTAATCTAATCCAAGACCTTAGACTGTCATACTCAATATCAAGAATGAGATTTTTATTTTGTGCCTGAACCATAAATTCTTTCAGAATAATTTATTAAATTATCTCATTATCTTTTAGATTTTTTATCTCAGTTTCACTGAGACCAATTTCTACAGATAAAATTTCATCTGTATGTTCTCCAAGTAAAGGGGGTGGCATTCTATAACTTGGTGGCGTTTCGTGCATTTTAATTGGGTTTGCTATTAATTTTAGAGGAGATTTGCCTGTTTTTTTATGATCCATATTCACTATCATTTCTCTAGCCTTAACATGCGGGTCTGTGAAAACTTGACTTAATGTATTAATTGGACCACATCCAATTTTTTCTTTCTCTAGCTCTTTAAGCCACCACTCAGAAGTGTGTTTCTTGGTAATTTCGTTTAAAACATTAGTAACAAATTCTCTGTTTGACACTCTGTCCGCGTTGGTTTTGAATTTTGGATCATTAATTAACTTTTCTTCGCCAGCTAATTTACAAAATCTCTCAAAAGTTGGATCATTTCCAACTGAAAGTACGATATATCCATCAGATGTAGGCATGACTTGATAAGGAACAATATTAGGATGCTGATTGCCTAGTCTTTCAGGGTTTTTGTCTGTAGACAAATAATTCATTCCTTGATTGGCAAGCCATGCAACATGTGTATCTAACATACCAATATCAATAAATTGACCTTCTCCAGTTTGAATTTGATGTCTCACAGCTGCAAGAATTCCTACTGATGCAAACATTCCTGCCATCAAATCACCAATAGGAACTCCAACTTTCATAGGCTCCCCATTAGGTTCTCCAGTAAGAGCCATAACACCGCCCATTGCTTGAATTAAACCATCATAGCCTGGTCTAGACGCATAAGGACCAGTCTGACCAAAACCAGTGATAGAACAATATATTAATCTAGGAAACTCGATCTTTAAATCGTTATAACCAAGACCATACTTCTCTAATGTGCCTGTTTTAAAATTTTCTACTAATATGTCACAATCTTTGAGTAGTTTCTTTATTAAATCCTGCCCTTCTTTTTTACTAAGATTGACAGTTATTGATTTTTTATTCCTGTTTGCTCCACAATAATACGCACTTAAATCCGTCTCTTCTCCATTTTCATCTTTTACAAATGGTGGAGCAAATCCTCTGGTATCATCCCCTCCTCCTGGTCTTTCAACTTTTATTATCTCTGCACCAAGATCACCAAGCATTTGGGTGCAATAAGGTCCTGCTAAAACTCTTGTTAGATCTAATACCTTTATTCCGTCTAATGAATTTTTCATAATGTATCTCTTAATGTTTAATCTATGTGATAGTATAAAAATATACGCTAAAACCCTTATATTTTCATTTTTAAAATTTTATTTTAGATTTGCTAGATCTAATTTAGATTTAATGTATATTCTTAACATCCTAAATAAAAATTACCACGATAATTCTTGACGAGCAATAAATGACGAAACTAGAAATTGATAAACCTAAATTTGGTGAATTAACTCAAATCGCTTCTGATTTATATTGGGTACATTTTGAGCTTCCTTTTAGATTAAACCATGTAAATTTGTTTTTAATGGACACTCCAAAGGGACTGTTAATTTTAGATGCTGGCCTAAAATCTGAACATTCTGAAGAACATTGGAAAGCGCTTATAAATGGTCCATTAAAATCTAAAAAATTTGCAGGTTTATTAATTACACATTATCACCCTGATCATATTGGTATGGCAGGCTGGCTTCAAAAAAAATTAGATATTAAATGTTATACAACAGAAAAAGAAATATTCACTGCCAATACTTTTAGATCAATGCCAGATGATGAATATGCAAAAATTTTTCGAAATGTTTTTGTAAGAGCTGGAATGAGTGAAGAAGATATTCTTGCCAAGGGCCCAGCAACAAGGCTATATAAAAATAGAGTGTATGAACTACCTGAGTTTGAAATCATTAAAGCTGAACATGAAATTGAGTCTAATGATGGAATATGGATAGTTAGAACAGACTCTGGTCACTCACCTGAACATATTTCTTTAATGGATCATAAAAGAAAGTTATATCTTTCAGGAGATTTTTTGTTACCTAGGATTTCACCAAACATTTCTGATAATTTTTTTGACCCGTTAGATGATAGATTAGGTGGTTATTTTAAATATCTTAATGAAATATCAACCATGGAACCAGATACAAAAGTATTCCCTTGTCATGATTGGCCATTTACAGACGGTAATCAACGAGCCAAAGATTTAATTAAACATCATAATCATAGATTAAGTTTAATATTAGATGCCCTTAATGAAAAAGATATAACTATTATGGATTCTATTGAAATTATTTTTGACAGAAAGATAGGTGATGAACAAATGCACTTTGCAATTGGAGAAGCAAGAGCTCATCTAATTCACCTAGATGTAACCAATCAAGCCAAAAGTAAAGTTGATGAGCGTGGAACAGTTCATTATTCTAAAATATAATTATTAAGAGCAAAATATAATAAAAAACTAACGAAGGGTATAAACATATAAATGTTAAATAAAAAAACAACCTTTCAAAGAGCTCACGGCAAAATTGATGTTAAAATAAATAATGATGAAATAAATCGCTTCTATCAATCAGGTTCTGCAAAAGTGTTTTATCCTAAATCTTCACAAAAATTTAAAGAATTAGTTTTAGTCAACACTGCTGGTGGAATTACAAGTGGTGATAATTTTTCTTATGATTTTGAAATTGTAAATAAATCAAAAATTTTTTTAACTACTCAAACTGCAGAAAGAGCTTATAAGGGATTTAATGAAAAGGCTAAAATTAAAATTTCTATAGCAGTAGATGACACAAGTAATCTTTTTTGGATACCACAAGAATTAATTTTATTTAACAATTGTAATTTTGATAGAAACATTGATGTGAATTTAAGTCCGAATTCAAATTTTGTATTAGCTGAAACTACAATATTTGGAAGAACAGCTATGGGTGAATATCTTGAAAAGGGTTATTTCAATGATAGTTGGAGAATAAATGTAAATCAAAATTTGATTCACGCTGAAGCATTAAATTTAAATGGAAATATTGAAGAAACTCTCTCAAACATTGCTTCAGCTAAGGATGGAGTTGCAATATCTAATATTTTTATTTACGGAAAAAAACTATTATCTTATGAAAATATTTTACTTGAAATTCTAAAAAACTCAGAAACAGTATTATTGTCTCATTCTGCATGGAATGATAAAATTTTAGTCAGAATGGTTGCCAAAGATGCTTATGATTTGAAATCAATACAAAAAAATTTAATATCTATACTTGCTGATGATAACGTTCCAAAATTATGGAACAGTTAGGGAGAGAACATGAAATTATCACCTAGAGAAAAAGATAAACTCTTAATTAGCTTAGCTGCAATAGTTGCGAGAAATAGGAAAAGTAGGGGGATTAAACTTAACTACCCTGAGGCGATAGCTTTAATTTCAGATTTTGTTGTTGAAGGCGCTAGAGAAGGACGCACTGTTGCAGACTTAATGGAAGCTGGTGCTCATGTTGTAAAAAAGGAAGAATGTATGGGTGGGATTCCTGAAATGATACATGAAGTTCAAGTTGAAGCCACATTTCCCGATGGGACAAAATTAGTCACAGTTCATCATCCTATAAGATAATGGAGATTTAAATGATACCTGGAGAAATTATTACAAAATCTGATGAAATCGTTTTAAATAAAGATTCTGACGCTTTAAAGATAAAAGTTTCAAATACAGGCGATAGACCAATCCAAGTTGGAAGCCACTATCACTTTTACGAAACAAACGAATTTTTATCTTTTGACAGGGATAAAACCAAAGGAATGAGACTAGATATTGCAGCTGGAACTGCAGTTCGCTTTGAACCAGGTCAAACAAGAGAGGTAAATTTAATCAATATCAAAGGTGATAAAAATATTTTTGGGTTTAATCAGAAAATTATGGGAGCCATGTAATGAGTTCAAAAATAACAAGATCATCATATGCAGAAATGTTTGGCCCTACGACTGGTGACAAAGTTAGATTAGCTGACACAGACTTGTTTATAGAAGTTGAAAATGATTTAACTGTATATGGCGAGGAAGTGAAATTTGGTGGTGGAAAAGTAATTAGAGACGGTATGGGCCAATCACAAGTTACAAGACAAGATGGCGCCGTTGACACTGTTATTACAAACTCACTGATAGTTGATGTAAATGGAATATTTAAAGCCGATATTGGAATTAAAGATGGTATTATTCAAAAAATTGGAAAATCTGGAAATCCTGACACTCAACCAAAAATTGATATTATCATTGGACCTGGCACAGAAATAATCGCAGGTGAAGGTAAAATCATTACTGCAGGAGGATTTGATTCTCACATCCACTATATATGTCCTCAACAAATTGATGATGCCCTGCATTCAGGTTTAACAACAATGCTAGGCGGTGGTACTGGACCTGCTCATGGAACATTGGCAACAACATGCACACCTGGATCTTGGCATATAGGTAAAATGATACAATCAGCGGATGCTTTTTCTATGAATCTTGCATTTGCTGGTAAAGGCAATTCTTCCAAACCAGAAGGATTAATTGAGCAGGTAAATGCTGGAGCTTGCGCACTTAAATTGCACGAAGATTGGGGAACCACTCCTGGTGCTATAGATAACTGTCTAAATGTAGCTGACAAAATGGATGTTCAAGTAATGATACATACAGATACATTGAATGAAAGTGGATTTGTAGAAAATACTATAAAAGCTATTAATAATAGAACAATTCATGCCTTTCATACTGAAGGTGCTGGTGGAGGACATGCTCCTGACATCATAAAAGTGTGTGGGAATGAAAATGTAATACCATCATCAACTAATCCAACAAGACCATATACTATAAATACCTTAGAAGAGCATTTGGATATGCTTATGGTATGTCATCATTTAGATAAATCAATTCCTGAGGACGTTGCCTTTGCCGAAAGCAGGATAAGAAAAGAGACCATAGCTGCAGAGGATATCCTTCATGATTTAGGTGCCTTTTCAATTATAGCTTCTGACAGCCAAGCAATGGGAAGGGTTGGAGAAGTTATTATCAGAACTTGGCAAACAGCTCACAAAATGAAAGTTCAAAGAGGTCGTCTTCAAGAAGAAAAGGGTGATAATGACAATGTAAGAGTTAAAAGATATGTAGCTAAATACACAATTAATCCAGCTATAACTCACGGTGTATCTAAACATATAGGTTCAATAACTGAAGGTAAAAGAGCTGATATTGTGATATGGGATCCAGCTTTTTTTGGTGTAAAACCAGAGACTGTCATTCTTGGTGGAAGCATTGCTTGTGCTCAAATGGGTGATCCTAATGCATCAATTCCAACTCCACAGCCTGTATATACAAGACCAATGTTTTCTTCTTATGGAAGATCTCTAGAGACATCTTCAATTACTTTTGTAAGTAAAGATGCTATTAAATCTGGAAGTTTAGACTCATTAAAACTTGCTAAAAATACTGTTGCGGTGGAGAAAACAAGAGATATCTCCAAAAAAGATATGGTTTATAATAATTATTGCCCAGATATTTCTGTTGATCCAGAAACATATGAGGTTTCAGCTGATGGGGAAATTCTTACCTGTGAGCCAGCTACAGAATTACCTATGGCTCAGAGATATTTTTTATTTTAGAGAAAATAATGATTTCAGAGAAAATTTTAGATAATCCAGAAAATAAAAAAATAGATGATACTATAACCTTAACTTATGATCAAAGGTTTATTCGAAGGAAAAAGCTTGTCTCTGACAATAATTTTGGTTTTTTAGTAAATTTATCAGAGACTGTTTCTTTAAAAAAAAATGACGGATTTTTACTTGATAATGGATCAATCATTTTAATTAAATCTGCTGAGGAAGAGCTATTAGAAATTAAAAGCAATAACCTTATGAAAATAACTTGGCATATTGGTAATAGACATATTCCTTGCCAGATTGAAAATGAGAGACTTTTAATACAAGTTGATAAAGTAATTGAGAACTTAATTATAAAGCTGGGTGGATCTGTAAAAAAAGTAAAAGAAGAATTTAACCCAGAAGGTGGTGCATACGGTTTAGGTAGAACTCATGGACACAAGCATTAAACCAGAACAATCAACTTTTGATTATCATCAGTTACTACTTTCTTGGTTTTCACCAAGCTTTCCTATAGGCAGCTTTAACTTTTCACATGGTTTGGAAGCAGCAATAGAATATAAATTTGTATATGATAAAATTACTTTGGAAGAGTGGATAAAACATCTAATTATAAATGGTGCAGGAAAGACAGACTCTATTTTATTAGCGAATTCTTATGAAGGAAAATATGTTAACGAGCTTGCATTTGCTCTTTGTGCCTCAAAAGAAAGATGGACTGAGACGCTTAATTTAGGAAAAGCTTTTTGTAAAAACATAAATGATAATTGGAACTATAAAATTGATAAAAACCTTGCTTACCCCGTTGCTGTAGGTAAAGCTGGGAAATATTTTAAAATACCATTAGAGAAACTGTTGATTGCTTTTTTACAAAGTTATGCCTCTAATCTTATCAACGTAGGTATCAAACATATTCCTTTAGGTCAGAATGAGGGACAGAAAATTTTAATAAACTTTTTGCCAATTATTGAAAAACAAGCAAAGATATATAAAATAGCGCAAGTCAAAGATTTAGGCAGTTCCGCCTTTTTATCTGACTTAAGTAGTATGTATCATGAAACATTAAAAAACAGGATATATCAGACATGATTAATAACTTTGGCCCACTTAAAGTAGGAATTGGAGGCCCTGTGGGCGCTGGAAAAACTAGTTTAACAGAGGCTTTATGCAAGAAGCTCTCTAAAAAAATCTCAATGGCAGTTATTTCAAATGATATTTATACAATTGAAGATGCAGAATATCTTATGAAAGCACAGGCACTACCTTTAGAAAGAATTAAAGGTGTTGAGACTGGGGGATGCCCTCATACCGCTATTAGAGAAGATGCCTCAATCAACTTACTGGCAGTCGATGAATTAAAAGAAAAATTTCCTGACCTAGAATTAATCCTTATTGAATCTGGTGGTGATAATTTAGCTGCAACGTTTAGTCCGGAATTAGTTGATTTATCTATTTATGTAATTGATGTTGGTATGGGAGGTGATATTCCTAGAAAAGGTGGCCCGGCCATTACAAAATCTGACTTTTTATTAGTTAATAAAACAGATCTTGCACCACATGTAGGCGTAGATCTTCAACAATTGAAAAATGATGTGGAGATAGCTAGAAATAAATTACCTTTTGTCTTTGGCCAGATGAAAAACAACGCTGGGATAGATACAATTACCTCTTTTCTAAATGAACAAGGTGGGTTGTCAATAAATTAAATTCTTTGATTATACTTTTAAATTAGTTATCCACAAACTTTGAAATGGCATTAATTTTATGTATTGGTCATCTGTAATTTTTGTTTCTTGACATAATAAATCAAACCATTTTTCATCATCGATTAAATTAATCTTGTTAGTATTTAATTCTATGGTTTTTGAGGAGACATTTGTTAATGCAAAAATACTTTGTTTTCTATCTCTACTTTGTCTCCAAACAGCAAAAATATTTTTATCTAAATTTAATGTAAATTGTGTAGCGTTAGGATGAAATGCTGGTTGGATCTTTCTTATAGAAATTAATTTTTTAAAAATTTCATAACAATTTCTTTCAATAGTGTTGTTTGTTTTTATTAAATTAACTAAAGTTGAATAGTCCCATTTATATCTATTCAAGTTTCTTTTAACTCCTGTACTAGCAAAGGTTTCTTCATCATTTTTGGTTGCAAATAGTGAATTAAAATAAATAGCAGGAACACCTTCAATTGCTAATATGATACAATGAGCAGCAATAAATCTTTTTAGAGCAAATTTTCCCTTTAGATCACTGTCTGTAAATTGAAGAGCATTAAATAAAGAAATATTTGCTTCATAAACTTTTTCTTCATTATTAGATAATTTTCTCATCGAAAATTTACTTCCATTTTTTTTAAGTCTTTCAAGCATTTTTTTAATTTCTTTATCAGATAAAACACCCTCTGCTGGCCTCATACCTATGCCATCATGAGAAGCTATAAAATTTAAATAAGCATTTCCTAATTGAGCTGGTGGCATTTTCATGCTCCATTTAGTTAGAGCACCAGAATCCTCAAATAAGAAAGTATTTACAATAAGAGGTGGTAAAGAAAAATTATATATCCAATGAGCTTCGTCGTTTTTGCCGAAATAACTTAAATTTTCTTGCTTTGGTAAGTTAGTCTCAGTAACAATAATTAAATTTTTATTTAATTGATCAACAATATCTCTCAATAATTTTATGATTTCATGAGTTTGTGAGAGATTTAAACAAGTTGTTCCAGGTTGCTTCCAAATAAAGGCCACTGCATCTAATCGAAAAATTTTTATTCCATATGATGATAGTTTAAGAATTAAATTTATAAACTCGAGCAATACATCTGGATTTTTAAAATTCAAATCTATTTGATCATGACTGAAAGTACACCACAAAAAATTTTTTTTGTTTTGGAGTTCTATTTCTGTAAGTAAATCATGGTCTCTTGGTCTCACAACCTTACTGCAATCATAATTCTTATCAACAACATAAAAGTAATTTTTCCCAGGATCTTTATCCTCTAAAAAATTTTTATACCAATAACCTTTAGATGATGAATGGTTAAGTACCAAATCAGTCATTATATTTGCTTTTTTTGAGAGTGATTGAATATCTTTCCAAGTTCCATAAGCTTTATCAACATCATGATGGTTTTTAACAGAAAAACCTCCATCTCCACTTGAAGGAAAAAATGGAAGGAAATGTATACTATTTATAAATTTTTTAAGATATTGTTCGTAGAATTTACCAAAATCCTTGAGAGTTTTTCCTGATAAACCTCTACTAATACTATCAGCATATATAATCAATAAGATCGTATTTTCAGACCAATAATCATTTGTTAAAATTTTTGGTTCTGTATCCTTATATATATTTATAAGTTTATTTATCTTTTTTGAATACTCTAGAGTTTTGTCTTCAGAAATAATGGACCTATAAATAAAATTTAACCTTTTTAAAATATCTAAATTAATGTTTTGATTAATTTTATTTTTCAATTTCTGCATTATCTAGTTCAACACTTTCTTTAAATCTATCTAAAAAATCTGGTATAGCACTTAAAACCCTGTTCCATGTAGGAATAAAAGGTGTTTCCATTGGGTTCTCAAAAAAAGATTCACCAGCTTTCATTATATTCAAGGCAAAAAGTTCTACAGTTTTTTCTTCGATGTGTGAATCAAATGTTAACCCATTCATCTGTGCATCGCTTCTATATATATCTATCATATCTAATGCAGCTCTGTAGTATGTTGCTTTAATACTTCTAAACGTTTCAAGAGTAAAAATATTTCCCTGGGTTGCAAGTTTTCTAATTAAGGCTTTTGTTATATCAATAGACATTCTGGACAAACCAGTATTATCATCATTTTCTGATAGATCTTGGTGTTTATGATCATATTTTTGAGCCAAATCTACTTGGCAAATCCTATTACTGGCGTGATTGCGTTGCATTTCAGATAGCACACCAATTTCCAACCCCCAGTCAGAAGGTATTCTTAACCTTGGCAAAAGATTTCTTCGAAATGAAAATTCTCCAGCCAATGGATAACGAAATGATTTCATAAAATCTAAATAATCACTTCTACCTATAGTTTTTTCCATAGCGAGTAGTAAAGGGAACACCAATAATCTAGATACTCTTCCATTCATTTTTCCATCTGCAACTCGAGGGTAATAGCCTTTACAAAATTGAAAATTAAAAACTGGATTAGCTACTGGGTAAAATAATTTAGCCAAAAGAGATTTTTCATAAGTTAGTATATCACAATCATGCAAAGCAATCGATTCAGCTTTTCCTCTAGACAATGCCATTCCTATACAAAACCATACATTTCTCCCCTTTCCAAATTCATTAGGAGATAGCCCCTTATCTTTTAATTCTTTATCAAGTGCTATTAATCGGGGTCCATCATTCCAGAGAATAGAAAAAGGAATTTGTAATTTTTTAAAAAAATTAAATGATTTTATATATTGGTCTTTGTTTGCTCTATCTAGTCCTATAACAATGTGATTTAGAAATTTTGTTTTATTAATTTCAGAAATAATATTAGGCAAGGCTTTTCCATTTATTTCAGAAAACAAGCAAGGAAGTATTAATTCCATAGGATTATCTTTTGAAAAGTTAATAAGATCATTTTCTAACTTATTATAATTATCTTCTGACGATGTTCCATATGAAAAATCATGTAAGTTTGCAACAATACCATTTTGATAAAAACTGCCCATTGTATTATCCTTCTAAATTAAAATTAATTTTCTTAAGAGAAGTTCTTACCACTTCTTCCCATCCTTCTGGAGCGATTTTGGTTGCTCTTATAATTTTATGATCTTTCAATTCAGTTAAATTTCTATTACCAGGTAAAGGTATTACACATGGTTGATCACAATCATTCAACATTGAAATATCATTAGGGCTATCACCAACAACTATAGTATATGTTTTAAGGTTAAAATTATCATTAAGCATTTTAATCAATGTTTTCATTGCTTTGCCTTTTGAACAATTATCACAAATATTTAGGACCCTACCGCCCTCATGGAGCTTCATTCCAATTTTTTTTAATAAAGTTCTAAACTCAATGACAGTATCTATACAGCCTTCAAATATTAGAGGCATTGAATACTCTCTATTTAAAGCATGAGGTAAATATTTATCATTAAGGCCAAGGACATCCATTTGATCTTTAGGGCTCATATCTCTAACAAAAATACATTTTTTTTGAAATTCTATAGGAATATTTTTTTTAAATACCTCTAATATCTCATTTAAAGATCTACTAAAGATTAATGAACTTTCTTCTGATTTAATAACTGGATGAAGCAAGTTAAGGTTATGAATTGCAGCACCATTCTCACACACAAATGGTAATCGTTGACCTAATTGATCAAAAAATATATTAATCTCTGTATGAGTTTTACTAGTATTAGGTATAATTTTTATACCCTTACTAATACAATTAAGAATAAAACCTTTTATCTCTTTAAAATCAAAATTATTGTGATTTAATAATGAACCATCAAGATCTGTAAAAATTAAAATATTATTATTACTCATGGCGTGAATTTAGGCAATTTGGAAATTATATAAAGATTTTTATTTATCTAAGCTTACATTTGATGATTTATTAGGCAAAAGAAACCCTGAAATTAGAATTGCTATTGATATAAATGCTAATGATTTTAAAATGTATGAAAAATCATATCCATTTTTTAACAAAATAGATATTGCTGGTAAAACTGCAGCCCCCGCGCATAGATTAACCATAAACTTAATTGAAAGCACTCGACCTCTCCAACTATCTTGAACATATTTTACTAAAATAATGTCAGTTATAGGAACTTGCCCAAAGACAAATAGCATACCAGCTAACATTATAAATAATAAACTGTAATCAAACGAAGAACTTGCCAGATATATAAAAATCAATTGACCAAAACCCATTGCACATAAAACATATTTGGGTGGGATTTTGTCAGCCAACCAACCTGTTCCAATTTGAGCAAATGAAGCAAAAGCATAAACTAATCCCGCTAATATTCCTGTTATTGCAATATCATTTGAAATTTCTGATAAATTTATTTCAAATAACCTTGGTATTAAAAATGTCATTGAACCAAAAATAAACCCTCCAGATAATGTAACAATACTTAAGCAAATAAGTACGGTTTTCCATCCCTCCTTTATGAGTTGATTATTTTCATTTTGAATTTCTGATTTTGAATTTGATGTAATTTCATCTAACTCTATAAAAGAAAGTAATTGAGTAATGCCAAATATAATACAAAAGATTGCAGGTAGCATAAAAGCTAATCTCCAATCAGCATAAGCTATAAGAAAACCTGTTAGAACTGGTGCTAAAGCTACACCCATATTACCCCAGACACCATTTATACCTAGTCTTAAACCTACTCTACCTGGTCTTTTTGTAATCATTGCAATACCTACAGGATGGTAAATAGCAGCAAAAAAACCTAATATACCTAATGAAACTCCTAACATTTCTACAGAATTTGAAAATGCAGTTAGAACTGCTCCTAAAGCTAAACCAAAAGGATAAATTGTAATTAGCATAGCTCTTGAAAATTTATCAGCCAACCAACCTGCTAGGGGGGCAGCAGCCCCGAATAAAACCACTCCTAAAGTTCCGTAAACAATAATTTCCTCATAGGATAACCCGAATTCTCTACCTGCATCAAATGCTGCTTTCGCAAAAATAAGCATCATAAAATGGTCAAGCAAATGTCCTATATTCAAATATAAATCTGGTATTGAGTAAGTTTTAGAACTATCAAGATTTAGTAATTTCATAATTACGGAACCTATATAAGTTAAATAAATTTAGGACAAAAAAGTAGTGAAGTCAGTATACTTTAATTTTTCTACCCTTAATGTGTTTTCAGGAGCGCTTGTATCCTCATAACCTATAGATATTCCGCAGACTAACATTTCATTTTCTTGAAAACCTAATTGATCTGCAATTAATGTATGAAACCTTGTAAAAGCAACCTGACCACAGGTGTGTAATCCCTCACCTCTAGCACCCACCAAAATACTCTGAATAAACATACCGACATCCATAAATGTCCCTGTAGCAAGCCGTCTATCCATTGTTATAAACATTCCAAGAGGAGCACCAAAAAAATGAAAGTTTTCCTGCATCTGTTTTTCTCTAGCTTCAAAATCATCTCGTTTAATATTTAGGAGTCTATAAAGTTCAAAACCAACCGCTCTTCTTCTCGAAATAAATGGTTCAAACCACTCAGTTGGATAATAATCAAACTCTTGCTTAAAATTTTTAGCAGAACCATTTTTAATCGACTCTAAAATAGCGTTTGTTATAGCTTCTTTTTTTTCTCCTTCAACTACATATACATGCCAAGGTTGTATATTATGCCCACTAGGAGCAAAAGCTGAACACTCTAGTACATTTTTTATTTTTTCTTTTGGAACTGGATCTTGAAGAAACCTTCTTACTGATCTTCTTGAAATGAAAGCTTCTTTTACATTCATACTCACAACCTCACAATAAAAATTAATTAATTTCAGTTTAACTATTTACGTTATTTAAGTTTTAATCAATTAATTAATTTAATTTTGTGAGAATATATTTCTAAAAAATTTAACTTTATCAATTCTCTCAAACAAATAAGGTTGTCTTTCTCTAATCATATTAGAAAGTGAAATTTCTTCTATTTTTGTAATATTTTCATATTTAATATTTTTAGCTTTGATTATTTTCTCATCTTCAACTTTTTTCCAAAAACTTTTAACTTTAATTAAATAAGGTTTATTTTTTTTTGAATCAGAAGAGTGGTAATTCTTAATTGCATTATCCCATGAACCATGTTTGTTTTTTAATTGTTGTAAAAATGAAGCAGCATAGGAAATATTAGGAACAACCTCGAACATATCAGATATTTTTTTAAAATTATTTTTGTGCCATTTTATATTAATCTGCATACAACCAACATCCATATTAAAATCATTTCTTTTTAAATTTTTAAAAACATAATTTCTCATTTGTTTTTTAGTGTCAAAAAACATACTTTTGCCAGCATGATTTATTGTCCAAGGCCAGATGATAAATTTATTTTTGATTTTTCTAATTGCTTCAGCTTTTCCTATACCGCTAAGAAGTCCTTTTGGAATATCAGTTTGCAATTCTATATTTTGGATTGTATTCTCGCATAAATTTAAATTTTCGATTTTATCTGCATATGATTCTTTAATTGATAAAAGATACAATAATGCCAATATTATTGAGGTTTTAAATAATTTCATGCTTTTTGTAAGCAATCAATGTGCCAGACAAATCATTTTCTTAATTTTTTATAGTTCGGTTCCCTTTTTTCTAAGAAAGCATCAATACCCTCTATGCTCTCTTTATCACCCATAGATTTTACCATCAAATCGGTTTCCATTTGCAGTTGTTCTGAAAAATTATTTCCATAAGCAGATCTAGATAATTTCTTTATTCTAGAAATTGAGTTTTTTGGAAGGTTATCAAAATTTTTAGATAATTCCAAAGCAGTTTCTTTTGCGTTTCCTTTTTGAGATAAAACATTTATAGCCCCTATTTGATACAATCTAGAAGCATCTATTTTTCCTCCTATCATTGCCATTTCTGAAAGCATTTGACGAGGCATAGTTTCAGACAAGAATTTAGTTGCATTACCATCAGGTGACAATCCAATTTTAACATAAGCTAATGAAAAAAAGGTATGCTCACTCATGACTACCAAATCACATGCCATGGCTAATGAAACACCCGCACCAGCGGCTCCACCTTCAATAGCAGAAATAATAGGTTTTGAACAATCAAAAATAGCTTGTATTGTTCCATTTAACTGACTTAAAGCTTCATATCTTTCATCTTCAGACATTGATCTTCTAGTTTTTAGGCCATTTAAATCACCTCCTGCACAAAAAAAATCACCAGCACCAGTTATAACTAATGCGTTAACTTCTCTATTATTATCTGCCATTTTGATAGTTGATTGTAATTCATCATGAAAACCAAAAATCATTGAATTTCGTTTAGAAGGATTATTAATAGTCACTAATAAAGTATTACCAAATAATTCATTTTCTATAATAGCCATTGTATTCCTTACTTAAATTATTTTATAATTGAATTTAAAAACTTATGAAGTCATTCTTTAAGAAAATAACTAAAATTGCAAATTTATTATGAATTTTAAAAAATCACTAACATTGATTATGAACTCTGCACTTGAATCTGCCAAACCAAAAGGAAAATTTAAAAGTCTTCCAAAAAAACCAAAAGGTAAACTTATTGTATTAGGTGCGGGCAAAGCAAGTGCAAGTATGGCACAAGAGTTCGAAAATACTTATGATGGTCCTATCGAAGGTTTTGTCATAACTAGGTATGGTCATTTTGCTAAAACTAAATTTATAAAAGTTGCTGAAGCTTCTCATCCTGAACCAGATGAAAATGGTTTATTGGCATCTAATAATATTTTTGAATTAGCCACAAAATCGTCAAAAGATGATCATGTTGTTTTTTTAATTTCGGGAGGTGCGTCATCTTTACTTACGTTGCCTACAAAAGGTGTTGATTTTGTTGAAAAACAAAGAATTAATAGAGAACTTTTACTTTGTGGCGCTCCAATAGATGAGATGAATATTGTTAGACGATCTTTATCCAAAATTAAAGGAGGTCGTCTTGCTCAAGCAATTTTTCCAGCAGAACTTACAACATACATGATATCTGATATCCCTGGAAATTACCCAGCTCATATTGGTTCAGGTCCAACTATACAAGCAACCGGTTTAAATGAAGATTCAATTAAAATATTAGAAAAGTATGAAATTTCTATTAATAACAAGTTAAGAGATATTATAAAAAAAAATACATTACCAAAATTGAACAAATCTCCTGAATATATGCTTGCAACTCCAATGATGGCTCTAAAAAAAGCAGCTGAAGAAGCGATTAAACAAGATTTCATTCCTATAATTATTTCAGATTCACTTGAGGGAGAATCTAAAATTGAAGGTAAAAAAATGGCTGAATTAGCAATAAAAATTAAAAAAGAAAGAAAATATAAAGATATCACACTTCATAAACCAATATTACTTTTATCTGGTGGAGAAACTACTGTAACGGTTAAGGGTAATGGTAAAGGGGGTAGAAATACCGAGTTTATGTTATCAATGGCAATTCACCTAAAAAATGCAAGTGGTATAAATTCTCTTGCAATTGATACAGATGGGATTGATGGTATTGAGGATAACGCTGGAGCATATATCTCAGAAGAAACTCTAAAAAAGGCATCCATAAAGAAAATCAATCCATTGAGTTATTTAAACGATAATAACTCATATGAGTTTTTCAAAAAAATAGATGATTTGATTTTCACTTTACCTACCTTGACAAATGTAAATGACTTTAGAGCTGTTTTAATTCAACCCTAGATTTAGTTATGATTTAGGAGTTGTCTCAGCAAAACCTAGAAGTTTTAATGACACATTATCAAACCATTGGCTTATTTTTGGTCTGTTTGATTTCCAGTCTCTAACATTTCTAAATGACATGTAGTCAAGTGCAGTGGCTAAGGCAATGTTTGCCGCATCAAACCCTTTTGGGTTTGACCAGTTAATAATATCAATTTCTAAAAAATCTAATGTTTTATCTATTTTACCTAATTGTAAATCTAACCATAACTTTGAAGGTGTCTCACCTCCTGCATATCTTTCTGAATAAACCACAAGAAGTGATGCGTCAGTTAATCCTTCAGCAAGAGCCGATCTACTTAATATAATATCTCTTTCTGAGCCATTTTCGGGTATTAATCCACCTCCTAATTTATTTAAATGGTCAACAATTACTCTACTATCAAATAAAAAATCTCCATCAGGTTTTTGTAATACTGGGATTTTTCCAAGAGGGTTTTTACCTCTTAATAAGTTATCATTTTCACTTCCTGCCTCAACGAGTTCTAATTCATCTTGAATTCCAGCTCTATAAGCTGATAATAAAACCTTGCGTACATATGGAGAAGCAGGACTAAACGTTAATTTAAACATAATAACCTCCAAAATTAACTTACTGTATAATATGAGATGATATTTAACCATATATTTTGATTTAATTTTATTTTAATTATAGTAGATATTTATGAAGTATATGATTGTTACACAAACTTTTCCCCCTCGAACTGGAGGCATGCAAAATGTTATGGACTCAATTTGTAAAAGATTATCAATCAATAATGAGATACATATTTTTCCAGATCATTTTCTATCAAAAAAATATGGCGAATCAAATTTGAACATTAATATTCACAACAATTTTTCTCCCAAAATATTCAGACCATTTATTAAAAAATTTTTATTAAGAGTAATTTGCAAAAGTAATGATATTATTATTTGCGATAGCTGGAAATCTTTAAATGCGATTCCTAAAACTATCAAAAAAGTATATGTCTTTGCTCATGGACAAGAATTTTTAGCAAAAGAAAAAAAGTTTAAAAAAATAAAAAAATCTTTAAACAGAGCTTCTTGTATAATTTGCAGTTCTCATTACACAGCTAACTTGATTGATAAATTAAAAATTTCAAATACAAAAAAAGTAGTTATTCCTCCTACGTATTCACTTGAAAAAACATCAAAAAATAAAACAAAATCTTCAAAGAAGTCAGAAAAAGTCTCTCTTTTAACAATTTGTAGATTGGAAAAAAGAAAAGGTATCCTTCCCGTATTGAGATGCTTATCAAATTTAAATGCAAATAACTTATTGAAACCTTTTAAGTGGAATATTTGTGGTGAGGGATTACAATTAGAAGAATTAAAAGAAAATATTAAAAAATTAAATTTATCAGACAACGTATTCTTGGTTGGAAAAATAAACGGTAATTTAAAACAAAAATTTTTAGAAAGTTCTGATGTTTTTGTAATGCCATCATATAAAGTGAATAATTCTATTGAAGGTTTTGGTATTTCTTACGTAGAAGCAGCTGCTTACAAAATTCCGTCAATTGCAGGTTTAGATGGAGGAGTAACAGATGCTGTGATTGACTCAAAGACAGGTTGGTGTGTAGATCCTATGAATAAAGTAAATTTGGCTAATATTTTAAAAGAAGCTATCAATAATAAAGATCTTAGACAAAAATACGGACTTCATGCAGAAAAACAATTTTTAAAGAGTTTTTTAGGAGAAAAAGTTTTCAGGAAATTCATGAATACCATCAGCATTTAAGTTTAAATTATAAACCTTTTCTGCAAACTTTGTTTCTAAATTCCCATAGTAATGAGGAAAAAGATCACCATTTCTTGAAATCTCCCATTTGAGATTATTTTTAATTTTTTCAGAATAAAAGGATATAATTATTAAGTTTTTCTCTCCTCGAAAATGTTTTGTTACAGTTTCATTCAATTGTTTTTTTGTAGATAAATGAATAAAACCATCTTTATTGTCAACATCTGAACCAGAATAAAATTGATCAATAATTGCTTGATCCCATTCATCTTTAGAACAGATTTTATAAACTAAATTCATAATTTATTTTCATTTTCTATCATAAATTCTTTTATTAAGTTTATTAAAAGTTCTGGTTCATCTTCTTGAGAATAATGACCAGCATTTGGCATTTCGACAACCTTGGAACCAGGAAAAAGAGCTTTAAAGTCTCTTATAGCATAATCTGGTTCTATTGCTTTATCTTTCATTCCATATGCTAAAATAGCTGGCTTCGAACATAAAGACTTTAGGTCACCTTGTTTAATACCTTCTACAATATAGGGAACAATCCTATTTAAAAGAGCATCTAATGGAAAATTAATAGCTCCTATACAACTTGCTCTATCAGGAAACTGAGATGAATAAGCCTTTATCCATGTATCATTAATAATATTATTATTTGTAAAGTTGGGTATCTTCATAACAGAAAGAAGTGTAGATCCAAGTTCACCTAATATACCATCTAATGTTTTATTTTGATAATGTTTATTAATCCATTGAAACCAAGGAGATAAATCCTTAGGTCTATCTTCTTTGCTATATCCAAATAATGTATTAATTAAAACAAAACCTTTAACTTTATTAAGATTTCTAATTGAATATGCAGCTGTTATTGGACCACCCCAATCTTGACCAACAAAAGTGATATTGGTTAATTCTAAATAGTCTATTAGTCTACTCAAATTTTCTACATGAGTTTTTAAAGTATATTCTTTATCTTGCGGTGTTTCTGATTTACCAAAACCCATCATATCTGGAACAACAACCCTATATGATTTTGATAATTCAGGTATGAATTTTCTATATAAATAGCCCCAGGTAGGTTCGCCATGAAGAAGTATAATCGGATTAGACTGTCTTGGCCCCACATCTACATAGTGCATTAAGAAACCATTTCCATCAAAAAAATTAGGCAGAAATGGCCATGTTCCTTTAAATGTTTCTGATGCTTTTATCATTAATAAAACCTTCTTGAAAGCAATCTACATTTCTGTACTTGTGGCTTCTTTTTCATACGTAAAAGTACAAACACCAACAAAATTATTTTCTTTAAAAACCAGACTTCCTTTAAGATCTGCAATAATGTTTAGATAATTAGATTCAAAACTTTTCAATGCATTTGGATTTTCAAATTTAATAGAAACATTTAGATCACCTGATTGACTGATAAAAATATTAAGTCCTACAATATCATATTCACTTATTTTTGAACCAAACTTTTCAGAACAAAATGAGGCAGCTAATTTTGCTTCGCTTATAGATGTAAATTTAAAATTTAAAATTTTTCCAAACATTTTTAACCTTTAATTTGATCTAACATATTCATAAGTTGTTCATTGTCAGATGATAGATTTTTAATTCGTTTCAATGTTCCTATGTTGAGGTTCAATTCTGATTTTAAATTTTTCCCTAATGAAGATAGTTCAAGAATATCATTCTTTTTGTGAGCAATACCAAATTGAATTAACAACTCTTCATCATCTTTAGAAATATGTTCATTTATAATAAATTTTAAAATTGTAATTGCTTCTGTTATTTGAAGATTTTTATAATTTCCAATTAATTTGTTTAATATATTAATTACAGATTCAGCGGTACCTTTTCTTTGATTTACTTGTACTTCTAATTGATAAGCCAACTTAGAGGCTAAACCATTTAATAATTTTATTTTATTTTTTTTTAATCTTCTAACCCTATTATCACTTACACATAATGTTCCGACAGTATAACCATCTGATGTAGTAACTGGAAATGCTGCGTAGAACTTTACCCCAAAATCAATAACAGCAGGGTGGTCCTTGAAACGATAGTCTATAGTCATATCATTAATGATTAATGGTTCTGTTTTTTCGATTGCAAATTGACACAGCGTTTGATTTCTTGGCATTTCCATTGGCACTTCGTCTGGAAAACCATCTCTTGCTAAAACGAACTGTTTTTCACTATCTATAACTCCAGTCCAACTTACCGGACAACCAGTTATTTCTTTAGCTAGAAAACAATAAATATCATATAACTCTGTTTTATTTTCATCTAACACACCAGTTCTTTGAACTGCTTTAACTCTAAGTGCATCATTGGATGGTATTTTAGCTGGTTTAAAATTCATTTAGCATACTTTATTTTTAAAAAGAATTTTCAAATGTTGATTTATACTAACTTTTCAATTTCCATTCATCAAGTATCACTTTTTATTAATTTAATAAAAATAGTATAATGATTGAAAAATTAACTAAATTTTAAAATTCAAATATAAACAAGTAAACATAACTAACAATTATTGCTGGAAAAGCTGAATAAATTGTAGCTATTAAAGCAGCTTTAGGATGCAATGCAATTGCAGGAAACAAAGCATCACCATCATTTGATAATGCGTTACCTATTTGTGCAGATAATGGTATTATGCCATTTAAGTATAGAGTGGTAACCAATATTTGTGGCCCACAGCCAGGTAAAAAACCTATTAGTATAGCAATTAATGGAACAAATATATAATATGATTTGAAGATGGTTTCTAAATTTAAACCTCCAAAATGAGCAGTTAATTCATATGCAAGGAAAGCTAAAATAACCCAACCTGTTATAAAATTGGTATCTGAAACAGTTCTTCTAACTATCTTTTCATCAGATCCCGATGGGCTATACTTGTAACCACTAATAATTGGTATAATCCACATAATAAAACACAAAGAACCTGCAAAAAATCCAAAAAATGTTATTGGATTCTCAATAAAATTATTTGAAAAATAGGTATCAAGATCAATTTGAAAAGCTGACAAAATTCCAAAAATCATGCCTGGGATCATTAAGGCTATCCAAATTAAATCTAAAGTTTTTGAAGTTTTATACTTTGATGGTTTACAATTTAATCTAATCAAATCACAACCATTCATCTTCATGAAACTCTTCCCATGAATTGAATTAACTAATAAACCGGAAACATATCCTACAAAAAAACCAATTAATAATATTAATAATCCAGTTACAGGTTCTCTTGCAATTAATAGGAAAGCTGCATCACCCATTGTGGCAGTCAGAGCTGCAACAACAGATCCAAAAGATGCTTTGCCTCTTGAGTATTGAGTTAAAACAATAATTGCTCCACCACAGCCGGGGAGAGCTCCAAGAAAGGAACTTATAAAAATTTCTAACTTTGGTCTATTTAAAAGAATATTTTTTAAATCAATTTTTAGATACTTCTCTAGTGTAAAAAAAAGTAATAATGTACCTGCTACAAAGCTAGTAACACCTATGTAAGCATCAGAAACTGATGATTTTATAATTTCCCATGACTGATTATCCATATTAAAAAATAAGTAAACTCCTACAAATAAAAACAAATAACTAAATATTTGCTGATACCTAATAATTAATGGATATATGGTGACCTGTGATGCGTTATAATTCATAAATTCTCTGTAAATTATGTTTATTCACCTTATATTGCACATAGCATTAATAACGTCAACATGCTAATAAAGTTAGTTATAGCTAATTTTATTAGTTTTTCAAATATATTAATATTTTTAAAAATTTGATTTAAAGTAACTGTTAATATGGTTATAAATACAATTATAAAAGAGATAGTACATGCAAATTGATAAAGATACACAAGCCTTAATTAATGAACGTATAAATAATAATGCACCTGCTCTAGAAAGCTTTACTCCGCAGGAGCTTAGAGCTCTAAGAGCAAAAATGGCAGAAACACCAGAAGAGTTGAAGGTTGATATAACAGATGTAGAAAATCTCTCAGTTAATGGCGCTCTTGGAACTATTCCACTAAGAAAATATTCTAATAAACCTTCTCAAAATATTAATAATGATAAGTTACCTTTAATAATATATTTTCATGGAGGTGGTTTTGTAATGGGTGATCTTGAAAGCCATGATTTGGTCTGCAGGCATCTATGCAAACAAACTAATGCAATAGTAATAGCAGTTGATTATAAACTTGCTCCTGAATACAAATTTCCATCCCAAATTACTGAAACAAAAGATGCAATTACAGAAATTATAAAAAAATCAAGTGAACTTAAAATTGACGAAAATAAAATTATTTTGTGTGGAGATAGTGCCGGTGGCGCTTTAGCAACTATTGGTACAATTATGTCAAAAGATAAAATAATCCCAAAAGTACATGGCCAAATATTAGTTTATCCTTGGGTAGATATGACTATGTGCAGAAGATCCATGGATATAGAACTTGAAGGAATGATCCTTAATAAAAAAACTATAAAGTATTTTTTGGATCATTATTTAAATTCTTATGAAGAACAAGTAGATTGGAGGGCATCTCCAATTTTAACACCTAACTTAGAAAACATGCCACCAACTTATATTTTTGGAGCTGGTCTAGACCCTTTAGTTGATGAAGGCGAAGCATATAGAAGAAGACTATTATCTTTTGGAAATGAAGTTCATTATCGTCTTTTCCCAGGTCAAATGCACGCTTTTGTAAGTAATTCTGTTCAATTACCAACCGCTCTAATATGCATAAAGGAAATGAGTGAGGCTGCTAAAACAATATTTTCAAAGCTTTAAAATAGTTATAATTATTAAAGTTAAGCTTAATTCACAATTTGACTATGGTTATTTTGAGGTATATATATTCTCCCTGTTTAAATCATGTATATCTCTTCTACCACATAAAGCCATTGTCATATCTGTTTCTGTTTTAATGATGTTAAGAGCTTTTGTTACACCTTCTTTACCAAGAGCCCCTAAACCATACAAAAATGCTCTGCCAATATAAGTACCTTTAGCACCCAAACACATTGCTTTAACTACATCTTGACCAGATCTTATGCCTCCATCTATATGAACTTCAATAAGTTTTCCAACTTTATCTACTATCTCAGGTAACATATTTATTGTAGATGATGCTCCATCAAGTTGTCTCCCCCCATGATTAGAAACAATTATAGCATCAGCTCCTGTTTTGGAAGCTAACAGAGCATCCTCAGAATCTAAAATACCTTTAATTATTAATTTTCCACCCCATCTCTTTCTGATCCAATCTACTTCTTTCCAGTCAAGTTTTTGATCAAACTGAGTACTTATCCAAGAACCAAGAGATCTTACATCTTTTATTCCTTTAACATGACCAACAATATTTCCAAAAAAATGATTTTTGGTTGTTAGCATTCTTAAACACCACAAAGGCCTAGTTAATACTTGATATATATGTTTAGGAATTAATTTAGGTGGCGTTGATAGTCCATTTCTTAAATCTTTGTGCCTTTGACCTAAAAGTTGTAAATCAAGTGTTAAGACTAGCGCACTACATTTAGCTTCTTTAGCTCTATCAATAAGACGTTCCATGAATTTTTTATCTTTCATGACATAAAGTTGAAACCAAAATGGTTTTGCTGTTTTTTCAGCTACTGCTTCAATAGAGCAAACACTCATTGTAGATAAAGTGTAAGGGATACCAAATTCTTCCGCTGCCTGTGCTGCTAATATTTCTCCATCCGCTCTTTGCATCCCTGTTAAACCTGTCGGAGCAATAGCAACTGGCATTGAAACAGATTGATTAATCATCTTAGTTTCAAGAGTTCTATCTGACATATCGATTGCAACTCTTTGCCTTAGTTTAATCTTTTGAAAATCTGAAACGTTTTCATTGTAAGTAGTTTCACTCCATGAACCAGAATTTACATAGTCAAAAAACATTTTAGGAACACGTTTTTTTGCTAATTTTTCTAAATCTTTTATTTCTAGAATTTCCATTAAACCTTCCCATTAATTCTAATATGCATTATTAAATAAAATATAACAAAACTCAATAATACAATTGTGATAAGATTTCTTTTTTATTGGAGGAAATATTGAAAATTTTTGAATTAAGAACTTATACATTACATGTTGGTAAATTATCATCAGCTATAAAAATTTATGAGAAGTTAGGTTGGCCAGCATTAAAAAAATATAAAGATAATATAATAAGATATTACATTGGTGATGTAGGCGCATTAAATCAAATCATTCACGTTTGGCAGTTCGAAGATGATAATAGTAGAAGAGAATTGTGGAAAACTATATATAATGATAAAGATTTTATTAAGTTTGCCTCAGAGTTTAGACCGCTTGTTTTAACACAAGAAAACAAACTAATGACAGCTGCTTCTTGGACACCTTTTGAAAAAAATTAGGAAAATCTAATGCCAAAAAATAAATATAATATTGCTGTAATACCAGGGGATGGTATTGGTACAGAAGTTATGCCAGAAGCTTTGAAAGTATTAAATATAGTTTCAAACAAATATGGTATTAATTTTCACTTTGATCATTTTGACTTTAGCTCTTATGAATATTATTCAAAACATGGTCAGATGATGCCAGATGATTGGAAGAAGCAAATTGGAGAGCATGATGCTTTATTTTTTGGATCAGTTGGTTGGCCTGAAAAAATTCCTGATCATATTTCATTATGGGGATCTTTATTAAAGTTTAGAAGAGAGTTTGATCAATACATTAATCTTAGACCAGTTAAATTAATTCCTGGGGTTCCTTCTCCTCTTGCAAATCGAAAACCAGGAGATATTGATTTTTTTATTATTAGAGAAAACACTGAAGGCGAGTACTCCTCCATAGGCGGCAAAATGTTTCCAGATACCGAAAGGGAAATTGTAATGCAGGAAACTATTATGTCCAGAGTAGGTGTAGATAGAGTTCTTAAATTTGCCTTCGAATTAGCGAACAAAACAGAAAAAAAACATTTAACATCTGCTACGAAATCTAATGGTATTTCTATAACCATGCCCTATTGGGATGAAAGGGTAGAAGAAATGGGCAAACAATATTCAGATGTTAAATGGGATAAATATCATATTGATATACTTTGTGCACATTTTGTACTAAACCCTGACAAATTTAATGTTGTAGTAGCTTCAAATTTGTTTGGTGATATTTTATCCGATTTAGGACCTGCGTGTACTGGAACAATAGGCATTGCGCCGTCTGGAAATATTAATCCTGAAAAAAAATTTCCATCATTGTTTGAACCAGTACACGGATCTGCGCCAGATATTGCTGGAAAAGGAATTGCTAACCCAGTTGGTCAAATATGGGCAGGTGCAATGATGCTTGAATATCTTGGATTTAAAGAAGCATCTAAAAATATTGTTAGAGCAATAGAAGAAGTTCTAGAAAAAAAAGAATATAGAACTGCCGATTTAGGAGGAAAAGCTAACACCATAAGTTGTGGTACAGCGATAGCAGATGCGATTTAAAATTCAAGACTTTAGTTTTTGTCTTAATTTTTGCATCCCACCTATCCATCTAGAATAATTGTTAGCTTTGTTTTGAAAGTAACCTAAAACCTGATCATGAGGTGAAATTAGAAAAATTTCCTCTTTTATAGCTTTTATGACATCTAAAGCTACCATCTCTGGTTTCATCATTCCATCAAGAGCCGAAACTTCATTTTCTCTTCCCTTTGTCATATTTGTCTTTACAGCTTGGGGACACAAGATTGAAACACCTATACCTCGCTTACCATAAGTAATTGCAATCCACTCGGCAAACCCAATAGCCGCGTGTTTTGTTGTTGAATATGTTACAGAATCAATATGACTAAGCAACCCTGCTGCAGAGGATGTGTTTACAAAATACCCACTACCTCTTTTTAACATTTCAGGTATAAGTTTTTTTGCTGCAAAAACATGAGACATTACATGTAAATTCCAATTTTTGTTCCAATCTTCGGTAGATACCTGTTCATTTCCTAAACTCAATATTCCCGCGTTGGAGCAAAAAATATCGATGAGACCAAATTTAAGATTAATCTCATCAATAGTTTTAGCTAATTCCTTTTCATTTGTGACATCACAAATTTTAGTGATTAATTTATCATTTTTTGACTCAAAATGATCAAAATTTATATCAAGGAGTATAACAACTTTTGCATTTTCATTAATAAAACTAATAGCCAAGGCTTGTCCAATCCCACCTGATCCGCCAGTTACAACAACAACTTTATTTTTTATATTCAAATTTAAACCCTACATTTTTTTTTTTATTATATCTAGAAAACGACCTAAGTCTCTAACTTCTTTAAGATTAAAAACATCTGCTAGAAACTTATTGTTTTGCTCACTTGGTCTAAACTTAACACCTTGTTTTTTTGAATAATGAACCCAATTATTTTCTTCTAGTTTCTTAACTTGTCTTCTTACTGTTTCAATACTTAAGGATGTCAAAGATGATATGAGGCTATAAGTTAAAACTGTGCGTGTCTTAAACCCCGATTTGGTTAATTTAAACCACAATTCTACCGCTTCATCTCTTACTTGAGATTTAGCTTGATTGATCATTACTAAAATGTGATGCCAAGCAATGACTTGAAAAACCAGATATCCATTTGCACTACCGAAGGTTTCAACGGCAAATTTTGACCTGTTAATTTCAAAAAAAAGAAAATGATGCCATATACCAATAAAGTTATGTTGCAAAAATGTTTCCATATCGTTTTTCAAATACTTTACTCCAACTAGTTTGTTTAGATTAAATCAAAACTTGAAAAATATCTATATGGAACTTATTTCATAAGAAAAAGTTAACACATTAATGCTAGCTGTATAATTTACTGATTTAATTAGTTTAATTAATTTAAAATTTAGTGATAAATTAAGAATATATATTCACGTATCGTGAAATATTTGTAATTGACTATTAATCAAAAACAATATAAATTCACGCATTACTTAGGTGGCCGCTCCCTAGTAAAAAAAATGGTTATATCTTTATTTGGCAAAGGGGTGAAGTAAATGGCCGATATTGAAATAAACACAAAAATTTTTAGAAAAGATAATTTGGATATAGTTTATTCTATAACAGGCAAAAAACATCTAAATGGAATATTGCACTACAAATTAAAATCTGAAAATTCTGAAGAAATTTTTTTAAGTGAGCACGCCGTAAATGATAGATTTGTTACTGAAGCAAAACATTGTGCAAAACCAAATAACTCTGTTTCTAGGTTATTTACTAAAATAATTAAAAATGGTTACATTATAGGAAAATCA
>CACBDG010000017.1 GCA_902537945.1 uncultured SAR116 cluster alpha proteobacterium
GCTACAAAATATAAAGATATAATGGTTAATCATGGAATTAAAGCTCGGTTAGGAACATTTATTGGAGGTGAGTTAAATAATTGCTTTCAATTAACAGCAATTTATCCTGATATGACTTCAGCAACTAAGTCTTTTACTCAATTAAGCCAAGATAAAGAAATTATTAAAATGATGAGTGCAAGAGAAGATGATCCATCTGGGCATTTAATTGGTCCCGAAGTTTACAGAAGTATTCACGGGCAACCTTCACCTAATCATAATGTACTTCTAATACGAGAGTACGATGTAGATAGAAAATATATTCCAGAAACAAAAAACTTACTCGAAGAAGTTGAAATAATAGGTAAAGATGAAGATACTAAAGTTTTTGCCCTTTATCCAATAATTGCAGACAAGATGGATTCTTTATTTGTAGTTTATTATTATTCGTCTTTTGAGTCTATGGGTAACATTATTGACAGAATTGGGATGTCTGAAGCTTTTCAAAGTGTTGTAAATAGAGCTAATGATATTGGAAAATTGAAATCATCTAATGTTGTAAAAATAATTAATTAATTAATTATTAAAATATGAATTTCTTAAGCTTTAAGTTTTCATATTGAAGACAAAATGAATTTAAGGAGATTTTGAAATTATTAGAAACTTGGTTAACAGAAAAATTATATTAAAAAAACGCCCATTTAAAACTGTGACTGAGGACTTATTTCAATATATAACAGAAGAAATTGATGAAATTAGAGATAGTCAATTTCTTGTAGATGTAGAATATGTATCCGTAGATCCAGCAATGAGAGGCTGGATTAGTGATGCTGGCAACTATTCTAAACCAGTTCCTATAAATAGTACTATGAGGAGTTTTGGTGTAGGTAAAATTATATCATCAAAAAACAAAAATTTTAAAGTAAATGAATATGTAGTTGGTTGGTTGGGTTGGCAAAAATTTTCTTTAGTAGATGAAAGCAAAATTCAAATAAAAATTAATCCAACAACAGCTCCTTTATCTAAGAATTTAGGAGTTTTAGGTTTGAGCGGAATAACCGCTTTTACAGGATTGATTAATATATGTAAGCCAAAAAAAAATGATGTTGTCTTGGTTACAACTGCTGCAGGTAGCGTAGGATCAGCTGTTGGTCAGATAGCTAAAATTTACGGTTGTAGAACAATAGGTCTTACTAGTACAAATGAAAAAGCAACTATTTGTAAAAGTAAGTTTGGATTTGATGAAATTATCAATTATCGACAAGTAAATAATTTATCTGAGAGCTTAAAGAAAATAGCTCCTAACGGAATTGATTGTTTTTTCGATAATGTTGGTGGCACACAATTTGATGCTGTAATGGAAAATTTAAACGTTAAAGCTAGAATTGTAATATGTGGAACAATAGGAATGCCTTCATTTCCAATACCAATTGGTCCAAGGATTAACCGAACCTTACTCATTAAAAGGGCTAAAATTGAAGGATTATTAGTTCTAGACTATTTTAGCAAATACCAAGAAATTTATAATAAATTACTTAAATGGTACGTTGAAGGGAAATTAGTTAGCGAAGAGGATATAAGTGATGGATTAGAAACTGCTCCTGCTTCACTCGTTAATATTTTAAATGGTTTAAATTTAGGTAAACAGTTAGTTAAATTATAAAATTTTTAACTTCTTTCTTTCCATGCTATGTAAGAAGAGGCTCCAACAATTAAAAAGCCACCAATCCATAGAGTATAAGGTGTGCTTTCTACAAAAATTGTATATCCAATTAAAACAGACCATATTAATTTTAAATAATCTAGGGGTAGTAAAAATGCTAACTCTCCTCTTTTAAATGCACTATTTAAAAGTGTTTGCGCAATCGTCCCAGTCACCGCAATAAAGAAAATTATCGAAAATTGATATAGATTTGGCATTATTAAATATGGATATGCAGCTACAAATGTTGCTGGTATCATCCCAACACCTGCATAAAGAGATATTGTTACTGGTGTGTCTGTTTCGGTTAATTTTTTTATAAAAATCAGAGAAATTGACCAAATTATTGATGAAATGAGAATAAAGATGCCTCCAACATTGATTGAAATATCGGGTCTTAAAACTATTATCGCACCAAAAAAGCCTACGAAAAGAGAAATAAGCCTATGTTTTTTTAGTTTTTCTTTTAAAAATAAGATTGCTAAGAGTGAAGTAAAAATGGGGACTGTTAAATTAAGGGCTGTTACCTCTGACAATGTTGTCAATGTTAAACCATAAAAAAAACAGAGCATAGCAATTGAATTGGTAATGATTCTATATAGCTGAAATTTAGGTTGTTTAGTTACAAAAGTAGATTTTCCTTCCTTAAATATAATTGGAGCTAGTACAACTATTACAAGTGCACATCTAAGAAATGAAATTTCAAAAATATGAATTTCATCTGATAAAAATTTTGCAGCACTATGCATTACTATGAAGCTAAAGCCAGATATTATCATTAAAATTATTGATACAGTTGTATCAGTAAGGTTTTTCATTTTTTTGATAAAGCTTCAAGTATTGGACAATTAGGCCTATCATCTCCCTGACAATTATCTGCCAGATAAGTCAATTCATCTTTTAAATTTTGTAACTGCTTTAACTTTTCATCTATTTGAGAAATTTTCTCTAAAGTTAATTTCTTTACATCTTTACTAGGCCTACTTTTGTTTTCATATAATGATAATAATTCTCGACATTCATCTATACTAAAATTGAATTTTCGTGCTTTACCTACAAATTTTAACTTTAATACATCTTCGTCGTTATACTCACGATATCCAGAAGAAATGTTTTGATATGGTTTTACAAGACCAATATTGTCATAATATCTTACTGCTTTAATTGTTAAATTCGATAGTTTAGAAGCTTTTCCAATATTCATAGTTTAACTCAAACCTTCCAATATTAATAAAGATATACACTAACCACAGTTAACTATGAAGTAATAAAAAATATTTAAATTTAAATCTTGTTAATTCTTAATTAAAATAGACTTTATTGCATCAGAATAAAGACGGTGTTCTATAACTTGCAAACGGTCTTTTAAAGATTCCAAAGTATCATTTTTATTGATTTTAATACTATCTTGTTTAATTATAGATCCGCTATCCAATCCCTCATTTACATAATGTATAGTTACACCTGTATACTCAGCACGATCGTCAATAGCTTGCTTAATGGCGTTCATACCTTTGTACTTTGGTAATAGAGATGGATGAACATTAACAATAAATTTAGAAGGTAAAGAATTTACAAAATTTTGACTTAACAATCTCATATAACCAGCAAGTACCAATAATTTAATGTCATACTCAATAATTAACTTTAATACTTCTTCTTCAAACTTTAAGACATTCTTCCAAGTAAATGATGGTATATTTGCATTTTTGGCAATATTTAAACCCAATGCTTTAGAATTATTAGATGCAACAAAACTTACCTTTATACCTTTGTCTATTATAGCTTTCAAATTGGAACCATTACCACTTAAAAGAACAGCTATATTTTGCTTCATGTAAATTACCAGAAATATTTTATTTTAATTTAATAACTATCTACGTTCTAAACTAAATATAAAAAAAAGATAAGAAAATTTTATGAATTATATATTATATAAGATCATTAAGTTGTTAATTTCATTAACAGATAAAAATAATAATATTTACAAAATGAAATGTAAATTTTTTAATAACTTTATTAAATTAAGGCTTTCTTAATAAAATATACAAAAATCATAACTTCAATTAATAAGTTAACTAAAAAAACTAAACATTGTCCCAATAATGAAATATTATTCAACATTTATATATTTCTAGGGAGGGTAAAATGATTTCAAAAAATGAAAACGTTCTTATCTCAAAACTATTGGACAGAGATGTAATTTCCTTAAATGAAAATGATACAATCTATCATGCAATTAATCTATTATCTAAATATAATATAGGTGCATTACCAGTTATTAAAAACCAAAAAAAAACATTATGTGGTATTTTTTCTGAAAGAGATATTATTCGTGAATTAGCTAATAATATTAAGAATAATCTAAAAAAACATTTTGTGACTACTATCATGACCTATAAAGTTATCACCTGTAATAAATATACAAAATCTGACGAGTTAATGGATATTATGACAAAAAACAAAGTTAGACATATCCCAATTATAGAAGGAGAAAATTTAATAGGAATAATATCTATTGGAGATGTAGTAAAAAGATTAATAGAAAAATTCAATTTGGAAAATGATTACTTAAAGAGTTGGCTATATTAATAAAGTTTTAGAAATTTTATTTTAGAGCTTGAATCAGATAATTATTAAAATTGAGAAGTTAACGTTATTGAAATAATTCAAAATAATCTAAATTAATAAAATTATTTTAAGAGTGAAAATTGAATGTATTGAAGTTTAAATTACCTTCATACTTCTATAATTATTACACAAAAATATTTATAAAATCTTATATCCATACTTTTTAGTTAAAAAATGGACTAAGAAAATGAAAAAAGTAGTTATTAATATGCTAAATATAATTGACCAATAAAAACCAACTTTATTTATGAGATAAGGAAAAAATAAAAACATTGGTAGCGTAGGAAGCACATACAAAAGTGTATATGAAACATGGTTAGATATTTTTTCTACTGAATTATTTTCATAATACAACCAAAATAAAATTATAAAAGTTGTAATGGGCAAAGCAGCTATCAAACCGCCTATTCTATCATTTAACTTAGCTACCTCAGTAATAATGACTATAAGTAAAGCTGTAACTAAAATTTTTAAAATTATAAACATTTCTTTTTTTTAATTATATAGTGTAAAACCAACCTTTAAACTCCATTTAGCTATTAAATGATCATGCTTATGTAAATTTTGTATTTTTTTAAAATAAAAAATTTATTAATTTTTCCTTAGTAAAAACGTCAATAAATACAATTTTTATTAATAATTATTTGATCTATAAAAGTTTTATTATTGTAAAATAAAGTTTCTCCTTAAAGAATTTAATAAATAGTTTTCTTCGATCAAATATTCCTTTAATTTTAGTGAAGATGCCTTTTTAATAGATTTGCTTTCAATTTGAAATTGTTTCTTTCTTAGTTTTAATATAGTCATATTTATTTTTTTTTCTCTTCTATCCAAAAAGTTCATTGCTAATTTATCTATTATTTTATTTTTATCTTTAATCTGTTTTAATTTAACAAAAATATTTTTAAAAAGGTAGTTTATTGAAAGTAAAAAAAATACCCCTCCAAAAAGCATTGTCCAGAATGCCAATGTTTGATTGAAATAACTATATTTTACATCTAAAAATAAGTGAGAAAATCCTAAGTATGAAAAAATAATAGATACTAAAATTAAAAAAGAAAAAAATAATATTAAAGAAGTAGTAGGAGGCATTAAATTATATTGCTCAACAATAATTTTTTTATCTTTATTTTTTAAATTTTTTAAAGTTTCAAATTTATCATTTATTAAAACATAAATTTCTTGAATCTTAGATGAACTAGATACATCAATATCAATTAAGTTTTCAATTTGTTTTTCTTTCAATCGTTTCAAATCTTCAACATTGGACAACTTAATACCTAATCTCAAAATCTGAATAATCATTTTTATTTTTTTTAATTGGTTTAGATCTAATTGTGTTAATTTCAATAATTCAGATTCATTTTCACTTAATTTTAAAAATTCATTATTTTTTTTAGGTTTAAATTTATCTATTTTTTTTATGATTTTATGTAAATCACTATTTGTTTTTATAGATAAATTTACCTCAGAAGCTGCATTTAATATCAAATTAATATTCAATATTATATTCCTAAGATTTTTTTTATTATTTAACCAAAACAATTTATTAAGGTAAAGTATAATTATAAATTTGCTTTAAAAAATAAAGAATAGGTTTTTATACTAATAATAAAAAATTTTAATCATCAAATTATGAACAAGTATAGTTTACTAACTCTAAAACATCTGCTTTGAATGAAGTATTTTTGGGGATGTTAAAATTCATGCCATCTTTTATTAATTTCCAACAATCTTCATTTTGAATTTTTAAGTTTAGTTTTCCAGATATAATTTCCATAAGTTCTCTTGATTTAGTATTAAATTTATATTCACCAGGCAACATAACTCCTAAAGTTTTTCTAGAGCCATCTTTAAAGTATATATTTCGACTAATGACATTACCATTAAAATAGATATTTGCTAATTCATCAACATCTACATTTTTATAATTTTTCATACATACATCTCCTTAAATAAGTTGTGTGTGCTTATTGAAATTAATAGGTAACTTTTGTAATTTAAATTCAATAACAAAGGACTGTATCACTTTCTGCAGACAACTCTAAAAGTTTGTCGGGCATGGAAAATTCAGCATTGAACCCATTTAATAAACTTTCATCATAACCTCTTGCTTTAGCTGACATACCAGACACATATAATTTAATACCATTTTGTTTTAAGTGATCTAAATGATTTTTTAAATCACCTGTGCCTTGCCCTACTACTTCACCTTCGCTTTTTGTATTTAGTAAATGTGTTCCATCTGCAGCCAAAAATATGTTAACTTCATCACCTTTTTTAAATGCTGTTATAGCAACTAACATCCCAAGTGTAGCCTTATTTTTTAAATCAGGCCCACTATGAATATGAATTAAATATTTCGACATTTTTAAATCTCCTCTAAATATAAAGAAATTAATTAATCTTTTGAATAATTTTAAGATCTTAGCAAATAATTTTAAATGATAAATAAAATAAACATCTTGGGCTTATTTATCTGCTTTGTAATATAACTCTTCATTGACAATACCAGTTTCGATACTTGCTTTGCAAGAAAACCTATCCTCATAGTCTTTAAAAAAATCTTTTAAAATAGGAATATGCTTTTCAAGATTAGATTGGTTATCAAAAGTAAAGATGCCAAGTCCCTTATCAGGAGATATGTGATAAGCATCAACAGCAACTAGGCCTTTCAATGTTGAAGGGTCAAAATTTGATGCTACATATTGATGGCCAACATGCATTAATTTAGGATTTGAATATCTAACATTTAAAAATACGCAAAACATACCTACTCCCCACTATTACTTAATCACAATGATCAATGATAATCAATAATGAAAAATTATTTAGAATTACATAACAGCTACAATAAGAATGATTTTATGAGTAATGTATATTGTAGTAAACAAGAATATCATTTGAATTATAAATTAACTTCTATAATCGTAAATAACAATTCCTCTATTGTTCCTATAACGTGTATTATAATTTTTTCCTACTTTTGGAACAACTTTCTTTTCGATTATTTTTTGACAGTCTTTATATGCCTTCTCAGTCTCATATTCAAAAGTTCTTGTGAGCCTGTGATTTTCTTTATTCCAAACTTGCGATACTGTAGTTCTAATCAAACCAGCATTTGAAAGTTCTGACATTACATCGTCAGTCCATATTCTTTCTTGAAAAGTTTCAATCCAATGTTCTAATTCAATCTTTGAAGGGAAATCTAATTCCATAACATTCATAAATAAAGTTTCTTTTGTTATTGGTCTCACCATAAATATTACCTATTAACAAGCAAAAATAAAAAAATATGCTTACATATTAATGCGTTAACACTTCAAATTGATGTGAATTGGTGGGCCTTGAGTAAAATTTTATGCCTATCTCAAATCCCACACATTGCTATATAAGCTATGACTCTAGATTATGTATTATTTAATTAATGTCAATAAGCCCGAAATGCACATAACTAAAATTTACTTTTACAAGTGTGAACATGTAGTTAATTTTTTTTACTTAAATCTAATAACACTGATATTTATTACTAAAGCACTAATCCTGTTCAATTATAAGAAATTTGCAAGTATGTATAAATAGCTAAGTCATACAATAAAAAACTTTATCTTATACAAAATTAGAGATTATACACCAAACCAATTATCATATTCTAAGTAGGTAACTACAATAGCTAATAAAATATATGCACTTAAATACCATTTAAATATATAAGAATATGGCTTTCCATTTTTTTTCAATTTTAAACCTCAAAATAAATTAATAATATAATTAAATCCAATAAATAAAAACCAAAAAATAGCAAACATAAAATGAACTGCTAAAGATATAAAAATTGCTTTTAATAATTTATTATTTCCATCATCCCACCAACCTAAAAAAAGATACAATGATTTTTTAAATTTATTTTCTCCATCATTCCACCATTGATCAAAATTATTTTTAAGTTTTTTTGTCATATTATTTAAATATAAAATTATATCCCATATTAGGATTAGTTAATATTGAGGGAGATATTTTAAAAAATATAAAACCTTTTAAAAGAACAAAAAAAAATGCCACAAATAAAAATAGTTTAAAACCTTTTCTCATATTAAATTTTTACATATATATTTTTTATATAAAATATTATTTAAATTTAAATTTATTTACAAATCAATATGGTTTTGATGTTACAAAAAAGTATAAAATAGCTGCCCATTTGGCCAACTGTTTAATCATAAATTATGAAATATCAAAAGCTTATGACTAGATTATCTTATCAATAATGAGCACTGAATTAAAGTTAATTGCTCTTATAATGGACCATACTACTATATTTTACTAGTTTTAGGTAAATTGGTATATTGATGTATTAATATACCTTTCTTTAATGATCCTTATACGTATTACTTTAACTGTTGCACACTACCCTGGCCTAACATTAGACATGGGCTTGTAAGTAAATGTATATAGTGGCTGTATTATAGATTGTGGTATTAGGAGTTAATCTAATAATATATCTGAAATAGCATACATCTTCCAACCATTATCTGTTTTTGTAAAGGCATAAAACGTTCTATATTTTTCTATCACAGATTTATCTTTTCTTATTCTGGTTCAACTGCTTATAATATGACCTTTGGTAGAATTTGTACCATGTACATATGTCTCTATATCTATGGTAGTATCCCATTGTTTGTTCTCCATCATTTCATTTGAAGTAATTGGAAAAGAATCAAGTGATTTACTTTCTCCATCAGTAATATATGTAATAAGGAATTTGACTAGTGAATTGGTGCCATCAATATTATTGTCTAAAAAATATGCTAAATATTGCTCATATACTTTCAGAACTTCTTTTTCAGCATTCTCACTTATCAGATGGCACCCATTCTGGCAAAGGTTCTCCCCCAGTATAATGATTATGTGCTGGTGTCTCTCTAAACAAACAATACACATCTTTTTTAGAAATATTTAATGTATCTTTAAGAACTTCAGATATACCATCTACAAGTGCTTTTTTTCTTCTTGCATCTCGTCCTGGTCTTAAATCAACATCAATAACTGGAAGACCATCACCTATAAAACCAAATGCTTCTCTAATAGAGACATAATCATATTTAACTTCTTTGGGAGCTAATGTTTTTAATACAACTTCTCTTACATTGCTGTGTATTTGTTTTTTAATGTCTGTTGAAACACCCTCAGGAACATCTATTCTAATTAATGGCATGTTAACTCCTAAAATTCATTTGTAATTAATATCATACCTATTAGACTAAACATAAAACTGAAATTAAGTAAAAAATATTGATTTAATTTAGAAATAAAAAATCAATGACCTATTAAAGTCTCTAACCTATTTAAAGTGCTTAAAGTATTTAAAGGATTTTTATAATGTTCCTCATATTAACTTTTGCAAAAGTCATGAGTTCTTTGTAAGAACTATGCATTAACAACTCGTCATATGTTTTTTCTATAGCCTCCATGGATGGATATCCAACGCCAAGTAAATAATTACCAACATTTGAGCCAGTAAGTAAATTTCCAAATCTGAGAGTTAACGCGCCATTATCCTTGAAACATGATGATGTATCATTTATACAATCCAAAAACTTATCTTTTTGTGTTAATGAAGCCTCTGCTCTTGTAATTACAATATACTTAGGATTTTTAGAACTTTGTTCAAATTTTGTGGGCAAAGATGTTGCAATGTTTCTTAAATAGATATTTGCCTTTCCACTATCCATAATTTGTTTAAATACAGAAGAATTTGATTGAATTTCAAGGGCTTTTTGATAACCAATCAAGTCGTCATAGAATTGAATAAAAATAAGACTTCCGGCATGTTCTCCTGTACCAATTGAACCAAAACGTGTCCCTTTTGCACCAGCATTGTCTATTAAATCTTTTGAATAAGAAGACATTAATTTAGCCATAGTTTCTCTATAACTAAAATCAACTGAAGCAACTGTTAATATAACATAATTAGTGTTTTTCATTTTTAATCCCCTTTTTTTAACTCATGCAATTAAAATATTTAGTTATCTTGTTCGTTTAACAAGTAAATTTTATGATTAATTTATCTTTTGTGTAAATTTTAAGCATATATTACATCAGATTTTAAATACATGCTTTACTTCCAACAGGAATTAATGCGAGTTATAAACCATACTTTTGTAAAAATTGTGAAACATATATTTATTGTAAATATGATGTGGCACCAAGAAGAATTATCATTAATACATCAACAAAGAACGACTCACAAAATTTTCCTCCTAAAGCACATTTTTTTAAAAAAATAAAGTACTGTGGATAACTTTAGATGATAAAATTAAAATGTTGAATAAATCAGAAATAAATGAATTAAAAAAGACTTTGAAAGTTAGGTCATTTAAAGGATTAATTGAGTATTTATTAGATTTATATTTTAATTTGTTAATCCATCAATATGTTATGCAAAGTTAGAGTAAAGGCTATAATTTATTTGTACTTAAGAGATGGATGTTAAAGTTAGGTTAATTTAATTTACTTAATAAATCCTTGCAATCATATCCTAATTGCTCAAGTTTTAATTTTGAACATAATTTTCCTGTGCGAACTTCATCAAAATATACTACTTGTCCAGGTACAAAATCTACATTTTTAGCCATTTTATACCTACTCATAAAACTTCTATAAATACCAAATTTTTGGTAAACCCTTTTCCCTTTTGATTTTGTGGGACCAGAGTATTTATAAGATAATTTTCCATTAACCCAAACTCTAAAGAAACCTGTATTTTTATGAGTCCAATAAGCATTAATTAAAATATCATTCCATCTACCAAGCATTTCTTTTTGGTTTAAAATTTTATCTCGTCTAGAAGTGTATCCAAATACTTGTTTGTCGACTAAATATCCTCCATTTGCATTTTGAAACATCCAAACCACATGACCTTTACTTTGATGAAATTGACCCATAGCCAATTTTGTTGGGTAGATATTTTTAAAGTCTTTGGGTAGATATATTGACCAAGCATACCAATAGTCTTCATCGCCATGTCTGTTTCCACTTAATTCATGTCTTTCTCTATCTTTTTTACAATCATTCCAAACATTATTATATCCACAATCACCTGGTTTAACTTCAAATCTAAATGATTGTTGTCCTAAGCGTATTGGGTGACCTTTAGATTTCTCAACTATGCAAACTCCATATTTTTTAAAATTATTTGATAAACTTTTGAAATATTTGTTTCCAAAGCCAACATCAGATGAAATTGAAAAACTTTTACTAAAAGATGAGGTGCATTTCTCTCCAGAAGCATTTGTCGAAAATAATGCTATGCTCATTATAAATAATGTTTTTATTATCACAATATACATCACTCATTAATACTCAAACATAATACATACATATATATATCAATTTGTTAACATGTCATCTTGAAGTGAAATGTTGTCCTATTAATAAATTTCTATGACTTTCAATGCACCACAGACACTGCTTCATAAGCTATAGTCTTAGATTATGTATTACTTACATAATGTCAATACGAACGAAATGTGCATCAGTTAGATTTATCATTATCAGTAAAGAGTAAGTGGGTGTGTAGGTGTATTAATATAGCCCTCTTTAATACCACTTATATGTATCACTTTAAATATAACACTCCCCGGGCATAGGACATGGGGGTATGGCTAGATATGTATAGTTAGGGTGTGCAGTAGATAACACTTTCTTTATAGCATCAATACCAATGTAGTATAATTATTTATAAAGCCTAAGAAGAAACATTTTCAAAAAAATTAAAATCACTATTTGAGGTTTTTCTTCCATGTGTATTACCTCCAACAATTGACATTGTAGCGCCCATCTCTTTAATTTGAGCTTTAACATCTGTGTATTCTTTTGCTTTTTTATATGATATTTCCCAATCTCTTTGTGATTTCCATACTGTTAAGTAATGAAGATGAGTATCTGAAACATCAATAAATAAAGAAAAGTTTAATCCTTCTTTAAATAATTTGTCAGTATAATTTATACAAAAAAATTTAAATGAATCTCTTCCAACTTTATTTGGAAATTTAAAAACATGAATTCTTGTGTACATAAAGCAACCTTTTTAATTATATAATGAAAACTATGATAAACATAAAAAATAATAAAACATAATTTAATCAAATTTGTATAGATTATCAAAGTGTTATAATTAAAAAAACATCGTCTTCAAGCTTTAGGGATGTGTGTTTGGCTAAAATTTATAGTTAGGAAAGAAATATAATGGATACCATAATACAAAAAGATAGAGAAGACATGGAAATCATAGCTAAATCAAATAACGATTATCCAGTTCTTATGATTAATCAAAATAGATATTTAGATGGTGAATTTCCAAATGGTGACCTTTATTTAAAATGGAGGTCAGTAAATAAAAAAATGATAAGTGAGGTTAATGGAAAGGTTATATGGACACTAAAAGTAGAGGCTCCACATTTAATTAATGGAAATCTAGAACCGTTAGACGAAATATTAGCTTTTTGGTATCCGTCTCATAAAGCTTTTTTATCAATGATTAATAGCTCTCATAGAAAAGATAATTTTGAATTAAGAAAAAAGTTAATAGTCTATGCTGTAATTCATAGATGTGATGGAAGAAACGCTCCACAAATCAAATAGACTTTCATAATGAAATACTAACCATCTATATGATTCATAAAGCAAGGATAGTGTAATCAGTGTCACTTGCACATAAGATGTGCTTACAGTGGCTGTATGAGTCTGTATGAGTCAGGGATGGTATGGCTAGATATGTATTGTTAGGGTGTGCAGCAGATACTGAAATATAATTTAATAATTATAATCCAATAGATTAAGTGTTCTTGTAGTTAATCTCTTCACAGTAATTTTTTTAAAGAAATTTTCATTCTCTTTAAAATGTTTTTCTATAACTTTTTGTCCCTTAACATACGCATTTTCATCTTTATATTCAAATAACGTTGATAATGCAAAACCACCTTCCTTGTTCCATACTTGATTTAATCTAAATCGCATTAATCCAATTTTTTTCATGTTTTCATAAAAGTTTGAACCTGTTTTTTCTACATAATTTATAAATAATTCCATTTCTGCTTCACTAGAAAAATCTATTAAAACATGACTAATTAGTTTTGCTGATGGTATTGAATTTTTATGTTCGTTCATATATATCCTATTTATTAACTTTAAATCTCATACCTATCTAATTTAGATAAATCCATTTCAGGTCCGAAATCAAATACAGAAACATTGCCCTCTAAAACTTCAACTTTAACTCCGGCTTCTTTAGTGTCATTTACTATTTTTTGACCGTATTGTTCCCAAACTTTCATTGCAGATTTTTTATCTTTATAAATATTAATTGCCATCCTTTGAGTATCAGACAAATCCACATTTAATCTTATAACCAAACCCCTTGAATATCCTACTTGTGCAGTTATGTTTTTAAGAAAATCTTGCATAGATGTTTTTGAAAACTGATTCATAAAAGTTTGTCTAATAACTCTACAATAAAAATTATTCATGAAAGAAAATTCCTTTTAATCCAATTTGAATCTTAATTAATATAAATTAAAACATACAATTTTAAGAAAGAAGGTACAAAATGTTTCACACTTTATTTCACAGTTTTTTGTTAATGTAGAATAATCCAATAATTACAATGATTTAGTTTTTATAATGGTGCGCTCTGAGGGACTCGAACCCCCAACCTTTTGATTCGAAGTCAAATACTCTATCCAGTTGAGCTAAGAGCGCTTATATTTTAAAAAAAACATACATTAAATTTCAGATAAAAAAAATAATTAATCAACTTAAATAGGGGGAATTACACCATTAGGGATTGGACAAATATATGGATTTTTTGATATTTGTTTATCAAACTCTTTTTTAGCCTCATCAATTTTTTCTGGGTTTTTAATAAGAGTAGACGCAGTAGAAGCCATAATTTTTGCAGCATGAATCATACCTTTATGAGCAGCAGCAGATTTTCCTTGAGCTACTGTTTGCCATGTATGAAAAGTAGTTCCTACTGCACATGTTGTCACGCGAGCTTGAACTGTAGGAACTACCCAGCTAACATCACCAACATCAGTGGAACCGATACCACCATTATTCGAGCTATCTAGAGGTGCTACAAAATCACAGAGTGGTAAATCCAAAGGAGCTTTTATACCTATTCTTTGAAAACTATCTAAAATTTCAGTTTCAGTAAAAGTTGAACGAATTTTATTTGCAAAATCAATATCATTTTTATCAAATTTTACAGGTCCTAACTTATCCCACTCAGTTTGCATTATTCTTTCTAAAGTGTTATTTCCTAATAGATTGGAAACTCCACTATAAACTTTTTTTTCTACTTTTGTCTCTGTCATTAAAGCTGCACCATCAGCAATCTTGTAAACTCTATTTACTAAAGACTGAAGATCCATTAAATTTGATGCCCTGATTAAATGTCTTACAGTTGCTTTAGCATGAACTACATTTGCTGCATTTCCACCAGTGTCCATATAAGCATAATGAACTCTTGCAGAGTCAGGCATATGTTCTCTCATATAATTTACACCAACATTCATTAATTCAATTGCATCTAAAGCACTCCTACCTAGGTGTGGTGCAGTAGCTGCATGAGCAGCTTTACCAAAAAATGTGAAATCGATTCTTGTATTAGCTAAAGAAATTGGTTTGTTTACTGAGTTAAAAGTAGCTGGATGCCAGCATATAGCAACATCAACTTCATCAAACCAACCATCTCTGGACATATATGTTTTTGCTGCCCCACCTTCTTCCGCAGGGCATCCATAATATCTAACCCTAGCTTTTATATTATTTTTTATCAACCAATCCTTAATTGCTGTAGCAGCAAGCAATGATGCAGCACCTAACAAATTATGACCACATCCATGACCATTTGAATTATTATTTATTGGTTTGTGTTCTGCAACTCCAGCTTCTTGGCTTAAGCCAGGTAGTGCGTCAAATTCACCTAATATTGCAATAAGTGGTCCATCCTCTCCATGTTCTCCCATTACCGCAGTTGGCATGTTGCAAATACCTTCAGTTATTTTAAATCCTTCTTTTTTTAACATTCTAGTATGCTGAAAAACTGATTTAAATTCTTTGTACAAAATTTCTGGTGTGTCAAAAATTTTGTCAGAAAATTTTATAAAGTCATCTTTTTTATTTTCAATTAATTTCCAAACTTGTTCTTCATTTTTCATTATAAACTCATCATTTATTTTAATTTTTATAAATTAGTTTTTAAATATTATATATTTAATAAATCTTCTTTAGTTAAAATATTCTGACAAAAATAATAATTTATAATTAAATTTTTGCTTTCCTTGAGAGAATATTTTTTTTTAAAATTATTGATAGCAGTTTTTAAGGATTGATAGTTTAAACCTTCTATAATTACAGCTTGAGAGACTATTTGATCATCAAATCCTTGTGATGATCGCAATTTTTTTTCTTTAGTATTCATTTGACCAAAATTTCTATCACCTGCAATCACATGCATACCTGTTATGCCACTTAATTTGAGAATTTTTGGTGTAAAGGATTTTAAATTTTCAACATTATAATTATTTGAAATTTTATTATCTAAAAATCGTATAGTTGAAAAATATCCTCCAATACCAATTGATTTACTAGAGATAACACTACAGATCGTCCTAGATGGAGACAAGTAATTTGATAATATTTCCTTTGTCCATTCAGTAGGATTATTTAACCTCTCTAGATATTTTTTAGATACAAAAACTTCTTTTTGCTCTGCTTCATACATCATAAAATATTTATGATTTAAATCTGTCCCAGGAATTCCTATGGCTCTCAAGCCTCTTAAAAAACCAGGCAAAGATATCCTTTCTGGCATATGTTCTTTAGAATGCCACTCATTGTATTCTATTTCTTTAGCTTCAACAATTCCACCCCAGTTAACCAGAACTGCACTACCTAATAAACACATAAACTTTATTACCAATTTTTTTTAATATAAATAGTAGATAATTAACTTTAATTAATATCAACAATTATTTTTTTGAAGTAAACTTTGATCCAATTTATTTACATATTTACTCTAATTTATTTTTATTTAAGATTAACATATTGAATGAAAAAACCATTTATGCAGGATAATTAAATGAGAATAATTGGCGTATTAATCATTATTGGTATAGTCGTTGGCACTGTTTCAACAATAGACTTTAACAAATTTATTGATTTACCTTCTATGTTACTAGTTATAGGCGGATCATTAGGTTATGTTTTGGCTAAAGGGAAATCTAGTAATTTTATAAAAAACTTTGGTGATGGTTCAGTTTATATGGGTTGGATTGGTCTAATGATTGGGATTGTAATGATTGGAAATCATCACGTAAACACAGAAAATATGTGGTCTGCTTTTTCAATAGCATTTCTACCAATACTATACGGTTATTTTATAAAACTAATCTCAACAGGCCTTGAAAAAATAAACGAATAATTAAGCTAGCTTAAATTTTTCATTTTCTTAAATTTTGGATATAAGTATTTTTTTGCGAAAAATAGCAATATCAATACTGTACATAATCTAAATAAGTGATGTGTAATAACATAAGCAGGCTCTATGTTTAAAAATACTGCTAACAAACCCATTTCGTTAACTCCACCAGGTGCAAATGCTAATATAATTGATTCAACTTTAATCGATGTAAATAACCACATTAAAAATAAAAAAGGAACTAAACTTAAAGTAAGTGATAAGACCACAATCAAAGCGTCAATCAAATAATTACCTGCTTCTTTCCAAGAAACTCCATTCATATTACATCCAAAAAAGGATCCAATAATTACCTGTGAAAATATTAAAAAAATAATGTTAGCATTTAGTTGAAAAAATCCAAATACATGTAAAATTGCGCTTAGTATCAAAGGACCAAAAAGTTGATATCCTGGAAAATTTAATTTTTTTCCAATATAATAACCTAACGGAATTAAAATAGTAAATGCAATAGGATGCAAAAACTCACCTTCTAAATTAGGCCAAATAGGTTCCCTTACAAAGGTTCCTGGAAAAAATAAAAGTAATAAATTTGGTATCAACATAACTGTTAAAAAAATTCTACATATATGAATTAATGAAACTTTTTTAGCATCCGCTTTACATTCTTCTGCACCTAAAGACATTTCTAACAATCCTCCAGGGGAGCCTATAAAAAAAGCCTCGGGTTTATTAATTTTTCTAATTTTACTTAAAATATAATATGAAACAAAGTGTGCAAAAGGTACGTATAATATTAAAATAAAAAGTGAAATCATCCAAATCTTAAAGTCATTAAATATACTTGGTTGAAAATAACTTCCAAGCCAAACGCCAGTTATACCGATAAAAGGTACTCGTACATTTTTTTTTATAGTTACGTTAAGACCTAATAAGGCAAAAATAGCAACGCTAAAAGCTGGACCAAGCATCCAAGGCAGTGGTAATAACAATACGTTGAATATTATACCACCCAAAAGACCAATAAAAATCGTTTTTGAAAATATTATAATATTTTGTTTCATAATTTTTTTAAATACTACCTTTAAATCTAATTTTAATTAAATAGATAAAGTCTAAAAGCTATTAACATCTTTACTTGAGATTATACCAAAAAAGGGAAAAATTTAAGATACTTGTTTAAAAATTTACTTTATTTAATTGAATTATATAATATTTATAGTTAATCAATACTATTCTAAATAATTAATAATTTTAAAACTCCAATAAAAAGAGTTTATTATAGGTTTTTAACAAAAAGGGATATACCAATTATCATTAATGTGTATAGTATGATCCTTTTGAAAGTCTTATTTGAAATTTTATCACTTATCTTTTCTCCAATTTTCTGTCCAAGAATAGCTGGCAATAATAGTAAGCAACTCCAAATCAATTCATCTTTACTTCCTAACCCTTTATAAATCCAAATAGGAAAGATTAACATTGAGCCAAAAAAATACAAAGTTGCGATAGTTCTAATAAGTGATTTTTTTTTCAAGTCAGATGAGATCAAATAAGCTAAAATATAAGGTGCATACATATTAGAGATACCACCAACAATGCCTGAAAAAAAACCTAAAAATATTGTAAATACACGCTCAATATCACTATTTATAAATTTTAAATTTATCCCAAATAAATTTACAATTGCAGCAAATATGACTGACACTGCTATAATTTGAGAAATAATTGATAATTCTATTTTTAAAATTAAATTGCAGCCAATTAATATACCTATCATCAAAGCAATGAACATAGGTAGAAATCGGTAACTACTGACACCTTCAGAAATCTTCATCTGAATAATGTTAGTTATCAAAACAGGTACGCATAATAGTATCATTGATGTAGTAGGTGGCAAGAAGAAAGCTATTATAGGAACTGAAAATAAAGATAATCCTATTCCAACAGTTCCTTTAATTATTCCCCCAAAAAAAACAGATATGAAAATAATAATTAATATACCAACATCAATATAATTCATTTGCTATCAATTTATGTAATCACAGCCTTGTGAAGTTTATTTTTTTCAACATAATCCCAATCATATTCAATTCCTAACCCTGGAAGGTTAGGAACTTCAACATTTCCATTTTTGTCAACGCAATTAATCTCATCAGAATAATGATTTAAGTATATAGGAAGTGACCAAGGGTTACTACACTTTGGATGAAGAAGATTTACCTCATAAAAATTTGAATTTCTTGATGCACCCATTAATTGTCTCATTGCAGGACCACACGAATGAATTTCACAATCAATTCCAAGTCCTTCAGATGCTACAGCTAGTTTATAAGATCCTGTTATTCCACCATCGTAATCGGGGTCTGCTCTAGAGAAAAAAGAAGCTCCATTTAAAATTAAATCAACTGAAGTTTCAAAATTTCTAATATGTTCACCTATTAAAATAGGAGTTGATAAACTTTGTGACAAAGTTTTGTTTCCATGTATTGATACACCTCCATCCTTATAGGGATCTTCGTACCAATAAAAACCATATTCATCACATATCTTTCCAATTTCTAATGCATCCGCTAATGTTGATAAATGACATGCAGAATCATACATTATTTCAATTTTACCAGCTACTCTATTACCGACAGCTTTTAATAATTCTTTTTCTTCGGCAACATTACCTTCTTTCCATCCATGAATTTTATAAGCTTTGTAGCCCTTTTCTATACATTCCTCTGCAAAATCTGCGTAAGCTTCTGGACTTGAAAGACCATTTTTTTCTCTATCACCTCCCATTGTACTTGCATAAGCAACAAGTTTGTTTCTATTACCTCCCAATAACTCCATAATAGAGCAATTATATTTTTTTCCTGCCAAATCCCACAAAGCTATATCAATAGCACCAATCCCAACCTCTCCAATATGTTTGCAAAGACCCCTAAGATCTCTATACGTAGATAATCTATCTAACGGATTTTTGCCTATAATGTGATAAGAGAGAGCTTGTGTCGCAGACATAATAACTTTAGCTCTTCCTCTTGGCGGAATATACTCTCCAAAATTACCTTCATTATCAAAAATTTTAATTCCAAATCTTAAATGTTTATTTTTAGATCCAGGTTTGTAAATTATTCCAATGCCACTTTTGTTTTCTTCAACATTTTTAATTTCAATTTCAAAAGCTGTTAACTCTACTCTATCAATTTTTAATTTTGACATAATAATTCTCCTAATTTTTAAAATTAAATCTTAATCCTAAGAAATAACAATTTTAAATTTTTGGTTTAATTATCTTGCGACGACAAGTCTGCTATATCAGCAAATACATTTTTATTTTGTGTTTTAAAATTATTTTCCATTTTAAAAATATTTAAATTCTTATTTATTTTTACACCTATACCAGGATCATTTGATAATTTAATTTTTCCATTTTTAATTAATGGTAAGTCATTTGATACTAATTCATCAAAATAAGGTGACTCATCAAATTGATGTTCAAGTATTACTGGTGGATCTATTACACCACATATTTGAAGAGAGTGTGCATGACATATTGGACCTGATGGATTATGAGGAGAAAACTCTGAGCCATATTTTTTTATATAATTAGATAATTCAACCATTTTGATAGGTCCGCCCACATATTTAACATCAGGCATTACTACATCATAACAGCCATCTTTTAAAAATGGTTCGAAATCAGTTTTTTTGATACATGTCTCAAGTCCTGCTAACTTAATTCCTTTTTTATTTACTTTATTTCTAATTATTTTAATGTTTTTAGTTAAATTAACATTTTCTAAAATTGGACACTCCAACCAATAAATATCGAAATGTATTAATTCTTGTATTAAAATGTCTATCAAATGCTCTTGAAATCGCCAATGACAGTCAATCATTAATTTAGCTTCTTTACCAATTTCATTTTTTATAACGTCAATCCTTTCAAGACCAGCAGTTAAAGACTTGTGAAAATCCAATTTAGATTGAGAAGGGAAAATCTCATCAAAAGGAGCAAATTTATAAGCATTAAAACCGTGATCTCTTACAAACTCAACACTTTTTTTAATACCTTTTAGAGATCTATCACGTGTTCTTCTATTAAAATTAGCGTATAAATCAATTTCTGAATTCTTGAGAACTCCTATGTGATTAGCTAAGGAAATATTTTGATTTTTGGCAATTAAATCTATCAAAGCTGCATTTATTGCAGAGTAAAATGCTGCGTTTGGTATGTTGTCTGATAGAGATTCTGCTTTTAACTCTAAACTAAGTTCATTTAAGGAAAGACCGACTAATTTAGGTAGTTTAATTTTCGCTAATTCATAAATTATTTTTTCTTTTTTGTTTAAAGTTGCTTCACCCCATCCTTCAATACCATTTGTTAATTTTAAATTAATAAATATCCAAATAGTATTTTCATTAATTTTAGCAGAAAATATATCTGCCGCTGATATTATTGCATTGCTATCCAAAATTTTTACCTAAAAATTATTTTGGTGGTGGCGTTGCTCCTGATGCACCTAACTTACCTGCTGCTTCTATCCCACCATAAGCTTCTATCATTTTATCTTGGTCAATAAAAGCTTGTTTATTCATCTCTTCAGGATCACAAATTTCATACAAGTCTGATTTTAGTTCATTTAAAATATCTTTATATTCATCAATTTGTGATAAATCGATCATTTCTTCAGGATCTTGTTCTAGATCAAATAATTCCGGATCAAATCCAACATAATATATATATTTCCATTTTCCTTTTCTGATCATATATGCTCCAGAAATTGATGAGGATGCATGATACTCACTAAATGCAATTCTTTTATCATCATATTTATTTTTAAGAATTTTATATAATGTTTCTCCTGGACCCTTATTGGGACTTGGGCATGAAAAATGATCTGTTATTGTTTCTGAAACATCCATTAGAGTAACAGGGGTTTTACAAATATCTTTTTCTAACTTTGGTCCTGACAGAATTAGGGGAATTGAGCATGATTCTTCATAAAAATTTGATTTTCCCCATAATCCTCTCACGCCAACGTTGTCTCCATGATCACTAGTGTAAATAATATTGGTATTATCCATAAAACCATTATCCTTTAAAGCTTGCATTATTTTGCCAATATTATCGTCTAAAAAGGTACATAAACCAAAGTAAGCAGAAATAGCTGCCCATTTTTCAATTTCATCTTTGAATTGATTATTGCTATTTCTTATTTCATTTTGTTTTGCTATCCATGGATGCATTTTATAACCTTTATTAGGATCCAGTTTGATGTCAGGTAAAGTTTCTCTTGGATACATATCAAAATACTTTTGAGGCACCACAAGAGGAAAATGAGGAGCAACTAAACCAACATATAAACACCAGGGCTCTGATTCAGTAGAATTGTTTCTTTTCTCAAGCCACTCAATAGTCTTAAGAACTACAGCTTCATCATATTCAGTATATTTACTATTTCCTGGACCTATATAGTTTCCTAGCATTCTTTCATTTCTGTACACTTTTTTTCTTTCGTTTTCTCTTCTAATAGATCCCCATACCATCCCTACGCCATTTACAACCATCATTGGAATATGCTTTTTGTCAAACCCATCGTCATCTTCTTGAGACCTGTAGTGAAGCTTTCCAATTGATTCAACTGATATGTTTCTAGACTGTAAACGATGCCCCCAGCTAGGTATCTGTCCATAGTATGGCATCGCATTATCCCATAAGCGATTTTTATGCACCGGCAGACCTGTAGCAAATGAAGCTCTAGCTGGCACACATATTGGACATGATGTGTATGCATTACTGAAAATCACACCATTTTCTGCTAGTTTGTCTAGATTTGGAGTTTTAACAAATGGATGACCTAAGCATTCTAATGCATTACCTTGATGTTCGTCAGACATAATAATAATTAAATTTTCTTTGTTAATTGTCATCATTTCACCTTGATCAAATTGAGTTTTTTAATCTTAACATCATTAATCTTTTTCAATTTCTGATATTCCTAAAAATTACTTTTGCACTCTTCTTTCATTTTAATTCATGTTCTTTTATTTAATTGTGAGATATCTTGTAAATTTAAAAAAGTTATTTTACACCATTACTTTCAGCCATCTTAATATATCTATTGCTGATAGTGATTTAGTATGGGCTATGAAAATTTTGAATTTTTCTATTTCTACTAAATATCCGGAAAAGCTCTCTTTAATGTTAGCTTAGGCGATTCTATACCTAAATAAACAACATTCGAACTTACACCTTAAAATTATTTTACTGGACTTTATAAATAGTCCAGTAAAATAATTTAGTCCAATTACATTTTTCCAGTTTTTTCTGTTAGTTTTCTATAACTTTCATCCTGTTGTTTCATAATCTTTGCAGTATCACTACTAGTATTATAAACTATTGGAAATTTAGTTTTGTTTGAAATGTCTTTCATAGATGAGTGTTTTGAAGCGACTTTCATAGCAGCTTCTAGCTTTGCAATCACTTTAGATGACATGCCTTTTGGACCACCAACGAAATGATATGCTCCTGCAGCGATATCGATACCACTCTCTTGAAGAGTTTTAACATTCGGTGCTGAGGCATGACGATAGTCTGCAACGGATGCAATCATTTTTATTTTATCTGGATGACGCGTATGTATACCTCCAGAAAAACTCATGTCAACTTGCTTACCTAGTATCAATTGTATCATGTCTGCTCCACCCTTAGCAGGAACATAATTGACTTTAATACCCTTTTCTGCAGCAATATATTTCATTAATGCTTTTGAACCAGGAGATAAAAGAACATAGCTAACAGTCTTACCTTTACTCCATTCAAAAAATTCTTCAATAGTGTTATAAGGTGCACTTACATGAGATACTAATCCAAAATTAAATTGGGCTATTGTTCCTATGTAATCCAATTGTGAAATCTGTATCTTGCATTTAGGGTTAGTATGTCTAGCCCAAGTAACACTTGATGTTGGATCCATAATAAGCGTGTATCCATCAGGCTTCATCTTTGAAACTTGCATAGCAGCTACACATCCGCCTGCACCAGGTTTATTAATTATATTTACTTGCTGGCCTAGTTCTTCACTCATTACTTTTGCTAGAACTCTACCTACTGTGTCAGTTCCACCACCTGCTTTGTAGCCAATATATAATTTTATTGGTTTATTTGGGTAATCTGCAAAAGAATTAGTAAACCCAAACAAAATGCTAAATATAAATATTATAAAATATTTAAAAAGATTGATAATTTTCATTATTAACTCCCCATTTTATAAATCATTTTTTAATAGTAGATTATATTAAATTTTATTCAAATTTAAAATTATTATTTAATAACATCTTTATTTCGCAAAATATCTATTTCAGTATCACTAAAACCTATTGTATTTAATATAGATAAAGTATCACCTCCTAAGGTTGGAGGAGGTTCTTTTGGTGCAATAATGCTTTCATTAACCTTAAAACCAATACTTGGCACTAAAAAATTTTTATTAATACTATTGATGTAAACTTTATTCCAAAGTTTTCTTGCCAAAAATTGTTCTTCAGAAACTGCTTCTGGAATTGTACGAATTTTACCAGATGGAACTTCATAATCATTTAATAACTTTTCCAAGAACTCTGCAGTTTTCAAAATAAAAATTTTTTGAATTTCTTGTCTTAACTCTTTCACATTATTATTACGAAATTCCATCGATTTCCATTTATCTTTATCAAAAGGTTTTATAGTATTAAGAGCATCACATAAGGCAAAAAATTGATCATTTGTGTTTGCAGCTAAAAGTATTAATGAAGATTTTGTTTTATATAATCCTGATGATGGTGACCCACTTTGCGCTTCGTTTCCCATTGGCTTAGGCATCCATCCTGAGTTTAAATGTTCAGTAACCATATTAGCCATTAACATCATAGATGTATCCATCATAGATATATCTAATCTTATTGGCTTTTTATCTGATTTAACTTTATACAAAGCAGCAGTAATGGCAAACGCAGCATTTAGACCAGTTGCATAATCTATGTATGCAGCACCAACTTTAGTTGGCCCACTATCTTCAGTTCCTGTTGTAGTCATAATACCTGTCATACCTTGTATGATGTGATCATAAGCACCTCTTTTACTAAGAGGGCCATCTTGTCCAAAAGCTGAGATGGAACAATAAACAATTTTATTATTTTTAGAAGAGACTTTTTTCCAACCTAGACCAATTTTCTCTAATTTCCCAGGCCTCATATTTTCTACAAGAACATCAGCACTTTCAATTAATTTCAGTGCAATTTCTTGCCCTTCTTTTGACTTCAAATCAATCTGAATTGATTTTTTTTCTGAGTTTTGTATCAAAAAGGAAGTTCCCATTGATTTTCTGGATAAATCTTTATCTTTTCCACCTACTCTAGTCCAGTCTCCACCTTCAATTTTTTCTATTTTAATTACCTCAGCTCCTAACAAAGCTAATTGGTATGTGCTATAGGGTCCAGCTAATACTCCAGTAATATCAACTACTTTTATTCCTTTTAGAGGCTTAAACATTTTATCTCCATTTTATTGAATTTTCTTTTTCGCTACCCCAATTTTCCACATTGCTAATATTGTTAATAGTGTAAAAATTATAGCTATGGGATGGTTTAAAAGGTTTTCAAAATTAGGAGTTACTGCAATCGCTTGTCTTAGTGAAAGTTCAAATTGGGGCCCAACAACAAATCCAATCAAGAATGTAACAAATGAAAAGTCTAATTTTTTTGCAAAATATCCAAAAATTCCGAAAAATAAAATTAACCAAACTCCTATTATTCCCCCTCCCTGAAGATATGAACCAATCGCGCAAAAGAAAATAACTGATGGTATTATTAATCTTAAAGAAACTAGTGAAAGCATAGAAAATATTTTTTGACCAAAAAAACCAATAATCAACAAAAGCAGACTTGCACATATCATGGATAGATAAATACCATTTACCAATTGAGGTTGCTGAACAAACATTAATGGACCAGGAGTGACTCCTTGAATTATAAAAGCACCTATTAAAATTGCAGCAATTACACTTCCAGGTATGCCTAATGCAAATAGGGGAACTAAACTAGAGGGCACAACCGCATTATCAGCACTTTCAGCAGCAGCGATGCCCTCTATTGCACCTTTGCCAAATCTGGATGGATTTTTTGCTGCTTTTTTAGCTAAACCATAAGAGAGAAATGATGCAACACTGGCTCCTAAACCTGGAAGAATACCAACTGTTGATCCTACTAATGTTCCTCTAAAAATAGCAGGAAAACAGAGTTTCCATTCTTGCCAGCTTATATTTTGATTGATAGATTTTATATTATTTTTCAGTTTTCTTTGTTGTTCCTCTAGAGCTTCTAAACCTCCTAATTGAACAAACATTTCAGCTACAGCAAGCATTCCTATTGCAACAGGTATTAAAGATAAACCATCAAATAGTTCTAAAATTCCAAAAGTAAATCTAACAGTTGCAGTTTCTATTTCCATACCAACAGTTGAAAACAATAAACCAAACAATCCTGCAATTAACCCCTTAATAAGAGAATCTCCTGATAAAGCAGCTATAAAGGTTAGTGAAAATAATAAAATAGATGTTACCTCAACTGGACCAAACAAAAGTGCATATTCTGCTAGAGGTGCAGCTAAAAAAATTAATAATAAAGTAGCAAAAAAATCTCCAATAACCGAAGCAAAAAGACCCATTTTGAGTGCTTTTGATGCCTGACCATTTTGGGACATTGGATAACCATCTAAAGCTGTTGGCGCAGAAGAAGGTTCACCAGGAGTGTTTAGAAGTATTGCTGAAACTGCACTACCAGCTGTGCTACCTTTAGCTATTCCGATTAAGTAAGCTATACCTGTTAGAGGAGACAAATAAAATGTGATTGGTATAGAAACAGCCACAGCTGTTCCCTTACCTAATCCAGGAATTACACCAACGACATATCCAAGAAGCACACCAAATGCTATCCATGATATATTATTTAAAGTTAAAACTGAGTTTAATAGTTCAAGGCTCATTATCCAATCTTCTTACTAACCAACAGCAGTCCCTAAAACTTGATATAATAAAAAATATGCAAGTAATATCAATCCAGCTGAAAGAGTTAATATGACCCAAACTTTCTTCAAACCACAAACAACACAGGTGCTTAAAACAAGAAAAATTGAAGCCAACAGAACATCTATATAAGTAAATAATAATATACTGACTAATAGAGATAAGGACAGTAAAAAAACCCTTCTAATTTCAATGACACTGAAATCATTTCTCTCGTTTAACAAACCTAGTTTATCGTCAGTATGACTGCCAGCATCTATTTGATTGACGTTTTTGACTGATTTTATGAATAGTAAAATAGATAAGAATGTGATTAAAATTATGCAAATATTGGGTAACAAATCTGGACCAATTACAGCTTCATCTTCTAAGATTATTTCCCGCGGGATTATAACGAAGTAGAATATTATACCTGTAAAAAAAAGAACTATACTTGATACAAAGTCTGATTTATTAGAAATTCTCAATTCAATCCTCGTCTTTGAAAAGTTGGTCCCCACTCTCGAGTATTTTTAAATACTTTTGGTAAGGGTCTTTTATTAAATAAAGTAAGCCATAATCGTAACATACATCTTTTTTTATCAGGATCACTGTAATCCTCATAGTTCTCTCTAGAATGAAAAGTGGTGGCGTTGCTGGCTATTTCCAAATCACCTGGCATTAACTTGATGCTAAAACAGAATTTTTCGTGATTACACAATTTATCGATCAAATTCATTGCCTCTATTTGTGTTTCTGTTAGTTTTGGAACATCTGGAAATCTCTGAGCTGTCTCAATGTACCTTCTTTTATGAAGTGCTGACACTAAGTTATCATGTTTAACAAATATTGGCACTTTTTGAAATTTATCATCGTTTGGGTTTTGGGCCCTTGAATCAAAATAAAAATCTTCTTGAAGAATTTCGCTTAAGTCAGGTCTAGTCTTTTCTATCTCATTAAAGACGGCCACTGAAGAAACTAATTTAGACAACCCTCCATTCTTGGCATTTCTAAGACACAACAGAGCAAAAACATCCGCTCCATCAGTGTGAAATTGTAGCTCTTCATTAGTCTGGAAACCTCTTATATTATCTGTTTTATTGACACTAGACCCAGTATCAGTCACTACATGTAAAAGTGATCCTGCTTTATCTTGAATTTCTGGATACCCTAAATATTGCCCTATTCCCCAGAGCATATATTTAACTTCTTCATCATTAAATTGTTCAACCGGAAGGTTACGTAACAAAACAAAACCAAATCCACTATCCAATTGTTTTTGAATCATATTAATTTTTGATGTTAATTTTTCTAAATGAAAATCTGATTTAGTAATATCGTAGAGTTTTTTTCTCGTTGAAATGGAGTATTTTGTTGCTTCAATAATTTCATCTTTATCTTGATGGTCTAGTTCAAAAAGCCAATTTTTATTATTTTTTAGATCTTGTACTAACCAGTCACCTTTTAAAGCACAATTGTCCATAAATAACTTCCCCCAAAATTGAAGAAACATAAACCCATATATATTAATTTAACTAATTAAATAAATTATTGTAAAGATATTTATTAAATGAGAGTTTCAAAATGTTTTTAGACTTAGATTTATATGTTATTGCAATTATGGTTTTGTCAATCTCTATAGGAGGTTTTGTTAAAGGAATTATTAGCTTTGGATTTCCACTAGTAGCTCTACCAATTTTATCTATCGTTTTACCTGTCAAATCTGCAATTTTTCTGCTTTTTTTTTCATTAATAATAATAAATGCTAGAGAAATAAAATTAAAAAATTGGAAAAAATATAAAAACATTTCACCTCTTGCATTGGGTATATTTTTTGGGATCATCTTTGGAAGTATAGTTTTTCACAATATTGATAATCAACTTATAAGTAAAATCATAGGCATTACAATTATTTTTTCAGTTGCTATTAATTACTATGGAATTAAAATTAAAAAAAGTCTTTTGGAAAGCAAGCTTTTTTCTTCAATTTACGGCCTATTTTCTGGAATGATAGGAGGAATGACAACGATACTTGGGCCTTTAATTGTTATATATCTTGTAAGCCTTAATTTAAAAAAAGATTTTTTTAGTGAACTTGTATCACTTAGTGTTTTTTCAACGTTAATACCTTTATATTCAATTTTTTTTATTTATCAAAAAGTAACTTTCCATGATTTTTTTGTAAGTGCACTTTTCGTAATTCCAGCAATTTTGTTTCATTTATTTGGTTTCAAAATTAGAAGAATTATTCCTCAGATTATGTTCAAAAATATAGTTTTAATCATTTTAATAATAATCGGAGTATTAATATTGTATAAAAACTTTTAAATAAATAAACTATACAGGTTTATCTCCTTTAATAGTAACTCTTCTACCTTTTCTTTCCATTGGATGATAATCCCATACTGCACGGTGCATAGTGCATCTATTATCCCAAAAAGCCATGTCATTTTTGTTCCACCTATATCTAATCTGATATTTGAGTTTTTCACAATGATCTACTAGAAAGTTTAATATGTTAGAACTTTCAGTATCAGTTAGACCTTCAATTTTAGTTGTAAAACTTCTATTAACAAAAATTGCTTTTTTACCTGTTTCAGGATGTTTACGAATTACAGGATGAAGTGAAGATGGACATAATATGTCCTTATCTGAGACACCTCTTTCTTTATATCTTCCTTTGTAGATATGTGCTGATTCATGCCAAGCATGAAGATCATCTAAAAATTCCTTCATTTTTTCACTTAAGTCATCATAAGCCATATACATATTAGTAAACATGGTATCTCCACCACTTTCTGGAAGAATATGAAGTTGAAGCATTGTTCCAAGTGGAGGTTCCTCATCACATGATACATCAGAGTGAAATCTCTCAGAACCATTAGAAATTTTACTATCTTTGTGAGTATGAATTTCAAAAATTTCAGGATAACCATCCATTGTTGGTGCTGCAGGATGCACGTGAAGAGGTCCAAATGACTTACCTAAATTAATTTGAATTTTAGGAGGTATTTCAGACTGTTCTTGAAAAAATAAAACTTGATATTGGTTAAATGCATCCTTAATGAATGCCAATTCAGTTCCAGAAATTTCTTTAGATAAATCAACGCCTGTTACCACGCCACCTAGATTTGGAGAATACGGTTTAACTTTTATTTTATTGTTTAAACTTTTAAGTTCATTCATTAATTTTCCCCCATCATAAATTTTTATTATTATATTTTAATTATTTTTGCTTCAAAAAAAAGAAAAAAATCTTCGTGGTAATTAATAAATATTTTTAGTTTAATTTTTATTTTTAAAATTAAATTTTCTTACCAAAAGTAGCTGCCATCGAAGTTAAAAAACTCGATCGAAATTGTATGCCCCAATGACTATTAATATTAGTAACAATCCAAAAAGTTTTAAAATCATGTATAACTTTATTATTTTTATCAAGCCTCAAAAAATGAATTATGAAATGAGCTTTAGTATCGTTACTTTGAATATGTTGAATATCCTTAATTTCTGTGTGATCCCAATTTTCATTCATTAGAAGTTTTGTCACTTTATCTTGATTTTCAAGATATTCTGATTTTGTAATCACACTTACACTATCATTTGCAAACCTAACATGAGGAAAATTAAATAAATCAGCCATTTTAATGGCATTACGTTCATTAAATGCTTTTATGTAATCCTCAATTACTTTTTTCCCAATAATTTGTGTATTTGTAGTCATTTTTTATTCTCCATGTGACCACCAAGTTGAGTAAGAATTTTGAGATAAGATTATAGGGAAATGATATTTTTTATTTTTATCGGGCATTTTAAATCTAATTACAATTTCATCTACAATATTTTTATTCACGTCGTTATAAACATTTTTCCAATATTTACCTGTTTGAAATATAAGCTCGTAAGTTGAGTTTTCATTAATTTCGTCCGGATGAACTATTTTATTCAGTCTTCCACCAACATCCATTTTAGTTTGAAAAAGTTTTCTATTTTCATTTAAATTTTTAAGCATTACTGTAATACTACCCGCGTGAGTGCCATTTGAACCGTTTAAAGTATGTGATGTTATAATAGCCATTATTCTATTGATGCCTTATCTCTTTTGTCAGAAGTAGCTGCTACAATTGGGCTGATCACACCTCTACACTTTACATTTAAACAAGCTGTTTTCCCACTTGATATAGCTCTTTTAAGCGCTGGCACTAACTGTTCTCTTGTTTCAACTAATTCTCCATAACCTCCGAGTCCTTCAAACATTTTATGATATGGAATATCTCTAAAATCCGTTGCAAAATGTTTTCCATTTTCAAACAATCTTTCTTGTTGTTGACTGATACAATCCAATCCACCATTATTATCAATGATTACAATTATAGGTAAATTTTCCTGAAAAGCCGCTTCAACTGATAATCCACCAGATAGGAAAGCACCATCGCCACTTATAAGTACAACATTTTGTTTAGGATTTTTTGCTTTTGCTGAAATTGCAAATGAAACACCAACACCCAAAAGAGAGTAATTACCAGGATGCATAATTCCACCTAATTTTTTACCTTTCCATCCTATCATATTGACCGCAATCTCAGACCAAAAGTGAGTATTACCTCCATCAAAAATTAACCAATCTTTTTCATTTAGCTGGTTTTGGACATCTAACGATAGTTGAAGCGGGTGCATTTTATCATTATTTTGCTTATCTTTTTTAGTTTCTTCTTCGATGTGTTTGAACCAATCTTCAACCCATTTTTTTCTGTTGTTTTTCTGAAGGATTAACCAATCATCCCAAGTTTCATCCAACTTTAATAATTCACTTAAAAAAGCCCACGGATCTGAAAGTAAAATTTCATCTGCTGCTCTATTATATTCTAACTCTTCATGACTTCCATTTATGCATACTAAAAGTGAAGTTTTTAAAAAAAATGGTGGATTACCAAAATTCATTTGATTGTCTAATCTTCCACCTATCATGAGAATTAGGTCTGAGCTATGAATGGCATCTTTTGATGGGTGATATTGATGAAAATCTGCTAAACCCATATATGGTTTACTATCCTCTGACAAAAGCTTTTGATGATAAGGCACATTAAAAATAGGAATACTTAATTTTTCACCTACTTCCTTTAGCCTTTCTTCTGATTTTGACCACCAAACACCGTGTCCAGCAATAATTATGGGAGACTTGGATTTTTTTAAAAGATTAATAACTTTTTTAAGTACTAATGGATCAGGCCACGCCTTAGGTATTGTTTTGGCTTTTCTAAAAAATGGTCTTTCTTCTAAACCAGCATCTGGATAAAAAGATGAAAACATAATATCAACAGGTAAACTGATGTGAACTGGCCCTGGATAACCAGTTGTTGCAGCAGTCCATGCTCTATCTACGAATTCACTTATTCTTTCTCCATCAGTTATTTGAATTGAATATTTTACAAGAGGTTTAGCTATTGATACATCGTCGATTTCTTTAAACCCCCCTGCGCCCTGTCTTTTTAATGTAGAAGATCCAGTTACAAAAATAACTGGAGACCTTTCTCCGCTTGCCTCTAACATTGCAGGAACTGCGTTTGCAAATCCTTCAGGACCAACCAGGCAAACAGATGGTTTTCTTGAGATTCTTGTATAACCATCTGCTAAATGTCCTGCGACTTGTTCATGCGGACAATTTATTACTGACATTTGACACTTCATAAAACCTTCTAAAGCAGGATTACAAAAACCACCAGCAAGAGTAAATATATCATCCACGCCTTTTTCTTTAAGAGCTCTTGCTAAAATCTCTCCTCCCCGTATTTTTATAGTTTGATTCATATTACCTCACTAAAAGTATAAATATTAAAATTTCTCATGATTTTATGTTTTCCTTAATAACATAAGTTATGTATTAATTGATTTTTAAAATTACCATTGATCAATGAATTCATTTGAAAACTGAAATTTTCTTACAGGAGTACCTTCTCCCCTAGGAATTTCTGCAATAGGATTATTTTTAAAATGATCAACACCTCTAGCCAGCTGAGTTTCAAAGTGGGGCCAAATTGATAAATCTGCTTTAACATTTACAGGAGCAAATCTCATTGTAACACCACAGCGTCTTCTATTAGAATTATTTGCTTCAGATCCATGCAGCAAACCATCATCATGCAAAGAAATTTCACCTGCCTTTAAGTTCAAAGATATTATATCATCTTGTTTTATCTGGTCATATGAAACTTCTTGATCAAGAACTAAATTACTTGCCTTATTTGTGTGATGTTTAAATATACCTTGATTGTGACTACCTCTTACAACTTTCATTGCAGCATTTTCTTCATCAGTATCATATAAAGCAAGCCATACAGTCACTGACTTAGATGGAGACAATGGCCAATATTGAGCATCTTGATGCCACGGAACCACTGATCCATCTTTTGGCTCTTTTAAAAAGAATTGACCACCCCATTGAAAAAAGTTTGGTCCTAATAAATCTTCAACATAATCAAGAATTGCTGGTGTTCTACATAAATTATAAAACTTTAAACTTGCTTTATGCCACATATTCGTTTGATTTATGTCAATATTACTACTTAATCGAGAGCTTAACGAAACGAATAAATTATTTAGATCATCTTTGGCCTCATTATCAAAGACCGGTAATCCTGTAATGTATCCATCTTTTTTGTATTGTTCCTTTTCTTCATCTGAAAGTCTTCTTACTTTACTAGAAATTTTAAACATTAAAACCTCACATTGATTTATATATTAATTTATAAAACTTCAAATAATCCAGCCGCACCTTGTCCTCCACCAATGCACATCGTCACTACTGCATATTTTATTTTTCTTCTTTTGCCCTCAAGCAATGCATGACCTACTAGCCTCGCACCGCTCATTCCATATGGATGTCCTACTGATATGGAACCACCATTAACATTTAAATTTTCATTTGGAATTCCTAATTTATCTCTGCAATATATAACTTGAACTGCAAAAGCTTCATTTAATTCCCACAATCCTATATCTTCCATTTTTAAATTCTTTTGTTTTAAAAGTTTTGGAATAGCATAAACAGGGCCTATACCCATTTCGTCAGGTTCACAACCTGCAACAGCTACTCCGTGACAAATTCCGATTGGATTTAAATTTCTTTTTTCTGCAAGCTTGGCAGACATTAATACTGATGCTGATGAACCATCAGACAATTGACTTGCGTTTCCTGCAGTTATAAATGAATTTTCACCCATTACAGGTTTTAGATTTCTTAATCCATCTATGTCAGTATTAGGTCTATTGCACTCATCTTTACTTATTTCTACTTCTTCATAATCTAATTGATTATTTGCGTTATTTCTTAAAATTTTATTTGTTTTAACCTTTACAATTTCATCATTGAAATAACCTTTATTCTGGGCATTAGCGGTTCTTTTTTGACTTTCTAACGCATACTCATCCTGTTGTTCTCTAGATATTTTATAACGTTTTGACACAACTTCAGCTGTTTCAATCATACTCATATATATTTCAGGTTTATTTTTAATTAACAATCTATCTTGAGATTTATGTTTATTTGAAAACTCATTCTGAACTAATGAGATTGATTCAACTCCACCTCCAACAACTATATCCATTTCGTTACAAGCTATCTGTTTTGCACCTATTGCAATTGCCATGAGACCAGAGGCACATTGTCTATCAACGCTCATACCTGGAATGTGAATTGGCAAGTTAGATGAAACTGCAGCTAACCTTCCAATATTGTAACCTTGACTTCCTTGTTGAACGGCTGCACCTAAAATTACATCTTCTATTTCTGATGGATCTATTCCTGCTTTTTCAATTGATGCTTTGATAGAAAAACTAGCTAATGTTGGAGCATCAGTATCATTAAAAGATCCTCTATAAGATTTACCGATTGGTGTTCTTGCTGTTGATAAAATTACGGCTTGATCCATTGTACCCCCCTATTAATTAATATTAGATATAAGTTAAATTGTTTTTCCCAGAAACATCCTGTCCTCTCATATGATATATTTTCCTATCACCATATTTTGTTACGTTTAATTTTGAAAATAATTTTTTATCTTTTACCATTTGATGATCAAAAAAACTTGATGTTGGCATAAAGCGCATTGTCATGGCCCTTCTTGCTTTTGAGGATTTATTTGGCTCTGATCCATGAACTAAGTAAACATCATGTAATGAAATCTGGCCTCTTTTCAATATCAAATTTACAGCTTCTTTTTCATCAAATTCTTTTTTATTAAGTTCCTGATTTAAAGTTAATTTTTTATTATCATTAATACTGTGGTTTTTAAGCTTTTTATCTACATGAGATCCTTTTATAAAACGTAAACATCCATTATCAATATTTGCATCATCAATTGCTAACCATACCGTACATGTTGCTAAAGGTCTAATAGGCCAATATTGACCGTCTTGATGCCAAGGTGTTGCATGTCCACTAAACGCAGGTTTTGCGAAGAAACTTGAATTCCATAAAGCAAAATTTGGACCTAAAATTTGCTCTACATAATTCAAAATCTTTTCATATTTACAAAATTTTAAAAAATTTTCATCATAATATAAAATTGCAGGACAATAATTGTTAAATTCAGGGTGTTTTTTTAATAACTTTACGTATTTTTCTTCAATTTTCTTTAGCAAATATTCTGGCATTTTGAAATCAGGTATAACATAACCATCAGTTTCATATTGTTTTAGTTGTGATTTAGATAACAAAATATTCTCCAAATACAAAATATCTTAATGGTTTAATGCTACTTAATTAATTAAAAATTTCAACAATCGAATTAGTTAAATAATTTAATAGTATTTTAAAAGTATGCCCTTAAAACAACTAAAGGCTTAGATTTGATCAAACTAAGCATTTTTAATAAACTAAATATAGTGATCAAAAATGGAACTAATAACGATAAAAACAAAATCATTTTAAGATCAAAATATACTTCAATATTGAATATTGAATTAATTAAGACATAGCTTACTAATGTTCCAATGATCAAGGATATAATCGATGAAATAAGACCAATTATGAAATACTCTTTAAACCAAAGATAGGCTACTCTTCTTGGAGTAGCACCAAGTATTTTTAAAATAGCAACTTCATATAATTTATCTTTTTTACTCACATCAATAATACCTGCTAATACTATTATACCTGAGAAGAGAGTTATTAATGCGATAGAATTGATGATTATTATTAAAAGATTTAATATAGACTTTATAGATTTATAACTTTCTTCAATAGAAATAGAGGAAATATTTGAAAATTCAGAAACTATTTTTTCAACGAAACTATTATTTAAATTTGGTCCAATATTTTTTGTTGTTGCAATCCATGAATGAGGAGCATTTTCAATATTACTATTACTCAATATAAATATAAAATTTATATCCATATTCTCCCAAATAATTTCCCTTGTATTGAAAATTTGGGCCTCAAAGTTTCTCCCAAGAATATTAAATTTAATTTTATCTCCAATCTTTAAATTTAAACCTTTTGCAATTTTATCACCAATTGAGACTAAAAGAGGCCCATCATAGTTTTCAGACCACCACTCACCAGAAATTAATCTAGTATTGTTAGGTATTTTATTACTCCAAGAAAATGCTCTATCTCTTCTTAAGACCCATTCAACTTCTTTATCTACTTTTAGACCTTGAACTGATTGGTTATTTAGTTCAGTAATGCGCCCTCTCAACATAGGTTGTGAATTGAAATTATTATTACCTAAAATTGATAATGCTGTGGTTTTAATTTTTTCGATTTGCTGAGGCTGTATATCTATTAAAAAGTGGCTAGGGGCTTGTTGATTTATTGCAGCAGTAATTCTTTTATCAAGACTTGATTCAATTATATTTAAGGTAATTAAAAGTGATAACCCTATACTAAAAGAAATTACTATTGATCTTGCAAATGAATTACTTTTAGTAATTGTTTTTCTAATATATTCAAATGTTGTTCCTAATTTGAATTTAATTTTTGACAAAATATAAAATTTTAAATTTGTAAGTCCGTAAATAAGAACAAATGATACTGTCATTGATATCAAAATATAAAATGATAATTTTTTATCATTTATTAAATTCATTGTTAAACCACACAAAATAGATATTAAAATAAATATTATACCTTTTATTTTATAACTTGTTTCATTCAATGAATTTTCAGAAGAATTACGAATTAACTCTATTGGCTTAATTTTATAAGTTTTTAAAAGAGGTAAAATAGTAAATAAAATGCATATAATTAATCCGTATAAAAAACTAATTGAAATTGGTTGTAAAAATATGGATGGTTTAAATGTGTTAAAAAGTTCCTGGCTTATGATTGATGAAAAAAAATATGGAATCGATATTCCTAGCATAATGGCGGGAATAATACTTATTAAAAAAATCATAAGAATTTGATTAAGATATATATTTAATACTTTTGAATTTTTTGCTCCTAATGATTTTATTATAGCTATGTTTTTGGTTTTCTTGATTATGTAACCTTTAACCCCGTTTGAAATTCCCACACCGGAAATCAAAAGAGTTATCAAGCCAACTAAGGAAATGAATATTGAGGTTCTATCAACAAAATTATTAAAATTATTTGTAGTATTTTCAATACTCCTTATAGAAACATTCGTCCCTTTTACTAAATCATTTAAAAATGCTAGGTTAATTTTATTTTTATTATTTGGAATAAACTTTGTTTTGTATTTAATTAGTGATCCATCTTTTAAAAGACCTGTCTCTTTTAAGACATCTATAGAAAGTAAAACTCTTGGTCCAAACGTAGCAAAAGAAAACATTCGATCCGGTTCTTTTTCTATTATCCCATTAATTTTAAATTTTGATTTACCTAAATAAACGAAATCACCAACGTCAATGCCAAGTTGCTCTTTTAAAGATTTATCAATTAAGATCTTTTTTTCATTTTTTTTAGTTCGTAAAGACAATTTAACTTTCTGATAAGGAGATATTATAACTTTTCCAACTAAGGGGTAGTTATTTTCTACGGCTTTTAATTCTACAATCCGACGCTTTAGTAAGGATTGAGAGTTATAAGAAAGCATTGTTCTTAACTCAATTAAATGAGTGGTCTTTCCATTATTTTCTAACCAACTTTTAATATTATTTGGAAATTCTTGATAAGTAGTTGATAATTCAAAATTACCACCCAACATCTCTACCCTTTTATTCTTGATTTCAGATTTAAGATTTTCAGAAATACTACCTACAGCTGAGATAATAAATACGCCTAAAAATATAGAAGCAACAACAATTTTAAATTCATTGAATGATCCACGTAATTCTCTAAAAGATAAACTTAAGTTTTTAAAAGTTTCTATAAACATTCTGTTTATTTATTTCACTATTAAGCCATTATCTATTTTTATAATTCTATCGCACAATTTCGCCACAGACTTATCATGAGTGACCAAAATTAATGTAGACCCAAAATCTTTTTTTAATTTGAAAAGTAACTTCATCACATCTTCACTATTTTTTTTATCTAAATTCCCAGTTGGTTCGTCAGCAATTAAAATTTCAGGATTTGATATTAACGATCTTGCTATAGCGACCCTTTGCTGTTCTCCACCAGATAGTTGATGGGGATAATGAAAAATTCTATTTTTCAACCCTACTTCAGTTAATAACTCAATTGCCATTGTATTATTTTTAAAATTACCTGATATCTCAATTGGTAGATTGACATTTTCAAGAGCTGTCATTGAAGGTAAAAGGTTGAATGATTGAAAAATTATACCAATATTTTTAGATCTATATAAAGCCAAATCATCTTCTTTAAGATTATGTATAGGTAATTTTTTGAAAAGAATTTTACCCTTAGATATCAATTCCAACCCAGCAATGCACATAATTAAAGTAGATTTTCCTGCTCCACTTTCCCCAATTATACCAACACTTTCATTTTTAAAGATTTTTAAATTAATTCCTTTTAGGACATTTATTGTTTCAAATGAGCTTTTAAGATCTACATGAATATTTTCTAATTCAATAAGTTTTTTTTTATTTTCATTCTTCATTTTAAATATCATTCAAAAAGTCTTATGATTTTCAAAAAATAGTCTTTCTTAAAAAAATTAATCAGGTTAAATAAAATGATGAAATTTATATTAAGATTATTTTATACATTAATGTTAGTATTTTCTTTTATAGAACTTGCATACTCAAAAACAACAAAAATTATTATTTTTGGAGATAGTTTAATTGCAGGTTATGGATTAATTAATGAAGATAACTTTGTAAGTCAATTAAATCAAAAAACATTAGAAAACAAAATAAACAATGTAACTTTCTTCAATAGTGGTGTTTCAGGAGAAACCTCTACAGGCTTATTAAATAGATATAAATGGGTTCTTGAAGATAAATATGACGGTGTAATTATTCTGATTGGGGCTAATGATGCATTAAGAGGAATTGATCCAAGTTATACAAGTCAAAATATTGAAAAAATTTTAAGTTATTTAAGAGAAAAACAAATTCCAACAATGTTAATTGGTATGAAAGCGCCTAATAATTTTGGTGAAAGATATGTAAATGAGTTTAACGAAATTTATCCTAAGCTATCAAAAAAATATGAAACAGCTTTTTACCCATTCTTTTTAAAAGATGTAGTTCTAAAACCTAAATTAAATCAAAAAGATATGATACATCCCAACAAAAAAGGAGTTAGCATAATTGTAAAAAATTTTTTCCCATATTTTTTAAAGTTTTATGAGAATTTGAAATAATCATCTTTTAAAAATCAACAACCTTACTATTCGAAGTAATCCTCTTAAAGCTATAGATCTAAAAAATGGGTTGCTTAGTAAAGTTTTTAACTTGTTTTTGATGTGTCGTAATTTATTTTTTAATAACCATAATATCACAAATAATATAAAAAAAATTATGATAGTTTTTATCATATTAAATTAACACTAATTTCACCTAATTCACCAAAATTAGCATTAACAATATCTCCTGCTTCAATTGGTATGGGTTTAGAACATGTTCCTGTGGATATTATCATATCTTTTTCAAGCACAATATTATTTTTAGATAATTCATTTACTAGCCAGGTTAATGCAACTCTTGGATCACCCAAAACATTTGATCCAATCCCTTGATATGAGAATTTTGAATTTGATATTGAAAGTTTGAAATTAGAAAAATCAATGTTTTTCCAATCTTTCTCAATTGGTAAAGAAATAACAAATTGATCAGCACATGCGTTATCAGCTATGAGATTAAGTTCGCCAACTGATGAGAAGTTATTGAATCTAGAATCAGGAAATTCAATAGCTATATGTAAAGTATCAACTAATTCCATAACCTCTTCTACACTAAATAAAGTTTTGTTAGGTTTAATTAATGAACCAATCTTAAATGCAAATTCTGGTTCAGCAACTGCCATCTTATTATATCCTAATGCTATCGTACTATTTGGATTAGTTACTTTTTCTCTAAAAATTCTTCCTGCTAAAGGACCTGAAACCCCTATATGATTTTGACCATCTTTACTAGTAGCTGCTATTTTCCAACCTACAATTGTGTTTTTACTTAAAACTTCAATTTGTTCTTGAATTTTATAAGCGTCATTTCGAGAACAAGGCATAATGCTATCTGGTAAAGTTTCTATTTTTTTACCATTTATCCAACAATTCCAAATTAATTCTGCAGCTTTCATTCTGGAATAACTCCATAAAAAACATAAATTTTCATTTATTCTTATCATTAAGATTTTTAAAAAGCATTTTATATAAACTTGATTTTGAGCTACTTTGAATATTCCACCTTTTTTTCAAAATTCTATATAGATATAAACAACCTATACCTATGATTAAATATAAAATAGCTGATGGATTTTCCATTAATAAATTCTAAAAAGTTTTTAATTAAGTTAATTTCATATTTTAACCATCATTAGTCAAGATAAAGTATTGTGTTATATTATCGAATAAAAAAAACATATTATTTTTTATATTCTTCCAACTCATCATTTCACTTAATTTTTATTTTATGTTAATAAAAATATATGAAGGTTGTTGTTGGTATTTTTCTATTCTTTTGCGTACTGAATATAGCAATGTATTCTATGTCTTTTTTTGGATAGTCTAAAAAATCATTAAATATATCAAATTTGTTTTTTCCAATCTGGACCTAACATGCACATCCATAAACCTAATCCTGTAGCCAAAAGACCAAAACTAACACCATAAAAAACAAAGTTTAAAGATAAGTCATAAATAGTTACGTAGAAACATATAATTGATACTGATAATAATCTAATGATACCTACAATCACAGGATAAAATATCTTTCCTAAACCTTGACTTGCAAAATACAAAGTTTGCCCTGCAGCAAAAAAACAGTAAAAAGGTGCAACAATTATCAAATATGAGGTTGCATAATCTCTAATTAGGTTGCTTGATTCAAAATTATTTAACCAAATATCTGGGAATATAGTTACAGTTGCACCTAATAATCCAACGACACAAAAAGAGATAAATGCACCTGTCCATGCTATCATTTTTGCTCTATGTAATTGTTGTGCACCTACATTTATCCCAACTGATGCAGTAAGAACTGAACCAATACCAAACACTAGGGGAGTAATAATTATTTCTAATCTACTTCCTAATCCGTATCCTGCAAGAGCCTCAACCCCATGTTTACTTACAGCTGCAGTAACAACTGCAACAGTTCCAGCAATCGTTATACTATTAATTAATCCTCCACCACCAACTTTCATGATGTCTTTAAAAGAACGTAAACTAATTGAACATGGAGTCAGTTTGATGATTTTTTGTTTAAGTAGTAAATTAAACATTAAATATAATGCCATTATAAAATGGCTAATCACCATTGCCACTGCAGGCCCTATAATCCCAATACTTGAAAAACCAAACCATCCTAAAGTCAAGGTTCCTGCAAGAATAATTTGAAAAAAACAACCAGTAATTTGCACAATTGCAGGTGTAATAACATCACCAATTGATCTGAAGATCGCTGAAAGAATATAAACCAACCAAATAAATATAGCACCTCCAAAACTTACCTGTGAATATAAGATAGCATATTGTAAAACATTCCCTTTTGCTCCCATCTTTATAAAAATATAATCAGGAAAGAATAAAAAAAATATTGAGTAAATTAGAGAAAGAACTATTGCGATAATAATTGCATGCCATGCAGCTGAATTTGCCCCTGGGATATTACTATTACCCAAATGTCTCGATATTGATGAAGTGGTCGCTCCACCTATAGCCCCAGCTGACATCATTTGCATTACAGATAAAAATGGAAAAACTAATGCAAGACTTGCTAATTCTACATTTCCTAACTTAGATATAAAAAAAGCATCCATAAAAATAATTATTGGCATTGAAGAAACGCCTAAAAAGTTAGGTAAAGATAGCTTGCAAACCATTTTAAAGACAGAGCCTTTTAATATAATATCTATGTTATTTTTCATAAGCTCAGCCGTAAGTTTATATTATAAAGATAGAGGTGGGCAAAGCCCCTTTGATTTTAGGATATCAAATGCCTTGAAAGTATTTGCAACACCCTCTTTTACTGTTATAGATGGATAATTTCCTACATAAGTCCGTAATGGACTGTCATCCAAGTCATGCGGAAATGGAAATGGTTTATCAATAAATCTTACTTTAGCACTTGGTTTAAGTTGTTTTAATAAGGCAACCCCATATTCTATAGTTTCACAGCTACCATTAAGATTAAATACTTTTGCATCTGACATATCTTTACTTATTGCACTAATAAAGGCTGAAGCTGCTTCTCCTACGTATAACCAACTATATTTACCATTAAAAGGTATTTCATATTCTTTATTTAAAACAGCTGCTTGAATTGCCAAAGTATTTTTGGAACTCATGCCTTGATCTCTTGCCAGACCATAAACAATATTTGGCCTAATTCCAATTGAAGGCACATCCCAATCAGCCCAGTAAACATACGCGGTGTACTCATTAGCTAACTTATATGCACCATACAAAGTTTCTTTCCATGGTCCTTTTGGTGGCATGGCCAATGCTGCAACCGAAGAAGCATAAACTGTTCTTTTTAAATTTATTTCTTTTGCAATTTGAAGAATATTTATTGTTCCCTCAACGTTTACACGTGCACCTAAAGCAGGGTCGGCAGCACAGAATGGAACCTGTAGTCCAGCGAGATGAATAATTGCACTGGGTTTATAATTAATAATGATATTTTTTAAAATACTAAAATTTGTAATATCACATGCTTCCCATTTTATCTCAGTAGCCTCTTTTCCAAGTATAAGCTCTAAACGATCCTTTTTGTTAGATAAGTCTATACCCACGCAAGGTATACCAGATCTGTGAAGAATAGATAATATCCAACTGCCTATACAACCACCTGAACCTGTTACAATTACAGGTGAATTGAAATTATGATCTTTTACGAGAAATTTTTCTGTTAGAAACTCTAAATGCATTTTGAATTACCAATTATGATTAATGTAAATTCAATATAGGCTACAAGCAAAACAAAGAAATTACAAAATCTCTTTAACAAATTTATTTATGTCTTTTGCTAATGTTCTTGGTTTTTCCATTGCGGCAAAATGTCCTCCAGAACTATGAGAAGACCAATGTTTGATGTTTTTATAAAATTGAGATGCCAAACTGATTGGTGGCGAAAATAATTCTTTTGGAAACTCACTATAACCAGTAGGGATTTTAATTGGTTCTTTTTTACTAATAGGCCAATCAGATCTGTGTCTAGCATAATATGGCCAGAATGAAGCGCCTATACATCCTGTTATCCAATATAAAGTTATATTAGCTAATAACTTATCTATACTAACTTTAGAAAATAAATCACCATCATGATCTGTCCAAGTATAAAATTTTTCACTTATATATGCACATAATGATACTGGTGATGCATTTAATGCATGAGCAAGAGTAAATGGCTTAGTACCTTGTAGTTGTTGGTATCCAGTCTCGTACAAAATAAATTTTTTAAGCTTAAGATAATACGTTTCTTCTGCTTTATTTTCAGGTGACTTGTCCAACCCTCTTGGGATTGGCAACATATTTAAGTGTATACCTCTTATGGAATCTGGATCCTTATTAGTCATAATCGATGCAATAAAAGAACCTAAATCTCCACCTTGGATAAAATAATTTTTATAGCCTAAACAATTCATAAGTTTTACAAAATGATTAGAGATTTCTTCAAGATCCATCGGTTTTTGGTCTTTAGAGAAAGAAAATCCAACATTTGGTAATGATGGAATCACAAGATCAAAAGGTTGACTTCCTGACAAATTATTTTCGTTTGGATTTGTCAATAAAGGGATAAGATCAAAAAATTCAAATATTGATCCCGGCCAACCATGTATAAGTAACAATGGCAAGGCGTTATTCTCAGGCGATTTTAAATGTAAAAAATGAGTTTTTGTATCCTTATCAATGAAATAAAATTGATCAAAAGAATTTAGTTCTCTCTCAGATTTTTCCCATGAAAATTTATTTCCCCAATAATCTAAAATATGGGCAAGTCTATTATAACTAATGCCTGCATCTTTATTAAAATCCGATGCCCAATCTATAATTCTACTATTAGAAATTTGTAATTTTAGGTTTTCTATTACTGTTGGATTTGTAACTGAAACAAATTTTTTCATAATTAATAAAAGCTCTTATTCTATTTAAAAATATTTATATGTTAGTCATTGTTTTTCAAAAAAAAAGAACCAAATATTAATTTAAATCATTCAAAAAGTACTACAATGCAAAATTCATTCAAAAAAATACTTCTTAATTTATTTCTTATTTTAAACATTTTTACTTATTTAAACTATTCTTCTAATGCAGATACTTTCGTTTATTCTGGTGGTTGCTTTTGGTGTACTGAAGCTGATACAGAAAAACTTGATGGCGTGTCTGATGTTATAAGTGGCTTCACTGCAGGCACAACTAAAGATCCAAAATATATTCCTGGGCAGTGGGGAGATCATCGTGAGGCTGCATTAGTAATATATGATCCTAAAAAAATTACATTTAAAGAACTTGTAACTCATGTATTTAAGACAATAGATTATGAAGACAATAATGGGCAATTTTGTGATAGAGGTAGATCTTATACACCAGCAATTTATTATAAAAATGATATGGAGAAAAAAATCATATTATCTCTAGCACCAAAATCATCAATTGTGCCAGTTGAAAAAGAAACTAAATTTTATCCAGTTAGAGAAGAACATCAAAATTATTATAGAAAACAAACTTATAAGTATGAATATTACAGATTTATGTGCAGAAGAGATAGTAGATTGGAACAATTGAATAATTATTAAACTTTAGCTAAATCTCTATTTCCTCTTGGATCTACCCACCCAATTAAACCATCTTCTCTTTTGTAAATCATATTTAGTCCACTATGCTTTTTATTTCTGAACATTAGTGCCGATATATTTCCCAATTTCATTTTTTCGAGAGCATCAATAACTGTTAATTCTTCAATCTCTGTATTTAATTCTGCAAAAATTAGAGGTTCATTATTATTATTTTCCTCTTTTTTAAAATTACTTGATAAAGATTCATTTATTATTTGAAAATGTGCATCTAATACATTTGATTTATGTGAATTTTCGTTTTGTTTATAATTTTTAATTTTTCTTTTGTAGCGCCTTAGTTGTTTTGAAAGTTTTTCTAATGTGGAATCAAATGCTAATTTTGCAGTTTCACCACTTGATTGAGCTGTAAATTCCATTTTTTTTGTAATATGAAGTACTATAATAATGTAAAAAATTTTATTTTTTTTTGAAAGACTTACAATTGAAGAAACAGCATGTGGGAAATACTTATTAACTACTTGAATGAGAATTGACTGAGAATATTTGGAAAAAGTTTCGCCTACTTTAACTTGCTTACCAAATATTTTAAAATGCATAAAAAAACCTCTAATAACAATTACTATTAAAAAATTTATTATGTACTATTGTCAATAACTTTATTTTCAACATACTTTAATAATTAATATTTTCAATAACATATGTGTGAGTTTCAAATGACTTGTTACATAATAGTAAAATCAGATACTACACTTGTAGAAAAAAAAGAGTTTGAGAATTGGTATGCAAACGAACATCTCAGTGAAGCAATGAAAGCATTTAAGGCTAAAATGCAAAAAGAGGTTGGATAAAAAACACAAATTTCCATCTTGCCATATACGAATTCGAAAATATTAAGGATGCAGAAAAAGCCATTAATTCAAAGAATTTAAAAATTCTTATAAAAAAATTTGATAAAAAATGGAGAAATAAAGTTCAACGAACAAGAGAATTGACTGAGTTAATCCAAATCATTTAAAGTCTCTTTGTTAAATTTGATTGGATATTTCAATTAAATTTTTATCCGGGTCTCTAACGTATACAGATCTTATTGGACCATTAGCACCAGTTTTTTGAACCGGTCCATCTTCAATTTTAATGTCAAAATTATCAAAAATTTTTATCCATTCATTAACGTTTATTTCACTTATAAAGCAAATATCCATTGTACCTGGTAGTGGTTTGTTTGCATGAGGTTTAAAAGGTTTAGAAACTTCATGTAGATTTATTTTTGTCTACCAAATTTAAGAGATTTTCTTTTGTATTATCTGTGGATGATAAAAATTCCTGTAATTCCATTCCTAAAATGTTTGAATAAAAATGTACTGATTTATTTATATCAAATACAGTTATTACCACGTGATCTAAAAAAAATGACATAATAAATTTCTTTATGTTAACTTAAAATTTAAGTAAGTTTATAATGATTCTCTTAAAAAATTAATCAGAAAGTAAGATCGGCTGTGATTTTTAAAAAAAAATTTATTTATGTAATCCTTTTTATTTTTTTATTACCATTTAAATCGATAGCTAGGGATGTACATCTTCCATCCGCTGGATTTGATTGTAGTGATACAAATAATAAGTTTGAGTTTTTGTTTGATAGATCGAAAGACATGGATAATCCCAAAGTTTATAGAAGAATTAATGGTAAATTTTTATTAATTGGAAATTTATTAGCTGAAAAACAAGGGGCTTATGTCATTTGGGAAGATAAATATTTCTTTACAACAACTGATTTTGCATGGACTTTCGATAAAGTAACTTCAAAATTATCATCCGTAGTATTAAGTGTAGGATTGGGAACAGAAGATTTAAGTAAGATACCAAAACCGATGACATGCATGCAAAAAATTTTTTATTACTAAATTTTTACAACATTTGTTTTGACTTAATTATTTTTAAGTAATAAAAAATATTTATTTGTGGACGCGTAGCTCAGCTGGATAGAGCAACTGCCTTCTAAGCAGTAGGTCAGAGGTTCGAATCCTCTCGCGTTCACCATTTTATTGAAGGAGTTATGTTTGTTTGGATTAGGATTAATAAAAGGTACTGCTATAGGCTTAACAGGTGGCATATTAATAGGACTTGTCTTTAAAGAAGCTTGTAAACAATTAAAAAATAAAAAAAATCATAGATCTGATAATTCTTCCCTTAATGAAAATCCACCTGATGATATACAAGAAGTTAAATAATAATTAATTATTGGCTTTTTACTTATTCCATTCTCGATACCAGTTTTTAAATAACGTATATTGATTTTCAGCATATTTTCTCTGACTTTCACTTAACTTATCAGTTGGATTAAAATGCAAATCATATGCTTTTTCTCCATTTAAAACCATTAAGTATTTATAATAAAGCACCAAATCTGGTCCCTCATCAAAAGATGACAAAACGGCAAGAGCACTTTCAAGTTCTTTGGCTTTTTCTCTAGCCAAAGAATTACCTTTTGCAGCTTTTTCACATAAATCAATTAAATGCAATACTTCTTTTGGGAATGCATTTCCTACTCCTGTTATTGCGCCAACCGCACCACAATTCACATAGCCATGATAAACAGTTGTATCTACACCAATCATCAAAGATATATTTTTGTCTTTAGAAGTAATATGTTCCGCAGCATAACTAAGATCTTTAGCACCTCCAAATTCTTTAAAACCCACTAAATTTGGATATTCTTTTCTTAAATCAAAAAATAAATCTGCTCTTGTTGAAAAGCCATAATAATGACTATTGTAAATGACAGCAGGAAGTTTAGGCGCTCCTCTCAATATAGATGCAAAATGTTCTCTCTGAGCTGAAAGTGATGGCCCCCTAGATAAAACTCTTGGGATGACCATAAGACCTAATGCACCCACTTCTTGAGCGTGTACAGCATGTCCGGTCGCTTTTTTGGAATTAATTGAACCAGTACCTACAATTGTAGGAATACCAGCTTTAACCAACGTAGAGACGCCCTCTTGTCTTTCTTCATCACTCAATAAAGGCCAATCTCCCATTGATCCACAATAAATTACTGCTGACATTCCATAATTCATCAGTTCATCAGCTTTTTTCACAAGTAAATCAAAATTTGGAGAAAGATCTTGGTTACAAGGCGTCATAAGAGCCGGCATACAACCTTTGAAAATATTTTCCATATTAACTTCCTTCTATTTTAATTTACCCGTTAATTGAATAACCACCATCAACAGGTATTGCTGTACCAGTAACATAATTAGAGGCATCACTAGATAAAAATACTGCTATTCCTCCCAAATCATCTGGATCTCCCCAACGCCCAGCAGGAGTTCTTTCTTCAACCCTTGACTGTAGTTCAGGGATATCAATCCTAGCCTGACGTGTTAATGTCGTATCGATATATCCTGGTAAAACTGCATTTACTTGGATGTTTTCTTTAGCCCAAGTATTAGCAAGACTTTTAGTTAATTGAACCACCCCTCCTTTACTTGCGGAATATGCACTTCCTAGAGGTGCACCAAACAGAGAATGCATTGATCCAATGTTAATTATTTTTCCACTATTAATATTTTTGAAATGTTTAAAGGCTGCCTTAGAGCAGGTAAATGTACTTATTAAATTTGTATCTATTATTGACGTCCATTCTTCTAAATCATATTCTTCAGGTCGTTTTCTTATATTTGTTCCAGCATTATTAATTAATATATTTAGCTTTCCAAATTCTTTAGCCACATCTTCAATAAGTTTATTACATGAGTTCTCGTTAACTACATCAACTATCAAAGATTTACATTTAATTTCCAAAGAATTTAACTCCTCAATTGATTTCTTGTTTTTGGTTTCATCCCTTCCAGCGATTACAACAGTTGCTCCCGCTTCACCAATGGCTTTAGCCATCGCGAAGCCTATACCACCATTTCCACCTGTTATAATAGCCACCTTATCAGTTAAATTAAATAATTTCATTTTTTACCACCTTCCCTTTTTTCTTACCAATTCTCTTGAGAAGTTCTTAAGTCTAATTCAAATGTCCATGCATCTTTACTTTGATTATATAAAAACATATAAGCATCTGTAACGTTCTCTATGTTAATAAGTTTACCTTCCTTAACTCTTTGATCAAAATCTGATAAGCGTTGTTTTATTCTTTCTCCAGCTAACCCTCCATCTACAATTACGTGACTGACGTGAATTGAGTTTTCAGCGTATTCTTTAGCTAAAGCCTGAGCAAAATTACGCAACGCACCTTTAGCAGAATTAAATGCACCAAAATTTGATTTACCTCTTAAAGAAGCACTAGCACCTGTAAAAATAATCGTCCCAGCAATTTTTTGACTTAGGAAGGACTTAATAACTTCTTTTGCAAACAAGAAACCTCCAAAACAGCATGATTCCCAACTTTCTCGAAAATAACTAGCATCCATTTCTATGATCTTACCTGGTCGACTATTTCCTACATTATAAACAGCAAAGTCTAAACCTGGGCCAACTTCTTTGATCATATTTTTAATTTGGTTTTCATCAGTTGCATCTACTACAAGAGGTATTGCTTTATTTCCATCTTTTATAATTGTGTCAACTAAAACATCTAAAGATTGCTTGGTTCTACCAGCAACAAACACTTCAAAATTATTTTGAGCAATTTTTCTACACAATTGTCCACCCAAACCATTCAATGGACCAACACCTATGACTAAAGCTTTTTTCATTTTTATACACTCTTTTTAATTTAAGTAAGAATCTACTCTTTGCAGTAAAGAATTAAGTCTAATTTTAAGATCTAACAATTGATTTTTTAAATTTTTATTTTCACTTTTTAATTCTTTAATTTTTACTTTTAATAATGAATTGTTTAAATCCGTGC
>CACBDG010000018.1 GCA_902537945.1 uncultured SAR116 cluster alpha proteobacterium
ATTTTTTTAATTCTGATTTAACATAATCCTCAACTTCTACCGCTGGCCTATTAATAAGTAGATTTTCTATCTTTCCTTTAATATTAATGCCTACAGATGGAAAATTTTCTGTTAAGGAATTATTTTTTAACTCATTTTGATGTAAGCTTTCAAGATTATCTAACAAGTCTAATCTACGGGCAGCAATAGCAATAGACAATTCAGATATTTGAGATTCTATAGCATCTAACCAAGTATTATCATTACTTGATTGCATTAATATTTTGTTTCTTTGTCTAAACAGTTTTTCATATCTATAAACTCTATTAAAATGTAAATTATCTATTGATAAAGTTAATCTATCTATAAAACGTCTTTTCTCGTTCATACTAGATAAAATTAAAACGCACATTTGAGGTGTAATCCATGATATATTTAAAACTTCGCCTAGAGAGCTTAGTGATGTATAATCTGAATTTACCCTAGCAACTCTAGTTTTACCAGATGTTGTTTTTTTCAAACCAGTACCAATATTAATTTTTCCCTTTGATCCAACAAAGTCTGCATTTATACCCCAATTTTTATAATTAATTTTGTCCAAATCTTCCTGATTTAGAAAATTTTCTATATTTGCTTTTCTTAATCCTTTACCTTGGTTTAATAGAGAAATTGCCTCTAAAATATTTGTTTTTCCACAACCATTTCCACCATAAATTAATATGGAAGAATTGTTTAAATTGAGATTTAAATTTTTATGATTACGAAAATTTTTTAAACTTAACTTTTCAATATAAAAACTCTTATTATCCTCAATATCAGAAATATTTTCTTTAAATCTTAAAATATTATTGTTCATATTTCTCCTAGATTTCCTGTTTGAATCTTACAGAAATCATACTCTCATTGGCATCAGAACAAAAATTACTCCATCTTGGTCTGGGTCAGTAATTAATGCAGGTGAAGCAGAGTCTGACAATAAAATTTCAATTTCTTTACCTTGTATTTGAGAAGCTATATCTAAAAGGTATTTTGAATTAAATCCAATCTCTAAATTATCATAATTGTAGTTTATTTCTAATTCTTCTGATGCATCACCTAAATCATGGCTATTTACATTTAGAGATAATAAATTTTCACTCAGTGAGAGTTTGACCGCTCTTGATTTTTCCATAGAGACTGTAGACACTCTATCTATTGCTTTTGAAAATACTGAGTTTGAAACTACTAATTTATTAAGGTTTTCTTTTGGTATAACTCTTTGATAATCAGGAAATGATCCATCAATCAATTTTGTTGTTAAAATTGAGCTAGGGAAAATAAATTGAGCTTTACTATTTGAAATAATAATTTTGATTTTACCGTCTGTACCATCAGTCAACTTTCTAATCTCACCTACCGCCTTTCTTGGTAATATTATTCCTGGCATATCTGCGGCGCCCTCAGGAAGAGGAATCTCAGCTTGAGCCAGTCTATGACCATCAGTAGCTACTGCCCTGAGTTTTTCTTTATTTGTATCAGGAACATGCAAAAAGATACCATTTAAATAATATCTTGTCTCTTCTAATGAAATTGCAAATTTTGTATTATCAATTAAGTTGGCTAGATCTATTGAATGAATTGTAAATTCGTGTCCCTTGTCAACATTTGTCATTATTGGAAAATCATCTACAGGTAAGGTTGGAAGAATAAATTTAGATTTACCTGCAGACACTTCTATATTTAAATCTTTAAGCTTTATTTTGATTTCAGATCCATCAGGAAGTTTTCTTACTATATCATGCAACGTGTGTGCAGCCAATGTAGCCTTGCCTTGACTAGAAACTATACAACTTGTTTCTTCTACAATATCTAAATCCATATCTGTAGCTGTAAATGATACTTTAGATGAATTCGTTTCAATTAATACATTAGACAAAATTGGAATGGTATTTCTCCTCTCAACCACTGTATAAACATGTCCAAGAGGTTTTAAAAGAGCATTTCTATCTATAGTAAAATCCATAATCCAGCCTCAATTACTTTCTAAAAAGAATAAACTAATTGTTTGTCATTCTAACATGTTTAAACTTATTTCAGCAAGCAATTACGAATAAGAAATTTGGTTTTTGAAAAAGTAATAATTAAATGGAAAAGATAGATTCTTTGAGTTCAGAAATTTGTTTCTTTAATCTTTTGTCATCCTTTAGCAAAGTTTCAATTTTTTTAAATGCGTGAATTACAGTGGTATGGTCTTTACCTCCAAAAGATCTACCAATTTCAGGATATGAGTGACTTGTTAAACTTTTACAGAGAAACATAGCTATTTGTCTAGGTCTAGCAATATTTATTGATCTTCTAGATGAGCTCATATCAGATAATTCTAGATTATAATAGGATGACACTTGTTGTTTGATGTTAGTAATAGAAATATTTTTTTCATGTAATGAAAGAATGTCTGACAATAATTGTTTAGAATTTTCTATATTAATTTTTTTCCCTGTTAATTCATAATTTGCCCAAATACGATTCAATGCACCTTCAAGTTCTCTAATATTATTTACGATATTACTAGCTAAAAATTTTAGAACTTCTAATGGTATATCAAGATTTAACACTTCGACTTTTTTTTTCAGAATATCTAACCTTAATTCAAAATTACTAGGGAGAAAGTCTACAACTAGACCACCTGCCATTCTTGATTTAAGCTTTTCATCCAGATGTAATATATCAATTGGCGATTTGTTAGATGATATAATAATTTGTTTGCCTTGATTGATTAAATCATCAAATGTGTGAAAAAATTCTTCCTGTGTTGACCCTTTTCCACTTATAAATTGAATATCATCAATCATCAAAACATCAATAGAGCGAAATTGGTCTTTAAATTTTATAGTTTCTTTAAATCTTATTGCTTTTATGAATTGATACATAAATCTTTCCGCAGACATCAAAATCATTTTTAAATGTGGAAAATTCTTTTTAAAATCTATTGCAATTGCATTTAATAAATGTGTTTTTCCCATTCCTACATCACCGTGAATATATAACGGATTATAAATTAAAGAGTTTTTTTCACATATTCTTTTTGATGCAGCATATGGCATTTGATTAGATTCACCCACTACAAAATTTTCAAAATTAAATTTAGAGTTTATTTTCATGGATACGCTATCAACAAATGATAAATCATTATTCATTTTTGTTTGATTTACTTGATCTTTAAGGTTTTGGGTTACTAAAGGTTCGTTTTTGTTTAAGAGTGTTGATTTTGTAGAAAATTTAATTTTTTTTAAAGACTCATAATATTTTGATGAATGAAGAAAAATAGTCTCATAATATTGTGTTTCAGCACGATTAGAGATTATTTTAGATTCTGTTTTAAGATAAAGTGTTTGATTTTCATATTTTTCAAAATTAAGAGGTTTAATCCATGCTTTCCAAAATATTTCTTTAATATTTTTAGCAATTAAAATTTTAACTTTTTCCCATTTTTGTTTTTCTTCAATCAAAACTTTGTTTGAGGATTCTAAACATTGATTATTACTATCTTCAAATTTGTCATTTATTTCAAATTCATTCATTTAAATAAAGCCCTTTGTAAAAGGTAGAATTAACCAAAGTGATTTTGTTATTATTTTAGAAGTCTTTAATTGGTTAAATATATATTGCTCTATTTCATTCGCAAGAATTGAAGATGTAATAAAATAAAAAAAAATATTGATTTTTAATATTCATTAAAAAATACAAATAAATCAGCATACTAAATTTTTTATTGATATTAAATTTAGTTAACAAGATTAAATAAATTAAATTATCATAAGATCAAATTCTTAATATTTATTACTAATTATTATTCATATTACTTTGAATTTATTGTGATTCTCTCAAATGTATAGAATCAATTTTAACATTTTTCATAATGACAAATTTAGATTATTAAAAAATAATTTTTAATTTTTTTTAATATAATTTTTTTGAAAACATAGCGAATCGTTGAATTAATTATTTTTGGAAAAAAAAAAGAGGTTATCACCCCTTTGTTTTAGATGAGTTAGATATTTTTAGGCAATTTTTTTTATTCTAGCTGAAAGTCTGGATAGTTTTCTTGAAATTGTATTTTTCTTAAAAACACCTTTTGCAACTGACCTATGCATCTCTGGTTGAGCTAAAGTAAATGCTTTTTGAGCTTCTACTTTATCAGCCTTTTCTATGGCTATTTCTACTTTTTTTATGAAAGTCCTTACTCTGTTTTTTCTAATTTTATTAACATCTTCCATTCTAGAATTTCTTCTTATTCTTTTTTTTGCAGAAGCATGATTAGCCATGATTACACCTATTACAATTTTTAATATCAATTAAATTTTTCTTTTTAAAATGTCAAGCTTTTAAAAAAACATATTTTTTGAAAAATTACTTTTGACAAGTATTACAAAAGTAAGTTGCTCTATTGTTTGTAATTATCTTTTTGATAAGGTCGTTACATTTATTACACTTTAGTTTTTGTTTTCCATAAACTTGAAGTTCTTGAACAAAATAACCAAGTTTTCCATCTGGTTGTAGATGATTTTTTATTGACGTACCCCCAACATTAATAGATTTTCTTAGAATATATTTTGTTGAGTCAATAATGTTTTTTAAATTCTCTTTATTTAAACTATCTACACTTTTTAGTGGATGAACCTTAGCTCTATACAAAATTTCACTTGCATAGATATTCCCAATACCAGCAATAATACTTTGATCCATTAAAAAATTCTTAATACATTTAGACCTTTTATTAATATTTTTTTGCAAATAATCTGTCGTAAAATCATTACTAAGTGGTTCTACTCCTAGTTTTTGTAACAAAAAATGATTTTCGATATCTTTAATGTTAAAAAAATCGATGTATCCAAATCTTCTGGGATCATTGTAAATTATTGAATAATCCTTATTTTTCTTAGTCTCTATGACCATTATAAAATGATCATGCTTTAATGTATTGTTATTATTAGATTTTATTTTTATTTGTCCACTCATACCTAAATGAAGTAGTAATATATTTCCTTTGTATGTTGGGATTAAAATATATTTTCCTCTACGATAAGGTTTTTTCAAAATATCTTGTTCTAAATTTGTTTGAATATTTTCTCTAATATTCCATCTCAAGTTTTTTCTTAATACCTTAATGTTTTTCACCCTGGAACTAATTACAACTTTAGATAACGCAATACATACAGTTTCTACTTCAGGTAATTCAGGCATTTTTATCCTTTTAGGTCTATCTTTAAATTAATTTAATCATTATATTATTTCTACAGATATGTAATATATTGATTAAGGTAATAATGATAAATAAAAATGAAGATAATATAGATTTCGGATATAAAGTTGTTAAAAAAACTGATAAACAAAAATTGATCAATAAAGTCTTTGACTCAGTTGCAAGCAAATATGACCTTATGAACGATATAACTAGTTTTGGCATTCATAGAAATTGGAAAAACGACCTAATTAATTGGTTATCTCCTCAACAAACACAAAATTTAGCTGACATTGCAGGGGGAACTGGAGATATTGCCCAAAAGTTTTTATTAGCTGGTGGTAATTCAGCTCATGTTTTTGATATAAACAATGAAATGATTCAAGTTGGTCAGGAAAAGTATAAAAATTTAAAAAATCTAAAATGGACAAATGCTAGTGCTGAAAATCTTCCTGTGGATGATAATTTATTTGAAAGAGCTACTATGAGTTTTGGTTTGAGAAATATCACCAATAGAAAAAAATCACTACATGAAATTTTCCGTATACTTAAACCTGGTGGAAGATTTATTTGCCTTGAATTTAACCGTGTTGAAAATGATATTTTTAGAAGATTATATGACTTTTGGTCGTTCAACATTGTACCAGAAATAGGAGAAAAAATTACAGGCAATAAAGAGGCCTATACTTATCTAGTCGAATCTATAAGAAAATTTCCAAATCAAGCAGAGCTTTCTTTGATGTTTGCTGATGTTGGATTTTCAAGGGTTAAATATAGAAATTTATCTAACGGTTTAGTATCATTGCATAGTGGTTGGAAACTTTAAATGCAGATAAAACAAAAGCTTGAATATCCATTTTGGAAAACACCACATTTTTTTTGTATAAGCTTGCTTATATCTATTAAATTACTAAAAACTGGCATTTTAACAATTTTAATTGAAAATAAGATTTTTAATAGAAAAATAGAATTCATATTAAAAATTTTTAATTTTTTTTTTGAAAATAAAAATGAAAAAGAAATTGGGATAAAACTTCTTCAGTGCTTAATTAATCTAGGCCCAGGTTACATAAAATTTGGACAAGCGTTATCAACAAGACCTGATTTAGTAGGTAATACAATATGTGAATCATTAAAGAATTTACAAGATAATGTAAAACCTATATCAACTTCGTCGGCCCGAAACATCATTTTAAATGAAAACGAAAATTTTCTTAAAGAAAATTTAACTTCTTTTAATGAAAACCCAATAGCAAGTGCATCTGTTGCTCAAGTGCATACTGGTATTTTAAAAACTGGAAAAAAAGTGGCAATAAAAATACTTAAACCAAATATACAGGAAAATTTATTTAAAGATTTTATATTCTTTTATTGGCTTGCAAAATGTTTTGAATTTTTTCTTCCGAGTTTACAACGTCTGAAGCTTTCAAAAAATGTCGAAGTATTATCTGAAGTTTCTTTGAACGAACTTGACTTGACATTAGAAGCATCAGCAGCAGATGAACTTGCTGAGAATTTCAAAAACCACCCAAGTTATAAAGTACCAAAAATTTATTGGGAATTTACAACTAAGAAAATGCTTGTACTTGAATTTATTGATGGCATTAGAATTGATGATCTAATTTCTCTTAATTATAATAATCACGATATTAAAAAAATAACTGAAGTAGGTACTGAAGTTTTTTTTCTTCAAGTGTTTCGAGATGGTTTCTTTCATGGTGATATGCATCCTGGAAATATTCTAATAGATCGCAATGGGGCTCTCGTACCTATTGATTTTGGAATTATGGGTAGACTAAATAACAAAGATAGACAGTTTTTAGCATTATTACTAACTCATCTCCTAAACAAAAATTATAAAAAAGTTGTAGAAATCCATTTTGAGGCAAATATGCTAGGCAGTGAAATTTCTCACGACCATCTTTCTCAGGCAATTAGAGCAATTTCTACCCCTATTTTAAATAAACCAATTGGTGAAGTTTCTCTGGCGAAGTTATTAGGACAAATACTAGGTTTGTCAAAAAAATTTAATATTGAGGTACAGCCTCAGTTTACTTTACTACAAAAAACAATGTTAATGGCTGAGGGTGTAACAAGACAAATAAATCCTAATATCAACATGTGGGATTTGTCGAGACCACTTATAGATAAATGGATTAATGATACACACGATCCATTTAAAATTTTAGATGAATGGTTTCATAAAAATAAATTAATTTTGCTTAAAATACCTGAAATCATCAATAAAATTGATCATATATTAACAAAAAAGTGAAATAATTCATTTAAATTTCATAAAATTCATTTACTATTGTATTTAACTTTTAGGATATATTATTATGAATAAAACTTCTCAGCTTATATCACTTCTTGGCGGAACTGGTGCATTAGCAGACAAATTAAACCTTCAGCCTTCTGCAATTTCAAATTGGAAGAAACTTAACAAAATACCTTTGAACAAACATAATGCTATTTTAGAGTTAAGTATAAATCTAAATGTAAATATTGAAAAATTTTTACCTGTCAAACAATTGCCTAAAATAAGAGCTAAAATTCTTTTAATTATATGTGGAGGAATTGCGGCATATAAATCTCTTGAACTAATAAGATTATTTAAAAAAATTGAAATTGAGCTAGATGTCGTAATGACAAACTCAGCTCAAAAATTTATCACTCCATTATTAGTAACAAATTTAAATGAAAAAAAATGTTATACAGATTTATTTTCCATTGAAGATGAAACAAAAATGAACCATATAATGCTTGCTAGAAAACCGGATATTATTTTGGTAGCTCCAGCAACAGCAAATATTATGGCTAAAGTTGCAAATGGATTAGCTGACGATCTAGCAAGCACAATTTTACTTGCATCATTTTCAAAAATAATTTTAGCACCCTCAATGAATCCTGTTATGTGGAATAACTCTGCAACTCGTGCAAATTACAAAATATTATTAGACAGGGGAGTAGAATTTATAGAGCCTGATACAGGCGATATGGCGTGCGGTGAGAGTGGGGCAGGAAGATTTCCTGAACCCAAGTTAATATTTGAAAATATAATTTCACATATTAGTGAAAGTGAAAGTTTGGCAAATCAATTTAAAGGCATATCTATTCTGATCACTGCAGGCCCAACAATTGAAAATATTGATCCCGTAAGATTTGTAAGCAACAGATCTTCAGGAAAACAAGGTTTTGAAATTGCGACTGAATTAACAAAAAGAGGTGCTAAAGTAACTTTAATTACTGGTCCAGTTAATATTCCTATTCCAAAATGTGAAAAAGTAATACAAGTAACAACAGCTAAAGAAATGTTAGATAAAGTTACTCAACAATTACCTACTGATATTTTAATTTGTAGTGCTGCAGTAGCAGATTGGAAATTTATCCCTCAAACACCCTCTAAAAAACAATTTGACATTAACAATAAAATAAAGAAAAGCAAAAATGATAATTTATTTTTTAAAACTATAAAAAATCAAGATATTTTAAAAACAATTGCTAATAGTAACCTTAGACCAAAGATTGTGATAGGGTTTTCTGCAGAAACAAAAAATGTAGAAAAAAATGGGAAGTCTAAGTTGATTTCAAAAAAAGTTGATTTAATTATTGCAAATGATGTAAGTGATGGAAAAGTTTTTGGAGATGATTTTAACAAGATTTTTCTTATTGATAAAAATCATTGTGAAGAATGGAACAAACAAAGTAAAAAATCTATAGCTTTTAAGTTAGCAAATAAAATTAATAACTTGCTTACAGATTTTAATCTATGAGGCGCAAATGCTAAATGATGATGATTTAAATAGATATGCAAGACAAGTAATTATTCCCAATTTTGAAGAGGAAGGGCAAGAAAAGTTATTAAAAACAAAATGTTTAATTGTTGGTGCTGGGGGGTTAGGATGCCCAGTAGCACTCTATGCTACAGCAGCTGGGTTTGGATATATAGAAATTTTTGACGATGATGTTATTGAAATTAGCAATCTTAATAGACAAGTGGCTCACAAAACCAGTCATGTTGGTATCAATAAAGCAGAAAATTTAGTTGAAGAGTGCAAGAAAATAAATCCTAGCATTTCGATAGTTTCCAATAAAGAAAGATTTGATGAGTCCTCAAACATAACTAATTTTGATTTGATTTTTGATTGTTCTGACAATCCAAAAACTAAATATATTTTAAATTTTTTGTCACACAAATATAAAAAAATTTTAATTTCAGGCTCTGCCGTTCAAATGGAAGGACAATTGGCCATTTGGAAAAGCGGGGTAAATGTTGATTATCCTTGTTATGAATGCGCTTTTCCAAAGACTAACGAAAAGGCTCCTATTACAAACTGTAGAGAGGCTGGAATAATAGGACCAATAACTGGCATAATTGGGAGCATGCAAGTTAATGAAGCTATAAAAGAAATAGCTCTTAAAAATTATAGATCCAAGGCAGGATATTTATTTTTATATGACGGATTAACTCAAAATCTAGAGAAAATTAAACTAATCAAAAACTATAAATGCAAATTATGCTCAAATTAAATAATATCTCATTTCATAGATATTTATTTGATAATCAACTAATTATTTATGTCTTTGTAACTTTGTTAGCAATTTTTTTAATCAAATTGGATTATGCCTATTCAAAAACGAATGAACAAAAAGTTTCAATAAATGGTAGTGGCCTAGAAATCCCAAGAATAGTTTCATTAAAAAATTCATTAACCTATATGAGGTCTGGTCCAGGAAAAGAGTTTCCTGTAAAATACGAATTGAAACAAAAAGGATATCCTTTGAAAATAACTGCTGAATATAATAATTGGAGGAAAGTTAAAACATTGAATAATATTTCTGGTTGGATACATACACAATTATTGTCTTCATTTAGAACTGGATTAATTACTAAAACCACTTTTTTAAAAAAAATACCTTCTAATTCTGGCAAATTTTTAGCCAAACTTTTGCCTAATTTATTAATTAAAATTGATAAGTGTAAAAACAAATGGTGCAAAGTTGAAATAGTTAAAAGAAAAGTTTTTGTTGGATGGGTGAAAAAAGAAAATATTTGGGGTTCGACAAAAAATTAATTTTCTATAATTGTTTTATTTATTGTTATTTATGATTATTGTAGAATAGTTTAATTATTTTAAAGGTATTACATTGTGGCTTTATTTAAAGATTCATTTAACTATCAAGAATTAATTGATTGCGCAAAAGGAAAGCTTGCTGGTGTTGATTTTCCAAAATTACCCTTGCCACCTATGTTGATGTTTGACGAAGTAACAAGCATAAAAGAAACAGGAGGAGCCTATAATAAAGGAACTGCACATGCTCAATTTAAAATTACGCCTGATAAATGGTTTTTTCCTTGTCACTTTGAAAATGATCCTGTAATGCCTGGCTGTTTAGGGATGGATGCATTGTGGCAACTTTTAGGTTTTTCTCTTGGAAATATGGGTGGAAGAGGAAAAGGAAGAGCTATATCAGTTGGTGAAGTAAAATTTACAGGACAAATATTACCAATAGCTAAAAAAGTAGAGTATTTGCTTGATTTTAAACGTATCATAATGAGAAAACTAATTCTTGGAATTGCTGATGGAAAAGTCATCTGTGATGATAAAATAGTTTTTGAAGCGTCTGATATCAGAGTTGGACTTTTTCAAGATTAATCAAATAAGATTTAGAGGTTAAAAAATGAGTAACTTAAAAAGAGTTGTTATAACTGGGATGGGCATTGTGAGTTCGATTGGCAATGATGTTGAAGAAGTTAAACAATCATTAATAAACCAAAAATCAGGAATTGTTAAAGCTGATACCTACAAAGAAATGGGTTTTAGAAGTCAAATTCATGGTGAAGTAAAAATTAACCTTGAAGATCACATTGATAAGAAACAATTAAGATTTATGGGGGCAGGTTCTGCTTATTCAGTACTTTCAATGGAGCAAGCAATTAAGGATGCAGGACTTACTGATAAAGAAGTATCAAACCCAATGACTGGACTAATTGCAGGTTCAGGAGGTCCAAGTACCGCAAATATGCTTCAATCATTTGATATTGCAAGAGAAAAAGGACCAAAAAGAGTGGGGCCTTTCATGGTCCCAAGATGTATGAGTTCTACTGTGTCAGCATGCATTGCAACTTTTTTCAAAATTAAAGGTATTAATTTTTCAATTACATCTGCATGCTCTACATCAGCGCATTGCATAGGAATTGGTGCTGATCAAATTAAGTACGGCAAACAAAATATAATCTTTGCTGGAGGTGGAGAAGAGCTTGATTGGACGCTTTCTGTTTTATTTGATGCCATGGGAGCCATGTCTAGCAAATTTAATGAAACACCCGAGTTAGCCTCAAGACCGTATGACATAAATAGAGACGGGTTTGTAATCGCTGGTGGTGGAGGAATACTTGTTCTAGAAGAACTCGAACATGCTAAAGCTAGAGGAGCTAAAATATATGGTGAGGTCGTAGGACATTGTGCTAATTCAGATGGTTACGATATGGTTGCACCAAGTGGAGAAGGTGCAATAAGATGTATGAATGAAGCTCTTAGAGGTATTAATCAAAAAGTTGATTATGTGAATGCTCACGGGACCAGCACACCTGTTGGAGATATGCAAGAACTTCATGCCATCAAAGAAGTTTTTAAAGATGAAGATTATCTTCCAAAACTCACAAGCACTAAATCACTTACTGGTCATTCTTTGGGAGCTACAGGTGTACACGAGGCCATCTACACCCTAATTATGATGAATAACAATTTTATGTCTGGTTCAGCTAATATTACTGATGACGATCCTGAAATTGGAGCCATTGATATACCCAGAAAAACAATCAGAGATATTGAAATAAATTTGGCATTATCAAATTCCTTTGGCTTTGGTGGAACAAATGCCTGCCTTGCTTTATCTAAATTAATTTAAGAGAACTTAAAATGTCTATAATGAAGGGTAAAAAAGGTTTGATAATGGGCGTTGCTAATGAACGTTCAATAGCTTGGGGTATTGCAAAAACATTAGCAGACAATGGTGCTGAATTAACTTTTTCATATCAAAATGAAAGTTTTAAAAAAAGATTAACACCATTGATGAATTCCATAAAATCCGACAAATATTTTGAATGTGATGTTTCTAAGGATAGCAGTGATTTAAGTTCTATTGAAAATATGTTTGAAAAAATGTCTAAGGTATGGGACGAGATTGACTTTGTTGTTCATGCTCTTGCATATTCTGATAAAGAAGAGTTAAAAGGAAAATATGTTAATTGTAGTAGAGAGAACTTCTTAAATTCTTTAGATATATCTGCCTTTAGTTTTACAAGAATTGCAAAATCAGCTTTGCCTCTTATGTCTTCGAAAGGAGGAAGCTTACTAACACTCTCATATCTTGGTGCAGAAAGAACTACACCTAATTATAATGTAATGGGAGTAGCAAAATCAGCATTGGAAGCCTCAATTAAATACTTAGCAATGGATCTAGGTAAGAATAATATAAGAGTTAATGCATTATCAGCTGGGCCTGTAAAAACTTTAGCTGGAGCAGCTATTTCGGGAGCTCGTCATGTATTTAGATATTCTGAAAATGTTGCTCCACTAAAATTTAATCCTCAATTAAAGGAGGTGGGTAGCGCCGCTTTATATTTGACTTCCGAATTGTCATCAGGTGTTACAGGTAATGTTCATCACGTAGATGGCGGATTACATAGTGTTGCTATACCTAAACAAGAAAATTTAGATTAATTTGTAAATTATTTGTTTTTCCAAACTGGTTTACGCTTTTCTGAAAAAGCTTGCATTCCTTCAACATGATCATCAAGTGCAAAAGTTGAATAAAATAATGCTCTTTCAGATCTAATACCTTCTTCAAGAGTTGTTTCGAAGGCTACATTTACAGCTTGTTTAGCTAGTTTTGCTAATGGTTTAGATTGATTTGCAATCTTTTCTGCTATCTCTTTGAGGGAATCGTCAAACTCTTCACCTTTAAATATTTTGGCAACTAAACCACAATTTTCAGCTTCATCTGCCGTCATCATATCTCCAGTCAGCACTGCTAACATTGCTTTCGATTTACCAATTGATCTGGTTAGTCTCTGAGTGCCACCAGCACCTGGTATTGCACCAATATTAATTTCAGGTTGTCCAAATTTTGCATCATCTTTAGCTATTATGAAATCACACATCATGGCGAGTTCACAGCCACCACCCAATGCGTAACCTTTTACTCCAGCAATAATAGGAGTTTGTATCTTAGGTATATCTAGCCAGCCATTTTCTATATATCTACTTTCTGATACAGAAGCATAATTTAGTTTAACCATTTCTTTCAAATCAGCGCCAGCCGCAAAAGCTTTCTCAGAACCAATTAGAACGATACATCCTATCGATGGATCATTATCAAATTTTTGAGCGGCATCTTTTATAGCAAAAATAAAAGCAGCAGATAATGGATTAAGTTTATTTTCATGACTTAGTTGTATCCAGCCTACACCTTTATCAGACCAAGTATTTATCCATTCAGTTTTTGGTGTTATATTGTTCATAAATTACCTCATTATTTTATTATTTGTCTTGATTTACATTTTCAACATTTTCGCCAGTTTCTTGATCTACTCTTTTCATGGACAATTTTACTTTTCCTCTATCGTCAAAACCTATAACTTTAACTTTAACCGTATCTCCTTCTTTGCAAATATCAGTAGTTTTTTCAGTTCTTGCATTTTGTAACTCAGATATATGAACTAACCCATCCTTGGTCCCAAGAAAATTTACGAACGCTCCAAAATCAACAGTTTTAACTACTTTTCCAGTATATATTGCGCCTAATTCAGCTTCAGCAACAATATCGTTAATTTTCTTTAATGCTGCTTCAGAGGACTCCTGATCCGATGCAGCAATTTTTATTGTACCATCATCCTCAATATCAACCTTAGCACCCGTAGTCTCGCAGATTTCTCTTATTACTTTCCCACCTGGACCAATTACATCACGAATTTTTTCTAACTTTATTTTTAATGTTGTTATTTTAGGGGCTGTGTCTGCTAAAACTTCTCTTGAAGAGGTAATTGCTTTACTCATTTCGTTTAAGATATGAATTCTTCCTTCTTTAGCTTGTTCCAAAGCAATTTGCATAATCTCTCTAGTAATAGAGGTAATCTTTATATCCATTTGAAGACTAGTTATTCCATCAACAGTGCCAGCAACTTTAAAATCCATATCTCCAAGATGATCTTCGTCACCTAAAATATCAGAAAGAACAGAAAAATCTTTTTTCTCCTTGATTAGACCCATAGCTATACCTGCAACAGGTTTTTTTATTGGAACACCTGCATCCATTAGTGCCAAGGATGTTCCACAAACTGTTGCCATAGAAGAGGATCCATTCGACTCTGTAATTTCAGACACAATCCTCACAGTGTAAGGAAAATCATCATCTGAGGGTAACAAGGGGTTAATTGCTCGCCATGCTAATTTTCCATGTCCAATCTCTCTTCTTCCTGGAGAACCAACTCTTCCAGCCTCCCCGACAGAATAAGGTGGAAAATTATAGTGCAACATAAATTTTGACCTATACTCACCTTCCAATGCATCAATTATCTGTTCATCTTGACCAGTTCCTAACGTTGCAACTACTAAAGCTTGGGTTTCTCCTCTTGTAAACAAAGCAGAACCGTGTGCCCTAGGTAATGTTCCAACTTCTGCAACTATTGGTCTAACAGTCTTAGTGTCTCTTCCATCTATTCTTTCTTTGGTTTTTAAAATATTACTTCTTACAATGTCAGCTTCTATATCTTTTGTTAATGAAGAAATTAGTGCATTATCAGATGTTTCGTCGAATTTTGAAAGAATTTCATTTCTTATTTCTGATAACAATTTTGATCTATTAGATTTATCAGTTTCTTTGTAAGCTCTTTCAAACTTTTTTCTGAATGGCTTGATTATTTTTGTGTATTCAATTTTTTCAGATGGCTCCTCTGGTAAAGGACGAGGTTCTTTTGCTGCAACTTCTGCTAATTCTATAATCGCCTTAATAACTGTTTCCATTTCCTTGTGTCCAAAATCAACAGCACCTAACATTATTTCTTCAGAAAGTTCTGAGGCTTCGGATTCAACCATTAAAACCCCTTGTTTTGTACCTGCAATAACTAAATCTAAGTTTTGATTTCTCATTTCCTCAATTGTTGGGTTCAAAATATAATCACTTCCATTCCATCCAATTCTACAAGCACCAATTGGTCCCATAAAGGGCAAACCTGAAATTGTTAATGCTGCTGAAGCTGCTATAATGGCAACTATATCAGGATCATTTTCCAAATCATGCGCGAGTACAGTTGCAATAATTTGGGTTTCATTTTTATAATTTTTATGAAACAATGGCCTTATTGGTCTATCAATCAATCTTGATACTAGAGTTTCCTTTTCTGAGGGACGACCTTCTCTTTTGAAAAAACCCCCTGGAATTCTTCCTGCTGCAAAAGTTTTCTCTTGATAATTTACAGTTAAAGGAAAAAAATCAGTGCCTGGTTTAGCTGATGTAGCTCCAACTGCTGTGCACAATACAGTTGTGCCACCATATGAAACTAAAACGGCACCATCAGCTTGACGAGCAATTTTACCAGTTTCAAATGTTAATGACTTTCCACCCCATGTAATTTCTTTTCTAAATACTTCAAACATAATATTTCCTTTAACTTACAGTAATTTTCAATCAGTTTTAAAATTTTAAATAAACATTTATTAACCTTAAACTATCTTCTTAAACCTAATTTTTTAATAAGTTTTGTATAACGATCTTCATTTTTGTTTTTGATGTACTTTAATAAATTTCTTCTTTGACCAACCATGCTTAAAAGACCACGTCGAGAACCAAAATCTTTTTTATGAAGTTTTAAATGTTCTGTTAAATTCTTTATTCTTTCAGTTAAGATTGCAACTTGAACATCTGCAGATCCAGAGTCACTATCATTGGCTCCAAAATCTTTTATAATTTCAACAGTTTTATTTTTTTCAATCGACATCATATAAACCTTTCTAATTAATAATTAATAACTCGTTTAGGCTTGATTAACCCATTATCAATCTCAATGAGAGCAATAATTCTTTTATCACTAACAGCGTAAATTCTTTCAAATTTTTTATAATTTGGATGTTTTATTATGAAACAATTTTTGAATTTTAAAGAATTTAACTTTATTTTTTGTCCTTGCCTAAGTTTCCTTGCTTCTATTTTAGTTAAAAAAAGTGCCGGGATGTCGTCTAGCACTATTTCGATTGGTTTTATATTATTTAAAACCGGTGGACTATGAATTATTTCTCTAAAAAAATCTATAAAAATCGTATCTTTTTCATCAAAATTTCCAACAAAATGTCTTCTTAGCTTTGTAACATGACCTTTTGTATTTAACTTTTCTGCCAAATCTCTAGCTAAAGATCTTACATATGTTCCTTTTCCACAAATAACTTCAAATTCAGCAGAATCAATATTTACGATTTTTTTTAAATTAAAATCATAAATGTCAATTTCTCTAGACTTATGTCTTATTTGTAGATTTTTTCTCGCTAAATTATATGATCTTTCACCATCAATTTTTATTGCTGAAAAATTAGGTGGTTTTTGATTAATTTTACCTTTAAATGAAATTAAAGCTTTGTTTATATCTTTTTCATTTGGTCTTAAATTTGATTTTTCCAGAATTTTACCCTCAATGTCATCTGTTTCAGTTGACTCGCCCCACTTTATAGTAAAAGAGTATTTTTTATTAGTATTCTGTATAAATGATATTAATTTTGTTGCCTCTCCCAAAGCTATTGGTAAAACTCCGGTTGCCATTGGATCAAGAGTTCCTCCATGACCAATTTTTTTTACATTCAAAATTTTTGAAATTCTTGTAACTAATTGTCGAGAAGTAACCCCACTTTGTTTATCTAATATTATCCATCCATTTAAATTATTTATATTTGACTTAGTCATTTAGTATAATAGAAATTTCTATTTTTTTATGTTTTCAAGAATGTTATGAATTTTGTGTGCATATTCAAAGGTTTGGTCAATTTCAAAATTAAGTCTGGGAATTTGTCTAAGGCTTATATTTCTAGATATTATTTTCTTTATACGTCCACTGACCTTATTAAGGCTATTTAATATTTCAATTTTATTCTCACCACCTAATGGCATTACGTAAACTTTAGCATTTTTCATATCAGGGCTAATGTTTACCTCGGTAATGGTAATGTTGTTATTTTTAATGTGTTCATCGTAAAAACTTTCACGAAGCAATGCATTTGAAATCAAATGTCTTAACTCTTCACCAACCTTCAACTGTCTTTGAGATTTTACAGAACCATTTTTTAATTTTTTTTTTGTATTAAATAAAAAATTATTTGTCATTATATTAATTATTATCCAACTTTTTGATCTATTGAATCTAAACTTCTTGCAACTTCCTTAACTTCAAAACACTCCATCATGTCACCTTCTTGGATATCATTATAATTTTCAAATCCCATTCCACATTCAGTTCCCTCACGAACTTCTTTAACTTCATCTTTAAACCTTCTTAGAGTTTTTAACATACCCTGATGAATTACCGTGTTATCTCTAAGCAAGCGAAAACTACAACCTTTCTTTACAATACCTTCAGTCACAACACATCCAGCAATTTTCCCAATTTTAGAAACAGAAAATACTTTTTTAATTTCTGCATAACCAATAAAATTTTCTTGTAAATCAGGATCTAACATTCCTGTTAATGCTAATTTTGCATCTTCAATTAATTCATAGATAATTGAGTGATATCTAATTTCAATATTATCTCTTCTTGATAGTTCTCTGGCCTGTGGAATAGCTCTAACATTGAATGCAAAGACAAGTGCAGAAGACGCTGATGCAAGTGTAATGTCAGACTCACTTATAGCTCCAACCGCGCCCGATAAAACTCTAATTTTTACCACAGAATTTCCTATATTTTCTAATGCGGATTTTATCGCCTCTAAAGATCCATGAACATCTGTTTTAATAATAACAGGTAATTCAGAAGTTTCTCCTGCTTGAATGTTAGCTAACATTTGTTCTACAGATCCTCTGGCAGCTAATTTTGCTTTCTTTTGCTTTGACTTTCTTAATCGATAGTCTGCAATTTCTCTTGCTCTTGATTCAGTCTCAACTACATGAGCTAAATCTCCAGCATCTGGAGTTCCAGATAAACCTAGTACTTCGACTGGCATTGATGGTCCTGCATTCTTAATTTTTTTTCCTTCATCATTTAATAATGCTCTAACTTTTCCTGATTCAGTTCCTACCACAATAATATCACCTACATTTAATGTTCCTGTTTTCACAAGCAAAGTTATAACTGAACCTTTACCTCTTTCAACTTTAGACTCTACAACTACTCCATTTGCGTTTATAGTAGGATCACTTTTTAATTCCATTAAATCAGCTTGCAGCTCAAGTGCATCAATTAAATCATTTAGTCCTTCATTATTTTTTGCAGATACATCTATACATTGAACATCACCACCCATCTCTTCTGGGATTAAATCGTGTTGAAGCAACTCAGTTCTAACTTTTTGAGGGTTTGCTTCAGGCTTGTCACATTTGTTAACAGCTACAATTATTGGACAATCAGCAGCTTTTGCATGTTTAATTGCCTCTATAGTTTGCGGTTTAATTCCATCATCTGCAGCTACAACTAAAATAACAATATCTGTTACGTTAGCTCCTCTTGCTCTCATTTCTGTAAAAGCTTCGTGTCCTGGAGTATCTATAAAAGATATCTTGGATTTTGTTTTGGTAGTAATTTGGTATGCCCCAATATGCTGAGTAATACCTCCAGCTTCACCATCAGCAACTTTACTTTGTCTTAACGCATCGAGTAAAGATGTTTTTCCGTGATCTACATGACCCATTATAGTTACAATGGGTGGACGAATAACAAGGTTTTCAGGCTTACTTTCCTCAACAATAAGATCTAATTCTATATCAGATTCTGAGATCCTTTTTGGTTTATGACCAAATTCAGTTGTTATTAGTTCAGCTGTTTCAGAATCAATTACTTCCGTTGCTGTGGCCATTATGCCATTTTTCATCAATTCTCTAACTACATCTGCTGTTTTTTCCGTCATTCTATTGGCTAATTCGGCTACAGTAATAGTATCGGGAATTATAACATCTCTAAACTGTTTAACTGCAGGAGTCTGATCTGCTTGCATTCTAGCCTTCTCACGCCTTCTTTTTATTGAAGCTAGTGACCTAACTCTGACATTTTCAGAATCAAGAGCACGTGCAATCGTCATTTTTCCTTGTCTTTTCTCTTCAAAGCTTCTGTTCCATGAAGTTTTTTTAACGTTTTCCCTAAAGACTTCTTTATCTTGAACTTTATTACCTGTCCATGATTTATTATTGTTTGGTAATAATTCTGTATCTATTAATTTTTGTCTGTCTTTTTCTGCTTGCAATGCTGCTTCTTCAGCTTTTTTTGCATCAATCTGAAGTTTTACTTGTTCTTCTTCAATTTTTTTTATTTCAAGTATTTCTTCGGTTTCGACTTTTCTTCTTGCTAACATTTTATCTTTAGGTGCTAATGAGGATGCAGCTTCTGTTGCTTCTAATGCATTAGCTGCAATACGAGCTTCTTCTAATTTAGCTTTTTCTATCTTTTCAGATGCTAAAATTTCTGCTTCCGCCGCAGTTTTTGCAAGTCCTTCTTGCAATTTTTTACTACGAGATTGGATTTCTTTTGCGCTCAATCCTGAAGTATTCTCTTGAGGCACATTCTCAGCTAAATTTGTTCTAATTGATGACCTTTTTGTTCGTTTAACCTCAACTTGAACAGTCCCCCTGCTAATCCTGGAATTAGCAGTAATATTATTAGGCGATTTATTTGTAGTAATTGAATTTTTTAATGTTAATTTTCCTCCAGAAGAAAGGCTTAATTTTTTTCTTTCTCCATTTACTTTATCTTCCATAACAAAAGTTCCTTTAATTCTAAATTAATCATCAACATTTTCTTCTGCAAACCAATGTTGTCTAGCTTTCATAATTACTGAACCAGCATCATCCTCATTTATAAAAACCTTATCACCTAATAAGTTAAAAAGTTCTTCGCTATCCAATTCTGCAAGGTCATCTAAAGTTTTTATATTTTTCTCAGCTAAAGTTAAAATGCTAGATTTACTCAGTTCAGGAAAATTGAATAAATCATCTGATACCTTCAGTTTTTTTAAAGAATTATCAATTCTTTCAGATTCTTGTTTCACAAAATTCTGAGCCCTTTGACTTAATTCTAATGATATATCTTCATCAAAGCCTTCTATTGAGGTAAGCTCTTCAAGTGAGGCTTCTGCAATATCAGAAATGGTTACAAATCCCTCACCAACCATCAAATGTGCTATAACATCATCAATATCTAGAGCTTCAATAAAGATTTTACTTCTTTCTGAAAACTCTTCTTGTCTTTTTTCAGATTCTTCAGCTTCAGTCAAAATATCAACAAACCAGCCAGTTAATTGTGAAGCTAACCTAACGTTTTGTCCTCTTCGACCTATTGCCAAGGATAATTGATCGTCAGGAACAACAACCTCCATCCTTACAGCATCTTCATCCATTACTACCTTAGACGGAACAGCAGGAGCTAAAGCATTAATTACAAATGTTACAGGATCTTCTGTCCATGGTATTATTTCTATTTTTTCACCTTGTAATTCGCTTACAACAGCTTGCACTCTTGAACCTCTCATTCCCACACAAGCCCCTACTGGGTCAATGCTAGGATCATTAGAAAAAGCCGATATTTTAGCTCTACTGCCTGGTTCTCTAGCAACTCCTTTTATTTCGATGATACCGTCATAAATTTCTGGAACTTCTTGTGTGAACAATGCAGCTAAAAAATCATTTGACGCCCTTGATAAAAAGATTTGGGGTCCTTTAGGTTGTTCACTAACTTCTATGATGAAACACCTTAGTCTATCTCCAGGCCTTAATTGTTCTCGAGGAATCATGTGATCTTTTTTTATCACTGCTTCAGCTCTACCTAAGTCAATAGTTACTGATTGATTATCAACTCTTTTAATAGTTCCTACAACAATTTCACCTACACGATCTTTATATTCTTGAAATTGTCTTTGTCGTTCTGCTTCTCTTACTTTTTGAGAAATTACTTGCTTTGCAGTTTGCGCTGCAATTCGCCCAAAATCAATAGGTGGTAAACTTTGTTTATAAAACTCTCCAATTTCAAGATTAAGTTTTCTCCTTAATGATTCCTTATAAGTCATTTGGGTTGAATCATTTTCGACACTTTCTACAACTTCAATAAATTGAGCAATATTTATCGATCCATTCTTTCTATCAATTTTGGCCCTAATATCTCTTTCTAAACCATATTTTGATCTGGCAGCTTTTTCTATTGCTTCTTCCATGGCGATAATAACTTCTTCTTTATCTATAGATTTTTCTCTAGAAACTGCTTCAGCAACTTGTATAAGTTCTAATCTAGGTATAGATTTAACTTCCATTTTATTTCCTCTATAATATAAAAACTAATTAGCTTGATTTTGTTTAATAGACCAATCAAGATCAATATTTGCTTTTTCAATTTCTAAAAAATTGAACTTCATTTCATGCTCTTCAGTTTCGAGTAAAATTTTTCCATTTTTATCAATTCCCCCAAGAAAACCTATGTATGTTTTTTTGCCTAAAAATTTTTGTTTTAACACTATTTTTGCCTTGCTATCTTTGAATGACTTATAATCATCTATCATTGTCAATGGTCTTGCCAAACCACCTGAAGACACTTCAAGGACATAAGAAGAACTTATTGGGTCATGAACTTCTAAAAAAGTAGAAATATGTTTACTTAAAAAAACACAATCATCAATTTCCATTTTTTTATCTTTAATTCGCTCTGTCATAATCTGCAATGTTTTTTTTCCATAAACATTAATTAATTTACAGCGAATAAGATGATACCCCAATTTTTTTAATCTTAAAAATAACAATTCTCTTATTTGTTCTTCAATAATTGACATTCAAATTCCAAAAATAAAAAAAGCGAGTCGAAGGACTCACTAAACGAACTATAATAATTTTTTTCTAAAAAAAAATCAATAAGTTTGGATATAAAACATTTTTTAAGATAATATATGTTTCTTTTGAAAAATAAACCAATTTGGTTTTCTTTTCTGGATGATAGCTTTTATTTCATATTTAGTCTTAAAACAATCATTTGGTCTAATTTGCCAATCTTTGGAGCTTTTAACTATCCATTCAAACTTTTTATATCCTTGAAATTTTTCTAATATCCAAGTTTTTAAAATATCATGGTCTGTAGCAATTGTGATTGTACCTTTGGGCTTTATGATTGGATAGATTGTTTCTATAAATTCATTTTGTATTAATCTTCTATTTTCATGCTTTTTTTTTGGCCAAGGGTCTGGAAAAAGTATTTTTATTGCAGAAATACTTTCCAAAGGGAAATAACCTAGTATTTTTCTAATATCATCTGGCCAAATCATAACATTATTTAAATTATACTCAATTATTTTGTTTAAACATTTTGCATTGGTATTTAAAAAAGGATCAGCACCAATGTAGAAGTATTCAGAATTTTTTTTTGCAGAGTTAACTAGATTTTCACCATCACCAAATCCAATTTCAAGTATTATGTTTTTTTTTAACTTAAAAAAATTTTTTAAATCTTCTTTTTTAATTAAAAACTTTTTGCCTTTTTTTATTGATAATTTTCCAGTTTTAGATAACCTTCTACCCTTCCTTCTTCCATAAAAAACAGGACTTTCTCGATAATTTTCTATATTCAATTGATTTAGATTTCCCTTAAAATAGCTTCAACAAGATCAGTTTTTTCCCATGAGAAAGAGCCTGCAATACCTTCATTAGGAGATCTTCCAAAATGTCCATATGCTGAAGTTGGGAGATAAATTGGTTTGTTTAATTTCAGATGCTCTCTGATTCCTCTCGGAGACATATCAACTAAGTTTGAAAGAATTTGTTCAATTTTATTATCATCTACTTTTGCAGTACCATCTGTATTAACATATAATGAAAGAGGTTTTGAAACGCCAATTGCATAAGCAATTTGTATTGTACATTTAGTTGCAATACCTGAAGCTACAACGTTTTTTGCTAAATATCTTGTTAAATATGCAGCTGATCTATCTACTTTTGTAGGGTCCTTACCAGAAAATGCACCACCACCATGAGGAGATGCTCCTCCATATGTATCAACAATTATCTTTCTTCCTGTTAGACCTGCATCTCCGTCAGGACCACCAATCTCAAAAATGCCAGTTGGATTAACATAAAATTCATCCTCTGGACACATCCATCCATCTGGCAAAACTTTAAGTACAATTTTTCTAATAATTTCTCGAATTTCATCTTGTGAACAGTCTTTTCTGTGCTGTGTGGAAACAACTACAGAACTAGTTTTTACAGGCTTGCCATCTTTATATTCTAGTGTAATTTGTGACTTGCTATCCGGTAACAGTATTGAGTTTTTGTCCTCATGTCTTTTTTTTGCCATTTCTTTTAGTATTTTGTGTGCATAATATATTGGAGCAGGCATTAAATCATCTGTTTCATTACACGCATAACCAAACATCAATCCTTGATCTCCAGCTCCTTCATCTTTATTTCCAGATTTGTCTACGCCAACAGCAATGTTTGAAGATTGAGAATGCAAATGACATTCAAAATGCATATTTTTCCAATGGTATCCTTCTTGTTCATAACCGATTTCATAAACAGTATTTCTTACTAATTTTTCTATTTCATCATTTGTAATATCTATTCCTTCTGGAAGCCTATATTCTCCAGCAATAATTGTTCTGTTTGTTGATACCATGGTCTCACATGCAACCCTTGCTTCAGGATATTTACTTAACATTAAATCTACAACGGCGTCTGAAATTCTATCACAAATTTTATCAGGGTGTCCTTCGGAGACAGATTCTGAAGTAAACAAATAATTTTTTTTCATTTAATGTTTTCCTTATAATAATTTATGTATAATTTGTTTATAGTTAACAAAATAAAAATTGAAATAATAAATATATATTCTCCAAAAACTTTATAGAGTGTATAGTCCAATGCTAGTATCATTTTGTTTGTTTTTACACCTTCTTTATAAAGACTGACTTTACTGATTATTTCTCCATATGGTGATATATAAACAGAAATGCCAGTATTTGCTACCCTTGCTAATGGCAAACCAAATTCTACAGCTTTAATTCGTGCCAAAGCCAAGTGCTGGTAGGGTCCAATGGTTTTACCAAACCACGCATCATTTGTAATATTTATCAACAAATTTGTATTTTTGGAAATTCTATTAAATATCTCATCAGCAAATAAAATTTCATAGCAAATCAATGTTATAATTTTACCAAAACCATCAATTGTTGGATTTAATTTTAATTTGCCACTGTTAAAATCTTTTTGAGGTAATAGATCAGAAAATGGTCTTAAATATTTTCGAAATGGAATATATTCTCCAAATGGAACTAACTTTAATTTATCATATTGATATAAAATTTTTCCTTTATAACCTAAAAAAACAAGAGAATTAAAAAGTTTACTTCCTTCGGTTCTTAATAAACCAACTACTAAAATTGTATTTTGATTTCTTATAACTTGTTGACTTATTGAAGAAAGGAATTTTATTTCTTTAGGTATTGAACCTTCAAAGCTAGTTTCAGGCCATATAATGATTCTTTTTTTTTCACCAAATTTTTTTTTATTAGCTGATGACAACATAATAAGTTTTTTTAAATGTTTTTCTCTATTTTTTAAATTCCACTTATTTTTTTGTTCAATATTTGGCTGTACAAGTGTAACTAATTCATTTTTGGTTTTGATATTATTTTTATTGTAGAATCGAAATATGCCAGAAAAAAGTAAAAATAATATTGGTATTGATAATAATGAAAAAACAAAATATTTTCCTTTAAAATTTGAGAATAAAATAAATGGTAGAACACTGATTGTCAAAACCACTAAATTTGCTGAAAAGCTTCCAATAAATGAAAATATTTGAATTAAATATTCATTAGATGATAATACCATCGAAGGCATCAACCAGGGAAACCCTGTAAATATTTTAGCTCTTAAATATTCAAAAAATGATATAAAAATAATAATATATATAATACAAAATGATTTGTTTTTGCTGACTATTTTAGCACAAAGACAAGCAAGACCCCAAAAAATTGATAATAAACTTGGCAAAATAATAATTGCTATTGGCATTAGAAGAGCGTGATAAGTATCTGCCACAAGAAATGCTGACCCAATCCAGTATAAACCAAATGAAAACCACCCAAACCCTAAAAACCACCCCGCAATAAAAGTCTTCAAAAACGAAGATGTAAAATTTATTAAATATATACCAAAACCAATGCCAAAAATTAATGGAAGAATAGAAAAAGGAGAATTTGAAAATGTTGCTATAGCACCAGAAATATAAATTATTACATAATTTGATTTTAAGAAATTATAAAATTTGTTCATTTATAAATTTACAGTTTTAATTGATTAAAGGATTTTATATTTTTAAGTCCTCTAATTTTTACTAAAATAACTTTTCTTGGATCTGCCTCTAATATTTCAAATTTTAATCCTGAAGGATAGTACCTAATTACTTCCCCTTTTACGGGAACTCTTCCAGCTATACTTATAATAAATCCACCTAATGTTTCTATTTCATCATTTAAATCTTCTTTTTTGATTGATGATACAAAACCATCAAGCAAGTCAATGACAATTCTGGCTTCAACTATGATAGACCCATCTTGCATTTTTTCTAATCTGCACTCTGAGGATAAGTCATGTTCGTCCTCAATTTCTCCAACAAGTTCTTCTACTAAATCTTCTATTGTTACTAAACCATCAATACCACCATATTCGTCTACAACAAGAGCTAAATGTCTTCTTTTGACTCTCATTTCATAAAGCAAGTCTAACAAACTTATAGATGGGGAAACAAAAATTGGTTTCTTTAATAAAGTTTTAATATCTTGTTTTTCTTTCAAAAACAAATTAGCTAAAACATCTTTTATGTGGAGTATGCCTACTATATCATCTAAACTCTCATTTCTTACTGGTACTCTACTGTGATTAGTTTTGATTAATTGTTTAACTATTTGATTAAAATCATCTGACATTGCAACAGAAATAATATCAACTCTTGGAACCATAACGTCAGAAGCTGTAATTCCCCTTAATCCAGCAAGATTTTTTAATAATTCGTTCTCATGACTTAAAGTTTTACCATTAGAATCGTCTGCATTTATTCTTTTTGCAACAAACTGCTCTAATTCTTTATCGAGATTTTTTTCTACATTTTGATATTTAGTTTTCTTAAAAAAGTTGGGGAGGCTGATTTTCATCGTTTTAATTCTTCGTTATCAATTAAATTTAATTAATCATAAGGATTTTCTATGTGAATAGACCGTAAAATTTCAATTTCTAAATTTTGCATTTTTTTTGCTTGTTCTTCTGTTTCATGATCATAACCTAACAAATGTAAAACTCCATGAATAAATAAATGTGTAAGATGACTATGAATACTTTTATTATCTCTTTTGGCCTCTTTACAAATTGTTTCATTCGAAAATATTATATCGCCTAAAAAAAGTGTTTTATCAGATTTAAAAAAAGAAGGAAAAGAAAGAACATTAGTAGCTGAGTTCAATTTTCTAAAGTAATAATTAAGCTCCATTATTTTTTTATCTCCAGAAAAAGATACTGAAATTAAATTTTTAGAATTAGAAAAAGTTGAGTCCGATTTTTCATGAATTTTGTCCAAAATTTGATCTAAATTTTCTAGAAAATCATTTATTAATTTTTTATTCCACAATAAAACATCTATAGAACACTCAATAATAAATATATCATTCTCCCAAATTTTGTAATCTTCGTTACTTATTTTCATTATAATTTTTTTTTAAAAGATTATTGTTTATTGATGGAATCATATGCTTTAATAATTTTTGCAACTATTGGATGCCTTATTACATCATTAGTGTCCAAAAACGTTATCTTAATATCTCTTATTTTACTAAGTATTTTTTTTGACTCTTTCAATCCAGAGGTTTGCCCGTTGGGAAGATCAACTTGACTTAAATCCCCATTAATAACCATTCTTGATCCTTCACCAATTCGTGTTAAAACCATTTTCATCTGCACTGGGGTAGTATTTTGTGCTTCATCAACTATTACAAATGCATTCGTAAATGTTCTGCCTCTCATAAATGCTAGGGGTGCAATCTCTATTTCACCAGATTGAATTTTTTTTTCTACTCTATCTGCTGGGATCATTTCATATAATGCATCATAAATAGGTCTAAGATAGGGATCTATTTTTTCTTTCATATCGCCTGGTAAAAAACCAAGCCTTTCTCCTGCCTCAACAGCTGGTCTAGTTAAAATAATTTTTTCAATAAGGCCTTTTTTCAACATATGAATACCTTTTGCAACAGCTAGGTAGGACTTTCCAGTTCCAGCAGGCCCAAGACCAAAAACTAATTCAAAATTATTCAGAGCTTCAAAATATCTTTTTTGACCGATACTCTTAGGAATAATAGTTTTTTTCCAGGTTTTAAATTTTAAATCTTCATTTTGATCAATTTTTTTATTTGATTTTGCATTGGAAGGCATACCATTTATCATTCTTAACTCAGTTTCAAAATCTGAAAAATTAAAATCAGAAATTTCTGACTTTTCAAGGGATAATTTATGGTAAATATTTGAAAGTATTAACTTAGCCTTGTTTATATTTTCTTTATTTCCTGAAATATTAAATTGGTTACCAAATAAGTTTATATTTACATCTATCAAATTTTCTAATTTTGTAAGATTAACGCTATGATGACCTACTAAAACTGCTATTAATGAGTTATTAGGAAGTTCAAGTGAAATTTCTTCTTTTTTTATTTTATTATTCAAAACATTCAAGCTTTCAATTTTAACGTTAGAAATCAGATAAAATATTACCCGTTAAACTATTTTGAAATGCATCAGTAATACTCAAATCTATAAATGATCCTATCAAATTATCGTTATTAGAACTAAAGTAAACAGACTGATTATATGGTGATCTTCCAATATATTGATATTTTTTCTTTCCTTTTTTAAGGACTAAAACTTTCATTTTAGAGTTAATAGTCTTTTTATTGAAAGATAATTGTTGAGATCTCAATAATTCTTGAACTTCATACAATCTAAAGTTCTTTGTGTCCTCGTTTACCTGGTTCAGGAAAACGCTTCCTGGAGTTCCAGGTCTTTTGGAATATTTAAATGAGTAGGCTTGTGCATAATTGACCTGTTTTATTAAACTTATAGTTAATAAATGATCTTTTTCTGATTCCCCAGGAAAACCAACAATAAAATCTCCTGATATTGCAATTTTGGGATTATAGTCTCTAACTTTTTCTATAATTTTTAAATATTCTTTAGCTGAGTGTTTTCTATTCATCATTTTTAGAACGTTATCTGAACCTGATTGAACAGGAAGGTGCAGATAAGGCATTAATTTTTTATTATCCCTATGGGATTTAATTAACTCAATATCCATATCTAGAGGATGAGAAGTAGTGTATCTAATAAATTTAAGGTCATTAATTTTAGCTAATTCGTCTATTAATCTACCAAGACCCCAATTTTGATCATCTAAACCCTTAGAACTCCAAGCATTTACATTTTGTCCTAATAAAGTAATTTCTTTAACACCAACATCAATTAATCGTTTTGCTTCATCTATTATTGACTTCAGAGGTCTTGAATATTCAGCTCCTCTTGTGTATGGAACTACACAGAAAGTACAAAATTTGTCACATCCTTCTTGAATTGTTAAAAATGCAGAGGGTCCTCTTTTTTCAATGTTGGCATTTAATTGGTCAAATTTTGGAATAGTAGGGAAGTCAATATTAATATTTTTATTTTTATAAACTGGATCTACTTTGGCAATTAGTTCAGGAAGATTTTGATATGATTGAGGCCCAACAACTATATCAACCCATGGAGAACGCTTAATAATTTCCTTACCTTGGGCTTGAGCAACACAACCAGCAACAGCTACTATTGATCTTTTGCCAGTTTTTTCTTTTCTGGTATTAATTTTATCTCTTATACGTCCTAACTCGGAATATGTTTTTTCAACTGCTTTTTCACGTATGTGGCATGTATTCAAAACTATGAGATCAGCATCATCTTCATTGTCATCTAATTGATAACCATGAGGTTTTAATAAATCTGTCATTCTCTCGGAGTCATAAAAATTCATTTGACATCCGTGAGTTTTAATAAATAGCTTTTTCATTAATGCTTCATTATAAATTAATGATACTTACTGCCAGTTATAAACTTATTTTGCAAGTTTTTTTGATAAAGCGCTAGAATAAACTTCTCTAATTCTTTCTTCTAGATAGTTACTTAAATCTTTTCTATTTTCAAAATTTTCTGTATTTACTGGTTCAAGATAAATTAGTTTAGCTTTAATTGACATTAACCCAACTAATTTGAACAAATGTGGCTTAAGATCCATATCTCCATACCAGGCAATCATAGGTCTTAGCCATCTATTAATAGGAATGCCATTTAAATCTGAATAAAGAATAACTATAGGTTGAATTTTAAAGTTTTGCTTTTCTACAGATGAAAAAGAACTTGACTTAAATTGTAATACTCTATTTCCATCAGAAGTAGTACCTTCGGGAAAAATAAAAACCTTTTCATTAGAAGATAGTACATCTAATATTTTATTTTTTTGATTAAAACTGTCAGTTTTGTTCCTTTTTATAAAAATAGATCTAGCTTGCTTAGCTAAAAAACCAAATAATGGCCAGCTCTCTACTTCAGATTTTGCAACAAATCTCAGAGGGAATTTAGATCCCAATATGGGAATATCTAAGTACGATAAATGATTACTTATAAACAGATTACTTTTTTTTGATTGGTCTGTTTTACCTACTATTTCCAATTCTACGGACAATAACCATAGTAACATTTTGTGAAACAATACTGGTAACCATTTTTTGATTGAAGGTATTATTTTACCAAGTAATACAGATAAAGTGATTAAAAGAGCGAAAGCAACTGAAAAAAGTACAAGTTTTAAATAGAAAATTAAATTATCTATTAAAGGTAAATTGTTAATAGGACTGTGATAAATATTTTCTTTAGTTATCATATTTTATTAATTTAAATATTTCTTCCTATATTTTTCACCTATATTGTCAGTTGCCAAAATCACACATAAGTCTATTGTATTGAATTTATAGTCAACATAACAATCATGACTGACCTTTCCACCTATTCTAAGATATCCTTTTATAAGTGGTGGCAATTTTACAAAAGTTCTAAAATCATTTATGTTTGAATTAATTTCAGTGTAGGCAGGATGTATTTTTGGGTCCAAGCTTTTAACAGACAATTCATCTGGTAAAGAAAAATTCTTTCTTAAGTAAGACAATTCGTTAGTGTATTTCATTACATCAGTCCCGTGAAAACTTGCGCATCCTAATAAGATTTTTATATCATATAATTTTACATACTCAGCAATTGCTTTCCAAAGAAGGTTCATTATGTTTCCGTCTCTGTAATCTTTATGGACACATGACCGTCCTAATTCAAGTATTTGATTATGTTTATAAGAACTCAATATATTAGATATATCAAATTCTGAAGAAGTATAAAACCCACCAAAACGAGCACCTATATCACCACGAAGAAGTCTATAGGTCCCTACAATTCTATTTTTAATACCTTTTCTATTCTTGTCTATTACAATAAGATGATCAGCAAATTTATCGACTTTGTCATAATCTAATCTTAAGATTTTTTTTGATATTGTTGGTATAGCTTTTTTTTCTTTGTAAAAAACTGAATACCTAAGAGCTTGAGCTTTTTTTATTTCTGATTTTTTCTCAGCAATTTTAATAACAAAATTATCGACTTCAATTTTAGAAAAAATTTTTTTAGTTTTTAAAGATACTAGAGAATAAATTTTTCTTTTAAAAAGTGGATTCAATTTTCTTACTTTAAGATCTTTTTTTTCAATATTATCTTTTACTTTATCGATTAACATAAAACACCTACTAAAAATTTATTGTGATAAAATAAATTTTAAGTATTTCATTTTTATTAAAACTCAAATAATAATCTCAATGCATCTACTTTTTTCTGATTTCGTTTATAATAGTTTTTTCTTATTCCAATTTTTTTAAAGCCATTTTTTAAATAAAAGTTTATTGCTTGAGTGTTTTCAACAGATACTTCAAGAAAAATTTTTCTTATATCGTTAAGCTTTTTTATTTTATTAATTATAGAGGATCCATAATTCTTTCTTTGATATGATTTTATGATACAGATTCGTATAATTTCAATTTCGTCTTTTACTTGATAAAAAATCACAAACCCTATGATTTTTGAAGTTGATAATTTCCAAAATTTAATTGGACCTCCATTTAAATAATTTTGTAATTTATTTGTAAGTACTTGTTTTTCAAAAATACTCGCTTCAATTTTCATTAATTTGAAATATTCATATTTTTTAACAGAAGTTATGTTCATCATTTTAAATTAATTTGAGCTGGTCTTACATAAATAGGTTTAAATTTTTCAAATGCAAAAGTAACATTTCTGATATCAATATTATTTCTAATTAAATATGAAGCAAGTTTACCAACTCCTAAAGAGTCGGGATTTTGCTTTGTTTTTTGGGATACTTTCAATTTACTTATCATTTTTTTTACAAAACTAGATTGGTGCCCAATAAATAAAATATCCTCTAAAATTAAATTATTTATCTCAAAATAATTATATAAATTATCGATTTTTATCGTATCAATATTGGTCATATTAATAAATGGTAATGATTTGTTTTTGTTATTATTAATCTTAAATAACTGCAAAAACAAATCATCCCTTTTACTATCAATAGAACTAATTATATATTTTAGTTTTAATTTTTTAGCTTCATTAAGAGCAGACATTGCTAAACCAGCTAAAGAACTAATTCCTATACTTGTAATATGAGCATTGGAAATATCAATGCCCATTGCAGTTGAGATCACTGAACGTATTCCAGTAAAACTTCCTGGACCACATCCTATTGCCAAAAATGAGATGTCACTAAAAGACATCGAATTACCTTGTAAAAACTTCTTAATTGTTGACACAATAATTTCAGATAATTCGTTTTTAAAACTGACAGATATGTGCTTAATGACATTTTCTTTATCTAATAAAGTAAGTGACAATTCTGATGTACTAGTTTCGATTGAAATAATCATGAAATTCTTTTATCAACAATAAAAAAAAGTATTATACTGACTTAACATATAATAAAGTTATTATTTAGAAAATTAAATTATTTGACATTTGAGGATTAAATGAATTTATTACTAGCCTGTCTATTTTTAATTATACCCGCTATCTCATATTCTCAAACAAAAGAAACTAAAAAAATATCAAATGTTAATTATGTTTCTTTTATAATGTATCACAGATTTGGAGATAGTAGATATCCATCAACCAATATTACAAAAAAACAATTTCTAGAACATATTAACGAATTATTAAAACCTAAATATAATGTAATAAATATTGAAAAGGCTCTTCTTGCTATAAAAAATATTAAACCAGTAAAGGATAAATCAGTTGTCATAACAATTGATGACGCATACTCGTCGGTATATAGATATGCTTGGCCAATATTCAAAAAATATAATCTTCCTTTTACTTTATTCATTTCAACAGATGTAATTGATAACAAGACACCAGGGTATATGAGTTGGGAAGAAATTAGAACATTAAGAGATCATGGAGTAACTATTGGTAGTCAAACTAAGTCTCACCCTCACATGTTTAAATTAAGTGAAGAAAAAATTATAAAAGAACTATCAATTTCCAATAAAAGATTTATTGATGAGATTGGCAGCGCACCCAAAATTTTTGCTTATCCTTATGGAGAATATAATTTAGAAGTTTTAGAACAAGTTAAGTTGCATGGATTTGTTGCAGCTTTTGGTCAACATTCAGGAGTAGCCCATAAAAGTTTGGGTATGTACGAACTACCAAGGTTTGCAATGAATGAAAAATATGGAGACATGGATAGATTTTTATTAGCAGTGAACGCATTACCTATGCCAATTTCAGATCTTTCACCTAAAAACCCTCTTATTTCAATAAATCCACCTGCTTATGGATTTACATTATCTGACGAAATTGAACCAAAAAATGCTGTTAGATGCTTTGCAAATAACGGTTTAAAAACTGACACTAAAAGATTGGGTAAAAATAGAATTGAGGTAAGGTTAAGTGGTCCTTTTTCAAAGGGTAGAGGAAGAATAAATTGTACTATGGCTGGGAATGGAGATAGATGGCGATGGCTTGGAAGGCAATTTATTATTAATTAAAAAAAATTAGTTAAAAAGTGCCTAAAGTAGAATTTTCGAATTTACTCAATTGATTTTTTTTTATTATAATTTTTACTTTAGTTACGTATTCAAAACCTATTTCTGCGTATTTTTCAAGAAAATTTGCCATATCATTTCCAGTTATTGTCTTATTCATTTTATTTTGTGATAACCTAAAATTTCTCAACTCTTTATATGCTGGATGAGTATTTAAATTCAATATGTAAGAATTGACAGAATCTAGTAAACTTTTAAAATTTTTAACAGAAAAGTTTGCATTTAAGTTTCCTTTTGGTTTAATTCCATCTTCGTTTTTCCATGTCCATTGACCAAAAAGTGCATTTCCTTCCTGAGCAAATCTTGATGCCCCCCACCCACTTTCAATTATAGATTGAGCTAAAATCAATGAAATTGGTATACTGTTAATTTTATTCAATAATTCTAATTTTATCCTTCCAAGTTCTGATACTTTTAAATTACTAAAATTAATTTTTTTAAAATCTTTAACTTTATATTTTTTTGAAAAGCTCTCTATTTGGTAAATATTATTCAATGAAAATGCCATCTTCATTTGCTTTCTTTCTTCTAGTACTAATTCATTTCCCCTAAGAGCAATAGGTAATAAAATTGCTATAAAAACAGACTTCTTCTTATTTGTTTCGTATTGACTGATATTTTTGGGAATGTAAGGAAAATACATTCTTGGAATAGAAATGTCTTTTTTTACATAATTTAAAATATTTTTAGACCACTTAAATACTGCAACCTTATCATTGAATTGATTAGAAGATAAATAATTATTGTTAGAATAAAATTGATTTAACTTGTCAATGCTTATGACAGGATTAATAAAATTTTTTTGAATAGCTTTAAAACTAAAAAATGGTTGAGGTATCTTCCAAAAATTTGGCCCTAAAAAACCAATCACAAATAGTGAAAGAATAGCTAGTAAAAATAAAAATTCATGGTAACGACGTTGTCTCATAACATGATTTTAGGTTATATAAATATTAAAAAATGAAATTTTTTATAATTCTGCTGCCCTTACTTCTGTAACTTCAGGAATGTAATGTCTCAGCATATTTTCAATTCCCATTTTTAAAGTAGCCGTACTAGAAGGACATCCAGCGCATGCCCCTTTCATTTGTAATGTAACAATGCCTGATTCAAAAGAACAAAACGTAATATCTCCTCCATCCATTGCAACAGCAGGCCTAACGCGGGTTTCTAATAAATCTTTAATTTGTTTTATAGTTTCTGTATCTTCAGTATTGTTTGATTCAGAGTTTTTATCCTCTGTTTCATTAATTGCTGGAAGACCAGAAGAATAATGTTCCATTATTCCTGTTAGTATTGAGGGCTTTAAGTTATTCCAGTCTAATTGAGGATCTTTTGTTATAGAGATAAAATCAGTCGCTAAAAAAACTCTACTTACTCCATCAATTTCGAATAACTTTGAAGCCAATGGCGAATCCAAGGCACTCTCTTTGCTTGAAAATTCTATGGTTCCTGTTTTAAGAATAATATTTCCAGGAATAAATTTTAATGTTTCTGGATTTGGTGTATCTTCAGTTTGAATAAACATTATTAACCTCCTATAAGATATATAAGCATTTTTTTTTTATTTCTACAAATTAACTTTTTAAATTACAAAACCAACTAATTCCTTTACTTGTTTTAATACAGGTTCTGCAATTTTCCTAGCATTCTCTGCACCATTTCTTAAAATCTTATCAATTTCTTTGCGATCATTTAATAACTTTCTCATTTCAAATGAAATTGGGTTTAAAGTTTCAATCGCCAAATCAATTAGTTTAGGTTTAAAAGAAGAAAAACCTTGTCCGTAAAATTGACTTAAAGTTTGATCAATTGATTGATTGGATAAGGATGAATAAATATTTATTAAATTTAAAGCTTCAGGTCTTTTACTTAGTTCTTCTATCGTTTCAGGTAGTGGATGAGGATCCGTTTTAGCTTTTTTGATTTTATTTGAAATTTCTTCTTTAGTATCAGTTAAATTTATTCTAGAAGCATCAGAAGAATCGGACTTACTCATTTTTTTTGTTCCATCTCTCAGACTCATTACTCTTGTAGCTTGACCTAAAATTTGTGGCTCTGGTAAAGAAAAAAAATCTTTTTGATCATCACGAGCAAACATATTATTAAAAGATGATGCTATATCTCTTGCTAATTCAATGTGTTGTTTTTGATCATCTCCTACAGGAACATGTGTGGCTTTATATAATAAAATATCTGCAGCCATTAAAACTGGGTATCCATACAAACCAACAGTAGCTTTTTCTTTGTTTTTCCCAGCTTTCTCCTTAAATTGTGTCATTCTATTTAACCATCCTATTCTACATACACAATTGAATATCCATGCCAATTCTGCATGTTCTTTTACTGAAGATTGATTAAATACAATAGCTTTTTTAGGATCAATTCCTGATGCAATAATTGCTGCTGTTACCTCATGTGTTGAAGATTTAAGTTGGGAAGGTTCTTGAGGAACTGTAATTGCATGTAAATCTACTATAGAAAATATTGAAAATATGTCTCCTTGAAGATTTACCCAATTTTTTATTGCACCTAAATAATTACCTAAATGTAAATTACCTGTTGGTTGAATTCCTGAAAATATTCTTTTATTACTTTTGTTTAATAGTGAATTTATCATTATATTATTTTGCTTTCTTAAATTTCAAGGATATAAAATGGTCTAATTCTTGAGGAAAATGTCTAAATATCTTGGATATCAAAATATACATAAAAAAACCAAATATACATAAAATTATCAATGCAAAAATTTCATTAAAATTATTAATTTCTAATATATGTTGTCCTAATTTCATACTTAATATCATTAAACAAGAAATAAGTGTGGTTTTTAGACCGTAAAAAATAACTAAAAATAAATTTGAATCCTCTTCTTCTTTGAATGAAAACTTAGGCTTTGTAATTTTTCCAGTTTTTATTAAGAGTGTCATATAGATTATTGTTCCTATCCAAGATACTATTGAGGTGGCTAAAGCAATTCCAACATGCTTTAGAAAAATCATTAAACTAAAAGATAAAATTATATTTAAAGTTAATAGTATAAAACCAATAAACATCGGAGTTTTTGTATTACCTTCTGCCAAAAATGCTGGTTGACACGATTTAAGCATAATGAAAGCTGGAACTCCTAATGCATATGCTAATAATGCATCAGAAGTTTGAATTGTTTCTTGAAAAGTAAATTCACCTCTTTCAAATAATACTTTTATCAATAAATCACTAAAATTAATAAAAACTAATGCGGCTGGAATTGAAAAAAATAAGCCTATCTTTAATGAAATAATTAATTCTTTAGAAAATTGATTGGCATCTTTAATGGCATTAGATTTTGATAGTGAAGTTAAAAGGGTTGTTCCTAAAGCAATGCCAATTATACCTAAAGGTAACTGAGCAATTCTATCTGCAAAATAAAGAAAAGAAATGGATCCAAATCCAAGTAAACTAGCCAAAATAGTATCAACTAATAAATTAATTTGTAAAATGCCACCACCAAATGCAGCTGGTAAAAATTTTTTCCATGTTTGACTTAATTGAAATTGAACTTGGCTATTGATGTTACTGTTCTTGTTGTTTTTTTTAAAATTTTTAGGATTAAAAATCATAAATTTTTTTATCATTATTAGGATAAATATAATTTGAAGTAATCCTCCAAAAACAGTTGCAATCGCAAGGGGTAAAGATTTAATAGTCCAATAATCATTTATAAAAAAACATCCTAGAATTATACTTGAGTTTAAAATTGTTGGAGTGAATGCTAAGATCCAAAACTTTCCTGAAACATTTGTTGCAACACCAAGAATGGCTACGATTGATATTAAAGGCATAAAAATTATTGTTATTCTTGAAAGTGTTGTTATTTGATTTATTACATCTTCGTTATTCAAAAATCCAGGAGCCAAAAAATAAATTATAAATGGCATGATGATTTGAAATATTATCATTAAAATAAACAAAGAGAAAACAACTCTATACAAAACTTTCTTAAAATAAATGAAAGCTAAAACTTCACCATTTTGTATTAATAATTTAGAATAAATTGGTAAAAATGCAGAGGTAAGCGCTCCCTCAGCAGTTATTCTTCTAAATAAATTTGGCAGCTTAAAAGCTATTAAAAATATATCTGAAAAAATGCCAGCACCTAGATAACCTGCAATAAATATATCTCTTACAAAACCTGATATACGACTAACAACTGTAAGGAAGGCTGATTGGGTAAATCCTCTTAAGAAAAAAGATGATTTGTTTTTTTCTGGATTTCTCATAACATTAATTTTATTGAGTAAAATTTATTTCTTCTAGTATTTTTAAAATTGAATTCTTAATTTTCTTTATTGTTATTTCATCATCAACTTTAGAGCCAAATGCATTTTTTATATAGAAAATGTCTACTACTCTGTCACCATATGTGGAAACATTCGCAGTGTTTATTTGGATACCTAATCCAGTTAAAGTTTTTGTGATTTTGTATAAAACTCCTGGTGCATTTTTGCATTTTAAATCTAAAATAGTAAAATTTTCACTTGTTTCATTATCAACTATAATTCTATTAGGAGCCTTTACAGCTCTAAAGCGTGCTGGAATTTCCTCCCATTTACGATTTAATGCTTTTTCAATATCAAACTTGCCTTCTAAACCTAGGGTAATCGTTTTAATTAGCTTTTTTCTTAAATAATCTTCTGAGATTGGTTTTTTTTCTTTATTTTGAATATAAAATGTGTCTAAAGCATAACCATCTGATCTAGTAATGATTTTTGCATTTACAACATCATAGCCTGATGCGGCTACTAAGCCAGATATGATGGAGAATAAACCATGATGATCTGGCGCAATAACAATTAACTCCGTTGCTTGCAAATCAGTTTCTTTAGATAGATGAATTTTAAACTTTTTTCTGTCATCTACCATTTTCTTAAAAATGTAAAAGTGATTAATAAGAGTTTGTAAATTAAAAATTTCCCAGTAGTTTTTATAATAATTTTTGCAGTACTGTTCTATTACTTCTTTCTTAATTCCATTTTTTAGCAAATCGCTCCTAAATAATGCATTTGTTGTTTCATCATAGTCATATACCTTTTTATTAGATATTTTTCTTTGAAGAACTTCTAAGCTTTTTAAATACAAATCAGAAATTAAAAAGCCTTTCCAGTCGTTCCATATTTCTGGCCCAACAGCTTTTATATCTGCAACAGTCAAGACTAATAATAGTTTCAATCTTTCAATAGTTCTTACTTTTTGAGCAAAATCTCTAATTATTTTTGGATCTCCTAATTCATATCTAAATGCTGTTTTGCTCATCAATAAATGATGAAGCACTAACCATTTAACAATATCAGTTTCATCATTACTTAAACCTAGCCTTGGACAAACAGTTGATGCGACTATAGAACCATTGACTGAATGGTCTCCTTTTTTTCCTTTTGCAATATCATGAAGTAGCATTGCTACAAAAAGACACCTATAAGAACTAATTTCTTTTATCACTTTACTAGCAAGTGGAGCAAAATCTCTAAATTTTCCATTCTTTAATGAGTGAAGATTAGAAATTGTAAAAATTGTATGTTCGTCGACTGTATAGGAATGATACATGTCAAATTGCATCAAACAAACAATTTTTTGAAATTCCGGGATAAATTTACCTAATATATTAGATTCATTCATCATCCTTAGAGTTCTTGTTGAGTCTTTCTCACTTGTTAATATTTCCAAAAACATTTTGTTAGCATTTAAATCGTGTCTAACTTCAGATTTAATTAACTTTGTTAAACTTGTAACTAGTCTCAATGTACTAGGGTGAATATCTATATTTTTTCTGTGAGAAATATAAAAAAGTTTTATTATATTTATAGGATTTTCAATAAGTATGTTTTTATCTTGTATATATAAACGGCCTAATTCAATATTAAATGGATCTACATTTTCACTTTTTTTAAAGCTTAAAAAACTTAATCTTAAAGGCTTGTTGAACTCTGTTTCAATAGCTGCACAAAAAATTCTTGTTAAATTTCCAACTGTTTTTGTGGCCAGAAAATATCTTTTCATAAATCTTTCAACATTTTTATGTGTAGTAGTATTTTTAAAGTTCATACTTTTAGCAATTTCCAACTGTGCATCCATTGCTAACCTGTCATCTTCTCTTTCAGCTCTATAATGAAGATGACATCTTACTGAGAGTAAAAAGCGTTGTGCCTCAGCAAAAGCTAAAGCTTCATTTTTAGATAAAGCGCCAATCTTAATTAACTTAAATACAGAATCTACCTTATATGCAAACTTTGATATCCAGATAAGAGTATGGAGATCTCTTAATCCTCCTTTCCCATCTTTAACATTAGGTTCAACAACATATCGAGATCCACCAAATTTTTTGTGCCTTAAATCAGACTCTTGTAATTTTGCTTCTACAAAATTTAAAGTTTTACTATTTGCAATAAAGGATTTGAATTTAGAATTTAATAAATCAAAATTTTGTTCATTTCCTGTTATGAACCTTTTCTCTAACAAGCTTGTAGATATTGTTAGGTCTAACTTACTTTTTTCAATACAGTCAATTACTGTTCTTGTAGAATGTCCAACAGTATAACTTAAATCCCATAATAAATAGAGAATTAATTGAATAAGTTTCTCTATATTTTTATTTTCATTTTTATTTAGATTATCTGAAATAAGAAACAATAAGTCTAAATCAGAATGAGGTGATAGTTCACCTCTGCCATATCCACCTACAGCTATGATTGATAATTTATAATCTATGTTTCCAAAAAAATGTAGATATGTGTTGTTTAGAATTTCTTTTAACATACTATCAATTAAAATGACATTTAGACCAACATTTAATGACCCGTCGGAAGTTTTTAAAAACTCCTGTTTTATTTGTTGTTTAAATTGATCTAATTGTTTCTTAAGGTTGTTGAAAAGTAAAACTTTGAAAATTTTTGTATCTTCATGATTAATTTTAATTTTTTGAAATTTATATAATTTGCTTCCATTATTTTTAGCATAAGTGATAGGCTCCATACTTTGCAACCAGGTTGCGTTGGTATTTATCTTTTCTTCTAATTCCAAATTGGTTTTATATGGAATACTAACTTTAGATTTATTAAAAAATACAAATTTATTTTTCAAATTTGCTTTTACCATTTGTCTGTCTCTGAGATTTGAGTTTATATAAAAAATCTTGAGATTGACGCGGGCTCATGTCATCTAAATTAATTTTATCAAACTCTTCTAAAAAATTGTTGTCATCTTTTGAATTAACAGTAATTATTTCCTTTTTTAAGTTTTGATTTTTATGATTACTTTTACTTTGAAGATCATATAAAATTTCAGTTGCTTTGTCGGTTACAGCTAATGGAATTCCAGCTAATTTTGCAACATGAATACCATATGATTTATCTGCTTCTCCATTTAAAATTTTATGCATGAAGATAATCGAATTATTCCATTCTTTGATAGACATTTTATGACAAGACAGATTTTTTAAGTTTTCTTTTAGAGCTGTTAATTCATGATAATGTGTTGCAAATAATGTTATTGGTTTAATTTTATTGTGTAAGTAATCTAAAACTGACCATGCAATTGCTAATCCATCAAATGTGGATGTACCTCTTCCTATTTCATCAAGTATGACCAAGGATTTTTCAGTAGATGTATTTAAAATAAGTGATGTCTCAATCATTTCAATCATAAAAGTAGATTGCCCTTTGGCTAAGTCGTCAGAAGCACCTACTCTAGAAAATATTTTATCAAAAATACCTATATTCGCTTTTTTTGCAGGTACAAACAAACCTGCTTGAGCCATTATAACGATTAGTGCATTTTGCCTAAGATAGGTTGATTTTCCTGCCATGTTTGGACCAGTAATCAACCAAATAAAATCATCATTATTCAAATTGCAATCATTAGAAACAAAAGAATTCTCAGACATTCTCATTTGGTGTTCAACGACAGGGTGTCTTCCACCAACAATCTGTAATTTTTTTTCTTCTAATATACAAGGACAAACATAATTCCTAGATTTGGCTTGATTCGCTACCATGATAGAAATATCTAATTCAGCGATTGAATGAACTATATCTAAAATTTCTTTACCTTTTTTTACTATTTGATTAGCAAAATCTTTAAAAATTTTTAGCTCAATTTTAATTGCTTCATCAAATGAGTTAATTATATGATTTTCAACTTCAACAAGTTCATTTGTCGTAAATCTTGATGTCTGTGCTGTAGTTTGCCTATGAATAAACGTATCAATATCTCTTATGGATTGATCATGGATAGCACGAACTTCAACATGGTAACCTAGCACTCTATTATGCTTTATTTTTAATGAATTCACATTTGTTTGATCGGAATACTTCCTTTGAAGATTCATTATTTGATTTAACTCATTATTGCGAATATTTCTTAAAGTATCTAGTTCTTTATTAAAACCATCTTTGACGAAGCCACCATCTTTCGCAATTTGTGAAACCTCTAACTTTAAAGCTTTTTTAATATTAAAAAATACGCTGTAATCTATACTTAGGCTATCTAAAATTAAATTTAACAACTTAGGCATCTGGATTTTTCTCTTATATGAAAACAAGTTTTCATAGATCTCTTTGATACTGAGAAGTCCATTTGATATCAACAAAAGATCTTTAGGACCACCTCTTGATAATGAAATTCTAGATAATGATCTCTCAAGGTCTGGAATATTTTGCAAAATATTTTGGTGTTGGGTTATGTTGATGTTGTTTTCAAGAAACCAATTTATCATGTCATATCTGTCTTGAATGGAATTTATTTTATAAAATGGCTCTATTATTCTTTGTTTAAGCAATCTTGCACCACTAGCAGTTTTGGTTTCATCTATACAGGATATTAGACTTCCCTCATAATGGCCTGATAAGCTTTTTAAAATTTCAAGTGATTTTTGTGTAAAATAGTCAATCTCTAAAAATTCGTTAAATGTTTCAGATTTAATCATAGAAAGAAATGGCATTTGACCACACTGGGTTAGTTTTAAATATGATAATAAAACACCCGCAGCAATAATTTCCCCCTTACTAAAGTTACCAATACCATCTAATGAAACAATTGAATAATATGAATATATTTGCTCTAAGCATGATTGATAATGAAATAAAGTAGATGCTTGTTTTTTTAAGAGTGGATGCCATTCATCAATTATATAATTTAAATCCAAATCTTCGGAGATTAATATTTCTGAAAAATTCATTCTTAACAAAAAGTTTGTTAAAAGTTGCTTTTGAGTTGAGGCTTTATCCTTTCCAATGTTTCTAGATTTAAAGCATCCTGTGGAAACATCTACCCATGCAATACATATTGAATCATTAAAATTTGAAATAGCTCCTAAGTAATTATTATCTTTTCTTTGAAGTAGATTATCCTCCGTTATTGTGCCTGGTGATATGATTCTTACAACCTCTCTTCTCAGTGGTCCTTTTTTAAAGTTGAGCTTAGCCTCTTCAGCAGTTTCTGTTTGTTCACAAACTGCAACGTTAAAACCTTTTTTAATTAATTTTGGTAAGTAATTATCTGCTGAGTGAAAAGGCACTCCACACATTGGAATATCTTTGCCATTAGATTGTCCCCTTTTAGTTAACGCAATATCTAAAGCTTCGGATGCAATAACTGCGTCCTCAAAAAACAATTCATAAAAATCGCCCATCCTATAAAACAATAGGACATCTTTATATTTATTCTTAATATTTAAATATTGCTCCATCATTGGAGTATGTAAATTTTTCACAATTAAATTATTTTCCTTACAAATTTAATTTAATATTATTTATAATCGAATTATTTATAATAAAATACAATTTATTAAGATCTTTTGAAAAATTTCAGCTATAATTTGATATTAATTATATTAAGTTTTTGAGGAAAAAATGTCTACTAACAATAAAGATGCTATTAATAAATCAAATCTTGAAAAAGAAGCATTAGAATATCACAGAAAAGGTCGGCCAGGAAAATTAGAAGTAACACCAACAACCCCTCTGAGTAGTTCTAATGATTTGTCTTTAGCATATTCACCTGGTGTTGCAACACCATGTCTTGAAATTGAAAAAAATCCAGAAACTATTTATGATTATACATCAAAAGGGAATATTGTAGCCGTTATCTCTAATGGTACTGCAGTTTTAGGTCTTGGAAATATTGGCGCTGCTGCCTCAAAACCAGTTATGGAAGGTAAATCAGTATTATTCAAAAAATTTGCAGATGTTGACGGCATTGATTTAGAAGTAAATACAGAAGACACTGAAAAATTTGTTGAAGCTGTTTGTTTACTAGAACCTAGCTTTGGAGGAATAAATTTAGAAGACATCAAGGCTCCTGATTGTTTCATTATTGAACAAAGATTACGCGAAAAAATGAATATTCCAGTTTTTCATGATGATCAACATGGAACAGCAATTGTAACAGTAGCTGGCATCATAAATGCTCTTCACTTAACACAAAGAAACATAAAAGATACTATATTTGTAAGCAATGGTGCTGGTGCCGCTTCAATAGCTTGTGTAGAACTATTGAAAGCGATGGGGGCAGGCAACAATAATATTATTTTGGTTGATAGAGACGGTGTTATATATAAAGGAAGACAAAGTAATATGAATCAATGGAAATCTGGTCATACTGTTGAGACTAAAGCAAGAACTTTAGAGGATGCCCTAAAAAATGCAGATGTTTTTTTAGGTTTATCTGTCCCTGGTTCAGTTACTAAAAAAATGATAAAAAACATGGCTAAAAAGCCAATAATATTTGCAATGGCCAATCCTACTCCTGAAATCATGCCAGAAGATGTTAAAAGTGTGAGATCAGATGCCATTATCGCTACTGGTAGATCGGATTATCCCAATCAAGTGAATAATGTACTTGGGTTTCCATATATATTTAGAGGTGCTCTTGATGTAAGAGCAACATCAATTAATGAAGAAATGAAAATTGCTGCAGCTAATGCTATAGCTGAGTTGGCAAGAGAGGACGTTCCTGATGAAGTAAATGCTGCTTATCATGGCGTTCAACTTCATTATGGAAAGGATTACATTATTCCAGCTCCTTTTGATCCAAGATTAATATCATCAGTTTCTTCTGCTGTTGCTAAGGCAGCAATGGAAAGTGGTGTAGCAAAAAAGCCTATCAAGAATTTAGATGCTTACAAAAGGGAATTAGAAGGAAGAACTAATCCACTAGCATCTATCTTAGAGCCTATAAAATTGAGAATTAAAGGAAAAAAACAGAGAGTTGTTTTTGCTGAAGGTGAGGAAGAAAAAACAATCAGAGCAGCCTTATCTTTTTATAATTCAGGCTTTGGAATTCCAATACTTATTGGAAGAGAAAATAGAGTTAGAGAAACAATGGAAAAAGTAAATCTAGAAGGTTTAAGCGAGCTTATTATACATAACGCAAGCTTAAGCAAAAAGAACAAAAACTACATCGACGATTTATATAAGAGTCTCCATCGGCAAGGCCATCTGAGAAGAGACTGTCAAAAACTAGTTAATCAAGATAGAAATGTATTTGCCGCGTCTATGGTTAGTTCTGGTGATGCAGATGCAATGGTTACTGGGGTAACTAGACCATTTGGTAGATGTTTTAATGATATAACTAAAGTTATTTCCTCAAAAGAAAATAAAAACTTTGTTTCAATGTCAATGTTAGTTTCAAAAGAAAGAACTGTATTCATTGGTGACGTTAATATACATGACAAACCTAATGCAGAAGAACTAGCAAACATTGCTAATAATATAGCCGATACAGTCAAAAATTTAGGTTACAAGCCTCGTGTTGCCTTAATTTCTTACTCAAATTTTGGAAGTTTTGTCAGACCAAGTTCCTTAATTTTAAAAGATGCCATTGAAATATTAAATAAAAGAAGAGTAGATTTTGAATTTGATGGAGAAATGACACCAGATATTGCTTTAGATTATGACTTAATTAGAGAAAATTATCCATTTTGTAAACTTTCTGGTCCAGCTAACGTTCTAATAATGCCAGACTTGAGAAGTGCAAGAATTTCATATAAGTTGCTTCAGAAACTTGGTCGTGGTTCAATGTTAGGTCCCTTAATGATAGGTGGAGAAAAACCATTTCAAATTGTTCAAATGGGATCGTCTGTTTCTGACATTGTAAACTCTGCTTCTATAGCGGCATACAACTCAATTTATTCAAAATGAATTCTCTAATAATTTTTTTAATGAACTTTTAGGTCGGGCTCCGACATGTTTTATTATTTCAGAAGCTGATTTATTGCCTAGACTTCCACATTTATTTATAGAAAATTTGTTAATAACACCAAATAGAAATCCAGATGCAAACAAATCACCTGCACCTGTTGTATCAATTGGTTCTACATCTTTTATAGGATTTATGTAATGTTCATTTTTCCTTTCAAAAACTATAGCGCCTTTTGGTCCTAGAGTAACTGCTACAATATTAACATTATTTTTTACTATATTAATGCTTTCTATTAAATTTAATTGATACAAGCTTTTTATTTCATTCTCATTTGCAAATAAAATATCTACATATTCATTTATTAGATTAATAAAATCTTTCCTATGTCTATCAACACAAAATAAATCTGATAAACTCAGAGCGACTTTAATATTGTTTAGTTTTGCTATTTTACAGCAATGGTAAATTGCAACTTTTGCTTGTGGTTGATCAAATAAATATCCTTCGATATAAATTATCTCGCTGTTTATTATAAATTTTTCATTGACACAATTTAAGTTAAATTTTGTGCTTGCACCTAAGAAGGTGTTCATACTTCTTTCTGCATCAGGTGTAATTAATATAATACTTTTAGATGTTTTGTCTAAAATTTCAAAATCTTGATTTTGAAAAAATACACCAGAATTATTTAGATCCTCTGTAAACAATTGACCAAATTCATCATTACCAATTTGTCCTATAAAAGAGCATTTTTCTCCAAAAGATTGAAACCCTACAGCCGTATTTGCTGCGCTACCACCAGATATAATGGTAGGTTTATCTAAATGTTTCAGGATTTCGTTTGATAGTTCCTCAGATACAAGTTGCATTGATCCTTTTTTAATTTCTAACTTCGTTAAAATTTCATAACTTGTTTTAGACAATATATCTA
>CACBDG010000019.1 GCA_902537945.1 uncultured SAR116 cluster alpha proteobacterium
TAATTGTGAGTCAGGCTCTTTCAGAAACAAAACAAAATATAGAAAAAAAAGAAAAAGATATAACAGATAAATTAAATGAAAAAGTTGTTATAGCTGAACAAAAAATATTGGATACCCAAAAATTAGTTATAAAAGAAGTTATAAATAACGCTGAAGAACTTACTGCGAAAGTAATTGAAAATTTAACTGATCTTAAATATGATAAAATTGAGGGTAATAAAGCAATTAAGACAGCATCAAAAAACATATTGATGGAGAAATAGAATGTACTTTGATGAAACAGCTTGGGTTGCTATTGCATTTATACTATTTTTTGTATTGATTTGGAAAAAATGCAAAAAAGCTATACTATCACTACTTGATGAGAGATCATCAATAATTGAAAAAGAACTTAGTGAAGCAAAATCACTTAAAGAAGAAGCCTTAGAAGAACTGAGGCTTGCCTTACAAAATCAAAAAAATGTTTCTGATGAAGCTGAAAATCTAATTAAAGATGCAAAAGAAACTGCTAAAAAAATTCAAGAAGAAGCAAACTTAAAATCTCTTGAAATGATTAAAAGAAAAGAAGAACAGGCTAAACAAAAAATTTTATCTTTAGAGGCAGAAGCTATAAAAAATATTAAGGAAATTACTAGCCGTGTAATTATAGAATCTTCAAAATCTTATATAAAAAACAAGCTGGATGATAAAGAAAACGTTAATTTAATCTCAAAATCATCAAACGAGATTAAATCATTTATTTTAAAATAACTACTTTATTCCCAATAAAACTTCTCCACCTTCAGGAACTATCAAGTTAAATTTTGTAGATCTATCAATTATTTTACTATTTTTTAATAAAAATTGTGAATAATTAAATTCGTCTCTATCATATTCTTTGTAATTCGTACCTAAAGAAACTACAGCAATATTTACTGGTACATAATCATCCTCTTTGGTATTTTTTCTAATTGCTCTTATATTAACCGAAATTTCCATTTTAATATTTTTGCCATCCCTCAAACAAACTGCATTTACGCCACGAAAACCTAGATATACAGGTGTGTTATTTTCAGAATTGACAACAATTTCAGCAGCTTCTTTAGGTGCAATTAATTTCGGGCATTCAACTATATCTTTTTTAAAAGTTGAACAACCATTTAATATTAAAAATATAATTATAATAATAATTTTAATCATTTATAATAACCCCAAAATACAAAAAAAATTTATAACTAAATTAATCTTTATTGACGTAATCAAAGTAATATATCAAAAGTAAACTATGAAGAAACAAAAAATAAATTTATATCTGGCTTCTCCAAGAGGTTTTTGTGCAGGTGTAGATAGAGCAGTTAAAATTGTAGAAGAATCAATTAAAAAGTTTGGAGCTCCAATATATGTAAGGCATGAAATAGTACATAATAAGGATGTTGTAAATTCATTGGCTAAAATTGGAGCTGTTTTTGTAGAAGAAGTAAGTGAAGCACCAACTGATCGGCCAATTATTTTTTCTGCACACGGAGTTGCTAAATCTGTAATGGACGAGGCAAGTCAAAGAAAAATGATATCAATAGACGCAACATGTCCATTGGTAACTAAAGTTCATAATGAAACAATACGTCATTACAATTTAGGGAGGCACGTTCTATTAATTGGACATAAAAATCATGTTGAAGTAATTGGAACAATGGGACAAGTTCCAGAAAACAATATTACCTTAATTGAAACAGAAGAAGATGCATATAAAGTTAATGTTAAAAATCCAGACAATTTAGCTTTTGCTACTCAAACGACTTTATCAATAGACGATACTAGTAAAATTTTAAGCATCTTAAAATCTAGATTTCCAAATATTATAGGGCCGAGTTCGGAGGACATTTGTTATGCCACTACTAATAGACAATTAGCAGTAAAATCAATGTCAAAAATATGTGATTGTATTCTTGTTATTGGTGCTGAAAATTCTTCTAATTCGGTTCGTCTAGTAGAAGTAGCATTGTCTCATGGCGTTAAAAAAGCCTTTTTGATACCAAACGAAAACAAACTCGACTTGTTTTTAAAAGAATTTGATGCGATGAAATCCCCAAATATTGGATTAACTGCTGGTGCATCAGCACCTGAGACATTGGTACAGGTTTTAATATCAAAACTTCAGAAAGATTTTGAGGTTAATCTGATGGATCATGAAGTGATACACGAAGATGTAAAATTTAATTTACCAAAAATTTTAAGATAAGATATTAGGGTCAAAAATTGGCAGTTTATACGAATTTAAGAGAAAATGAGATAAAAGACTTTTTAAAAGAATATAATATTGGTGAGTTGATTTCATTTTCTGGAATTACAGAAGGAATAGAAAACAGTAATTATCACATAAAAACAACTAATGGTAATTTTATTCTTACTATTTTTGAAAAAAGAGTAGATGTTAAGGATATTCCTTTTTTTATTAACATAATGTTGCATCTCAATAAAAAAGGTTATTATTGTCCAAAACCGATATGCGATAAGAAAAAAAAATTTCTTCAAAAATTGCATGGAAAACCGACAATAATTGTAAATTTTCTTGAGGGAAAATCAAAAAAAAACATATCAATTGAAGATTGTTATCAAGTTGGTTCAAGTATGGGTTTAATGCACTCTTGTAGTAATGATTTTGAACCAAAAAGAGATAACTCCCTTTCTATCAAAGGATGGGAAATGTTAATTAAAAATTGTAATCGTACAATACCTATAAGTGTTCTAGATAAATTTCAACCAAACTTAATGCAAGATATACAAGATTCCTTTGATATTTTTTTAAAATTTTGGCCACATGATTTACCAAAAGGTTTTATTCATGGAGATTTATTTCCCGACAATGTTTTTTTTATTAATGATAAAATCACTGGGGTAATTGATTTTTATTTTTCATGTGTGGATATTCTTACATATGATTTAGCAATAGCTGTTAATGCTTGGTGTTTTGATAAAAAAAATAATTTTGAAGATAAAAAATATCAAGCTTTGTTAAATGGATACAATTCTAAAAGGATATTAAGTAAAGACGAAGAATACTTTTTACCACTATTGTGTCAAGCTGCTGCATTACGTTTTTTACTGACAAGATTATTTGACTGGGTGAACACACCTATTGAGGCAAATGTAGTACCCAAAAATCCAAAAGAATACATAATTAAACATAAATACTTTAAAAAATTAGCTAAAAATATTGATTACATAGCAAGTTTATAATGAAAAAAGAAATTAAAATTTTTACAGATGGTGCATGTTCTGGAAATCCTGGAAAAGGCGGTTGGGGAGCAGTTTTACTTTATGGGGATAATGAAAAACATTTATCTGGGTCAGAAAAATTGACTACAAATAATAAAATGGAGCTTCGGGCAACAATTGAAGCTTTAAAAGCAATAAAACACCCAAGCACAATAAAATTATATACAGATTCGCAATATGTTAAAAATGGTATAACAAATTGGATTGTCAATTGGAAAAAAAATGGATGGAAGACTGCAAGTAAAAAACCTGTCTCCAATAAAGAGCTATGGATTGAACTGGATAAAAATGTAAATCTACATGATATAGAATGGTTTTGGGTAAAAGGACATTCTGGTAACTATTACAATGAAATCGCTGATAAATTGGCTGTAATAGCTATGAATAAAAACTATTAAAATACTATAAATTTTTTAAAATATTCTCTGCAGTTGACACCTCAAATGCTCCTACCTCTTCAACGAAAGACTTAGTTATTACATTATCTACAACTACCATTGCAAACCTTCTTGACCTGCGTCCCATTATTTTACCAAAATTCATGTCTAAACCAAGAGACTCTGAAACAGAACAATCGGAATCAGACAACATTTCAATTTTTCCTTCAACTTCATTAGCTAAACCCCATGCACGCATAACATGTGGATCATTTACCGCCATGCATGCAATTATATCTACACCTTTATCTTTAATATCTTGGTATAATTTAATGTAGCCTGGCAAATGTTTTGCAGAGCATGTCGGAGTGAAAGCACCAGGTAATGCAAACAAGACAACTTTCTTAGATTTAAAATATTCTTTAGTGTTAACTTCTTTAATACCTTCATTATCTTTTATTAAAAATATTCCAGAAGGAAAATTATTACCTATATTAGTTGACATACATGCTCCTTATATTCTTAAGAACTACTTTTAAACTATATGATTGAGATTTAAAATAAATTTATTTTGCTTTTTTAATATATTCTTGGATTTCTTTTATAGTAAGCAATTCAGAAAGAATTTTTCCATCTGGCAATGATGGACCATAAATTTCATTGTAAGGTATCCCATAACGTTCTTTTTTAGTTAGAAATTTTTTAATATTTTCGTTCGGCTTAGTCCAATCTAAGACAAGAACTTTTACATTATTCTTTCTAAATATATCTGATACTTCTTTTGTTTCAAGTACCAAGGCTTTATTTACCTGACACGTTAAACACCAATCTGCAGTAATATCAATAAATACTATATCGCCTTTAGCTGTAAACTGGTTTGGTAATAAAATATTTTTATTTATATCCCAATTGATAATTTCTAAATTTTTATAGTTGTTTAAATTAGATTCAATTTTTGTCTCTAATTTTATTAATATATTGATTAACCAAATAGATGTAAGAAAAAGAAATATAGCCATGATTTTTTTAAAAATTACTAACCATTTTCCTGGTTTTGGTATGATTGATATAATTTTTGGGAATAAAATTATTAGTATTAAGGGTAATGACAGACCTAACCCCATAGTCATAAGAGTATAAAAAATTTCAAAAGTGTCTCCAGATAGAGCGAAACCAACAGCAGTACCCACTAAAGGCGCAGTGCAAGGAGTGGCTAATAAAGTTAATGTAATTCCTGTAATAAAATCTCCTACAAAACCGTCACCCCTATATGATAGAATATTTAAAATTTTGGAAGGTAAAAAATAATTAAAAAATCCTAAAAGATTAAAACCAAAAAAAGATGTTAAAAAAATCATGAAAATCAGAAAATATGGATTTTGAAACTGTACGCCCCAACCAACCAGCTCACCCATAGACTTCACAATATAGGTGCTTACAGCTAGAAGTAAAAAAGAGGTTAATATACCTAAAATGTTAAAGAATATTTTCTTTTTAAAAATTAATTTGTTTTCTGTCCTTAGGTTTACCAATTGTATCATTTTCAAAGATAAGACAGGGAGCACACAAGGCATAAAATTTAAGATAAATCCACCAAACAAAGCTATAATAAAAATTTCAAAACCAATAAAATTTTTATTTTCATTAAATTTTAAAATATTTTCATTCTCAAAATGTAATGATTTAGTAATGATTTTCTCATAATTATGATCATTACTGAGAAAAGTTAATTTCAAAAAATCAAATTCAAAATCTTTTTTATCTTTAAGATTAATAGTTAAATTTAAAAGTTTACCAGTTTTCGAAAATGAAGGTTTTTCAAAAACATCTTCTTTATTATCTTCTACAATTATATCGTAGGGACTTAAATTTAATTTATTAGACAAAGTTAATTTTAGTTTATCATCAAAATGACGAAATGAGAGAAGTTGAATATCTTTGCTTTCCACATACTTAGGCACTTTCTTCTTATACTTAAGTATGTCTCTTAATTTAGAATTGTTCATACTATTATAGTTTAGTTTGCTCAAATCATAATTAAAATTTACAGGGACACATATTTCAGCACATACTTGTGCCTCAAATCGAAGTAATCCTGATATTTGTTTATTTTCGTTTAAGCGTTCTATTTCTATTGGAAAAATTACTTCTTTTTCGTAACCAAATGTCTCTATACCAAAAAAAGTAAATCTTTTAGGATTTGGAAACAACAAATTCATTAATTTAATATTATTTCCAAATTCCCACTTGATTTCTGGAGGTAATCCTGCATCACCAGGGTTTCTCCAGTATATTTTCCATTCTGGTGAAAGATTTACTTTCAAGCCTATAAGGATTTTTGATGGTGTAGTTTCTAATATTTTACCAAATAAAATGTCAAATTTAACAAACTCATAATCCTCATTGTTTACAATATTTTGTTTTGAAACTAAGGTATTTGACTCAGGTTTTTTTATATACGAAAAACTAATTAAGGTTAAAAATAACAAAAAAATTACAATTATGTAGGATTTATTTTGTACTAGTTTATTGTGCATTATTTCTTTTCAGTTATTATAAGACTTGACATTAATATATTGGAATTACAAATATGGATCAAGAATTGTTAGGTAAACTATTAATTGCCTCTCCAGGACTTGAAGACATCAGATTTCAGGATTCTGTTATATTAATTTGTGAACATTCGAAAGAAGCAACTATGGGTTTAATTCTAAATAAACCTCTTTACAATTTTAATACATCCCAGTTTTTAAAGAAAATGAAAATTAATTCATTAACTAATATTAAATCTAGTCCTACTTTTTTTGGTGGACCTGTCCATCTAAATCAAGGATTTATTATACACTCCAACGAAAAAAAATATAAAACATCTGAAGATATTTTAGATGGCGTTATGATTACTAGTTCAGAAGAAATTTTAATTGATATTTCCAAAAATGAACCACCAGAACATGCCAAAATTTTTCTTGGATGTGCCGTTTGGGATCAAGGTCAACTTGACAGTGAAATACTAGAAAATTCTTGGATTTTAACCAGCTCAAATAAAGAATTAATATTTCACAATAATTTAGAATTTTCATTATGGAAAAAATGTCTTAAAAATATTGGTGTAGATCCGAGTAAGTTAATAACATATTCAGGAAATGCTTAGTCATTTTAATTAAGTATTGTTGAAATTTCTAATTTTTTAAAAGAATTTGCATTTGGTCCTATTACAGATAATACTGGCTTTGCAGAGGTTAATAAGTTATCACATAATTCATAGATAGAATTGATAGATATATTTTCGATACTTTCTATAACCTCGTTAGCTCCTATCAATTTTCCAAAATTAATCATATTTTTTGCAAAGTATTCTGACCTTGAACTGTTACTTTCTAGACCCATAATAAAACCAGATTTCATTTGTGCTTTTGCTCTAAGGAGTTCTTCAGCGGATATAAAGCTTTTAATTTTTTTTAATTCTAATAAACTTGCTTCAAGTAATTGATGAGCATCGTTAGGTGAAGTTCCAGCATAAAAACCAAATACTCCAGAAGAGTTTTGCATCTGAGTGAAACTAAAAATAGAATAACATAACCCTCTCTTTTCTCTTATCTCTTGAAACAATCTTGAAGACATTCCACCACCTAAAATAATCGATAATGCCCTTAGAGAAAAACGATCAATATCTACGTTTTTTAAGCCTTTGACACCAAATACTAATTGTGTTTGCTCTAAGTCTCTATCTTCACCAATAAAACCTGAAGTCCATTCTGAGATAATTTTTTTAGGTTTAAGATTATTCTTGATATCTGAAAATTTTTCTTCGACAATTTTAAAAAAATTATCATGAGTTAATTTTCCAGACATAGAAACAACCATGTTTTCTGGAGCATAATTTGAATCTAGAAAAAGTTTTAAATTAGACTGTTTAAAACTATTTACAGTTTCTTTAGTACCAAGAATGGGTCTGCCCATTGGTTGATTTTTAAAAGCAGTTTTAGTAAAATTTTCAAATACTCTATCGTCTGGTGTATCATAAGATTGTCCTATTTCAGAAATTATAACACCTCTTTCTCTTTCAATTTCTTCTTTAGGGAAAGTCGAATTCTTAATAATATCTGATAATATATCAATTCCTAACTCAGCATTTTCTTTCAATACTTTGAGATAATACGCAGTAACCTCTTTACTTGTATAAGCGTTAATATCACCTCCAACATCTTCAATCTCTCTTGCTATATTTTCTGCATTTCTATTTTTTGTTCCTTTAAAAGCCATATGTTCTAACATATGAGCTATTCCGCATTCATCCTTTTTTTCGTTAGAACTTCCTGCACCTACCCAAACTCCTATGGATGCACTTTCAACATCTATTTGATCATTAATAATTGTTATTCCATTATCTAGAATTTTAAATTCTACACTCATTACTTTCTCATAGATTTTGTAATATATTCTTGAACATATTTAAGTTTGGGCTCAATTATTTTGAAATTTTCTTTTTGTCTCATGATTTGTTTTAGATTTATAGGAGACTTAGGTATTATACCAATACTTTTTTTGATAGTTTGTGGAAATTTTGCAGGGTGAGCACAAGCAAGAGAAATTATTGGACAATCATTTGAAATAATCTTTTCTTTAATAGCTTCTTGAACAGCGCCGTAACCTATCGCGCTATGAGGGTCAAGAATGTACTCATGATCAATATAGGTCTTTTTAATTATATTGAGAGTATCAACATCATCAATCTTAAAAGCAGAAAATAAATTATTAATTTTCTTTAGTTGATCTTGATTAATTTTAAATTTTCCATCAACTTTAAATTCATTCATTTGCTTTTTTACTAAATTTGTATCCCTATCATTTATTTCATATAAAAGCCTCTCAAAGTTACTAGAGACTTGAATATCCATACTCGGACTATAAGAAGGAGATATATTTTTTCGTTTCATTATACCACTTTCAAAAAACCTAGTAAGTATATCATTTTGGTTTGAGCCACATATCAATCTAGATATAGGAAGCCCCATTTTTTTTGCTATCCATCCAGCTAAGATATTTCCAAAATTGCCTGTTGGCACTGAAAAAACGACTTCTTTTTCGGGAGACCCTACTCTAAGTGCAGAGTAGAAATAATAAACTATTTGAGGTAATAATCTAACCCAATTAATAGAATTTATAGCTGAGAGTGATGTCCGGTCTTTGAAATTTAAATCCTCAAAACAGTCTTTGACAATTTCTTGGCATCCATCAAAGTCAGTTTTAACTGATAAGGCATGAGCTCCCTTTTCATTTATCCAAGTCATTTGTTTTTGTTGAACTTCTGATACCCTTTTGTGCGGAAAAAGAATAAAAATATCAACATTTTCTTTACCCTTAAATGCCTCTAAGGCAGCAGAACCTGTGTCACCACTAGTTGCACCTAATATTACAGCTCTTTTACCTTTTTTTTCTAGCGCTATATTAAATGCTCTAGACAAAAATTGCATAGCATAATCTTTAAATGCTAATGTGGGACCATGAAAAAGCTCAAGAATGTAGGTGTTTTTTTTAAGCTCTTTTAAAGGAGCTACATCATCACCAAATGATGCATAAGTAGCTTGACATATATTTGAAATATCATTCTCTTCCAAAAAAGGTTGAATAAAGGGTTTTAATATTTTAGAGGCTAACTTTGAATAACTAAGTTCTTTCATTTTTTTTAAGTCACTATGACTAAAACTTGGCCATTTTTCTGGCATAAACAATCCACCATCTCTCGCTAAACCAGCTAAAAGAACTTTTTCATATGAAAGAGAATCATCTCCTCCTCTTGTACTTGAATATTTAATGTAATTATCCATTTCGTTTAGTCTTTTTAAATATTAATCTTCCAGATGATGCGTGATATGAAAAATACACAAATAGAAGTGAGAGAGCTAATCCATACCATGTTATTGCATATGATAAATGTTGATTACGAAATTTAGGTTCACCATCTACTCCAATAGGAAGTGTAAGCTTTTTACCAATACGAACAGCATCAATATAATAATTATCAATCATTGGATTAGAAGAGATATTTATATGGTCAAAAATTTGTTTAGGTATAATTGTAAACCAAAATCCATTTTTCCCATCGTTTTCTGGAACAAAATAACCCTTTTGTTGGGGATGTCTTATAATTCCTTTTAATTTTACTAGACCTTTCGTAAGACTAAACTTTCTTTTATTAGGGTTTTTATAACTCTCAGACACCCAGCCTCTATTAATTAGAACTAATTTGTTATTTTCCATTTTAAATGGAGTTACAACATGAAAACCTGCATTTCCTTCATAAGTTTTACCGGTAATATATATTTCGTTATTGTGCATAAAACGCCCTAAAATCACAATAGACTTAAATTCATTAATTGAAGATTTATCTAGTTCATCAGCGATAGTTATCGGATTAGATTTACTCTGCGTTAAATAATCTTGTATAAGGGCTTCTTTCCAAAATAATCTTTTAACTTGCCAAGTACCAAAACTAATTAGCATTGCAAAAATTAGAATAGAAAATATTGATGGCCATAACATTGGCTTGAAATGTATTTTCATTATTAGTAAAAGAACCTTAAATTTTAACAAGTATTATAAATACTCATTAACCACCCCACCAGTATATACACACAAATAAAAACAACCATACAACATCAACAAAATGCCAATACCAAGCAGCAGCTTCAAAACCAAAGTGATGGTCAGCAGTGAAATGACCCTTTAACCCTCTAAATAAACAAACTGTTAAAAATATTGTCCCAACTAATACATGAAACCCATGGAAACCTGTAGCCATGTAAAATGTTGATGCATAAATTCCATCAGTGAATGCAAAAGTGGCATGCTGATATTCATATGCCTGAACAGCTGTAAATATAGCACCTAAAATTATGGTTAAAATAAGTCCTGTTATAAAATCTTTCCTATTATCATGCTGAAGAGCATGATGAGACCAAGTTACTGTACAACCAGATAATAATAATATTAGTGTGTTAATTAATGGTAGGTCAAAAGGGTCTAAAGCCTCTATTCCTTCGGGAGGCCAAATGCCAGTATCAGGATATAAACTGGAATCAAAAAATGCCCAAAAAAAGGCAACAAAAAACATAACCTCAGAGCAAATGAAAAAAATCATTCCGTATCGCATACCAATTTGGACTATAGGTGTATGATGACCTTGGTATTCAGCCTCTCTTACAATATCCCTCCACCAATAAAACATTGTAGCCAAAACCATAAACAAACCTGCACCTAAGACCCATATTGAGTAAGGATATTCATGCATGAATAGTGTAAGCCCAAGAAACAGTGTAAAACCAGCTGCAGATCCTAATGCAGGCCATGGACTCGGTTCAACTAAGTGATATTGATGTTTTTGTTCACCGCTCATTATATACTCCTTAATTAAACTATATATCCTAACTCAACTTAGTCCAGAAAATTATCGAATTCCAAACTATGTTTCAGCATTAAAAAATGTATACGACAAAGTTATCTCTTCCAAGTTTTTTGTGTTTTCATCATCATTTATGCTAGGATCAACGTAAAATGAAACTGGCATTTTAACTTCTTCACCCGGCTGTAGTGTTTGTTTTACAAAACAGAAACAATCAACTTTCATAAAAACACTTCCAGCTTTTGGAGGAGATACATTAAATACTGCAGTACCAGTTGTTGGTTTGTCAGATAAGTTTTTTGCTGTGTAATAAATAACTTGTTGTATCCCTGGCTGTACAATTATTTCTTGTTTAGGAGCCTTAAACTCCCAATTAAGTTCTTGTGAAATATTTGAGTCGAATCTGATTTGGACATTTTTATATTGTCCACTTGATCCTGGAGCTAAAGAAGCTCTTTGAACCGTCCCAGCATATCCAGTCACTCTACAAAATAAATCATACAAAGGAACAGATGCAAAAGATAAACCAAGCATAAAAATAACAATCAAAAATGTCCATTTTAATGAATTATAATTTTTTTTTGACAAACTTGATGACATTTATCCAGTGATATCCATTCTTAAGATTGTAATAAAAAAGAAAAGAACAACCAAAAATATTATTATACCTAAAATAGTAAAGTTCTTAGTTTTTCTATTTTCGTAAAATGCTTTAATGTATTCATCTTCCTTATCAGATTTCATATTTGACCTGTAATGAAATTATTGATTAATTTATCAAAGCAAATACTTGAAAATATAATACTCAAATAAAATATGGAGTATACAAACAAACCTTTTTCTGAGCCTTCATTTACCCTTAAAATAGATATCGATCTTCTAATGAACTCTATATTAAGTATAGTTACAACGACAGCGTAAAAAATACCAGTATGATTTAATATCGAAGGAAGGTATACGCAAGGCATGAGTAAAAGTGAATAAATAAATATATTCTTTCGAGTGGTCATATCGCCATAGACAATCGGCAACATCGGAATTTTAGCTGCCTTATAATCGGATTTATTTACTAAAGCTAAAGCCCAAAAATGTGGTGGTGTCCACATAAATATTATTAAAAATAAGATTAAACCTTCTAATCCAATAGAACCCGTAGCACAAATATGCCCAATAATTGGAGGAAAAGCGCCTGCTGCACCACCAATTACAATGTTATGTACAGTACGTCTTTTAAGCCAGATTGTATAAACTACTGAATAAAAAAATATCGTAAAAGCGAGCAAACCAGCAGCTAGCCAGTTTATAGATAAACCTAATATAATTACTGACAAAATGGATGTAATTATCCCAAATGAGAGAGCTTCAGAGGGTTGCACTTTACCAGAAGGGATAGGCCTGTTTTTTGTTCTATCCATTAATAAATCGATATCTCTATCGTACCATTGGTTAAGAACTCCAGAAGCCCCAGCACCTAATGCAATGGCAAAAATTCCTATCATTGCTAGAATGGAGTTAGTTGTATAACCAACTAAAGGTATCGCACTATAATATCCAACAAAGGCTGTAAAGACTACCAATGACATCACTCTAGGCTTCATTAGATTTATATAATCATATGGTGAGCCTAAGTTATTATTATCGTTAGTAATGTCCTTAGTATTTACAGCTATTGAAGGCATAGTTATATTCAAAACCTATCTTATTTTACTTTTGGTATTTCAGCAAAAGTATGAAATGCAGGTGGCGAAGAAACAGTCCATTCTAAAGTATTATCAGTTGAGCCCCACGGATTTTTAACAGCCTTTCGCTTCTTTATAAAGGCCTCAATTATAACTACCAAAAATATTATTGCACCAAGCGCACCAATGTAAGCACCTATAGAAGCAACCATATTCCAACCAGCAAAAGCGTCAGGATAATCTACATAACGTCTTGGCATACCTGCTAAACCTAAGAAATGCATTGGGAAAAATGTTAAATTTACACCTACAAATGTAACCCAAAAATGAAGTTTGGCTAACCCTTCACTGTATTCATAACCTGTCATTTTAGAAAACCAATAATAAAAAGCTGCAAATAATCCATATACTGCGCCTAATGATAGTACGTAATGAAAATGTGCTATTACGTAGTATGTGTTATGTAATACAACATCTAATCCAGCATTAGCTAATACAACGCCAGTCACCCCACCGACGGTAAAAAGAAAAATAAATCCAATTGCCCAGTACATAGGAATTTTAAATACTATAGATCCACCCCACATTGTTGCAATCCACGAGAAAATCTTAATTCCTGTAGGTACTGCTATTACCATTGTAGCGGCTGTAAAATAAGCCCTTGTATCAACAGATAAACCAACAGTATACATGTGATGAGCCCAGACCACAAAACCAATCACACCTATAGAAACCATTGCGTAAGCCATACCTAAATAACCAAAAACTGGTTTTCTTGAAAATGTTGAAACAATCTGGCTTACAATACCAAATGCTGGTAGGATCATAATATAGACTTCAGGATGGCCAAAAAACCAAAATAAATGTAAAAATAAAATAGGATCACCACCGCCTTCTGGAATAAAAAAACTAGTTCCAAAATTTCTATCTGTAAGTAACATTGTTATTGCGCCAGCTAACACTGGTATGGCTAACAACAACAAAAAGACTGTCACTAGCATAGACCAAACAAACAATGGCATTTTGTGAAGTGTCATCCCAGGAGCTCTCATATTGAATATAGTTGTTATAAAATTTGCGGCACCCAATATGGAAGAAGCACCAGCTAAATGAAGAGAAAATATTGCAAGATCCATACCCATACCTGGTGAGCCTGCTGAACTTGAAAGAGGAGGATATATAGTCCAACCAACACCAACTCCACCATCAACGACAGCTGATAATAATAATAGAACGAAGCTAGGAGGTAAAAGCCAAAAAGATATGTTATTCATTCTTGGAAAAGCCATGTCAGGGGCCCCAATCATAATAGGAACAAACCAATTACCAAAGCCTCCAATTAAACCTGGCATTACTACAAAGAAAACCATTATCAAGCCATGAGCGGTTGTGAAAACGTTCCACACATGACCATCTTCCATATACTGTACACCTGGATTCATTAACTCCATTCTCATGTATATTGACATAGCTCCACCAATGAAAGCGGCTACTATGGCAAATATTATATACATTGTTCCTATGTCTTTATGGTTTGTAGAATACAACCACCTTTTTACAAAGCCTGTTGGAGCTCCATGATGTTCATGAGAGGAATCAGCACTAGCACTTTGAGACAATGAAGCCATTATTTAATCTCCTTAACTTCTTTTTTTTCTAATAATGCGATTTTACTATTTTCGTTTATTGACTTACTTGCAAATTTAACTTTTGCTTCTTTTAGCCATTTTTTATATTCATTTTTGGGAAGGGCTTGTATTACTATTGGCATATAAGCGTGATTGACACCACATATTTGATTGCATTGCCCATAGTATTTCTTCTTTCCTACAGGTACTTCTGTCCAAATTTCATTAATTCTTCCAGCTATAGAGTAGACTTGAAGAGCAAGAGATGGAACAAAAAATGAGTGCATTACATCGTTGCCAGTAACTAGAAATTTTATTCTTGTACCTTCTGGGACTACTAAAGGATTATCCACATCCAACATTCTTTTTTGATCATCTTTTAAATCGTCCTCTGCAATAATATATGAATCAAATGATATCTCTTCGTCTGGATATTCATAATTCCAATACCATTGAGCACCAGATACCTTCACTACCATGTCAACTGGTTTATCAGCTTCGGTCAAATAAAGAAGCTTAAAAGAAGGAACAGCAATTACAACCAGTATTAGCACTGGGACAACTGTCCAGATAATCTCAATAAGTGTGTTATGGGATGTTTTAGAGGGTTTAATATTTGGTTTTTCTCTAAACTTAATGCACACATAAACTAATAAACCAAGTACAAAAACTGAAATCAATGTTATAACTACAAGAAGAAAGTTGTGAAGATCAGTTGCTTTGGTGGCGATTATTCCAGCTGGTTCTTGAAGATCCATTTGCCAAGGCTTTGGTTCTGAAGCATTAGCTGGGTTGGAAAACAGAAAGACAAATAAACCTGTAACTGCAAAAGTGAAATTTAAACTATTTTTCCAACTAGTGAATGTAGTTTGGAAAGTCATTTTCATTATTTATGCTCCTAAGCCGTGAATCAAAATAAAAAATGATTGGTAAAATCATGCAAGTAATTTAAAATGATTCTAAAATATAATAATATTTATTACTTAAAACTTTTTTTAGGAAAATGCTAGATCTAAAACTAAATAAATTGTATTTTTTTGTTAAAAATTTAATTTAATTACAATTTGATTACATTTTAATCCAAACCCTTGAACAAACTGAATTGTATCACCATGTCAAAATAATAGATAAAAATTAGGTAACACGATATGCAAGATAAATCCCCATTAGAAATAACTGACAAAATTTTTTTTGAAGATAGAGATTTTGATTTAGATAAAGTCCAATCTTTACTCTCAAACACGTTAATAGATGCAGATGATGGCGAGTTGTATCTAGAGGCTTCAAAATCAGAATCGTTCTCATTTGATGATGGCCGAATGAAAAATATTGCTTACGATAGCACAAAAGGGTTTGGTTTAAGGGCAATTGCAGGCGAAGCTAGAGGATTTGCTCATTCAGGTGAAATTACAGAATCTTCTCTTAAAAGAGCTTCAGAAACTGTAAAATCTGTTTCTAAAAACTATTCGGGAATAATGGCTTCTGGTCCATCACATGGGACTAACAAACCACTCTACACGTCAATTAATCCAATTGAAGAGACTTCATTTAAAATTAAAACAAGTTTACTTCAAGAAATTGATGCTTACGCCAGATTAATTGATAAGAATGTCATTCAGGTTTCAGCATCTATTTCAGCCTCTTATCAAGCAATCCAGATTTTAAGAGGTGATGGAGAGAGAACAGCTGATATTAGACCTCTTGTCAGGCTCAATGTTTCTCTAGTCGTTGAAAAAAATGGCAGAAGAGAAACAGGAAACTCTGGATGTGGTGGAAGAGGAAGATATGATGAATGGATTAGTTCGGATAAATGGAAACGACAAGTAAAAGAGGCTTTAAGAATCGCTAATACTAACTTAGAATCAATTCCTACACCTGCCGGTGAAATGCCCGTGATTTTAGGACCAGGCTGGCCAGGTGTTATGTTACATGAAGCTGTAGGCCATGGCTTAGAAGGAGATTTTAATAGAAAAGGTACTTCAATATTTTCCGGGAAAATTGGAGAAAAAGTTACTGCTGGTGGCGTAACAGTTATTGATGACGGAACAATTGAAAACAAAAGAGGATCAATAACAATAGATGACGAAGGTACAAAATCATCAAAAAATATTTTAATAGAAAATGGAATTTTAAAAAATTATATGCAAGATCGACAGAATGCTAGACTTATGAAAATGGAGCCAACTGGAAATGGTAGAAGACAGTCTTATTCTCATTACCCTATGCCAAGAATGACAAATACTTATATGGATAATGGAACAGTTGAACCAGAAGAAATTATAAGCTCGGTTAAAAAAGGTATTTATGCTGTTAATTTTGCAGGTGGACAAGTAGATATTACAAATGGAAAATTTGTTTTTTCTGCGTCAGAGGCTTATCTCGTAGAAAATGGAAAAGTAAAGCAACCTCTTAAAGGAGCCACTCTAATTGGTAACGGCCCCGATGCAATGTCTAAGATATCTCTAATTGGAAATGATATGTCATTGGATGATGGGATTGGTACTTGTGGGAAGGAAGGTCAAGGAGTGCCTGTAGGTGTTGGACAACCTACTTTATTAATGGGAGGCATCACTGTAGGAGGGACTGATACTAATTAAAGTTTTAGAAAGCATTTTCAAAAAATACTTTATCAATATTTTTTCCCCATATACCATTAAATTTTTCTAGAAGAATTTCAGAGCCAGTTTTATTGTTTTTAATGATATTGTGTAATGGATCTAAAAACTGCCTTTCATCAATTCCTCGTTCATCTAATTTGTTACGTCTTTGAAGGCCTAAACTAGAAATTCTTATCATCTCTTCTGCGATATCAATAATTTTTTTGGATCCTAGTTTCCCATTTAAACCGTACTTTGCAGCTGAAATCCTTCCCTCTTCTAAAAGGTTAACATTCATAAATTGTTTTGCTAATTCAAAGGCCTCCAATTGAGCTTCATTATCATACAATAATCCTACCCATAGTGCTGGGAGAGCACAAATTATATTCCAAGGACCTCCGTCTGCGCCTCTCATTTCTAAATATTGTTTAAGTCTCACCTCTGGAAATGCAACTGTCACATGGTCTTCCCAGTCTTTGATTGAAGGAAATTGACCTTCAAAACCTTCTAATTTTCCATCCATGAAATCTAAAAAAGATTTTCCAGAAACATCAATATATTCTCCCTTTCTATATACAAAATACATGGGTACCTTAAGCACATAATCTAGCCATGCCTCATATCCAAAATCTTGAGTAAAAACAATTTCTGGAACACCAGTTCTATAAGGATCAGTATCAGTCCAGACCATAGCTCTTGTGGACATATATCCACTTTCTTTACCTTCAATAAATGGAGAATTTGCAAAAATAGCTGTGGCAATAGATTGCAATGCTAAAGATGTTTGAAATTTTTGTACCATATCCTGTTCGTTCAAATAATCAAGATTAACTTGAATTGTACATGTCCTTAACATCATATCTAATCCTAGTTGGCCAACTTTAGGCATAAAATTTTTCATGATCTTATAACGACCCTTAGGCATCCAATTTTGTTTTGAACGAGACCATTTAGGATCATAACCTAGACCAATCATTGATAATCCAAGTTTGTTCATTGCTTTTTTCATGATTTTAAGATGTCTTCCAGCCTCTTTACAAGTTTGATGCAAATTGTTTAGAGGCGTCCCGGATAATTCTAATTGTCCTCCAGGTTCAAGAGAAATGGATGCACCAGTTTCATCTTTTAGAGCAATCGTATTATTTTTTTCTATAACTTTTTCCCATTTGTTTTCTTTTGCAAGATTATTTAATAATTCACCGACACCTGATTTACCAAAATAACCAACTCTTTCTAAATTATCTAAATAAAAAACAAATTTTTCATGCTCTGTACCTATCTTCCAATCTTCTCTTTTTTTTTCACCTTCTTTAAACCAATTTATAAGGTGTTCTTTTTCTAATCTTGGCATTTTAATCTCATACTTAGATCAAGTTGATAATTTGAAATCATAAACATTTAACATGTTATAGTATTTTTTGGCCATATTGAACTTAAATATAAGTTTGTTAACAATTCTTCATATCTCCATTTAAATAATGCCAAATAGAAAGGCTAGCAATTACTGCAGTGTCAGATCTTAAAATTCTAGGTCCTAGATCAATTGGTTTTATAAAATCCTTTTCTCTTAGATAACTTGTTTCACTGGCACTAAAACCACCTTCAGGACCTACTAGAATAGCACCAAAAGATTTTGAAGGTAGGTTTTGATAATTTTGTTTAACACTATTATTATTTCTAATAGTTTCATCACCAAAATAAATAATTCTTTTATTATCCCAAAATTCAATTACATCTTTAAGTTTCTGTAAGGCACAGACTTTAGGTATTGTTATCCGTTCGCATTGTTCTGAAGATTCTATAGCAATATCTTTCATTCTTTTTAAATTTAAATTTTTTGTAATAGTACGTTCCGTAATTACAGGAATAATTTTAGACACTCCTAATTCGGTAGCCTTTTGAACTATATATTCTGTTGGAGTTTTTTTAACTAGTGCAAATAATACCCAAATATCATTTTCAACTTGGACTTCTCTTGTTTTTTTTATTAGATCAATGATAATTGTTTTTTTATAAATTTTTGAAATTTTTGCCAAAAACTCTCCATTAACATCATTAAAAACTAAAACTGTATCATCTATTTTTTTTCTCATTACATTTATCAAATAGTGAACTTGTTTGTTTTCTAACTTAACTTCATTTTTTAACGATAATTTTCCTGGAAAATAAAGTCTGATTTTAGCTTTATAAGATAGATCTAACATTAGAGAAAACTATATGCCTTAAAATTAATTTCACTGCTCATTGATTACAACATATTATGATGATATTGCATTATTTATGAATATACCAAAACAAAATAATTCTGACATTCTAGAAAATGGTTGGTGGAATTTATTTCCTAAACATTATGTCAAATGGATAAGATTAGGAAGATTCGATAGACCCGTTGGTTTTTGGCTTCTTGTTTTACCAGGGTGGTGGGTGCTTCCACTTACAAATTTAGATCTTATAGATTGTATTAAACAAATGTTTATTTTCTTAATAGGCTCAGTTGTAATGAGAGCTGCAGGCTGCACTATCAATGATATGTGGGACAAAGATATTGATAAAAAAATTTCCAGAACAAAGACAAGACCACTTGCCAGTGGTGAAATTTCAAATTTACATGCAAGCTATTTTTTAATTATGATGTTATTGATTGGTTTTATCTGTTTATATCAGTTAAATATTAATACTTGGTTTGTAGCTATCTCAGCGATACCTTTAATAATACTTTATCCATTGGCTAAAAGATTCATAAAATGGCCACAAATTATCTTAGGATTGACGTTCAGTTGGGCTGTGCCAACTGCTTGGTCTTCTGCAAATGAAGAATGGAATTTGGGAATACTCATCATGTATTTAGCAACTATGTTCTGGATCATTGGATATGACACAATTTATGGATGTCAGGATAAAAATGAAGATGAAATTTTTGGTATAAAAAATTCTGCTGTTTCAGCTAAGAACTTTTTAACTCTTTTCGTTGGATGTGCATATAGTTTAATGTTTATATTATTAATTATTAGTGGATATTTATTGAACAATAATATTTTCTGGTTTGTTGGAGTATCAATTTGTGGTTTGCATCTTATGCGTCAAGTAATGAAAATAAAGAATATTGAACAAAATAATCCACTTCAAATTTTCAAATCTAATGTCCTCCTTGGTCTAATTTTAACATTATCATCTCTAGGGAATCATATAAATTCCTAAACAAAAATTTTAAACTTTATATTTTAACCTAAATACACCATCTATTAAAATCATATGTGGAAAAGTTAATGCTGCTAAACCAATAAAAGTTACTTTGATAATTGTGTCTGTGTATGAGTTTAAATGTAATAAAATGAAATATGCAACTCCCCCACCTAACCAACTTATTACTGAAAAAATAATCATTAAATACAATATTTTTTTCTTTTCCATGAAGTTTAATAAAGTTGGTATAATTCTTTTTATATGTTGGGTGCTGTGAATAGAACAAAAATATATTGCAAATGCTGGCAAAGGAGGAAGAAGTAAAACTACCAAGACCATTAACGTTAACATTTTGATATAATTTTTAGAAAAAGTAATTCTCTTGTAATTAAATAATAAGTAAATTAACGATAATAACCAACCTACAATAGTAATATAAAGAAATTGCCACAAAAAATACAATTGATTTCCAGATAGGATTGAAAAAAGATAATCAACTTCACCTTTATTAAAAAAAATTATACCCAACACTACTAGCCCCCCATGGGCATAACCACTGATATAATATAAATAATTATTTTTCCAATTTAAGTCACCACATCCAAAATGGAAAATACTTGCTAATAAAAATAATATGAGAGAAAAAACTGGTAAAAAGTACCACAGAACAACGACTAAGATAGCAATTAAAAAATAAGTAATTATAAATCGTACTTGTAAATGAAAACTTTTTGTAAAGCCTAATGTAACAGAAACAGCTCCATCAAGAGCTCCATGGGGGATACCCATAAAAATAATAAAAAATAATGAGATATAATCTAACCAATCTAGTGTAAAATGAGTCATTTACGATACACAACATAAAAAAATGATTTGATGAATGGTATTTTAGGCATTGAAATAATTATTTTGCAAGTTGTTAATAGTGAAGCATGTCCAGACATAAATTTAGCCATTTCATCCCCATTTAGAGTCCTTGCTAAATTTGAAAATATTTTGGGTCCAAGTAAAGGATATTCATTTATTACATTAATAAATATTTTATCTAAAAATAAATCAATATTGTTGTGAATTTTAGTATCAATTTTTTTTCTGTTTTTTAATTGGCTGGATATTTGAAAAGCCTGTTTTTGAATAAAGGTAAAGGCATACCCTGAAGAAGGTCTCACTGCTCCTCCTCTTGAACCAATATTATATATATATTTAGATTCATTAAATATATAATGCATAGGAATAATTCCTTTTTCGTGATCACTCTTTGTAAATTCAATTAAGTTAAAATATTTTTTTAAATATTTTGAAATTGCAGTTAAATAAAATTCTTTTTTCTCAACTGTTTTTGAAAACATTGTAGATTCAACTAATGCTTTTCTTTTACTGAATGGTAAAAGGTAAATAAAATGCATACCTCTTGATTGGTCGCATCTAAAATCCATTAATATTACTAACTTTTCGTCAAACACATCTTCTTTAGAAGTAACTACAAATCCTTCAAAATGTTGCAATAAAATATTACTTGGTAATTTGGGGGGCCTACTATCAAAAACTAAATCACCTTCAATTTTCTTATTCTGAACATATAATTTATCATCTTTTTCAAGAATATCATTTTCAAAAAATTTAATTTTTTCACTTTCAAGTTGCTTTCTGCATACATCTAACCATTTCTTTCTTTTTATTACACAATAAGGATGTTTTACTGAAGTAAGAATATGTTTTGAGTCATAAGTATTAATAGACCATTTAGACCACACATGATTTGCATTATTGTAAGCTTCTTTGTTAATTTTGACTTTCCAAAAGCCCCAAAAATGGTCTTTATGAGTTTTATTTTTGTCACCTACAAATAAATTAAATTTGTGATTAGGTAAGTTACGAATTAATCTAGCTAATGATAATGCTGCGCAACCACCCCCAATAATATTAATTTCCTTATTTATCATAAACTAAATTTTCTAAAAAAATATGTAGTTTAGAATTATGCTTTTTCTTAGGTCTAAAATAAAAAATTTCTTTAAAAATCTTGAATAGTGAAATTTTTATTTTTGAATAGATTGATGTTACTTGTCTACCATTTTGCCAATTGTAATTTTCATTTTCTAACTGAACCCCTATTTCTCTGTAAACTCCTGATGCTACAGAAATTGCAATCCTTGTATTTAAGGGTAAAAAAGTAAAACCTCTTTCTCCACTGAAATAATATTGTTCAGCTAGGATTAATAATTTTTTAATACCTTTCGAAATAATGTGAATTTTTTTTAAGTCATTAGTTTTAGCTGCTAAAACTATTTCTTTAGGTGAAATATTCTTTACCCAACTACCAGGTAAATATCGTCTTCCCATTTTAGCATCTTCTAAAACATCTCTTGCAATATTTGTGAGCTGCATTGCTATTCCAAGATCTATAGCAAATGATTTAGCAAGACAATTGTCACATTTTAGAGCATCACACATCATTATTCCTACAGTTCCAGCAACATGATAAGAATATCTAATTAATTCTTCTTCTTTTTTAAACAAAATTTCCTTTTGATCTAAAATAAGTCCGTCAATTAGATCTATTAATGCTTTTTTAGAGGATGAATTTAAAAATTTAGGATACTTAATTGAATAAATGTTTTCTAGATTTTTAAATGTTCTTTTTTGGATATTAGATCTAATATTACTTAAATCTTTAAATGTATTTAATTCTCCATCATCAGCTATATCATCTAAGATTCTACATAAACTATATAACTCAGCAGCCCTATTAATGCATTCTTTAGGTAGAAATTTTCCAGCCCAGTGAAAACTTTTGCCATTTTTTTTCAAAACTGACTTAGCATTGTCGATATAATAATCCATAAATTTACTCTTTATTTAATTAGATTTTCAACAACTTTTGCAGATGATAAAACTCCTGGAATACCTGCACCAGGATGAGCTCCAGCTGCAGCAAAAAACAAATTATCGATGTGAGGGTCTTTATTGTGATATCTAAACCACGCAGATTGAGAAAACTTTGGTGCTATTGAAAAACCCGCACCATGAGTAGAGCGGTAATTATTTTTAAAATCAACAGGTGTCATAAAAAATTCATCACAAATATAATTTTTTAATTCTGGTAAAATTGTAGCATCTAAGGCATCGACGATTCTGTGCTTTAATTTATTACCTTCAATTTCCCAATTAACTTTCCCTTGTAAGTTTGGCACTGGACAAAGAACGTAAAAACTATCACAATCTTTAGGGGCAAAAGACTTATCAGTTGCAGTAGGTCTATGAATATATAATGAGAAATCATCACTTAAAATTTTGTTATCAAATATATCAGTTAACAAACTTTTAAAACGTTTTCCCAGCCAAATTGAATGGTGAGCAATATTAGAATAATTTTTTGTCGTCCCAAAGAACAAAACAAACATACCGAAAGAATAACTTGTGAATCTTTCCGGTAAGAATTTTTTTCTTTTTTTACTTTTTGATTTCAAAATTTCATTATAAAAGGTTGGAGGATCTCCATTAAAAATAAAATTGTCCGCATAAAATATGTTGCCATTCATGCATTCGATTTTTTCTATTCTACCATTTTTTTCATATGCATTTTTTATATCTAAGTTATATTTAATTTCTACCCCAGTGCGCAATAATAATTTTGTTAACTCTTGAATAAGCTTTCCAGTACCACCCATACTAAAATAAACTCCCCAATTTCTCTCTAAAAAATGTATCAAGGCATATATTGAAGTAGTAGAAAATGGATTTCCTCCTACCAATAATGGATGTATTGAAAAAGCTGCTCTCAAATTTGGATTTTTGATATATTTGTTTACCAGTTGAGCGACAGTTAAATAACTTTTTAATTTTATTAGAGCTGGTACTTGTTTAATCATATAAAAAAATGATGTAAAAGGTTTATCTGATAATTTTGTAAAACCTACATCAAAAATAGCTTTTGAGGCTTCTAACAATTTATCATAATTATTTGCATCTTGGATCGAAAACTTTTTCATTTCTTTTTTAGTTTTATTAATACTTGCCGAATAATCAAAAGTTTGGCCATCATTAAAATGAAACCTATACCAAGGTTCTAAAGGTCTAAATTCTATATACTCTTCTCTTTTCTCATTGAAAAGTTCAAAGAGTTCATCAAATAAAAAAGGCGCTGTAATTACTGTAGGCCCAGCATCGTGTCTGAAACCATTTTTTTTGAATACCTGGGCTCTACCACCTAAAGATCCTAATCTATCAATTAGAGTAACTTGGTGACCTAGGGATCTTAATCTTAGAGCAATTGCTATACCACCAAAACCACCGCCAATTACAATGCTTTTAAGATTTTTATTATTTTGTTTTTTATTAAATAAATTCATTAAAGTTTTATAACCATATTACAAAAAAAAAGCCTGTAGGATTGCCTACAGGCTTTTGATTTAATTTTTTTAATGTTTACGCATCGGATTCTGCAGATGCTGCAGCCCATATTGCTAAACAGAATGCAATTTTATTAATAACGTCTGCTATGTTATAAATAAAATTCAAGCTGTTAGCATCAGCGCCACCCATCATGTAACCCATGAAGTAACCGATCGGGTAAATTGCCCAACCAATTGTAACAATCCACCTCATGGTATTAAAAGCTGATTGAACAGATTCTGGTGCGCTTTCTGCGCTAACTTTACTAGCTTCACCAGCAAAAATTTCATAAAGAATGAATATCCATCCAGCCATTCCAATCACAAAACCAAGTGTTGCGTTAATAAATCCAGCTTCACCTAAATAACCGCCAATTAACATTACTAAAGATCCTAGAAATAGTCTCCAGAAAACTCCACCGGCGATTGCAGTACATGCTGCAAGGATTAAATAGAATTCAATCATTTGAAGTGGAACTGTAATTATCCAGTCAACATATCTAAATACTGTAGGAGATGCACCTGTGGCTACCCACACATCTCTCATATAGAAATAGTGAACAGCTGCAACTAGAGTAACGAGAGCACCAACAACTAGAGATGTTCTCCACTTGCCTTTTACTCTCAATGATTCCATTAAGAAAAAAACAGTTGCTGCAACCATGGCAATAGATATTATCCAAAAACTTATACCAACAGCATCACTTGGGTCTAGATTACCACCGTGTGACCCTGCAAATGAAAGTGTTGGAAGTAGGGCTAAAAAACTAGCCGGTATTAAATATTTTAAAAAAGACATTTATAAACTCCCCTTATACTTGTCATGTTTAATTTCTAGCAACTGCTAGATTTAATGCAAAATAGCACATTTAGCGAAAACAATAAAAGGGAATTTAATGTTAGGCAACAATTAAAAGCAATTTAATTGCATTTTTTTTTTATATAAATTGTTAACATATTGTTTTATAATGGTTTATTATTTGATAACAATTATCATTTTCAAATAAAAATTAAGTGAAGTTGTGTAATTTGCTAGATTTTAAATATAAATTTAACTGATTTTTGTATAAATTTTTGTGTTCATAAAGATAAAAATAAGTGCAAATTATTAAGCAGTAATCAAATTTTTTCACAAATAAAATTTTATTTATAATTGAAATTAGATAATTAAGTTACCACGTATACTTTTTTTAACAATTTCCCAATTAGGGTTTTGAGGTTTAATTGCTTTAGACTTTAGCTCTTCATGAAGACTAATTCTATAAGATTTATTATTGATTACCTCACAAATCCATTCAGATAATCTATTTTCTTCAATGCCTAAATTATAAATTAAAGATAATAATGCTTTTTTTTCACTTAAACTTTTTAATGTAGTATTCTCAGCATTTATCGCAGATAATCTTTTAGGTTTATTGCCGTTAAATGGAAATACACCTGAAATTGAGATATATCCATATATGTGTTTTGTATATTTAAAATCTTTTATTTTTACAGTGTCTAACTTTAACTTTACAAAATTGTATGCCACTCCTAATGCTTCACTTAAATGCATAATTTCTAACTGCTCCTCATTTAACCATAATACATTAAGATCTACTACCGTTCCTTTACTAGGCCACTGGGTAGCTGGCATAGATGCGTAAGATGATAATGATGCTGCAAATACCACATCAGAGTCATATAATATGGCTGGAGTAACACTAATATCTTGATTTAGTGAAAATTTTCTTTTTAGTTGATATGGCGATCTATTTGAACCAACAGATAAAATAGGTATTCTATTATTTAGGTCATTACAAATTCCTTTGATGAATTCACCCTTGTAGAACGAAAAGGAATAGTTAGGTGCAAAATATGGATATTTTATAGCTCTATCAAATGATGAAAAATTAGGAAACAATTCTTGAGTAATTTCTTGATCATTATTTTTCATGTAAAAATTATATATCTATAAACCTAAAGTTTCATCAAATCCTAGAGCAATATTCATAGATTGTATGGCGGCACCTGAAGCACCCTTACCTAAATTATCTAACCGAGAACAAATAATTAACTGATCATTGTCATCATTTCCAAAAACACTGATATCCAGAAAATTTGTTCCAACTAAATTATCTGGTCTAAAATATCCTTTATCGCTGATACCATCATCTTTTTTTAAAACTTTAATAAAGTTAGCTCCTGAGTAAAATTCTTCCATCAAGGTTTGAATCTTTTTAGTATTCACTTTGTAATTAAACCATGAAAAATGTAGCGGTACAGAAACAATCATACCTTGAATAAAGTCACCAACAGAAGGGCTAAAAATTGGTGTTAGCTTTAACTTATTATGATAGATAATTTCTGGTAAATGCTTATGATTTAATTCAAGCCCATAATTGAAAAAAGGTTCATGATCTGTTTCCTTAAAATAACTAATCATAGATTTCCCACCACCTGAATAACCACTAACAGCATTTATGATAATTGGAATATTTTGACTTAAAATACCATGTGAAATCAATGGTTTTAGAATAACATTAGCACCAGTAGAATAACATCCAGGCGATGCAATACGTTTTGAATTTTCAAGACTTTTTCTGTAATTTTCTCCTAACTCTGGGAGCCCATATGACCAATTTGGGTTAGTTCTATGCGCTGTTGAAGCGTCAATAATTATTGGAGATTTATCTCTAAGTTCATCAGCGATTTTAGCAGTTTCTATAGAACTTTCGTCAGGTAAGCACAAAAATGTAACATCAGATTTTGCTAACATTTCTTTTTTATAAGAAATATCTTTTCTTTTAGATTCATTAACTGACATTATTTTAACATTTGGATGCTTAATTAACTTTTCATGAACTTGTAAGCCCGTCGTTCCAGTTTCTCCATCAATAAATATATTTTTTTTCATAATTACCTATTTTTACTTATAAAGTTGCAACTATTAAAACAGTATATTAATAAAACATATATAAATCTTTTATAAAATCTCTTTTTCATAGGAAAAACTTTTAAATGCCTACAAAAAACCTGAACGATAACGATATTATGAGCCTTCTTATTGACACAGCTATTGCAAATGGCGCAACTAGTGCCGATTGTGTTTTATCAAGTAGCAGAGGTGTATCTATTACCAGAAGGCTAGGTAAAGATGAAAATATTCAAAGGTATGAAGACTTTGATACTGGATTAAGAGTGTTTGTTGATAATAAAATATCATCAGTTTCAACTAATGAGAATTCCGAAGAATCATTGAAAGAAGTTGCAAAAAGAGCCGTTGAAATGGCTAAAATTGCTCCAAAAGATGAATTTAGCCTTATAGCAGATAAAGATTTACTTCAACAATTTCCAATGCAAGAAGATATTTTTATTGATAGTTATGATTCATTAGAACCAAATATTGATATAATTAGAGATAGAGCATCACAGGTTGAAGATGTAGCCTTAAGTGTAAAAGGTATTACTAACAGCGATGGAGCAGAAGCTTCATGGGGTGAGGGTGAAACATTCTTGATGACATCTAATGGTTTTTTTGGATCATCAAAAAAATCTAATCACAGTGTATCAGTAGTCGTTATTGCTGAAAAAAATGGAAAAATGGAAAGAGATTATGATTACTCCTCAAAAGTTTATGGTGAAGATCTTAAAGATTGTGAAAATATTGGTCGTGAAGCTGCAAAGAAAACATTGGCTAGAATTGGTGCTAAAAAACCAGTTACTGGACAATATCCAGTAATTTTCGACCCAAGAGTGTCAAGATCGATAGCAAGTCACTTTGCATCAGCTATTAATGGATCCTCAATAGCGCGTAAAACTAGTTTTTTTAAAGATTCCTTAAATAAAAAAATTGCAAACAAATTTGTTAATTTAATTGATGACCCATTCCTTAAAAGAGGTTTAGGTTCAAGATTATTTGATGCAGAGGGCCTAGGTACGTCCAAGCATATTTTAATTAAGGATGGAGTGCTTGAAAACTGGCTATTAGATTTATCATCTGCAAAACAATTAAATTTATTACCAACTGCAAACGCAAAAAGAGGTATTAGTGGACCACCTGCACCAGGTACAACTAATCTGGTTCTACTACCAAGTGAAGATTCACCTAAAAGCCTTATTTCTAGTATAAGTAGTGGTTTTTATGTCACCGATATGATTGGTAGCAGTGTATCTATGGTTACTGGAGATTATAGCCGTGGTGCTAGTGGTTTTTGGATTAAGAATGGTGAGTTGTCAACACCCATTACAGAAGCAACCATAGCAGGTAATTTAAAGGATATGTTTATGACACTTAGACCTGCTAATGATCTTGATTATTCACATTCTATAAATTGTCCAACTATTTTAATTGAAGGTATGACAATTGCAGGTAATTAATTGATAGACACATCAAAAAATTTAAAGTTTAACAGATTTCTAGCTTGGTTTGATATGATTGTAAAAGATCATGGTTTTTTAAGATTTTGCTATCACAATTTTCATCAAATTGATGAAAATTTGTATAGATCAAATATGCCTACGCCACTTAGAATAAAATATTATAGTCAACTTGGCATTAAAACAATTATAAATCTCAGAGGTATTAGAAAAGATGGCGGTTGGTTATTAGAAAATGAGGCATGTGAAAAATACAATATAAAATTAATAGACTTTAGAGCAAGATCTCGCGCTGCTCCAGAAAAAGATATGATATTAAAAGCTGAAAAATTATTTAAATCTATCAAATATCCAGCTTTAATACATTGCAAATCAGGTGCTGACAGAGCTGGTATAATGTGCGCCTTATACATTCTTAGTTTTAAAAAGGAACACCCTAAAATTGCAAAAAAACAATTATCTTGGAGGTATCTTCACGTAAAGTGGGCTAAACCAGGTGTGTTAGATAGTTTTGTCGAAGAATATTTAAAACAATATATAAAAAATAAAATAAAGTTTATAGACTGGGTAAAAAAAAGCTATAATCCAGAAAAATTGGAAAGTAATTTTCGTTCTGTCTGGTGGGTTAATAGATTATTGGATGATTTTTTGAAAAGAGAATAATATTTTTCTTATGTTCATGTATAATATAATTTTTTATAATAATCAGAACCCTTAATTAACTCTTGATGGCTTCCAGAATCTACAATTTTACCATTACTAAATAAAATAATTTGATCTGAATTTTTTATTGTAGACAGCCTATGCGCAATAGTAATTGTTGTCTTATTCTTTGTAAGTTTTTCAAGTGTTTTATTGATTTCACTTTCAGTTTCAGAATCTAAAGAACTAGTTGCCTCGTCTAAAAGTAAGATTGGGGAGTCTTTAAGAATGGCTCTGGCAATGGATATACGCTGCTTTTGTCCTCCAGATAATGTATTACCACTTTCTCCAACAATTGTATTATAACCATCTAAAGAATTAGTTATAAAATCATGTATATCAGCATTCATTGCTGCTTTTTTAATTTTATGATCAGGAGCATCCAAGTTGCCAAATCTAATATTATCAATAAAACTTTTATTATAAATAATAGTTTCTTGACTAACTAATGAAATATTATTTCTAAGTGAATTTAAATTAATATTTTTAATGTTTTTTTCATTAATTAAAATTTGTCCTTGTATTGGGTCATAAAATCTTGAAATTAAATTAATGATTGTTGATTTGCCAGACCCACTTTGTCCAACCAGTGCAACTTTAGAACCTGAATTCACAACAAAGTTAATATCATCTAAAACCTTGTTCTTTTTGTTATACGCAAAACTTACTGCTTTAAAACTTATTTTTGGTGGTTTGTTTTTTAATATTTTTAAATTAGGCGCAGATAATAAGCTAGTAACTTTTGGAGTTATTTTTAATTGAGTATAAATCCTTCCTAAAGCAGAAAGAGCTTCTTGGAAAACAGTATTAAATGTTCCCAATGCTCTAGCAGGTTGGGCAATCATTAATAATGCTGTTACATAACCTACAACACTTCCTGGAGATAATTCTCCTATTGATACTCGATAGCTTGCAAAACCAATAACACCCGCTGCAGCAACTCCTCCTAAGATTTCTAAAATAGGCAAAACTTTTGCTCTTCCAATTACTAAACTGAACATTTTTTTAAATAATGAGTTCAATACACCTTTAGATCTATCAATTTCCATATTCTCAAGATTATAAGATTTAACCATTCTTATGCCTTGAAGCATCTCAGTAAGCGTGGAGGTGACTATTTCCATTTGTTCTTGAAGGGAAGTTGCTATGATTTTTTGTTTTTTCCCAATCCTAATAACAGGCCTCAAGGCTAAAGGGTAAATCACTATTACTAATATTGATAAAAGCCAATCTAACCAAATAAGATAAAACAATAATGCTAGAACGGTAAAAGCATCCCTAACTAAATTATTTATAGTTCGCTCAAAACCATCTCTAATTAAAGTAACATCATTCATTATCCTAGAAACATGATTACCTGATGATAGTTTATTCAATTCATCCAAATCTGCTGTAATCAATTGCTTTGTTAGTTTTTTTTGAATATCTACCGAAATTGATAATGAAATTTTAGAAACTTGACGTATTTGGAAAAACATTGCGATCCCTCTAATAATTGCAACAAAAGCAATAATAAAAGGGAAAATTATCCAGTGGCTATTATCATCTAGCAAACTATCAAAAACCAATTGTATTATGAAGGGATAGATTGAAGCAGTAGCAGCAACAATAATCAATAATATAAAAGCAAAAATTATATCAATCTTATATTTGGATACAAAATCATTCCAAAAGTCTCCAATTAAACTCTTATTTTGGTTTGTTATTATTTGGTTTTTTTTCATATCAATCCAATTTACTATATTCTAAATTTTAATCTATAATACTAATTATATTTATAGATAGTTATTTTATTTTGTTTAAATTTAATTTAATACTCAAATTTAAATTTGTGCAGTAATTTGGATTTTAAATGCGTATTTTAAAACTGTTTAGTAAAACTGGTATTGGTCAAAAACTAATTGGGTTTCTATTTTATTTTATAACTAAATTAATTTCACAATCAATTAGATGGGAATATTTTGAGCAAAGCAGTAAGTCAAAAATTTTTGATAACAAACATAAATATATTTTTTGTTGTTGGCATAATAAGTTATTTTTAGGTCCTCATCTTTTACCAAGAAACAGAGTAATTAATGCCCTTCAATCTAGTCATTCTGACGGAATGATTACTTCTCTAGCATTTCAATATCTTGGCATGAATGTTATATTAGGTTCATCAAAAAGAGGAGGAATGCAAGCATTTAGAAAAATGGTAAAACGTTTACAATTAGGCGAAAGCATAGCTATTACACCGGATGGACCTAAAGGACCCAAAGAAAAAGTAAAGGAAGGCATTATCAAACTGGCACAAGTTACAAATACCCCAATTATCCCTTTGGTTTGGACTACTAGAAAATTTAAAATAATCAATTCATGGGATAATTTTATTTTACCATATCCATTTTCAAGAGGAATATATAGTTTTGGGAAACCAATTTATATAGAAAAAAAAATAAATATAAATAAATTTGAACTTGAAAGACAAAATCTTGAAAATGAAATTAAAAAACTTACTAAAATGTTAGAGAGTAGAATTAATTGTGCGTCATAATAAATTTTGGAACTTACAATGACATTATCGACATATAATCTTTTATGGGGAATATTAAAATTGTTTTTGCCAAGTTATTTACTGAGGCGTCAAAAAAAAGGTAAGGAAGATAAAAATAGACTTAATGAGAGATATGGAGTTTCCAAAAAATCGCGGCCAGATGGTACCATTGTTTGGTTACATGGAACAAGTGTTGGTGAGTCCGTTGCTGCTTTAGCACTCGCTAATTCAATGAAAAAAAATGGTTTTGGTAAAAATAAAAATGAGATTTTTTTGTTAACTACTAACACAACCTCAGCCGCAAAATTAATAAAAGATAAAATAAAAAAAGGTTTACCTGCAATTCATCAATATCATCCTTATGATCATCCTCAATTTGTTTCAAAATTTTTAGATCAATGGAAACCTAATATGGCAGTTTTTATGGAGTCAGATTTCTGGCCTAATTTAATTTATTTAACAGCGAAATCTGATATCCCAACTATACTGGCATCTTCACAAATGTCAGATAAATCTGCTCGTTTTTGGACAGGATTAGGTTACTTTCTGGCAAAAAAAATTTTTGGTAAAGTTAGTCATGTTTTAGCTGTTGATCCTAAACAAGAGGCTCTATTTAAAAAATTAGGTGCTAAAAATGTAAAAAGTTTGACAAGTCTTAAATCAATAGCTGAAAAACCCCCTATAAATCAAAATTACGTAGCACAACTAAAAAAGAACATACATAGAAAAAAAATAATAATTGCTGCCTCAACTCATCCAGGAGAAGAAGAGTTAATGGTAAAATTAGCTGACCTACTTAGGAAAAAGTCTCATAATAATATTTTAATTATAATAGCACCTAGACATATTAGTCGAAGCTTGGGAATTCAAAATAGAATAAAAGCTGCTGGTTTTGATATAAAATCAAGAAGCAAAGGTGAGTATCCATCTAAAAATGATATGTTTTACTTATCAGATACAATGGGTGAAATGGGCTCTCTAATGGAAATATCAGATTTAGTTTTTGTGGCTGGATCCATGGTGCCTGTTGGAGGCCATAGTCCATCTGAAGCATCTCAGTTTGGCAAACCAGTTATCATGGGTCCACATTCTGAAAAATGTGATGCCCAGATTAAGGATCTTGTTTGGTCTGGAGGAGCAATACAAATAGAAAAAGGTCCCAAAATGAACGAAAATTTTCTAAATAATATCCTTGAATTGCTAGGTAACTCTGAACGCTTAGAAGATATGGGAAAAAATAGTTTAATTGCCTCTGGTTATGCCCAACAACGTGCAGATGAAGCAAGTATAAATTTAATCGAATTATTGAATAAATATAAAAAAATTAATGTTGCCTTAAATGTTAAGAACACCTAAATTTTGGTACAAAAATAATGTTTTTTCAAAAGTAAAAATTATACTTCTTTATCCATTTTCTATTTTGTGGATTTTAATTGACGATTTTAAAAGATTTTTCTCAAAAACTTATAAATCAAAATTAAAAGTAGTTTGCATAGGAAATCTTACTGTTGGAGGAACAGGTAAAACCCCTTTTTCTATTTATACTTACAAACTTTTAAAAAAATTAGGATATAATCCTGTTTTTTTAACTAGAGGTTATGGTGGTTTAAAAAAGGGGCCACTAGAAGTTAATAATTCACACCATTTTAAAGATGTAGGTGATGAATCAATATTATTAAGCAAGGTTGGTACTACAATTGTTTCCAGAAACAGATCTTTAGGTGCTAAATTCATAGAAAAGCATAAGGACAAATTCAACGTAATTATAATGGATGATGGTTTACAAAATTATCAATTAAAACAAGATGTAAAATTTTTATTAATTGATAAACATCTAAAGTTAGGTAATGGGTATTGTTTGCCTGCGGGACCATTAAGACAGAAGGTAGAACGTGGTCTTACCGATATTGATAAAATAATATTAACTGGAGAGGGTGACAATAATGAAAAAGATTTATTTAAGTGTTTTAAAATTCCAGTGATTAAATCAAATATTAAGATTACTAGTCTACTAAAAATAAAAAAGGAAAAACTACTGGCTTTTTGCGGTCTAGCCAATCCTAATAAATTTTTCGACACACTTAAAAAAAATGGATACGACATTTCATCCTCAAGAATATTTCCTGATCACTATGCTTATAAAAAAGATGATATCAATAATTTGATTTTAGATGCGAATAATAGAAACTTAAAACTTATTACTACTGAAAAGGATTATGTTAAGATTTTAGAAAAAAAGAAATATATACATTTTTTACCAATTGAGTTGGAATTAAGTTTAAAAGATAAATTTAATATTGAATTATTTCTTCAGGAAAAACTAAATGCCTGATCCGCTAAGTTTTAGAATTAAAAAACAATTTGATAGATATATACATGATCCAATAGCAGCGATTATCGCTATTCCACTATTTTTAATACTTAAACTTTTACCATATAAGTTATCATCATACTTGTGTGGTGCTTTGATGTATTTAATAGCGCCACTTACTTCTTATAATAAACGTGTAAAAAAGCATTTAAAAATTGCTTTCCCTAAAAAGTCAAGAAAAGAGATCAATAAACTTACATCTCAACATTGGTTTATGCTCGGACAAACAATTGGTGAAATGCCACATATCAATAATTTGATTACATTAGGTAATTTAGAAACTGTAGGTTTAGAAAAAATTAAAAAAGGTCCTGCCATTCTTGTTGGAGCACATATAGGCAATTGGGAATTTCTACTTAGAGTTGGAGACCTTGCAGAAAGGCGCGCAGGCTATGTTTTTAGACCTATAAATAACTGGATATTAAATAAAATACAAATTTACAGAAATAAAGATGCTAATGCTGACTTTTTCAGAAAAGGCCGTCTTGCGGCTATAGGTATGGCAAGTAAACTTAAAAAAGGTGAAGTTGTTGGACTTACAGGAGATCAACTTTTAAGAGAAGGTATTATGGTTCCTTTTTTTGGACTTGAAACACCAACACCTCAGGCAGCTGCAGTCATGGCTTTAAAATGGGATGTTCCAATTTATATGGTTAGAATAGAACGTTTTAAAAATATAAAATTTAAGATGACAATTGAAGACAAACTTCAAATTCCCAAAAATCTAGATAAAAATAAAGCTATATATCAAATCACTAGATTGATTTCTAAAAGGATAGAAGAGTGGATTATAGAAAAGCCAGAACAATGGCTGTGGGCTCATAGACGATGGGGTAAATAGAATAAAACTTGTAGTAAATAGCTAATTAAATCCTACTAAAAATACTTGACTTGTTAAATAAGTTATTAGTTAAATATTTTTATGTTGAATAGAATTAAAAATAGAAGATTCATTAGTGTTGCATTGTTATGTTCATTATCATTCCAACTAACAATTTCTTTTACAAAAGAAGCTCAAAGCGAAAATTTTTTTACTAGATTTTTTTCAAAAATGTCATTTGAAGCAAAGCAATCTGAAAAAAATCAAATTTATAAAGCAGATATTGATTTGTTAAACATTGATACATTGATTAATTTTGAATTTTCTATTATTGATATTTTAAAAAATTACGTAGACGAAGAAAATATTAAAAAGTTCCTAAATAATATTCTAGATAAAGATGATGAAAATATAGACGCAAAAAACCTAGATGAGTTCAATAATATTCTTCCAAAATCTAGTTCTAACAAATTGAACGGGCAAGCTTTAATAAGGATAGCTAAGAAATTAGGAAAAGATGAAAAAACTAAATTTGAAATTAAAAAAAATATAGTAATTAAAATTGTATCATCTTTCGGTATTAAACTTACTTACAATGATAAAGTTAAAAAGGAAGATATTCTAAAGGTTGAAAAAGAAAATAACATAGATATTAAAGAAGCCTCTTCATCAAACATACCTGTAATAGCTGGTGTTGGTGGACTTGCAGCTATTGGAGGCGGTGGCGGAGGAGGTAGTGGTGGAAGTAGCACTTCTTCAACCTTTTTGGATAGTGGAACCTCATCTTACTCATATAATTCTTCTTTAGATGATACTTGGAGATCAAGACAAGAATATAAAAATGCAAATATTGTCAGAACTGTAAATTATCCTGCATATATTCACCCCTACACTCTAATTGGGGTTGATGACGCATACGCTTATGGTTTATCTGGAACTGGACAAACAATTGCAATTATGGATGGAGGGTTCACCATTGGCCATAGTGAAAATGATGGAAAAACACTGAATAATTATGGCTCTTATACTAGTAGTCAACATGGTCAACATGTAGCAGGCATAGCCACTGCAGGTTATGATAACAATAACTCATCTTTCAATTCATCATGGAGTGGAACTTACGGAAACCTTACATATGGAACGATGGGTGTTGCATATGATGCAAGTTTACATATTTCATCCTATGATAATGGATCAGGTGGTGTAGGCACCCCAACTCATTGGGCAAGTGCAACCGATTCTGCAAGAACTTATGGTGCAATAGTTCAAAACAATTCCTGGGGATTTGATGAACAATATGGTGGTGCAGATATTGATGATGTTAAAAATTACATGGACAATAACGGGCTTAATGGAGTTCAAACTTTAGTTACCTACCAGAGTATTGATAGTGATAGTGATGGAATTTATGACGTTGGAAGTGGTAGTTCTATCAAAACTTGGACAACTGCTAATTGGGAAACTTATATAACTGCATTAAATAATTTCCAAGATAGTGGTATAATAGTATTTGCCTTGTCTAATGATAACTCTAGATCAGATGCAGATATTGCAGCAGGACTTCCTGTTTTATTTTCTCAACTTTCAGAAGCTTGGATTACTGTTGGTAACGTCCTTGTTAATAGTAATTCTGTTTCGTCTTCAACAGTTTCTTTGCAATCTGCACCTTGCGGGTCAACAGCTGAATATTGCTTGGTTGCAGATGGAAATTATATGGTAGCAACTGATGATGATAGTACTACAGATTATGTAGATTTGTCAGGTTCATCAATGGCTGCTCCACAAGTATCAGGATTAATTGCTTTACTAGCTCAGGCTTTTCCTAATCATACTCCAGAACAATTAGTTGATAGATTACTAGCATCCGCTGATAACTCTTTTTTTACTGCAAACGGAACAACAAGGTTTGCTAACGGGATTACACATGGTTATTCTTCAACTTTTGGACACGGCATTCCTAACATTTATTCTGCTTTGCAACCTATTACTTCATCTCGATCAATTGTTTTAGGAAATAATATTACCAGTAATCAAAGGGTTGATCTTTCAACAAGTTTAATACGAACAAGTCCAGTTATTGGTGATTCACTCGAGAGAGCTCTAAAAGAAAAAAAAATCTTTTACTATGATGCATTAAATGGTGGTTTCGCTTTTAATATTTCCTCTTTATTGAAAAGAAATAGTACTTTTAAAACTAACAATAGCTTTAATATGTTTAGTAATAATAAATCTAATATTATTCAAAAAGACTTTGATGGAATTTCATTTATACAAAGAACACAAGAAGAAAATATAATTGATAATAGTATAATGGCTATTATACAGTCAAAAGAAACAACAAAAACTTTTTTTGGTAATAATGTAAATTTACAAAATGTTTTATCTTTTACTCAAAGAAATTCAGATAGTAATAAACTAATTGATGAGACAAGTATATTCAAAATACCTTTTATAAATTCTTCAGAAAATGGGCAGACTATGGCTATGAAACATTACTTTAACAAAGGTAGTTATACACTTGGTTATTTCGACGGAAATACACATGTCAATGGATTAGGTTCATCTGGAGCGATAGTAGAGTACTCAAGAGATTATGGAGAGTATATATCCTCTTTTTTTGCTGGAACATCAATAGAAAAGAATGGTTATTTAGATACCTCATTTGAAGGTGCATTTGCCAAAAAATCCGAAACGAAAACTAATTTTTTAGGTATTTCTTCTTATGGTTGGTTAAATCGGAATTGGTCCTTTAATTCTATAGCATCAATAGGAGTATCAGCTTTTAACAAAAAAGAAGCTGGGTTATTAGAAAATTTTGATAATTCATTAACTAGTTATTTTGCATTGGAATTTGGAAAATTTATTAATAATGAAGAAAATAAAAGTATTCATATTGGATTATCTCAACCCGTTCGGGTTGAAAAAGGTAAAGCAAAAATTCAACTACCTGGATTATACGATTATAACGGAAACATAAATAGTGAGATAGTTGATATTAGTCTTGAACCTTCAGGGAGAGAAATGAATCTCATGCTTGGTTACAAAGATGAAATAAATAGCAAAACTGTTTTTGGTTTACAATATTCACTAACAAAAGATTATGGGCATATAGCAAATAATGATCTTGTAAATAATATTTTTGCATCGCTGGAAATAAAGTTTTAATGAGTATATGCAAGATAAGCTTAATTTTAATTTTAATTTTAATAAATTTATTTTCTTGCAATGCAAAAAATAAAGATT
>CACBDG010000020.1 GCA_902537945.1 uncultured SAR116 cluster alpha proteobacterium
GGATACCCTGGAATGCCCGGACCGATGGGTGGCCCAATGGATATGGGCGGTGGAATGATGCCAGGGATGCCTGGTCCGATGGGTGGTCCAATGGATATGGGCGGTGGAATGATGCCTGGTATGCCAGGCCCGATGGCTGGAATGCCAGGTGGACCAGGATTTTACGGTGCACCACCAAATGATGTCCCTTTTCCAGACCCTATTCCTGGAGAAAATAATCCACAGCCAGGCCAAAATCCACTTCCAGGAGGTAATCCTCCTTCAAATACAACAGCAGTTTCTGATTTTTCTCAAGTAACCGGTGGTTATGGTCCACAAATGTTATCAAATGGTGGTTTTAATAACGTTACATTTAAATATGATTCGATAACTGTAGACCAATTAAATGGTGAATTATCTGGTGATACTATTAATGGAGGTTTTTATAGAGGACCAGGTGATTTTAATAGTGGTCCAACTTTTGGATTAGGCCCCAATGATATGCTTAAGTTCGATAATAATTTAGCAATAAGTTATAATGGAACTTTATTCACAGATTTTGGAAGCGACCAAATTATATCCTCATCTAGTTCTTTTGTTGGTGGAGGTGGTTTAGAATTTGGACTACTTGATATATCTGGTAATATGATTGTAGCCTTTGACAGAGATACAAGTGGTACTTTCAGTGCTGGTGATTTAGTTCTTGATGTTCAAGACGATATAACTTCAGCTACATACAATGCGAGTAACGATGTGTTTTCATTTAGTGTTTAAATGTAAATGCAAATTTACAAAAGATTAGATTTATTAATAGCATCTTTTCTAATTAATGTATTAGGTCTTGCAATACCTGTTTATATTATACACTCGATTAATAGGTATTTAGGTAATGGTAACTTCGATACTCTTATTTTTCTAACAATAACTGTAATAATTGCTGCAATTCTTGAGTATTTAATAAGAAAATATAGAAAATTCATTTTAATAAAAATTAATGATCAAAACCTATTTTCAACAAAAGAATCACAAAATGAAAATTTTTTTCAAAATGAAACAATTGACAAACAACTAGACCGTTTAAAATCATTACCTAAAAATTACGATTTTAATATGCAGATTAGCTTTTTAGATGTTCCATATATTCTTCTGTTTTCGGTAGTTATTTATTTATTATCTCCATTAATTTTTTTTTTATATATATTTTTAGCAATCATAATCCTAACCATTTCCCTTTTTTATAAAATAAGTAAAAACAAACAATTTAAAAATTTAAATGATTTAAGCAGAGAGTATTCTAGTTACGAACATAAATTCAAAAAAAATTTTGTGAATTTTAAAGTCAATTCAATTTTTTATAAAACTTTAAGCACGCTAAAAAAAAAGCAAGTTGAAATTGCTAATAAAAAGAATTTGTTAGATTCTAATGGTTATGATTTTGAAACTTTAAATTCTCTCTTATTGAATGTTCTTATAATTTTTGTTGTGATGATCTCTTTGATAGAAATTAATAGAGGAGATATGCAAATATCAAGTATGATTGCTCTTAATATTTTAGTTGTTAGAGCATTATTACCAGTAAAATTAATACCTAATATAATGTTCTATCATAGTTCATTAAATAATGACCAAAGATATCAAGATGACATCTCTAAAAGTAAATTAAAATTTGAAAATCTTAAACCCATTAAAAATTTAAAATTAAATAATATTAGTTATATGTATCAAAGCTCAACATTGCCATTGTTTAATCAATTTTCAATAGACTTTTCTAAAGGTATAACAACAGTCATAACAGGTGAAAATGGATCTGGTAAGTCAACTTTGTTTAATATCATTTGTGGTGCATTAATACCTTTAAATGGAACAATACAAATTAATGGGGTAGATATTGATAGAAGACAACAAAATAATATAACTGAACTTTCTTCTATTATTAACCAAAATCCTATCTTTAAGAATGATACAATTATGGAATGCATAGAAGACTCAAAGGACAAGCAAGAAAAGTATAATCTTGAAGATTTACTAATCAAATGTAATTTAAATTCGTTTTTTGATGATAAAAATGAGGGTGTTAACCTTAATCTTAATAAAAATGAAAATATTATTTCATTAGGGATTAAAAAAAGAATAGCACTTGCTCAAGTCTTATACAAAGATTCGGAAATAATTATTTTTGATGAACCTACAGAAGGTTGTGATAAGAAAACATGTCAAGTAATTTATAATTTCTTAAATGAAAAAATTGCTGAAAATAAAATAGTTATTATTTTTTCAAATGATCCATTTATTATTCAAGGAGCTCAAGTTGTAATAGAATTAAAAAAAGGCAATAAACCAATTTATTTAAAAAAATAAATTTCTACGAAAATTATTAAGGTTTGTAATTATGTTAAATGCTCAAATAACTATTTTTTTAATTTTTTCTCTTTTAGTAACATTCTTGTTTTATGCAAATAAAACTCCCGTTGAGATATCTACAAAAGTTCAAGGAGAAATAAAACCTTTTGGTAATATTAGAAAAATACAAAATCTTGAAGGTGGAATTATAAAAAAAATCTATGTAAAGGAGGGGGGTAAAGTAAAGCAAGGAGATATTTTATTAGATTTAGAGATGATTATTTCAGAATCTGAGGTTGGTGAAATAAATTCAAGGTTAGCTTTTCTTGAAACAGAAATTCTTTTCCTAAAAACAATTCTCAAAAGTGACTCTTCAATTGAAAATATTAAAATTAATAAAAAATATCCTGAAATTTTTGAAGCTTCAAGAATTCAATATAATTCATTGCAAAGTAAAATTAAAACTAAATTAAAAATAGAACAAAAAAAAATTGATAATATTCGTAAAACTAAAAAACTGCTTCAAAGCAAACTTAAAACTAAAAAAAAATCAGTTCAGATAATTAATAGTCAAATTGAAATTAGCGAAGATCTTTTAAAGGAAGGAATTACAAGTAAAATCAAACATTTAGATCTAATCAAAGAAAGACAATATATTTTTACTGATATTAATGATATTGAAAAAGAAATAGATTTTATAAATGCACAATCTATTAATATAAAATTACAAATGGAAAATATTAAAAAAGAACACATATCCCAAATGAGTGAGAAATATCAATCTTATATAGAAGAGAGATCAAAATATAATAATAGATTAAAAAGATATAAAGATAAACTATTAAGAAAAGTAATTAAGTCTCCAATAACAGGTATTATTCAAGAAATTAATTTTTATACTCAAGGAGGAGTTGTCAAGCCTGGTGAAGAAATAATGTCAATAGTTCCTCAAGACGAACAACTTATTGTAGAAGCCAAATTACCAGTATCAGATATAGGATATGTTAACTTGTCTCAAGAAGTCTTGGTTAGACTTCAAGGGAATGAAGGTTTTGCATATGCTCCTATAAACGGCAAAATAAGCTTTATTAGTCCAGATACAAAACCAGGCGAAGAAGGTAAGTCCTTTTATGTAATACATATTAAAACAGACTCAAAGGAATTTTATAATAAAGGAAAAAATTATCTTCTTTATCCAGGATTAATTGTTGATTGTAATATAATAGTTGGAAAAAGAACTTTGCTTGAAAATTTTTTAATACCTTTCAAAAGATTTAAAAATAACTCCTTTACAGAAAATGTATGGTTTTATAAATAAATTTTTTTAATCTCTTATATATTTTGGTGTAATACTTGCTTCTTCATAATTACTTATAATTATGGAGAATAAAATGTATGGTATTAAGGTTTGGTCTTCTGAAAAAGACAATGATTGGTATTTGTTGCGAGATATGAATGACGGCGTAGTTCATATTTGGGATAAAAAAGAAGAAGTAGAGCAAGTACAAAAAAATTTAAGTTGCAAGAAATCTGCGATTACAAAAATCATGTCAAGTACTCTAATTGACAAAGCTTTAAATAAACGAAAAGAAGAGTTAAACTTAAAATATTTACTTAAATAAAAATAAAATTCTTAATTTTTTCTGTTTTAGCTAATCTTTTATGTTAAATATTATCTATGTATTTTATTAAAAAAAATATCATAGGCATTATTACGATTACAAGTTTAGTTGCTTTATCAATCTTAATAAATCAATATTTATCCTCAAAAAACATATTAATCTCATCTGCCTTCATATGTATTTTTTTAGGATTAATTGCAGGAAACATTTTTTCTTCTAAAAAAATCCAGCCATTTGTAAGTTTTTGTTTAAAAAAATTATTAAGAATTGGAATAGCTTTGCTTGGTTTAAGTTTAAGCCTATCAGAGCTTTTTAATTATGGTTCTACAGCTGTTTTGTTAATTGTCATAAATATTATAATAGCATTTCTGATTATAAAATATTTGTGTAATTTATTCAAAATACCAAATGTTTTAGGTTATTTAATTACAATGGGAACTTGCATTTGTGGAGTAACAGCAGTTATTGCAACCTCTTCAATTATCAAAGCTGACAAAGACCAAACTAGTTATGCAGTAGGGATTGTAACATTGTTTGGAATTATTGCTGTGTTTTTTTATCCTTACCTAGCAAACTTTTATTTTTACTTATCCCCAGATCTAGCAGGTATTTTTCTAGGTTCAGCAATTCATGATACCGCTCAAGTAAGTGCAGCAGGAATTATTTATTCAGAAATGTATAATAGTGAAGAAACTCTAAATTCAGCTATAACTACTAAACTATTAAGAAATTCATTTTTAATCTTATTAATTCCATTGATAGCTTATTTGTATAACAAAGAAAAAAAAATTGATGTCAAAAATTCATTCAAGGACTTTTTTCCATTTTTTGTTTTGGGATTTATAATGTTGTGTTTTGCAAGAACATTAGGAGATTTTTTATTTCTTGATAGCGACTTGTCAAATCTTTGGAGTAATTTATTAATGTTTCTAAAAGAAATTTCAATTTACTGTATATTATTTTCTATGGTAGCTCTTGGCCTTCAATCGAATATTAAAAGTATGTTTTCATTAGGTATAAAGCCTTTCATAGTTGGATTTTCAGCTTCTTTTATAGTTGGATTGTTAAGTATTATTTACCTTTTGATATTAAACGTTTAAATTGATCTTAATAATAACATTACTACGGTTGAGTTATGGCTATTTTAAAAAACGATAAAAGTCCTAATTTTTTTGCTCCTTTTGGTCCTACAATGGGATACTTCAAAATGCCAACTGAAATGATAAATTTTTTAAATGAAAGTATGGATAAAAAACTTGATGATTTTTCGGATTATCTGGTAGGTAAAGTTAGCCAAGAGTTACATTTTGACAAAGAAACTAGAAAGTATGCTAGTGAAAAATTATTTAATTTTGTTGTAGATTACCACCAATACACAAAAAACAGAAATTCATTTGGTGAACATAATTTAGATTTAAATAAAAAGCCATATTTAGATGTAACAGCTGCATGGTTTGTTAGACAGTTTGAAAATGAATATAATCCTATGCATATTCATGATAATTGTACATTGTCTAGTGTCGGTTATTTAAAACTTCCTGAAGGTATAGATAAAGAATGGGAAGAAGATTATAAAGATCACTATCCTGCAAATGGGCATATTAATTTTGTATATGGATCAACCGGTTTATATTCTTGTTCAAATTTCTTAGTAAAACCTCAAGTTGGTGATTTTTATATTTTTCCTAGTTATTTGTTTCACGGTGTATATCCATTCTATACTAAAGGTGAAAGAAGATCATTCAGTATGAATATGACCTTTAGTATGGTATGATATAGTTCAATTTTTATTTTATTTAATATGACAGCAATTTCAATTTTTTGACAATGTATGTTACTAAAATTGGAATAGTTAAAGTTAAGGTACATACGATAATTAATAAAATGCCAAGATCTGAATAGTCTGCTGGTGTTTTTATTATTCCCAAATCATTTTTCACTTCTCTAGTTATTACATATAGTTGATTTAAATATTTAGTACCTAAATTACTTGCTGAGAGAGCTAAATTAGTAAAGCTAGCTAAAACAGCAAAGAATGTAGCTTTCAAATGATTAGGTGCTGACTGAGCTATCCAAGCGAGAATAGGTATCATTGAAACTTGACCTAACGGACTCTCTAGTGCTGTATTAAAAATAGCGATAAAACGAGCATCAACTAACCCATTTGTAAGTTTTGATGTGAACTCATGAAACCCATAAAACATTGCAATTGATGGTAAAATGAAGAAAGAGCCAGCAATAGAAAGTATAACTATTAATCTAGTCATTGAAGACTTTTCCATTAAGGGCCTTAAAACAAATATACCTAAAATAGTAAGGAAAGATGCTATTAATCCAAGTAATGACAAAAACTCTTGATCAAAACCTAAAATATCTATTTCAAACCAACTTCCTCCTTGTCCAACACCTGGCATTGCTCTGAACACAAATATAATTATAGCAGTTCCAATTAACATTTTTTTGGCATTAGCATCTAATTCGTTTGATAACTTAAATAATAAAAACAAAATTATTATAAATGAACCGATGAAAACGATTTCTTGTGAAAGAGCCATTTTAGAAGTTCCAACAAGTAGAGTAAATATTACAAAAAATATAGAGCCTATTATGATTAATAAATTGGGCTTAGTTACTTCTTGAATATTAAATATTATATTTGCAGCTTTTACAGGATTAATACCATTACCAATAAGTAATTTATATCTCTTTTGTTGATTAAAATATGATAAAAGTATACCCGATACTGATATAGTAGGTACTATTAAAGAATATAAGTAAATATTTCCATATGCCGTGACTTTTTCTAATTCGGTCATATCTGAAGAGTTTGAAAAAACAAATAAATTTATCATAGATACAAGCAATGTACCAAAAATAATAGAGACTCTTCCAAGAAGTTGCATTGAAATATTCATAGATTTCAATTCATTAAAACTTATTTCATTTCCTTGATCATCAGTTTTAGGCACAGCCTCAACTGTCATTGCGTCAGCAACAACGTCTTGTAAAACAAATCCAATAGGTGCAAGTAAAGTTGAAATGACGAACCATGTTTCTGCATTAAAAATAGCGATCATTTCAGATTTATATTGAATAAGAAAAAACATAATTATGCTACTAGCTGCCATTACTAAAGCTCCTAGTATCACGAGAATAGATTTAAATTTCCAAAGTATATCAACCAAGTGTCCCAAAGGCATTTTTAATACCCACGGAAGACCAGCCCAAAAACCTAATCCAGCAAGAAAAACAGCAGACAAATCCAAATATTCTTTTACAAAAAATAGACCTACTATATTTGTAATTCCTGACACACCTGCAGCTAAATAAATCATTAAAGGTGGAACGAAGGAAAATTTAAAAGAACCAAAAATTTTATAAAAATTTTTCATTTAATTAACCTTAAAGTTTTGTATCATTTCAAGATAAATGTAATTATATTTATATAAAGAATATACTATTAAAATAATTGGGGTCTCCTAATAATGTCAAACGAAGAAATTAATCGTAAAATAGCCGTAATATTTGCCACAGATTTAGTTGGCTATAGTAAGCATATGGAAAAAGACGAGAATGCTACACTGCTAGGTCTTCGTGAATGTAATAAGATAATTGAAGCTATTATTAAAAAACAAAAAGGCCGTATATTCAATACTGGAGGGGACTCCGTTTTTGCAGAGTTTCCAAGTGCTGTCGCTGCTGTTGATACTGCTGTAGAGTTCCAAAAGCAGATTAAAGCCCGTAATGATAAAGATACAACTAAAGTTAAATTAGAATACCGTATAGGTATCAATATGGGTGATGTTGTAAAAGAGGATGATAATTTATTAGGTGATGGAGTAAATATTGCTGCAAGATTAGAGGCATTAGCTCAGCCAGGTGGAATAACAATATCCAAGAATGTTTATGATCTTGTTGCTAATAAGACAAAATATAAGTTTAATGATCTTGGCACGCAAAAGGTAAAACAAAACCAATTTCATGCTTACGATATTCTACTAGATCCCTCACAAAAGAGAAAGCTTAAGACACAATTGTCGAATACCAAGATAATAGCCATGATAGGGGGTGCTATAGCAGCTATTTTCATAGGTTTGTTCTTCTCGGGTGTTCTTGAAAAGCAAAATAAAGTAAATGATGATAATGCGATCTCAAATATATCTATTCCAACTATTTTAGTTTTTCCTTTTGAAAATTTGTCAAATACTGAAAATACTAAAGGTATTAGTCCTGCCTTAACAGAAAGTATGATCTCAAGCCTTTCTAAATATATTGGTATAAGAGTTTTGTCTGGAACTACTAGCCAACATGCCAAAAAAAATAATTATTCAGAAACACAATTTAGAGATGAATATAACGCCGATTATGTAATCAAAGGATCTATACAAACTATAGTAAATCAATCTCGTATAAATCTTCAATTAGTTGATTTAAAGCAGAATAAAGTAGTGTGGTCTGACAAAGAAGAATTTGATTTAAAAGATATTTTCAAAGTTCAAGATAACATAGGGAATAAAATACTAAAACACCTACAAATAAAAGCAGTCACAGGATCAACTGGTGATATATATGCAAAAAGAGTAAAAAATATTCAAAATTTGACTTTGGTTTTAAATTCGCGTGCTGAGTGGAGAAAATATACAATAGATGGTCATAAAAAATATCTTGAATATCAAGAACAATTAAGAAAAAACTTAGGACCAGAATCACCAGCCTTGTACAACGGCATGGCATGGGGAATTTATCAAAGAATAAGACTTGGTTTATCAAAAGATAAAAAAAGCGATATAAAAAAATTATTAGAATATTCTGAAGCTGATGTTGCTACTTTTAAAGATCCAGGAGCATATGCATTAAGAGCTTTGGTTGAATTTCGTTATGTTTCAAAAGATTGTGAAAAATCTAAATCATTTTTAAAAAAAGCTATTGATGCAGGTGGTTCAGTAGATGCTTTTTCAATTGCTGGTTCAATATACAAAAGATGTTCGGATTTAAAATCAGCAATTTCTTTTTACAAAAATGCATTGCAGTTGGCTCCAAATGACAATGGATTTTTTATAACTAAAAATTTAATTGCTGCTTATTATCAAAATAATGACTTAGATTCAATTGAACGTACAATAGTACCAAAATTGAATGTAAAAGATATCGATCCAGTAATGTTAGGCTTTTATTCATATGTTCTTTTAAATAAAGGAAAAGATGAAGATGCCAAAAAATTTTTTTTGAAAGCAAAAGCAAAAGGATTAACGCGAAAACGTTTAAGTTTATTTGTTAATTATAAAAAAGTATTAGATGACTTTATTGAAAAGTTAAAACCACTAGGAAGTTTAGACTAATTAATTAATTGCCAATAGCTATTCCCTCTCTTCTATGGTCAGATCCTCCGTATAATTTATTATTAATATGAATTATATTTAAACCAGACGAAAAATTTCTTAATTTTACTTTATACTTCATATCCTCTAATGAGGGCAAAAGCTTACTCATAATTGTATTTTTCTCTAAATAAAAAGTTCCAAATTTATTTATTCCATGAGCTAACGATGCAGCTTCCTGGGCATTTTTTTTCCAATCAATCATTGAGATTATTGCATTTACTACATAACCGATAATATTACTTCCACCGGGACTTCCCAAGACGTAAACAGGTTTATTATTTTTTAATATTATAGTAGGAGCCATGGATGATCTTGGTCTTTTTCCTGGTTCTACATTATTTGCTATTTTTTTTCCATTTTTAAATGATGTAAATGAGAAATCTGTTAATTCATTGTTAAGTAAAAACCCACTATCTGTCATTAATCTAGAACCAAATCCGTTTTCAATTGTAGTAGTCATTGATAATGCATTTCCATACTGATCTACTATTGAAATATGGGATGTTGATGGAAGTTCTATCGAATTATCTGGACCCCATTTCATTGATAAATTACTTGTTAAATTACCAGCTTTAATTTTCTTAAGTTTAATTTTTCTGTTTAATAATTTTGAGCGTTCTTTCAAGTAGTTATAATCTATTAACTTTTTAACTGGGACATCTATAAAATCGCTGTCAGCTATATAGATAGATCTATCTGCAAAAGCTAATCTTGAGGCATCTCCTATTATTCTCCAAGTTTCAGGATTTTTAGGTCCTAGTTTTGGAATATCAAAACTTTCAATCATTCCTAGAATTTGAGCAATCGTTATAGCTCCTGATGAAGGAGGTCCCATTCCACATACTTGATACCCCTTATAATTTGAACAAATAGGCTTTCTTTCTATAACCTTATAATTAATCATATCCTCAATAGACAAAACTCCAGGATTATGATTTGCATTATTCACAGTTGAGACAATATCATTTGCAATATAACCATTATAAAAAACTTTCGATCCATTTTTTTCAAAAGCTTTGAGAGTATTTGCATAATTTTTATTAAAATGAATATCTCCAGATTCTAGTGGCATATCATTGGGTAAAAAATAGGATTTAGTTTTCAAAAACTTACTTAATGATTTACTATTTTTTTTTATAGAAGAGCTAAGTTTATTTGAAATTACAAAACCATTATTTGATAAATTAATCGCATCATCAAATAATAAAGACCATGTAGTTTTACCCCATTTTTTATACGCCATTTCAAGTAAAGCTGGAGTACCAGGTGTGCCAACTGATTTTCCTCCTACAACGGCATCAAAAAACTTTAATGAGTTTCCGTTAATATCTTGAAATACATTTTCCTTAATAAGTAATGGCGCTGTTTCACGACCATCAAGAGTTGTGACTTTTTTAGTATTATTATCAAAATAAACTAGAAATGCGCCACCACCAAGACCAGAGGATTCAGGTTCCACTAAACCTAAAACCAATTGAGCTGAAATCATTGCATCTGCAGCTGTCCCCCCATTTTTAAGTATTTTAGCAGCAGCCTCAGAAGCTTGAGTATTTGCTGTAACAACCATCCACTTATCAGAAATTACTGGTTTACCTTCTTTTTTAAATTTCAGATATTTATTTCCTGAGTTTAAAATGTAATTTTCTGATTTGTTTAGATCAGATTTTTGCTTCCCAGACGCTAAAATTGGTATAAAAAAAAATATAATAGTTAAAATTTTAATAAAATGCATAATTAATTTTCTAGTTATTCAAATCTAAGAATTTTTGTTTTTCTATCCATTTTTGCATAATGAAGCCAATTACAACCATTCGTATAACCTTATCTTTTTCGTACACGTAACTTTTAATTACAGAATAAGCATTTGAAGATAAATCGTTTTTAAAATAATCTTTTGCTTCTATTAGCAAACCTCTGTCTTGTAAATATTTTTGAGTTTTAAATAGTAATGATTGAAGAACTCTTTCCTCAGATAATTTACTGAGTTTAATATACATTATTTCAAGAAAAAAAGGCCAGTGGGCCAAGTGTCTCCATAAAGTTGCTACATGAGAATTTTTTCCATTTGGCGAGCATATACTGTTAACATTACATACTAACTGCCAAATATTAGGTTTTATTTCTTCTTTTTTTTGGAGTTTTTGTAGTACAGGCCAAATTATCTTTTTTTTGTTATTTTTGGGGATCTTTAAGCAATTTGGAAAATTTTGTTTGATAATTGAGTGCAATACAACCATATTCATCCCATTTGAACGGTTATATGCTTTTAAAATAATCAGAATATCTTCCCAATCTTTAGGGGTAAGTCTGCATTTTGAAAGTTCATCATCTGTAAATGTTGGCAGTAAAGGAAGTTTAATTTCTTCAATAATTTCTTTTAGTTTTTTCTCAGGATTCTGTGTTTCATAGATTGGTCTAGCAATAGTCCAAATTTTTTTTAAACTATCATCAATCTCTGCCAAACCTCTCCATATAGATGTTATAAGAGGAATATTCATAGTCTCTCTAATATCTTTGAAAATTTTTGCAGTTTCTCCAATAGCTTCTTTTTCATCTATAACTGAAACTGGGTCATAAGAAATATCAGAATTCATTTTAAATCATACAATTAAATTTTAATTTTTATTTAATCTTACTTCATTTGAAAATGGACCAAGAACAGGAACTTCTCCCTCAACAGTTCCCCTAATCATTGCTCTTCTATATTTAGCGTAATCATAGGGAATTACCCTATGTAATAACACTCTATTGTCCCACATGATTAGATCATTTTTTTGCCACTTATGAGTATAACAAAATTTAGGCTGGCTAATATAATCAACAAGCCATTTATGTAACTCCTTACCTTGTTCCAGGCTCATTCCACCAATTTCTAAACTCGTATTAGAAGTAAAATAAAGAGATTTTCTAAAGTTTCTGTCGGGATGAACTCTTACTATAGGGTGAGTTACGGGTGGAAAGTTAGATTTTTCTTCATAAGTAAGTTCTGGAAGGCCAGGTTCTAATCTTCTAATATCATTGTAAGAGTGAACTTGGTGTAATGGTTCTAAAAGAATTTTTTTATCCTCAGGCAAATGATCATATGCTAACAACATATTTGAAAACTGAGTTTCCCCCCCTTCTGCTTTAGGGGGTAAAGTTTCTTGACCATAGAGGATAGAAAAAATAGACGGTAAATATCTGTACGAGCTATCTGTATGCCACCTTGAATTATTCTTTTGGAGAATAACTCTTTGATCATCAGGATCTAAATGCACACCATCTTCAGAAACATTAGAAACGTTAAATATTTCTATTTTTCCCTTTGTTTTATCTTTTTCTGGATAGGCCTCTAATTTACCAAAATTTTTTGTAAAAGTAGCAAGTGTATCCCCATCTAATTTTTGATTTTTAAAGCATATGAAATGTCTATCTTGAATAGTTTTTTTGAGTAAATTTAATTCATCATAACCAATTTTTTTTGAGCAATCAAAATTTCTTACTTCTACACCAAAATCGTCAGTTAAATTTTTAATATCCATCGTGAATTTTCCCTGTACAAAAACTCATAATTTAACTTTATTGAAATTGTTCTTTTTGTAAACATTTGTTACGTTAACAATTTAATATCAAAAATTATTAATTAAAAATAAGGATAATAAATGAATTGGACAATTTTGAATGTCTCTATTCCTGTTTACGATTTACAAAAATCAAAACAATTTTACGACATGCTTATTGGTTATAATGAAAACCAAAAAATACTGTACCAAACCTTATTTAAAAATGAAGAAAGTATTTTTTTTGGTGACAAGGGTTTTGGATTAAGATTATTCAAACCAATCCCAGATCTTTTAATTTCAAATCATATACAAAGTAGAAAAAGTTATATTACATTATTGGTAGATAACCTTGAAAATATCAAAGAAAAATTAGAATTCAAAGATATAAAGTTTATTTATAAAAAATCAGAAAATGGCTTATTCAATAATCTTTATGTTCAAGAGCCTTCATTAAATTTAATACATTTAGTTGAAAACACTTCAGGTTTTGAAGATCATTTAAATGGTTGGTCGATGGGATTAGATTGGGGAATTCATCATATGAACTTAGAATCTTTGAATGTTAGAGAGTCTATTCATTTTTTTTGTGATTTGTTGGGTATGAAAGAAGGGCAATGGGTTGCACCGATTAATAAGGGTGACTTTAGTATTGATCCATCTGAATTAGCAATATTACCATTATCTAATAATAATAGAGGATTACATGTTATAAAGCCAGATGACGGGTTTGGATATAGAAATAATTTTGCTCACAACCCATCAATTTCTGGGCATCCAGCATTCACAATTAAAAACTTATCAAAATTGACAGCTAAACTAGATAAAGAAAAAATTCTATACTCTGATGCCAAAGTATATGCAATGCCAGGATTCCATCAGATATATCTTTATGATATAAATGCTAACATGTTAGAGATTAATCAAGCAGTTTAGCTTTATATTGAATAAAATTATGAAAAGAATTTTTAAAAATGTGTGTATTACTGGTGCTGGGAGCGGCATTGGAAGAGCTATTGCCATTGCATTAAGCAATGAAGGATATAATGTAACTTGTGCTGATATTAATTTAAAACAAGCTAATGAAACACTTCAAATAATATTAAATAATAATGGATCTGGAATTTCAATTGAAACTGATATTACAAAAAATAATGATATAAAAAGAATGATAAAGAAAACTGTCCATGAATTTGGCACAATTGACATTTTAGTCAATAATGCGGGTGTAACAAGAACATCTAATATTATGGATTTAACAGAAAAAGATTGGGATTGGATACTTAATGTGAACGCAAAAGGGACCTTCTTTTGTTTGCAGATAGCGGCTGATCAAATGATAAAGCAAAATAAAGGGGGAAGAATTATTAATATTGCTTCTGTAGGTGGAAAAGGGTTTGTGGATGTCTCTAATGCAATTTATGCTGCCAGCAAAGGAGCTGTAATTAGTTTGACAAAAACAGCAGCTCAAGAACTTGCAAAATATGAAATAACTGTTAATTCAATTTGCCCGGGAATTACATACACCAACATACTTTCAAACATAGTAAAGAAAAGAGCATTAGAACAAAATAAAACCGAAGAAGAAATAATGAAACACTATGTAAGAGATATTCCTCTTAAAAGACCAAATAATCCAGAAGACATAGCATCAATGGTAGTTTATTTATCTTCTGAAGGTGCAAGAAATATTTCTGGACAATCTTATAACATTGATGGTGGACTAATTCCTAGTTAAAGAAAGAAATTAAGGGTTAAAATTTGAAAAGATGGCGACATTTTATAGTAGTAGTTGGTATAATTCCATCTGTAATAATATATGTAAGTTTATTTATGTATGCTTTTGATTTTATTACTGGTTATCATTGGATATTAGATTGGTTAGTATATTTAATAGCAGGATTGATATGGTTATATCCTGCTATTAAAATTATAAATTGGCTTGCGAATAATGAATCAAGATGAATTTTTTCCTAATATTCACTTATTATTCTAAAAAATATGATTTATATATAATTTAAAAAGTTGCTTCAACAGAAATTAACGTTGCAGATCCATCGTCAGCAGTTTGTCCAGATGTACCGGCTCCATAATCATAATCATGATATGTTAAATATGCATCCAAACCATCAACGATTGTGTATTTTGCAGATACAGAAGTAACATCTAGTGTTTCACCACCTGAAGTTTCGGTTACTTCTGTACCAGAAACTGCAAAAGTCAGTGCATCACTAACTGCATAAGAAATACCGTAATCATTAACTTCTGTTTGAATAGTACCACCTGTTTGATCATCTTCAGCTTGAGCAATGACAGCTGAGAAGGGACCAGAGGAAATGGTCAAACCCATTGAAGAACTATCAAGACTGGTTGCGCCAACAGTTGCTCCATCGATTGAATTACTAGCGTATGCAATTGTGCCAGTTACATCACCAGACGTAAATTCATATGATCCAGCAACAACAGTTTCGTCAGCATTTTCCGAGGCAGCTTGCCCTGCATCTTTATGTGAAACCCCTAAGGTTAATCCTCCTATTGTAGGAAGTTTAAAAGTTATATTATTTTCAGCATCAATAATATTAATTAATGAAGCTTGTTGTGATGTTAAAGATCCAGATTCATTATAAAAAGTTGGAGCCTTTCCATCAGTTGATCCAGGACCAATTAAATCTGCTGCAGTTGGTGTAAGTTCGTCTCCAACTCCTCCTGTGTTACCTAAACTAAGGAAACCAAAACCACCTTCTACAGTAATATTATTTCCATCACTATTAGCAGCTGAAACTGCTTCAGTTCCGTTAGATCTAATAGTTTGGAACATACTAATTGTTAGACCTGAATCAGTTTTGTTTGTAAAAGCAAGTGCAACTTTATTATCACTGTGAAAATGATCATCAGATGCACCAGCTGTAGAAGTTCCTGGATCTTGATCCAAGTAATGCCATTGCATAGAACCACTAATACTCACATCAGCGAGAGCTATTGAGCTTGAAAAAGCTAAAGCTGAGGTAGTAAGTAGGCAATTCTTAAAAAAATTTTTCTTCATTATAAATATATCCTTTTTATTAAATTTTAATGTAATGTTATAACATTACAAGTAGTTTCTTAAAACTTATATAACATTATTCGTTAATGTCAAAAAAAATTACTGATATTTAATGTAATTATTGAAATAATGAAAATAAGTTAAAAAATCGATCAGATATAATATATTTGCATAACATTTTTGCATATATGATTTTTTATATCAAGGATTACTAGTGAAAAAATATGATTTTCTAGGTATTAGATTTTAAATATTGATTCTATTTTAAGCTATAAGTTAGAATATATTAATAAGTTATTAATAGGAATATTTTTGAAAATTACAAATTTAGAAACTTATGAATTGCAAATACCATTTTCAACAGGTGTTGAGACATCCGCATCTGATTTTCTTAAACAAGATACACTTGATTTTTGTTTAATCAAGATTGATACAGATATTGGCATAACTGGTTGGGGTGACGCTTTTTCTTATAATTGCAGGAAACCAGTTGCAGAAGCAATAAAACATATGGTTAAACCACTTATTATGGGCAAAAATCCGCTTGATGTTAAACAAATTAACTTTGAGTTACAAAAAAAACTTCATCTTTTTGGCCGTTATGGCATTACAATGTTTGCAATCAGCGGAGTCGATATAGCATTATGGGACATTTTAGCAAAGCATAGTAACTTGTCTTTATGTCAAATTCTAGGATCAGCAGGTTCAAAAGAAATACCTGCTTATGCTAGTTTGTGGCGATATGAAGATATTGAAGCAGTACAAGATAGATGCAATCATGCAAAAAATCTTAGTTATAAATATATTAAACTACATGAAATTTATAAATCAGAAGTTAAGGCAGCTAGAGAAGTTCTTGGAGATATTCCTATTATGGTTGATACTAATTGTCCATGGACAAGAGACCAAGCTAGGCAAACCATAAATGACTGGGAAGAATATAATCTTTTTTGGGTAGAAGAACCTATAAACCCACCCGAGGATTTTGAAGGTTTATCAAATTTAAGAACTGAAACGTTTACACCAATTGCAGCTGGTGAAAATGCTTGTACGTCGTTTGAATTCAAAAAAATGTTTGAAGCAGAAGCTGTCGATTATGCGCAGCCAAGTGTAACAAAAGTAGGTGGCATCACTGAATTTAAAAAAATCATATCAATTGCAGAATCTTATGGGGTACAGATAATGGCTCATTCACCTTACTTTGGCCCAGGATTTTTAGCTACTTTACATCTTGTTCAATCAATGCCAAACCCAGGTTTTTTAGAGAGATTTTTTATAGATTTTGAAGCGTATATTTATCCTAAAGAAATTTTTACACCAAAAGATGGGATTTTTAAAATTTCTGAAGGTGTTGGATTAGGATTTGATCCAGATATTCATGTTTTGAAAGACTATATTGTAAAGTAAATTAATATCCTGCCCTAGATTTTGATGTTTTACTTTCCTCTACATAAGTTTCAAAAGCCATTAGCTTCAATCTTTCCCAACATTTATCATTGACTTTAATTACATTTTTATTTTTTTTTAGAAATGTATATTTGATATTTTTTTTTTCTATGAAATCATATATTTTTAAAAAAGAATATGTTGGAACATTAATATCAAAACATGAATTAATGAAAAGTTTCTGATCTTTTGTAAATGCAATAATATCTCTTTTTTCATTTTCTAATATTAAATTAATTTGTTGTTCTTTGGCAATTATTCCCATACCAGCAAGTAAAAATTTTGAACTGTCAATATAACCCTTCCAAGTTATTTTATTTGCAGAAACATATTCAATTAAAAGTAATGCCATTAAGGCTGACGATAATGGTTTTGTATTTGTATTTTCATTAATTGAAATAGTTATATCTTGATTTTGATAAAGTTCTGCTGTTTTCAAAATTGATCCAAGAAAATATTGATCATGTTGTGCCAACCATTTTGCTTTGTTTGCACAATCTTTAGCTAAACTCCATTCGATATTAACACTTCTTAGTGCTTTATAAGTTTCTGAGTATATCTCATTCAAAGACACATTAATCATTATTTTACATTTTTTAAATTTGGAAACAGCCAATCATTTACTTTTATTTTCCATAACTCATTTGGCAATGGAGCTCCTTGAAATAGAGTTATTCTTGTCCATAAATCAGATTTAGGATCAAATTTTGATGCTCCAAAAAAACTTAATTTACACCTTAAAATATCAATCGGCTTCATATCCTTACCAATTAAATTATTTTGTATTTCGCTGTATGGCATTGATTTATTTGTGATAATTCTCTTGATTATATTTCTTAATTTTGGTTGATTTATCATCACTTCAGCAGCAGTCATATTAGAAGGTAATTTCTGCAATATATCTACTGTTTGTTTTATTTGGTGAGCAATATCAAAAGGTAGTTGTTTCTCTATTCCAACATCCTTTTTTGTAATGCCAAGACGTGGTTCTAACTTTGTTTGAGACGTATACCAGAAACAATAATTTTCATCAGATTTAGTAGTATCTATTTCAAGAGCCCATTTATAATTATCTTTAATTATCTCTAAAATATCACTGACATTATAACCTATTAAAACAGATTTTTTTTCTACTGCCCCCATATTATTCATTAAATCTTCAAATAACTCAGGAAAGGGTTCAATAAAAACAGAATTGAGTATTTCTTGTGTTTCTAAATTGATATCATTTTTATAGAAATCAAAGAGATTTTTTAAAGGATAATCTAAATTCAAAAGTTTAGTAAGTTTTTTGTTTTGTAAAATTTTTTTTAGGTCTAAATTAAGCGCGTCAATCTTATTTGATTGTAATTGATCATCAACTTTCCATTGTAAGCTGTATTTGAATGCTTGATGAATATAGTTAATAATTCTATTTTGTGTTTTTTTATCTAGTTGCTTGATTGAAAAAACTCTTGATAGGGCTGTTTCTCTATTATAGATCCATTGATGGATTAACTCTTGATGGTTTATTAGAAATGGAGCCATTCCTAAACCTGTTGCATTGCCAACTCCTAAATGTTTTGCAAGATGTTTAGACAGAGTTACTGACTTTTTACCTCCTTTTTTTTTAGCCAAAAAATTAATTAATTCTATTGAAAAATATCTTATTAGATACACGGTTAACATTTCTGCTTGAAAAGGCTTATCTAAAAAGATATGTCCGTTGGTTTTAGAAAAATCTTCAATCCCAAATTTACCATTGCCATATACTGCAGTAGTTCTAACAAGGTAACCTACATCATTGATTAGTTTATCAGATGGCTGTTTCCCAATTGATAAATCATTTAATACTTTTTTAAATATTCTTTGAGACTTGTTAGCTCTACTTAAAGTCAACTGTTTTGAATTGTGTCTTCCTGATTCCTGTATTTTCAAATTTTTGGATAATTTATTTAATTCATTTTTATTTGGGATTCCCCTAAAAAGTGAGAAAGTCATATCCCATTTCTCAGCTATAACTCTATCAGTTCTTTCTTCAGCATTTATAGAATGACAAAAGATTATGAGTGACAAAATTTCATTTTTAAAAGTTGTTTTAATAATAGCGCTTCCAATCCCACTATTATCAATATCCCATTGGTGAATTTCTATTTTACTTTTTTGATACTTAAGATCATCTATAAGACGCCTTGTGAAAGATAGTCGTGTTTGATGAAAGCTACCTAATCTATCAAGCTTCATCACTATTGAGGGTGGTCTTATAGAATGATTATAGTCCAAATTATTTTGATTGCTTTGAAATTTCATCTTTTAAACTGACCTAAATGAGTTTCTAAAAAAATTTAACCAATTTTTACCTTTTATTTTATCAATTTCTTCTTCGTTGAAACCAATATCTTCTAACCCAGTTGTAATATTATGCCAGTCTCGATTGTCTCTGAACCACTTTGGCATATTGGGAAAACCTGGATTAGAGGCAGAACCTTCACCATAGTCAATATTTTTGGTCCATTTACCCACTCTCATCCACTCTACAATACTGTCAGGTTGATCTTGGCATAAATCTGATCCAAATCCTACTTGGTCTATTCCCATTAAATCAACTGTTCTAGCTATCATCGAACAAAAATCTTCTAATGAACAATTACTACTATTATTAAGATGATGTGGATAAAGTGAGAATCCTAAAATCCCATTGCTTTCAGCTAGTTTGGACAAAATATTATTAGATTTGTTTCTTTTGGCAGTATGCCAAAAAGACGGGTTGGCATGACTAATGACTATTGGTCTTTCGGATATCTCAATAGCTTCCAGTGTTGATTTTTCAGAAGAATGAGACATATCCACAACCATTCCCACTCTATTCATTTCTCTTATTACTTCTTTACCCATTCTAGTAATACCCAGATCATTTTCTTCATAACATCCGGTAGCTAATAATGATTGATTATTATATGAAAGTTGCATAAATCTTCCACCAAGTCTGTGAAGTATTTCAACTAAGCCAATATCATCTTCAATAGGTGATGGATTTTGAAATCCGAAAATTATTGCGGTTTTGTTAAGTTTTTTTGCTTGCTCAACATCTTCAGCAAAATATGCTGGCATTATTAATGAAGGATATTTTTCAAACCATTTATTCCATTGTTCAAAATTTGAAACTGTATCTCTGAATTGTTCATGATATGAGATTGTTACATGAATGGCAGTAACATTTGAATTTCTCAATTCATGGAAAATTTTTTCAGACCAATTACAATATTGTAAACCATCGATAAGCATGTAAAAAAAATATCATATTAATTAATTATGGTGAATTATTAAATTTATTAATTTTTTAAATAGAATTACTTGTTATAAGTTCAATTTTTTATTATTCAATAAAATAATATTATTTGTTTTTAAGTAAGGAATTTAATTGAATTATAAATATTTAGGTAATTCTGACTTAAAGGTCTCAACTTATTGCCTTGGTACAATGACATTTGGAGAAACAACTTCAGAAGAGGATGGTCATTATCAATTAGATGAGTCAATAGCATCAGGAATTAATTTTATTGATACAGCTGAAATGTATCCTACATGTCCATTAAGACCTGAAACCACTGGTGATACTGAAATTATAGTTGGAAATTGGATAACAAAAAATAAATCAAAAAGATCTTCGATAGTCCTTGCAACTAAAGTTTCTGGTAAAGGCTATATGGCAGTAAGAAATGGCGAAGGTATAAACGGTAAATCAGTAAAAATTGCAATTGAAGGAAGTCTAAAAAAACTTCAAACTGACTACATTGACCTCTATCAATTACATTGGCCAAATAGGGGATCTTATCATTTTAGACAAAATTGGAATTATGATCCAACTAAACAAAATAATGAAGAAGTTAAGGAAAATCTTCAAGTTGTAATAAATTCTTTATCGGAACTTCAGAAAGAAGGAAAAATTAGATATCTTGGGCTGTCAAATGAAACCTGTTGGGGTACACTACAATTTATTAAATTTTTAAAAGATTTTCCAAATCTTAAGTTAGTTTCCACTCAGAATGAGTATAGCTTGCTGTGTAGATTATACGACCTAGATATGGCTGAAATGTCTCATCATGAAAATATAAGCTTATTAGCATATTCACCACTCGCGGGTGGATTTTTGACTGGTAAATACATGAATGATAATGTTCCAAAAAATTCTCGATTATCTAGAGTACCAAGTTTATTTGGAAGAATTAATAAAAATTCTTCTTTAGCAGTCTCTGAATATGTATCTTTAGCTAAAAAATATCAAATTGATCCAGTACACATGGCTATTGCTTTTTGTAATCAAAGACCTTTTATGGGCTCAGTAATTTTTGGAGCAACTGATAATGCACAATTTAAAAATATTTTAAAAGGTGTTGACGTTATACTTTCTGAAGAAATGATATTAGAAATTAATCAATTATATAAAAAATTTCCTATTACTTTTTAATTAGACTAAAGCATTTCCAATTTCTTTAAAAACAGAGAAGATCAACTCTTCTGTTTTTATATTAATTGGATCAGATGCTGATGACATTCTAATTATTGTAAGTTCTTTTTTAGGGTTAATCCAAATGTTTTGACCATGTATACCTATTGCACAGAATTCATTTTCATCAAAACCTGTTTGATACCATTTTGATCTATAATTTCCTTTAGGAAATCTTTTTAAATCATCTTGATTTAAGTAACATGAGTTATCTTCATAATTCTTAATATCATTTATCCAGTTTTCTGGTACTATTTGCCCATTTTTGTTTGCGCCATTTGTACGTACCATTTCTGAAATTAATAATAAGTCGTATGGTGATATACTAATTCCGCCAGCGGATCTAGTTGCACCAAATCTATCTAGTGTTACATTAGCGTCATTAATTATTCCTGAGGGTTTGAATAATAAATCAGATATAATCTTAGAATACTTCTCTCCTGAAACTCTCTCAATTATCCAACCCAACAAATCACTATGTGGAGAGCAATAATGATATTTTTTTCCATGTAGATACATAGATTTTGGCAAATTTGAAAGAAATTCATGTAAACCACTTAAATGTGTCATATCATTATTTGAAGGTATATCCCATCCTGTGGAGGATCTATATTTTTGAAATATTTCAGCTTTTCCTGAATAATCTTCTATAAAATTAGATGCCACATTCATATCAAGGACATTTCTTATAGTCGCATCTTCATAAGCTGAACCAATTGTTTCTGGTAAAATTTTAGACACGGTAGTATTCACATCAATTAATTTTTTATCTACTAAAATACCTGTCAACAAACTAGTAAGTGATTTGGAAATTGAAAATATAATGTGAGGTGTTTCATAAGTTGTAAAATTATTAAAAAATTCAAAAACTAATTTTCCTTTGTGCATTACAAGGAGACTGTCAGTATTACAATCAACTAAAATATCTTTCAATTTTTTTTCAGTATTATTATGAGAAATTTTTATTTCATCGAGGTTTGTTAACTTTTTAATAAAATCAATTTTTTGTTTTGCATCAAACTTAATTGAAGAAGTAGGAATAATATTTCTTACATTTACAAATGCCCAAATATTATATGGATATTTTCGCCAATTTTCTAATGTTACTTGATATTCCAAAGGTGGCGGACTTCCTTTCATAATTTTATTCGCATCTAATTTAATCATTTACTATCTCTATGAAACTTGGTTAAAAAAATATAATTACATTTGACAAATATCTAATTTAAACATACCCCATTATAATCTTAATCAGTAAAGAGATACTAATGAATTTAACATTTAATGATATTAAAAACGTTCACAAAAAAATAAAAGATAATGTCAAATGGACTGAAACTACTTTCACATCTTCTATTTCAGAAAAATTAGGTATAGATACGTTCTTGAAGTTAGAAAATAGACAGCATACTGGTGCTTTTAAAATACGAGGCTCCTATTCAAAATTATTATCTTTGTCAGCTGCAGAAAAAAAAGCAGGTGTGGTTGCTATGTCAGCTGGCAATCATGCGCAGGGTTTGGCTTATATTTCCAATAAAATGAATATTAAATCAAACATTGTTATGCCTGAAGGCACTCCATTTACAAAAATTAGAAGGACACAAAATTTTGGTGGAAATGTAATTATTAAAGGTCAGGATTTAAATGAATCATATCAACATGTTCAAGACTTAATTTTAAATAATGGTTTTGTAGAGATACATCCATACAATGATCTTAATGTAATTTTAGGGCAAGGCACAATCGCATATGAAATGATTACAGATTGCAATGAGATAGATGTTTTATTAGTTCCTGTTGGTGGAGGAGGGTTAATTGCCGGTTGCTCAATAGCAGCTAAACACATGAAAAAAGACATTGAAGTTATAGGTGTAGAATCTGATCTTTACCCATCATTGTCTAACAAAATGTTTAATAAGAAATCAAAGTGTAAAGGTTCAACTCTAGCTGAGGGTATTGCAGTAGCAGAAATAGGTGATATTCCTTTTTCAATATTAAAGGATTTTGTTGATGATGTTTTAACTGTTTCTGATAAATCTATTGAAAGAGCTATTGCAATGTTAGCAGAGCATGAAAAAATAGTTGTTGAAGGAGCTGGTGCTACAGGTTTAGCAGCTTTATTGCAACATGGAACTAAGTTTAAAAATAAAAAAGTTGGAATTGTCATCTGTGGGGGAAATATCGATTCTAAAGTATTGTCCTCAATTTTAATGAGAGATCTAGTGAGATCAGGTCAGGTGACAACTTTGGGTATTACCATGCCTGACAAACCAGGACAATTGCAGATAATTTCAAAAATATGCGCTGTAAATGGAGCAAACGTCTTGCAAGTTGAGCACAGTAGGTTTGCAATGGATCTTTCGGCTAGTTTAGCAAAATTAAATATAACTATTGAAACACAGAATGCTTCTCATCTAAAAAAAATTATAAAAGAAATTGAGATCAACGATTTGCCAGTTAATATAGAAGGTATAATTTAATTTATATTTTACCTAATTTTAGATGTATAATTTCATTTTTTGAACCAAGTCTTATTTTTGGTCCCCAGCATGCTGAACCTGAACTTACATATAAGTTTGAGTTATTCATGCTATATAAACCATAGATAAATTTGAATTTTAATTTAACTATAAAGTTAAAAGGAAATATTTGCCCATTGTGAGTATGACCTGATAATATAAGATGATTTTTGCAATTTAATTTTTGCCAAATATCCGGTTTATGACAGACAACCAAATTGAATAAATTATCATCACAAAGCTTGTTTGCAAAATCAATTTTTGATTTTTCAGTCTGGTTATCATCAATTCCAATCAGATTAATATTTTCAATTTGTATCTTTGTGTTTTTTAATTGTTTAATATTAAAGGATGAAAGTTGACTCATTTTATTTTGAAAATCTTTTAAGTAATATTCATGATTACCACTAACAAAATATATTGGTTTGTTAATTTCATTTAGAATATTTAGATCTTTAAAATTAAAAGAACTAGAGTCGATCAAATCTCCACCGACCAATAAAAAATCAAAATTAATTTTTTTAATTTTTTTAATAATTTTTACTAAGTGGTTTATGTTGTTACTTCCTAGATGAACATCACTTAAAAATAATACTTGATAGTTTTTTAATAAATTTGGTGATTTTATATCTATTTTTTTGATATTTATGGTTCTTGCATTATATGAACCAAACAAATAAATCAAAATTATTAATATTAGGGAAATCATTCCAATAAAGAATGTGTTGAATTGTAAAATATAATTAAAAGAAACACATATTGATACTACCATAAAACTAATAAAACCAATTCCTAAACCTTCATAAACAAAAAATTTTAATGGTTTAAAAGTATTATGTGATCTTAAATAGTACAAAATTAAAATATAAAAAATTATAGTATTTATTAAAGAATATTGAAATGATTGTTTTTGATTAAACAGTAATTCATTTAATGTTTCAAATGGGAAAATATAAAATAGATAAGTAATTATAAATAAAATAAAATAAAATAAAAACCTGTAGATATTTTTATTCATTTTAAGGTTGTTTAGTTTTTGCAAACGCGTCTAAAGCAGTTTGTCTTGAACTTTTAATTTCTACAATAGGTTTTGGATAATTATTACCTAGTTCAACTCCTGCTTTTTCCAAAATTCCATAGGGTGCCTCCCATGGATTAAACAAGTATTTGTTTGGAACTAATTTCAATTCTGGCACATATTTTCTAGTATATTCGCCATTAGGGTCAAATTTAATACCTTGTGTGACAGGATTAAAAATTCTAAAATATGGTGCAGCATCAGCACCACACCCAGCTACCCATTGCCAACTTGCACTATTGCTTGCTAAATCAGCATCAACTAAACAATCCCAAAACCATCTTTCACCTTCATGCCAATGTGTAAGTAAATTTTTCACTAAAAAAGAACCAACTATCATTCTAAGTCGATTATGCATATATCCGGTAGACCACAGCTCTCTCATTCCTGCATCCACGATAGGATACCCAGTTTGCCCAGTTTTCCATGCTAAAAGATGTTCTGAGTTATCAATCCAAGGAAAATTGTCAAATTTTGTTTGTAAATTTTTTTTTGGTAATTCTGGGTAATAATACAATAAATAATTTGAAAATTCTCTCCATCCTATTTCAGATAAAAAAACATCTGTATCTTGTTGATGTTTTAATCCCATTTGATTTAGGTCTCTAACGGCATGCCACACTGTGTTTGGAGAAATTTCGCCCCAATGTAAATGTGGAGAAAGTCTAGATACATTTTTCTTATTTGGAAAATTTCTACCTTCCTTGTATCCATCTAATTCATTATTAATAAATTGATTTAATCTGGTAGTTGCAGCCTTTTCACCGATAGACCAACTTTCCATTATTTTATTTTTCCAATTATGTCTTGGTAGTAAGTTTAATTCATCAATTTTTAAGCTTATAAAATTTTTAACCTCGACGTAATCAATAATTTTTGGTTTTTCAAAAGGTCTTCTTGGTTCTGTTGAGTTTAAACAACCCCTTCTAAAATAAGGAGTAAAAACTTTATAATTTGTTTTATCATCTTTAAGTATATCCCACGGTTCCCATAGGAGTGAGCTATTATAAGAGTATGTATCTATTTCTAATTTTTTTAAATTTGTTTTTATTTTTTTATCTCTAGAAATAACCCACGGTTCATAAACTCTGTTCCAATATATTTTTTTTATTGATTCTAATTGACATATCTTGACTAAAATTTCTTCTGGATTACCTTTAGCAACTATCAATTTATTCTGAAATTCTTTATCAAGCGCTTTTAATGATTGGTGAAGCCAAACTCTTCCGGCTTGTCCAATTTTATGATCGTCAGAGTTAACATCATCAAGAATATATATTGGAATTATTGGACCATTTTTAACAGACTCAATTAATGCAGGATTATCGTGTAATCTTAAATCTTGTCTTATCCAATATAAACTAACGTTTTCATTCATTATCATCTACTTCTTGAAATTGTAAGATATAATTTGTCTAATTGATAAATTAAATTAATAATTTGGTTTTTAGTTAAATACTTGGTGTTTTTTTTACAATTTATCAATAGATCAATATTAAAAATTTTGTTTAGAGAGAAATTACATGTCATATCAAAAACCATTAAAAGGTCTTAAAGTTATTGATTTTTCTCAAGGCGTAGCCGGTCCATATTGCGGCATGCTTTTAGCTCAACATGGAGCAGAGGTAATTAAAGTAGAGCCCAAAGATGGTGATTGGGCAAGAAATCTTGGACAAGAGTATGGTGAGCATTCTGCTTTTTCAGTAGCTGCAAATTTAGGTAAAAAAAGCATTATAGTTGATTTAAAGAATACAAAAAGTCAACCTATTTTAGATACAATTATTAAACAATCCGATATATTTATTGAAGGTTTCAGACCAGGTGTAATTAAACGGCTTGGCTATGATTATGATAGGTTAAAAAAAATAAATCCAAAGTTAATTTATTTGTCTATATCAGGCTTTGGACAAAATGGCCCTATGAGTCACAAACCTGCTATGGACCCTGTCCTTCAGGCTTTTACAGGTTTTATGGCAGAAAACAAAGGCCCAGATAATATTCCTCATAGAACACCTGTTATAATATTTGATATGACTACAGCCTTATATGCAACTCAGTTAATATCTACATCATTATATGCGAGAATTAATGAAAAGTTTGGAAGAAAGATAGAAATAAGTCTAATGGAGGCTGCAGCAGCCATGCAATCAATAAGACTTATGAGTGGGTATATGGAAGGGCCTTATACTCATGCTTCATCTCCATCTGGTACATTCAAAACAAAAGATGGTTGGATACAAATTATAGTTGTAAAAAATCATGAATTTATTAAATTTTGTAATGCTGTCGGTTGGAAAAAATTCATCAAAGACAAGCGTTTTGTAAATAATTCTGAAAGAAGAAAACATGAAGCAATTCTTTCTAGAGAAGTTCAGAAACTATTTATTAAAGAAAACACAGATTATTGGAAAAATTTACTTAATAAGTATGAAGTTCAAAATGAAAAGGTTCAAGATTACAAAGATTTCATAGAAAGCGATCAAACAAAAGCAATAGACTTAATCTCTTGGTTAAAGCAACCAACTACTGAACAAATATGGCCAGTTCCAAACATCCCTGGTATGCCCAGATTTGTAGATAATGACATACTATCTAAAGCACCATCTTTAGGGCAACATACAAAAGAAATACTTATATCTTTGGGTTATTCAAATAATCAAATAGAAGAACTGATTAATGAAGGAGTGATAGGAAATCTATATTATGCCAGTAATAGTAAATAGCAGTGGAAAGAAAAGAATTACCGCTAGTATGGCCTCGGATTTTAAACTTTCAGTAAATGTGTACTCGTCTTTACTCATAAAATGACCTCTTTCTTTTTTTTAATACTTTATTTTTTTTTTAATAGAATTCAAGTATTTTTAAATTTATTATAAATAAATTAATAATGGGGGATATTAATGACTTTTATATTTGGAATAATAATTGCTGCTCTAGTTTTTTTCTTTTCAAATGAAATTCAAGAAATTATGGTCTCCACCGGTTTAAGAGATTTTTTGGTAGATTGGCTTCAGTCTTGGTAATTAGATAACACTTTTCTAATTGTATAAAATTTAGCTTTAACTATTATCAACTAATAAACATAACTTAAATTTTCTAATTTGGGTAACTTTAATGGCAGATAATTTTGATTACATTATAGTTGGTGCAGGATCTTCTGGTTGCGTTTTAGCAAATAGGCTGAGTGCAAATCGTAAAAATTCAGTATGTGTATTGGAAGCAGGTCCGCCTGACTGGAATCCATTTATACATATACCTGCAGGTTTTATGAAAACTCTTGTTAATCCAAATGTAAATTGGTTATTTAAATCTGAACCTAGTTGGGGTACAGATGGAAGAGTAATAGACATTCCAAGAGGTAAAACGTTAGGTGGATCAAGTTCAATAAATGGTATGGTTTTCAATAGAGGACAAAACCTAGATTTTGATGTTTGGGCTCAAAAGGGTAATAAAGGTTGGAGTTATTCAGATTTACTTCCATATTTTAAAAAATATGAAAAAAGACTGGGTGAATTTGATGACGTTTATCGAGGAACACAAGGCGAATTGCCAATCACAGATCTTGAATATAGAGATCCCTTATGTGAAGCATTTATCAAAAGTGCTATAGAACAAGGTATTCCACTTAATAAAGATTACAATGGGAAATTGCAAGAAGGTGTTTCTTACGTTCAACGTACTACTAGAGGTAGATTTAGAGTAAGTGCTGCAAAAGCATTTTTGAAACCAGCCAAGTCCAGAAAAAATCTCCAAATAATAACCAACGCATTCGTCACAAAAATTAACTTTAATAATAAAACAGCAATTGGTGTTGAATATTTAATAGGAGGAAGAGGAGGAAAAAAGATTAACCTTAAAGCAAATAAGGAAATAATATTGTCATCTGGTGTTATAAAATCACCTCATATTCTACATATGTCGGGTGTTGGTCCCGTTGAAGATCTAAAAAAACTTGGAATAGATGTCATTCATGATCTTAAAGGTGTAGGAATGAACTTAAGAGACCATTTTGCTCCTAGATTAACTGCAAGAGCTAAAAATGTTGAAACAGTAAATGAAAAATCAAGAGGGTTTAAACTTCTAAAAGAAATTGGAAAATATATAATAGGTAAACAATCTATAGTAAATTTGAGTCCTACGTTAGTATATTGTTTCTGGCATTCTAATGAAGAAATAAGAAATCATGATCTTCAAATGACTTTTACTCCAGCATCGTATAAAGAAGGTGTTCAATCGACCTTAGATACTGAACCTGGATTTACGGTTACTGCGTGGCAACAAAGACCTGAATCACTTGGTTGGATAAAATCAAAAACAAATGACCCATTCGACGCACCATTAATTCAACCTAATTACTTGGATGCTGAAGAAGATAAGAGGGTAGTCGTTGCGGGATTAAAACTATCTAGAAGACTAATGCATTCTAAAGCTCTTTCACATTACTTTGATTATGAAGTTTATCCTGGAATTGAAAAACAATCAGATGAAGAATTACTTCAAGTTGCAAGAGAAAGAGGAACTACAACCTATCATCAGATGGGAACATGTAGAATGGGTCCAAAAACTGACCCAACTGCAGTTGTTGATGATAATCTTAAAGTTTATGGTTTAAACAATCTTAGAGTTATTGACGCGTCTATTATGCCAACAATGTTATCTGCAAATTTACACTCTGGCGCTACATTAATAGGAGAAAAAGGTTCTGATTTAGTACTTGGTAAAGACCCAATTGATCCAATAGTTTTAAATTACTAATTTTAATTTTATAAGAGGGAAAAAGTGGCAAAATCAGAAAAATATGTACCTCCTAAAAAATGGGAGTGGGACAAAGAAAATGGTGGTAAATTCGCCAACATTAACAGGCCAATCTCAGGTAATACTCATGTAAAAGATCTTCCAGTTGGAAAACATCCTTTTCAATTATATTCTCAAGGTACACCAAATGGTGTTAAAATAACTATTATGCTTGAAGAATTACTTGATTTAGGAATTAAGGAAGCAGAATATGATGCATGGTTAATTAGAATAGGGAATGGAGATCAGTTTAGTACTGGTTTTGTAGAAATTAATCCTAATTCTAAAATACCTAGTCTTTTAGATAAATCTCGAGATCAGCCAGTGAGAATTTTTGAATCTGGGTCAATATTATTATATTTAGCAGACAAATTTGATATTTTTATCCCTAAAAAATTTGAAGATAGAACAGAATGTCTCAACTGGTTGTTTTGGCAAATGGCAAGTGCGCCTTTTTTAGGAGGAGGTTTTGGCCATTTTTATGCTTATGCTCCAGAAAAATATGAATATCCAATAAATCGATTTGCTATGGAAGTTAAAAGACAATTAGATGTTTTAGATAAGTTATTATCTGATAAAAATTTTATTTGTTGTGAAGAATATACCATAGCAGATATAGCCATTTGGCCATGGTATGGAGCCTTGGTATTAGGAAGATTATATGATTCAGAAGAATTTTTGGATGTTAAAAAATATGAAAATGTATTGAAGTGGGCAAGAAAAATTAATGAGAGAAAAGCTGTTAAAAGGGGAATTATGGTAAACAAGATCAAAGGAAAGCTATCATCCCAACTTCACGAACGACATAGTTCATCTGACTTTATTAATAAAACCCAAGATAAGTTAGAAAAATTATCATAAATTATTTATAATTTTTCAATCCCGAGATCAGCAATATATCTTCGATGCCATGTAGGGCTGATAGTTAATTCATTAATACATACATGCTTTGGCATTTGACACAAAAATACTATAGTTTGACCTAAATCATCTGGTTGAAGCATTTTATTTTTTTGTTCGCTAGAAAGCTTTTTGGGACGTTTGTCTAATATAGCTGTTGCAACTTCTCCTGGACACAATGCAGTAGCCCTAATACCGAGATTACAATATTTCATATTGATAGTTTCTGTCATAGCATTTAATGCATGTTTAGAAGAGGTATAAGACACACCTGACAATAAACTTACATGATTTCCAGACCACGAAGATACGTTAATAATTAATCCATCCTTCTTTTCTTTCATAAGAGGTATGACTGCCTTACAGCAGTAAAATAAACCATTAATATTAGTTTGTATTACCTGATCCCACTCATTCTCATCTATATTGTCCCAGTCTCTTTTCAAAATATTTATTCCAGCACAATTTACTAAAATATCTACATGTCCAATTTCTTTTTTTATTTCGGAAAAAATATCTTTAACATCTGATTTTTTAGAAACATCTACTGGTTTAATAATAGTGTTAGTTTTACATCTCTCTTGAGTATCTTGTAGAGAGTTTTTATTTCTACCTGATAAAATTACCTTCATACCTAGTTTAGACAATTTTATTGCAGCGTCACGTCCAATTCCTGATCCTGCACCAGTAATCCAGGCTACTTTATTTTCCAAATTTCTTTTCACTTATCTTTATATTTCATTTTTTTAATTATATACTTATTGTGCAGTTAAGCCTCCATCTACAACAAGACTTGATCCAGTCATAAAACTTGAGTTATCAGAGGATAGAAATAAAATTGTTTTGGCAACTTCATCAGCTGTTCCAAGACGACCAATAGGAGTCTGATTAATGCCAGCTGAAATAGATTCCTCTATTGTCATGTCTGGGTTTTGACTAATTCTTGCTTTATATACTTGTGTTCCCATGTCAGTTTCTATAATACCTGGGTGGACTTGATTAATTCTGATTGGAAGTTTATTTTTCCCAAAATATATAGCCATTGATTTTGTGAAAGTAGTTATACCGCCTTTTGTCATTGAATATAATGGGTCAAGTTGAGAACCAACAATGCCAGCTACAGAGCTTAGATTAATTATAGTACTTCCAAATTTTGTTTTTTTTCCTGCCTCAGTCAAAAAGGGTACTAAATATTTAGTACCAAGAAAT
>CACBDG010000021.1 GCA_902537945.1 uncultured SAR116 cluster alpha proteobacterium
ATCCCAGTGCCTGGTATTAATGCTGCTGCATTATCGGAAATAGTTAATAATGCTAATAGTGGTGTTTTGGGTATGTTTAACATGTTCTCCGGTGGTGCTTTAGGACGAATGACTATCTTTGCACTAACGATTCTTCCATACATTTCTGCTTCAATTATTATGCAACTTATGAGCTCAATTTCTCCACAAATGTCTCAATTAAAAAAAGAGGGAGAATCAGGCAGAAAAACAATAAACCAATACACTAGATATCTCACGGTTTTACTTGCTACAGTTCAAGCTTATGGTTTTGCCGTAGCATTAGAAGGAACCTCGGGTGCCTCAGGTTCTCTAGTCAATAATCCAGGGTTATTTTTTAAAATCACTACGGTTGTAACCTTGGTTGGTTCAGTTATGTTTTTGCTTTGGTTAGGTGAGCAAATAACTTCTAGGGGCATTGGTAATGGTGTTTCATTAATAATCTTTGCAGGTATAGTTGCAGAATTACCTCGAGCATTGGCTCAAATATTAGAACAAGGAAGAACAGGCTCGATTTCTACATTTTTAATAATTGCTATTTTCATCCTTGCAATTGCAGTAATCATATTCATAGTTTTTATTGAACGCTCACAAAGAAAAATAATTGTTCAATATCCAAAAAGACAAATGGGAAATAAAATGTTTGCTGGAGATTCTTCTCATCTACCTTTAAAAATAAATGTTCCTGGTGTGATACCCCCTATATTCGCCTCAGCACTATTATTGCTGCCTACATCCATATCTTCATTTTCTGGATTAGACGCTAATAGTTCCGATTGGGTATTAACTTTAAATTCATATTTTGGGAGAGGTCAGCCGTTATATCTAGCTCTTTACATAGGTCTTATTGTTTTTTTTGCTTTTTTTTATACAGCTGTTGTATTTAATCCTGATGAAACTGCTGATAATCTAAAAAGAAATGGAGGTTATGTACCAGGGATAAGGCCAGGTCCTCCAACAGCAGATTACTTAGACTTCGTATTGACAAGGTTAACAGCAATTGGTGCAACATATCTTGCTGCAGTTTGTATTTTACCAGAAATTTTAATATCTAAATATTCAATTCCTTTTTATTTAGGTGGTACTAGTTTGTTAATTGTAGTTACAGTTTCGATGGATACCGTATCGCAAGCACAATCACATTTAATTGCTCATAGATATGCTGGCTTGATAAAAAAAACAAAATTACGGGGAGGAAGACGTTAAATGAATTTAATACTGTTCGGTCCACCTGGTGCAGGCAAGGGTACACAAGCTAAAATATTAATCGACCAATTCAAAATAGTCCAAATTTCAACTGGAGATATGTTAAGGGATGAAGTTAATTCAGGCTCTGAGTTAGGTAAAATTGCAAAATCAATAATGGAACAGGGTAATTTAGTTTCAGATGAAATCATAATGTCAATGATTGAAAAAAGAATAAAAAAACCAGACTGTTCCAATGGATTTATTCTAGATGGTTTCCCAAGGACACTTAAACAAGCAGAAAATTTAGATAATATTTTGAGTACTTTGAATTTAAAAATTGATAAAGTTATTGAAATCAATGTTGATGAAGACCTGCTATTAAAAAGAATTATAAAAAGAGCCTCAGAAAGCAAAGATATAAGGGATGATGATAATTCTGATATATTGAAAAACAGGATCTTCGTTTACAATAAAGATACGCTTCCAGTATTAAATTATTATAGAGAATTAAATAAACTAAGCACTGTAGATGGTATGAAAAGTATAGAAAAAGTATCAGAGGATATTCTAAAGTTATTAACTTGATTATAAGAGTTGACTGTTGGTTTGTTAACTTTATAATTCGCGATCTATCAAATAACTAATAGATCATAATTGTAAAAAAAGGAGATATAAGTGGCGCGTATAGCAGGGGTAAATGTTCCCACTAATAAAAGAGTTCACGTTGCTCTGACGTATGTTCATGGTATTGGTTTAACAAGTTCTAAAAACATATGTAAAAAAGTTGGAGTTTCTGAAGACAAAAGAATAAATAATTTATCTGAAGAAGAACTTACTAAAATAAGAGACTTAATTGACGCAGATTATCTTGTAGAAGGCGATTTAAGAAGAAAAACATCAATGGATATTAAAAGATATCTAGATTTAGGTTGCTTGAGAGGTCTTAGACATAGAAAAAATCTTCCTGTAAGAGGTCAAAGAACTCATACAAACGCTAGAACAAGAAAAGGTCCTGCTAAAGCAATTGCAGGAAAAAAGAAATAATTTTTTAAAGGAGAACTTTAAATAATGGCTAAACAACCATCCCAAACTAGAATACGTCGTAAAGAAAAAAAGAATGTTACCAATGCTGTAGCTCACGTTAATTCATCTTTTAACAACACTGTTGTGACAATTACTGATATCCAAGGCAATGCTATTTCTTGGTCTTCATCAGGTACTATGGGATTTAAAGGTTCACGAAAATCAACCCCTTATGCTGCTCAACTGGCAGCAGAGGATGCTGGGAAAAAAGCTTCAGAGCATGGTGTAAAGACAGTTGATATTCAAGTTCAAGGACCAGGTTCAGGTAGAGAATCTGCTTTAAGAGCATTACAAACGATTGGCTTCCAAGTTAATTCTATTAGAGATGTTACCCCAATTCCTCATAACGGATGTCGGCCTAAGAAAAGAAGAAGAGTTTAAGACAAATATAAAAAATTAATAACTATATTTTTATTTACAGAGAGTAATCATGATTGAAAAGAATTGGAAAGAAATAATCAAACCTTCAAAATTAGAGGTTAAAGAAGATAATAATGTAGAGAATACTTCAACAATTATTGCAGAGCCTCTTGAGAGAGGATATGGCGTAACTATTGGTAATGCACTTAGAAGAATTCTTCTTTCATCACTTCAAGGTTCTGCTATTACTTCTATTCAAGTTCAAGGTGTTCTTCATGAATTTTCTTCAATACCTGGAGTAAGGGAAGACCTAACTGATATTATCTTAAATGTAAAAGGTATAAAAGTTAAGATGGATTATGATGGTGTTAAAAGAATACAGTTAAATGTTGAAGGTCCCATTACAGTAACTGCAGATATGATAGAATGTCCCTCTGAAGTTGAAATAATGAACAAAGATCATGAAATTTGTACGCTAGACAATGGAGCTAAACTTGCAATAGAATTCACAGTTGAAAATGGTAAAGGATATGTTTCCTCTTCTACGAACAGGAAAGATGACTTACCAATAGGTGTGATACCAATTGATGCGATATATAGTCCAGTCGTTCAAGTTTCATATAATGTTGACAACGCCCGTGTTGGTCAGCAAACTGATTATGATAAATTGTCATTGGTAGTTAAAACTGATGGTTCGGTCTCTCCAGAAGATGCTGTAGCATTCTCAGCTAGAATTATGCAAGACCAATTGAATAACTTTATTAACTTTGAAGAGCCGGAAGAAGAAGAGGCTCCAGAGGTTCTAGAAGATCTTCCATTTAATAAAAACCTTCTTAGAAAAGTTGACGAGCTAGAATTATCTGTTAGATCAGCTAATTGTCTAAAAAATGATAATATTGTTTATATTGGAGATTTAGTACAAAGATCAGAGCCTGAAATGTTGCGTACGCCTAATTTTGGAAGAAAAAGCTTAAATGAAATAAGAGAAGTTTTAAAAATTATGGGCTTAGAGTTAGGGATGGACATAGAAAATTGGCCGCCCGAAAATATTGAAGAATTAGTTAAAAGAATAGAAGAACCATTCTAATTCAATTGAGAAGATTTAGGAGTATATTATGAAACATAGAATTAAGGGTAAAAAGCTAAATAGAACTTCCTCTCATAGAAAAGCCCTGTTTAAAAACATGGCACAGGCTATAATTAAGCATGAGCAAATAATAACAACACTACCAAAAGCAAAAACAATGAAGCCTATTGTAGATAAACTAATTACTTTGGGTAAGAAAGGTAGTTTGCATGCAAGAAGAAAGGCCTTTTCTCAATTAAGAGATGACAATATGGTATCAAAGTTATTTGGTGATCTAGCATCTAGATATGCTGATCGAAAAGGAGGATATTCAAGAGTATTAAAAGCAGGTTATAGATATGGAGATGCTGCTGCAATGGCTGTTCTTGAATTAGTTGACAGAGACGAAGAAGCAAGAGGGAAAAATAGTGGGCCAGTACAAACAAATAATGTAAGCGAAGAAGAACAAAAAGAAGCTGTTACTGGGTAAGTTTTTGTAGTAAACGAGTTTCAAAACCGTTCAAGTTATATGAACGGTTTTTTTTTTGAGTTTTTAATGGTTTTTGATAAATATATAGGAATAGATTGGTCTGGCGATAAAAATAATTTTCAAAAGGGAATTAGTGTTGCCGAATGTATCAAAGGAAAAAAAGTCCCACAAATAGTAAAACCATCGGACCATAAATATTGGACAAGAACAACTTTAATAGAATGGCTTAATAAAGAAATAAAATTACAAAAAAACTTAATAGGATTTGACTTTGCATTTTCATATCCGTTTTATGATAGATGTAGTTATTTTCCAGGAATAAAAGATAGTCCTATTAATTCAAAAAAATTGTGGAAGTTGATAGAAGATACCAATATAAATGCAAAAAATTTTTATGGTGGAGAGATCTGGGCAAGTAAAACGTATGGTAAATTTTTTAATTCACCAAAACTTAAAGGGTCACATTTTGCCAGTAGAAGAAGATGTACGGAGAGATTTGCTAAGAAAAAAATACTTTCTCCAAGTCCAACTTTTAATTGTATAGGACCCGGTGCTGTTGGTACAGGTACGTTAGCGGGTATGAGAATTCTAAACTTATTAAAAAATAAAACAAAAATTTGGCCTTTTGATGAGCTTAATTTTTCAACTAAAACTGTTATTGTTGAAATTTTTCCATCTTATTATTTTAGGCTCTCTAAAATTAAACCTGAAAAAAAAGTGGGTTATACTATAGAAAATATTAATAAATCATTAGAATTTTTTAATTCAGAACCTCTTAAAAAAAATCAAATAATTGGTGGTCCAGATCAAGATGATGCTGATTCAATAATTTCGTCAGCGGCATTAAGATTTTTATCTACTAACAAAAAAATTTGGAATGTTCCAAATTCATCTAAGAAAGAGGGATGGATTTTTGGTGTATAGATAAATATAACTTAAAATAAAATTTATGATGTTAAATATTAAAATACCTGAAAAAGAACATGGAACACGACTTGACAGATGTGTCAGAAGATTATTGGGACAGTTAAATCAAGCACTTTTAGAAAAGTTTTTAAGATCTGGAATGATTTTGTTAGATGGGAAAAAAGCCAAGTCATCAACTAAGGTATTTTACGGTCAAGAAATAAACTATTCACAAAAATTAAGTTTTGATAAACAGTATCAAGTAAAAAAAATAAGTGAATATAATCAAACGTATTATAAAAATTTATTTAAAAAAATATTTATAAAAGAAACAAGCGAATATATAGCAATAAACAAACCTAGCGGTCTTGCTGTGCAAGGAGGTAGTAAGCAAAAGTTCCATGTTGACGATATGCTAAAATGTATCTCCACTAATAATGTCTCACTAAAACTTGTCCACAGAATTGACAAAGATACATCTGGTCTGTTGTTGCTTGCAAAAGAAAATAAGGTAGCAAAAAAATTTACATCTTTTTTCAAAGATCGAAAAATTATTAAAACATATCTTGCAATTGTTTCACCTTGTCCAAATGATGATGGAGGTACTATTGATTTGCCATTATCAAAATCTGGAACAAAAGACTATCAAAGAATGTCAGTTAACCAATATATGGGTAAAAGAGCTATAACTGATTATAAAGTTTTAGATAAGGTTGGATCACGCGTGGCTTTAGTAGCTCTTTTCCCAAAAACAGGTCGCACTCATCAATTAAGAGTTCATCTAGAATATATAAATGCGCCTATAGTTGGAGATAATAAATACAGTGGTTTATCGGAAGTTTATATATCTTCTCAAAATTTACCAGAACATAAGAAACTTTCTCAGATTAAATGGATACCAAATAATATAAAGAACTTACAATTACACGCTTATTCAATTAGAATACCTGAGAGTGAAACTATTACAGCAGAAGTCTCAGAAGATTTTAAACAAAACCTAAAATTCTTAGGGTTAAAATTACCAAAAAAATTACATGATATTTTTATTTAATTGTTGGGGAGTACAAATTGTCAGAAGATCTAAAACTAGCATTATTTGATTATGATGGAACAATAGTCGACTCTGCGATAATGATTGTTAAAGGTGCTATTGAAGCTTTTAGAATGTGTGGATTACCAGACCCTGATCCAAAAAAAGTTAGAGAAAATATTGGCAAGCCACTTGCGATTGCCCTAGATGATTATATGCCACCAGGTTTTGATGTAACTCCAGAACAAATTTCAGATGCTTACAGAACATGGTATGCAGAACAAGGAAGATTAGGATTACAGAATGAACCACTATACCCTGGTTTGGTTGAATTGTTGAATGAACTAAAAAAAAGCAATTGGTTAATTGGAATTGCAACCAACAAGTCTAGAATTGGATTAACAAATGGTTTGGCTAAACATGATTTATCTAATATTTTTGATATAACAATGAGTACAGACGAAAATATACCTAAACCTAATCCTGCGATGGCAATTAAAGCTATGAATGATTTAGGTGTGCAAAAGGAACGTTGTGTAATAATTGGCGATACAATTAATGATATTGGATTAGGAGTTAATGCTGGTATTATTAGTATAGGAGTTACATGGGGTTATAACAGTAAGGAATTATTATCTTCAGCTGGAGCAAGTTATTTAGTCAATGACTCGACTGAATTAAGTAGATTAATGAAAAAAATATATCCCTAAAATGAAAAAATTTTGGGAAAAAGTAAGTATAAAAAAAATATCATCTGATTCTTTTTGTGTCATGTTGGACAAAAGAATTCTAAAAACCCCCTTAAAAAGAGATTTAGTATTACCAAACTTAAATTTAGCACAAGAGATTGTAAAAGAGTGGGATCAAGATTCAAAAAAAATAAATACTGAATCAATGATTTTTTATGGTCTTATGTCGACTTCTTTAGATAAAATAATAGATAATAAAAATTTGTATATTAATGATATTCTTGATTACATAGATACTGATCTAATTTGTTATCGCGCTGAAAATCCAAAAGAATTAGTTGAACTTCAAAAAAATAAATGGGACCCAATAATATTACTTATTGAAAAATATATTGGCACTAAAGTTCATGTATTCGAAGGTGTTTTACCTAAAAAACAACATTCTACTGTGCACGATAGATTAAATAATTTAATTAATCAGTTTGATATTTTTGAGATTTCAGTATTACATAGAATTACAAATATTACAGGATCCATCTTCTTATCATTATGTGTTTTAAAAAAAGATATTTCAAAAAATGAAGTTTTTGAGTTGTCGTTATTAGATGAATTGTGGCAAGCAGAAAATTGGGGTTTTGATAAAGAAACTTCGCGAAAAAGAAAAGAAATATCTATTGAATTAAATAAATCTATATTTTTTTTAGATTGTCTTTAATGTGAAGCTGTTTTTATAATGACAAAAAAGATAACTGAAGATTTCATAAAGCAATTAAATCCTCAAGCCAAAGTGTTATTTCAAGAGTATAATATTGCGTTTGAAAATAAAATGTGGGCTTCAGTAATGATATTATCCCTTACGATTATTGATAATATTTTGAATGATATAGATAATTTAGATTATGTTGATGGATTAGATATAAATCACTTTAAAAGCTCAAAAGATTTTCATTGGTTAAGAATTAGACGTAACCAAATACTACATTTTGAAAAACCTATAGAAGGATTTTTTGGAAATAAAGATAGTGATAACACTTTAAAATTAGACGCAGTTCGTGCTGACAAGACCTTAAAAGAATGCTTTTACATTCTGTTCAGGAAATAATAATTATTTTAGTTTAAATAAACCTTCATTACCAAAAACTTTGTTAAAATTATTTTTAAAAGTGATATCTAATTCTTTAAGAGATATTTTTTTACCTAATTTGTAAAAACTAGTTACACCAGAATTCTTTATCCCACATGGTACAATATTATTGAATTCATCTAGATTTGGATTTACGTTTATAGATATTCCATGAAAAGTTATCCAACTTGATATTCTTATACCTAGTGCAGCAATTTTATCATATCCATTATTATCTTTTACCCATACACCAGGTTGGCCATTAATCCTTACTCCATCAACATAGAAATCTTTTAAAGTAAGAATTATTAGTTCTTCTAGTGCATATACGTATGCTTTTACATCCTGTAATCTATTTTTTAAATTTAACATTAAATAAACAACTCTTTGACCAGGGCCATGCCAAGTCCACTGTCCACCTCTTCCGGTATATTGAAAATTTACTTTAGTATTTTTTAAATCTTCTAGTTTAGCAGATGTTCCAGCAGTCAAAATAGAATTATGCTCTAAAAGCCAGATCATCTCACACGCAGAATTTTTTTTAATCTCTAAAACACGTTTTTTCATTTCTGAAACTGCAAAATCATATTCTACAAGATTATTTGATGTTTTCCATTCTATTTCATTAATCAAAATAATTACTTCCGTTAAATTCAATACATAATATATTATTTATCTTGCAATAATTATATCATTTTGTTATCGCAGAAGAGTATTTTTATTGCGGCTGTGGCGGAACTGGTAGACGCGCAGCGTTGAGGTCGCTGTGGGATAAAACCCGTGGAAGTTCGAGTCTTCTCAGCCGCACCATCTACTTCAAATATAGATTTTATTTAAAATTGTAATGAACTATGCAGATTTCATTTTAACTCTCACGCAACTCTTACTTATCATTACAGGATAACTAAGTGCAGTTAAAAGTTCAGTTTCCATTTCTTTTATTCTGAGATTACATTTATCTTTCGTTAAATAGTAACCATTGGTGTCTTCAATTCCAAAGCATTCATTACCGTGATGTATAAGATTTAGAGGGGAGCAAACTAGCATTATTGCAAGAAACATAATATCTCCTTCTGTAAGTTACCTCCCAAAAAAATATATGACAAATTATTTTAATAACAAAAAAAATAAGAAATTATTATTTACAAAAAACTATAAATGTAATTTTTTTATGCATTAACTTAAATTTAATTAAAATTTAATCGATTTTAATTAATTAAATTTTACACAACTATTCTAAATACAATTGATTATTTATAAATAACCTGTTTAAACAAAAAAAATGTGAAATTTAGTTAACTTTGTTTTCTGAAATTTTAGATTCTTTTTTGATCTTTTGCTCTAAGTGATCGATCATTATTCGTCTCATATACTCAGCTCTCGCTAAATTTGTAAATGAATACTCTCGAATATCATCATGGGCTATTCTTATAGAAAAATTATAAAATGCACCGCTTTTTTTTATACTAGATGCACTACCTGCAGCTATTTTACTAGTATTTACTAATGTACCAAATTTAGTTTCGATTATGTTTGACATAGTTAGTCTCCATAAAATTAAGTATTTCAAATAATATGATATCAAAATTTAAAATATGTCAAAATAAAACTTTATTTGTATTAAATTAAAATTTAACAATATTCATACAAAAAATGCGATCTATCGTAAGTATGTTGCCTTACGTGTGTGCTCCATCGTCCTTTTTCAACAGCAATTGCCCATTCTTTACTATTTATAACTTCTGGATTATCAATTTCGTACATAGCCACAAACTTTTGATTGGGTGAATCCATTGATTTTGTTTCACCACCTATAGAAAAATTAAAGGGTATTCCTTTACCTCTAGTTACTTTATTCACTCCTGGAACATTAAGCAAATGCGGAACATGTTCTTCATCATATACTTCATTAAATAAATCTTCATATTCTTTTTTAACATTCATAGAGACTATAAAAACAAATTTAGAAATACTCATTATGACTCCTTTTTTTTATTATATGATTTGACTAATAATTCTTTATTTTTTTTATCAAGTTTTTTTATTTCTATTTCTCTTTTAATAGCTTTGCTTCTACTTAGGCACTTCTCAGTGTAAATTAATTTAAAAGGTAATCTGGCTCTAACATATTTTGAACCATTACCCTTTGCATGAGCATCTAATCTCCTATTCAAATTATTTGATATCCCAGTGTAAATAGAACTATCATTACATTTAACCATATAAACAACCCAGTTCATTAAATTATTTTATCTAATTATCTTTGATCAAACTAATAAAAACTTCTTCAAGGCGCACATTTTTAGTAGATAAATCTAATATTTTTAAATCTGTTTTATAAATTGTTTCTAAAATTTTATTGATAGATGTGTGTCTAGGGTCGAAGTATATTTCAACTTTATTTTTAAGAATTTTAACATTACCAATATTTTTAAGACAGTTCTTATCTTTTTCAGTAATCTTGTCGTTAGTCAATGTAATAAGTATTACTTTTTGACTTGATTTTGAAAGTAATGATTTTTTTGTTTCATTAGCAATAATTTTGCCCTTATTGATTATGGCAATATGATCGCATAAAAATTCAGCCTCTTCTAAATAATGTGTGGTTAATATTATTGTAACACCCAATTCATTTAATTTTTTAAAATAAGTCCATAGTTTTTGTCTTAATTCTACATCCACGCCTGCAGTTGGCTCATCTAATATGATAATAGGTGGTGAATGAACCATCGCTTTAGCTACTAATAGTCTTCGTCTCATTCCACCAGATAATTTTCGACTATATATTTCAGCTTTGTCAGTCAAATCCATTAATTTTAAAAGCTCATCTGTTCGCCAATTATTTTTTGGAACATTAAACATTCCAGAATGCAGATTAAGAGTTTCTTTGGGTGTAAAAAAAGCATCTATATTGAGTTCTTGTGGTACAACACCAACGGCGAGTTTAGATTGTTTTCTATATTTATCTATATCTAAACCCCATATACATACTTTCCCAGAAGTTTTTATAACTGCTCCAGAAATAATATTAATTAGAGTTGATTTTCCTGCTCCATTAGGCCCAAGTAAACCAAATATACTTCCAACGGGGACATTTAAGGATATATCATCTAAGGCAATGTTATTGACTTTATCATTATAAATTTTTGATAACTTTTCAATTTGCAATGCTAATTGATTATTTGGAACTTCCCAATATTGTTCTGTCACTTAAGCTCTTTCTTTTCTTAAATATATAATAATAAATAAAATGACATTAATTTTGATTTAATGACAACTCTCTAATAATTAATTATAATAATACTGTTAATAAATAGGTTGCAAGGTAGTTTTAAATGCAATTTTTCTTAAACGAAAATAAATCTAATAAAAAGAATTCTTTAAATTAAATGAATATATCGATTGAAAACAACCCAAGACCTAATTTTAAATTGAATGATCCAAATAATTTATTTCTTATTGATGGGTCGGGATATATTTTTAGAGCTTTTTATGGCCTACCTTCAATGAGCAACAATGATGGTGTTCCAGTAAATGCAGTATTTGGTTATACAAAAATGCTTCTAAAGCTTATTGATGATTTTAAACCAATTTATGTAGCAGTTATATTTGACGTTGCTAGAAAAACTTTTAGAAATAATTTGTATGATTTGTATAAAGCAAATAGATCTGATCCTCCTGATGAATTAATCCCTCAATTTTCAATTATAAGAGACGCTACTAACGCGATTGGATTACCTGTTGTCGAAATGGAAGGGTATGAAGCTGACGACTTAATTGCTACATATTCAGATATAGCATCAAAAATGAATAAAAATGTTATAATTGTATCTAGTGATAAAGATTTGATGCAGCTAGTTGATCAAAATATAACTTTATTCGATCCCATGAAACAATTCTGGATAAATGATGAAAAAGTTTTTGAAAAGTTTGGAGTTTATCCTAATAAAGTAATTGATGTTCAATCTCTTGCAGGAGATACTAGTGATAACATCCCTGGTGTACCTGGAATTGGTATTAAAACAGCAGCAGAATTAATTAACGAATATGGAGACCTCGATCAATTATTAAATAGAGCTTCTGAGATAAAACAAAATAAAAGGAGAGAAAATTTATTAGAGTTTGCAGATCAAGCAATATTGTCCAGATCATTAGTAACACTTAAAAAAGATGTACCTATTAAATCTCAGATAGAAGAATTTAAAATAAATTCTGAATTAGAGTTAAATAAATTAATTCCTTTTTTAAAGACACATGGTTTTAAAAGCATACTAAATAAATATGAAAATAGTAGAGAACTACAAACTAAAATCTCTAAATCTGACATAAATATTAATCCTGTTAATAATATAAATGAATATAAGTCTATTTCAAAAAAATATGAATTAATTGAAAATAAAGCTCAATTGACAAAATTTTTAGAGAATTGTTATAGCAAAACAGTAATTTCATTTGATTGTGAAACTAATTCTTTAAACGCAATGACTGCAGAATTAATAGGTATTTCTCTATCTTTTGAAGAAGGTTCAGCTTGTTATATACCATTAAGACATGGACAAAAACTAGATAGTAATCAATCAGACTTTAATTTTGACAATATAAAATCCTTTAATCAAATACAATTTGAAGATGCCATTAAATTACTCAAACCTATTTTAGAGGATAAATCCATTTTAAAAATTGGTCATAATATCAAATTTGATGCGTTGGTAGTAAAACAATTACATAATGGTAACATTAACATCGATCCAATCGGAGATACTATGTGCCTTTCCTATGTTGTTGATTCTGGCAGAGTAGATAGTCACAAATTAGATGCTATGGCTTTGCGTGAGTTACATCATAATACAATAAAATACGAAGATGTTTGTGGAAAAGGAAAAAATAAAATTTCTTTTAATCAATTGTCACCATCTGATGCATTGAATTATGCAGCTGAAGATGCAGATGTAACTTTAGCAGTTTATAATAGAATTTTACCGAGAATATTTAAGGATAAAAAATTTTCTATTTATAAAAGATTAGAGAATCCATTAATAAATGTGTTAATAGAAATGGAAGATACTGGTGTATCAATAAATGCTCAAAAACTCTCAGAAATTTCCAAAAATTTATCTTATGAAATTCAAAAATTAGAAAATAAAATTTTTGATCATTGTGGTAAAACTTTTAATGTTGGCTCTCCAAAACAACTAGGAGAAATTTTGTTTGATGAAATGAAGATTGAAGGTGGTAAACGCTCCAAAAACGGAACTTGGCAAACTAGTGTTGATATTCTTGAAAAACTCTCAGATATGGGGTACGAAATTGCAGAACTTATATTAAATTGGAGACATTTTTCTAAGTTAAAAAGTACTTATACTGATACATTGGTTGAACAAATAAATCCAAAAACTAACAGAGTTCATACTAATTACTCAATGGTTGGAGCTAGTACTGGAAGATTATCATCTTCAAATCCTAATTTACAGAATATACCTATAAAAACAGAAGAAGGAAGATTAATTCGAACAGCGTTTGAGTCAAAGCCAGATTTCAAATTAGTATCCATGGACTATTCTCAAATTGAATTAAGGTTAATCGCGCATATAGCTGACGAGAAAACAATGTTGGATGCTTTTAATAATGATCTAGACATCCATTCTGATACTGCTTCTAAAGTTTTTGGAGTTTCTATAAATGAGATGACATCAGATTTAAGAAGGAATGCTAAAGCAATAAACTTCGGAATTATATATGGCATTTCTGCTTACGGTCTTGCAAAACAATTGAAGTGCTCTGCAAATGAAGCTAGAGAATTTATAGATTCATATTTCAAAAGATTTCCAAGAATTAGAGATTATATGGAAGAAGTTAAATCTAATTTAGAAGTAAATGGATATGTAGAAACTCTCTTTAATAGACGTATTTATATAAATGAAAGCAATACTAACAACCAAAGGTTAAGAGGATTTGCAGAAAGGCAAGCGATTAATGCGCCTATTCAAGGATCAGCTGCTGATATAATAAAACTAGCAATGGTAAAAATACACAAAAATTTATTTAATTGTAAAAATGATGTTTCAATGCTATTGCAGGTTCATGATGAGCTCGTATTCGAGATAAGAGAAAATAGTGTTGATAAATATTCAAAGATTATTCAAGAAATTATGGAACATGCTAATTTGCCTAAAGTGTCATTGAACGTTAATTTAAAAGTTGATGCTGGTTCAGGAAATAATTGGGCTGAGGCTCATTAAATATTATGAACATAAATTAACTTAATTTAGCCTTGAATTAACCAAAATTTTTTACTCAAATTACTCTATAATTTAATTTTAATTAAAATATAGGCAAAAGAATGAGCGAAAAAATAATTCTTATTGATGATGATAATAATATTTTAACATCTGTTTCTGTAGCTTTAAAAGCGGAAGGGTGGGTAGTAGAAACCTATAATGACAGTGAACAAGGTCTAATTGCACTGCAAAGAAATACACCTGGTATAGCAATACTGGATATTAAAATGCCAAAGCTTGACGGCATGGAGGTTTTAAAAAAACTAAGAGAATCAAATGACGTTCCTGTAATTTTTTTAACGAGTAAAGATGATGAAATTGATCAAGCAATTGGACTTAGAATGGGAGCTGATGATTATATTACTAAGCCATTTTCCCAAAAGCTCTTGATTGAAAGAATTAGAGCTGTGCTGAGGCGAAGCTCATATAATAATAACGACGTTTCAGATAAGTTAATTCAAAGAAATGATTTATCACTTGATCCAGATAGACATCTTTGTAAATGGAAAGGTAAAGAAATAAGACTCACAGTTACTGAATTTTTAATTCTGTATTCTTTAGCCCAAAGACCTGGATTAGTGAAAAATAGAGATCAACTCATTGATACAGCATATGGTGAAACTATATATGTAGACGATAGAACAATTGATAGTCATATTAAGAGAATGAGAAGAAAATTTAGAGTTTTTGATAAAAATTTTGACCATATTGAGACTTTGTATGGTGTGGGATATAGATATAGAGATTTATAAAAAATTGAAATTTATTTTTAGAAAACTCAAGAAGTTATATTTTCCTCTAAAAATGAGGATACTATTTATAATATTATTACCTGTTATATTATACCCAATTATTTTAATTTATTTTAATAAGTATCAAGATATTCTAATTAAGTCTGAATTTGCAGCTATTGAAAGACAAGGTTTAACGCTGACTAAAGCACTGGCATTGGCAGAAAATCAGTATGGTTTAATTCAAAATAATCAAATATCGAGTCCAGCTCTACAAAGTCTTATACCAAAAGTTGAATATGGGTCTAATATAAGAGCAAGACTTTTTAATATGTATGGAAATTTAATAGCAGACACAAAAGCAAGTATGAAGTACAGTCCTTTTGTCAAAGTAAGCCCTTTACCAGCTGTTGACAATAGTTTTTCCATAAAAAACACTTTAACAAGGTTTGTATCTTTATTTTCAAATTTTATATCAAAACCTCTTAATTTACCTCTCTATGGAGATAATGCAATTTCTTCATTCGAGGATTTTCCAGAAGTTATTATGGCTTTAAAAGGGAAAACTCAAAAAATCTTACGACAAGATAGTAAAGGAAAACTTATTTTGTCTGTAGCTATACCAATTAAAAATATTCGTATGGTAAGAGGAGCTGTTCTTCTTTCTGTTTCAGGAAAAAAAATTGAACAAGAATTAATCGACTTGGAAACTGAGCTTTTTAAAGCTTTTGGTCTTATCTTATTAGCAACAGTAGCTCTTGCTATTTATTTTGGAAGATCAATTACCAATCCTATAGTTAGATTATCTAATGAAGCAGATAAAATTGCAGAGGATAAAACATTAAAAACTTTTAACCTAGATAAATTTAGAAATAGGAAAGATGAAATAGGTAATTTAGCACGATCTTTTTTTAAAATGACTAATGAGTTACAAAAAAGAATAGATCATATTGCAGAGTTTGCTGCTGATGTGGCTCACGAGTTAAAAAATCCAATAACATCTGTTAGGTCAGCTTCTGAGACAATTACGAAAGTTAGGAGTATTAGTGAACAAAAAAAATTAATTAAAGTAATACAAAATGACGTTGAAAGAATAGACAGATTGATTAATGATATTTCTGCCGCTTCTAGGTTAGATGCAGAATTGTCGAGAATAGAAATTAAAGAAATTAATATTTCAAATCTTCTTGAAACTCTTGTTGATATTAGGTCGTCTACAATAAACTCTAATATTAATCTTTTAAAACACACTGAAGATATTCATATTTTAGGTGATGAAAATAAGATTGCTCAAGTTTTCGATAATTTGATTCAAAATGCAGCTTCGTTTTCAAAGAAAAATAACTTTATAAATATTAGATTAGAAAAAAAATTAAAAAACGTTACTATTATAGTTGAAGATAATGGGCCAGGTTTTTCAAAAGGGTCTCTTAAGAAGGTCTTTGACAGATTTTATACTGATAGACCTAAAAATGAAAAATTTGGCAATCATTCAGGTTTGGGATTGTCTATTTCTAAACAAATTGTTGAAGCGCATGATGGTTCAATAGAGGTATTAAATCGTTTAAATCAAAAGAACGAGTGTTTAGGGGGAAGCGTTAAAGTTACTTTTCCAGAAGTAAAAAGATAATATTTAAAATATATTAATTCGAGCTTTAAATGAGTAATTTTAAATGTTATAGAATTACAAAATTAAATGAGGATTAATATGAAAGATTATTCAATAACAGATATAAATCTTGCTGAATGGGGAAGAAAGGAAATCTCAATCGCTGAGACTGAAATGCCAGGATTAATCGCATGTAGAGAAATATTTTCAAAGGATAAACCATTAAAAGGTACAAGGATTGCAGGTTGTCTTCATATGACAATTCAAACAGCAGTTCTTATAGAAACCTTAACAAGTCTTGGGGCTGATGTTAGATGGGCTAGCTGTAACATTTTTTCAACTCAAGATCATGCAGCAGCAGCAATAGCAAAACAAGATATTCCAGTGTTTGCAAAAAAAGGAGAAACCTTAAAAGAATATTGGAGTTATGTAGATAAAATATTTACTTGGTCAGATGATAGTGTTGCAAATATGATTTTAGATGATGGTGGTGATGCAACTTTATACATTATACTAGGCGCTAAAGCAGAAAATGGTGATCAAGTATTACCTAACCCTGCGAATGAAGAAGAAGAGGCTCTTAAGTCACAAATTTTATCTAGACTTGAAAGTTCTCCAGGTTGGTTCACTAAAGTTAAAAATAGTATAAAAGGTGTTACTGAAGAAACAACTACAGGAGTTCTTAGATTATATCAAATGGCGGAAAAAGGTGATCTCCCATTTCCAGCAATCAATGTAAATGACTCAGTAACAAAATCTAAATTTGATAATCTTTATGGCTGTAGAGAATCTCTAGTAGATGGTATTAGAAGAGCCACTGACGTGATGTTATCTGGTAAAGTTGCTGTTGTTGCAGGTTATGGTGACGTTGGAAAAGGATCTGCTGCTTCACTTCGTCAAGGTGGAGCTAGAGTGATTGTAACTGAAATTGATCCTATATGTGCATTGCAAGCTGCAATGGAGGGATATGAAGTATGTTCTATGGAAGAGGCATGTTCAAGAGGTGACATATTTGTTACAGCAACTGGAAATAAAGATGTTATTACTGTTGATCACATGAGAGAAATGAAAGACAGAGCAATCGTTTGCAACATTGGCCACTTTGATTCAGAAATTCAAGTTGAATCACTTCAAAATATGAAATGGTCAGAGGTTAAACCACAAGTTGATGAGGTTGAGTTTCAAGATGGTAAACGTCTAATTGTTTTGGCTAAAGGAAGATTAGTTAACTTAGGGTGTGCTACTGGGCATCCAAGTTTTGTAATGAGCGCTTCTTTTACCAATCAAGTTCTTGCCCAGATAGAGTTATGGGAAAAACCAAATAATTATAAAAATAATGTATATACGTTACCAAGACATTTAGATGAAAAAGTTGCTAAATTACATCTTGATAAAGTTGGTGCTACCCTAAGTAAGCTTTCAAATGAACAAGCTGAATATATTGGTGTTCCAGTACAAGGACCGTTTAAATCAGACAATTACAGATATTAATTTATGAAATTGTTATTAGAAACATCGATTAAATCAAAATCTGAAATGAATGACTTTGGTATACAATTAGCAAAGTTATTTTCAATAAGTGATGTTATTACATTTGATGGTGATTTAGGTGCTGGAAAAACTTTTCTGTGTAAATCAATCATAAATTATCTAACAAAAATTAATGAAGTTGTTAGCCCTACATTCAATATCGTTAAAACATATCCATTGCAAAAAGATAAAGAAATATGGCATTGTGATTTTTATAGGATTAATAGTTTTGAAGAAGTTGAGGAGATTGGTGTTTTTGAAGATATAAAAAAAAAATTATTTTTCTAGAATGGCCAAAATTTGAACTTGAACTAAGTCGATTTAATCCCTTGAGTGTTGATATTGCAATTATAAATAATAATCAAACTTATTTATCTGAATATAGAAAAATTTCTTTATTTGGTTCAAAAAAATGGAATTATAAAATTAAAAATTTACATAACTTTTTAGCTTTGCGAGGTCAATAATTTGAATTATGTGTTCTATGACTTAGAAACAACAGGAAGAAATTCTGCCTGGGATCAAATTATTCAAGTGGCTGCTATTCTTACAGATGATAAATTCAATGTGATTGACAAATTTGAAGAAAGATGTCGATTAAAAAAAGGGTTAGTGCCGTATCCTGAAGCATTAATTGTAAATAAAACATCTGTTGAAATTTTAAAAAAGGTAAATTTATCTCATTATGAGTTAACAAAAAAAATAGAAGCAATATTTAAAAAATGGTCGCCTGCAATTTTTGTTGGATATAATTCAATAAATTTTGATGAAGAGTTTATTAGAAAAACTTTTTTTAGAAATCTTTTTGAGCCATATTTGACACAATTTAATGGTAATAAAAGAGCTGATGTAATTGGCATGACTAGAACATCTAAATTTTATTATCCTAATTGTTTGAAGGTTGGTATAAATGAAAAGGGGAATCAAGTTTTCAAATTAGATGTCTTAACTGAACTTAATAATATTGTTCACAATGCTCATGATGCTATGGGTGATGTAGACGCTACAATAGAAATTGCTAAAATTTTGCAGAAAAAATCTGATAAAGTTTGGAAGGCAGGGCTTAAAAATAATAATAAAATTGATGTCGATAATTACCTAATTCAAAATAATATTGTTTGTATTGATGAATATCTCTTTGGTAAATTTAATGTTCACGCTGTTACCTATGTTTGTAAAAATCAATTCAATTATCCCCAATGTTTTGATTTGCTACATGACCCACTTGATTATATTGATATGTCTATTAAAGATTTAAAAGTAAAAATGAAACAAAAACCTAAGTTAATTAAAGAAATTAAAAATAATAAAAATCCTATTTTATTAGATTTAGGCTTTATCGATAAGATGCCAGAGTATGAAAGAATTGGTCTGGAAGTTTTAAATCACAGAGCAGAAATTATTAAAAATAGCCCTGATTTTAAAAATAAGATACAAACAATTCTTTTTGAAGAGTTTGAGGCAAAACAAATGACTAACTCACAGATTGATATAATGCCTGAAGAAAGTATTTACTCTGGTGGTTTCCCAGATACCTACGAAAAATCTAAAATGATTGATTTTCATAATGCTGATTGGGAAGAAAGATTTTATATTGCAAACAAGTTTAAAGACAAACGTTTTAAATATTTTGCTTATAAATTAATTTATGAAGAGATGCCTCACGTGCTTCCAAAATCTGACTATGAATATATTCATAAAATTATTGCTAATCAGATTTTAAGCACTGATAATGAAAAGTGGAATACAATACCTAAGGCATACAATGAACTTGATAATTTACGTGAAGAATATGAAAGACACGGTGATGATGAAAAGTTGTTATTCTTAGAAGATTGGGATCATTTTCTACAAGATCTTGAAAAACAGTATCAATAATTTTTAATGTTTAAATAAGGAGAGATTTAAATGGCGACAAACAAAACAAATGACCAAAACTTTAAAGCTGATGTATTAGAATCTAAGGAACCCGTGCTAGTTGATTTTTGGGCAGAATGGTGTGGGCCTTGTAAAGCAATTGCGCCATCTTTGGAAGAATTATCCGAAGAAATGAGTAATAAATTAAAAGTCGTCAAAATTAATGTTGATGAAAATCCTTCAACATCTCAAGCATATAGTATAAGAAGTATTCCTGCCTTAATGATATTCAAGGATGGAGAAAAAGTTTCTGAAAAGATGGGAGCGCTTCCAAAATCAGCACTCGAAACATGGATTAATGAAACAATCTAACAAACAATAGTTTTGTTAAATTTTAGCGCATGACCAGCTAAATATAAGGATCCAGTAATTAATAATGGTATTTTATTATCTGCTTTATTGAGAGCATTCTGCAAATTTTTTGAAATGTTTATTTTAAGATCTAAACTGTCTAATTTATTTTTTATTTCTAGAGCTGAGTATGAATTTTTTGTATCAGGTATTTTAATAGCATAAATTTGATTAATATGTTTTTTAAATATATAGACAAAATCTTTTATATCTCTGTTATTTAACATACCAATAATTAAATTCCATTTACCCAATGATTGTTCATTTAAATATTGATTAAGAACAATTGCTCCATCTTTATTATGTGATCCGTCAATTATGGTAATATTTTTTCTAAGATCAAAAATTTTACCGTCATTTATTTTTTGAATTCTCGCAAACCAAGAAGCTCTTGAAAGTCCGTCTTCAACTTTAGGTAAAGAAATTGATGGTATTAGAAATTTTGCAGCTGTAAATGCTGTTGATGCATTTTCATATTGAAATTTTCCAAGTAATCCTAATTTCACATTTTTTGAAATTTTGTCTATCTTGATTATTTTTGAACCCAATTCTCTTGCATTATTGACTAAAATTTTAAGCGCTTCTCCTTTATTTTGTTTTGCTATTATAACTGGAACATTTTCTCTCATAATTCCTGCTTTCTCTTTTGCTATTTTCTCAATTTGATTTCCAAGAAATTCTTCATGATCGAAGCCAATTTTAGTTATTATAGTAAGCTTTTTGTTTTCTATAATATTTGTTGCATCTAATCTTCCTCCAAGCCCAGTCTCAAAAATATTTATATCACTTGGATAACTTTTAAAAGCAATGAAAGCTGCTGCTGTTGTAATTTCAAAAAAGGTTATTGGGTTAAAGTTATTTTTAAGTTCTAACTTTTCTAGAATTTTTATTAAATTCTCATCGGAAATTAATTTTTTCCTTATTCTAATACGTTCATTAAAATTTATTAAATGTGGAGAAGTGTATATATTTACTGACAAATCATGGGCTTCAAAAATTTCTTTAAGAAATGTAGCCGTTGAACCTTTCCCATTAGTCCCTGCAATATGAATTACATTATCTAACGTGTTTTGTGGATTATCAAATTTATCCATCAAAATTTTTAATCTGTTTAGATCAAAATCTATTAATTTGGGGTGTAAATCAAACAACCTTTTCAAAGTTGAGGATAATTTGTTTTTCGTATTATTCAATTTTGATGAAGAAACTTGTTATGTTAATTTAAATAAAAAGTTAAAGATTTCAATATACTAGAAATTTTAGATTTTTGATCTGATCTAGTAATAACTATATCTATCATACCATGAGACTTTAAATATTCTGCAGTTTGAAAATCTTCAGGTAATTTTTCTTTTACAGTTTCCTCAATAACTCTTCTACCTGCAAATCCAATTATTGCTCCTGGTTCTGCAATATGGATATCACCTAGCATAGCAAAGCTTGCTGTTACACCACCAGTAGTTGGATTTGCTAGTAAAACTATGTATGGTAATTTTGCTTTTTTGACTTTGTTAATTGCAATTGTTGATCTTGGCATTTGCATTAACGAAAATATACCTTCCTGCATCCTTGCGCCTCCAGAGGATGGAACAACTATTAGTGGACACTTTCTTTTAACTGCTTCTTCAGAGGCTAAAATTAATCCATTTCCTACGTATCTGCCCATTGACCCAGCCATAAATGAAAAATCAAAACATGCCATGATTGCAGGAGTTTTTTCTATCAATCCATAGCTAACTATCAAAGAATCATCAAGCTGAGTTTTGTTTTGAGCTTCTTTTATTCTATCAGTATATTTTTTTTTATCTTTAAAATTAAGTGGGTCTAATCTTGGTTTGGGTATTTCAATATTTTCTATAGTATCTTTATCAAAGATAAATTTAATTCTGTCTTTTGCGGAAAGATGATCATGAAAACCACATGTTTTACAAACATTATAATTTGCTGAAAATTCTTTATTAAATATCATTTGAGAGCAAGATTTGCATTTTATCCATAATATTTCTTCGGGTTCTTTTATTTTAACAAAAGCTTTAAACTTCGGTAAAACAGTTTCTTTAATCCAGTTCAATTTTTTTTCCTTTATTCTTTATCATATTATTCAAATAATTAAGGCTTAATTGTGTTGAAGGACTTTTGAAATCTTTTTAGTAAACTCAAGACATGAAATCAGTTTTTCATCACTAGAATTTCCTATATTATCTATAGATTTTTTGATTAAATCAACTATAGCAGACCCTATGACAATCCCATCACATGTGCTTGACATCTGGGCAGCTTGGGCTGGAGATCTTATTCCAAATCCAATGACAATTGGTAAGTTTGTTGTTTGTTTTATCATTTTTATGTTATTTTCAACACTCTTAATATTAGGGGCTTGAGTGCCAGTAATACCTGTAATTGAGACATAATACACAAATCCAGTTGCATTAAATAAAATCTTTTTAAGTCTTTTCTTATCAGTAGTAGGGGTAACTAATCTAATCATAGAAAGTCTATTTTTTTCCGCCTCAAAATAGAACTCATTATCCTCTTCGGGTGGTAAATCCACTATAATAAGGGCGTCAACCCCTAAATCTACACAATTTTTTATAAACTTCTCTTTACCAAATTTATAAATTGGGTTGTAATATCCCATTAATATAATTGGGGTATGATTATTTTTAGTTCTAAAAATTTTAATTAAAGATAAACATTTTTCTAAGCTCATACCAGATTTAAGAGCTCTTTGACTTGACAATTGTATAGATGGTCCATCTGCCATTGGGTCAGAAAAAGGCATTCCTATTTCTATAAAATCTACACCATTATCAGGAAAACTAGTAATCAATTTTAAAGAAGTCTCAAAATCAGGGTCGCCAGCAGTTACAAAAATTCCTAAAGCTTTTCTATTGCTTTTTTTTATTAGATCAAAGGTTTTTTTAATACGATTCATATTATTTTATTAATTATCATTTTTCATTATTAAAGGTAAAACTGTAGACAAATCTTTGTCACCTCTACCACACATATTCATAATTATAATCTGACCTTTCCTTTTGGACGCAAGTTTGCCAGTTATATGTAAGGCGTGAGCTGGTTCAAGTGCGGGAATAATCCCTTCTAAATTACTACAAAGCTTAAAGGCTGCTAAACTTTCTTCATCGGTAGTTGATAAATATTTTATTCTTCCTATGTCATGCAACCATGAATGTTCAGGTCCGATGCCAGGATAATCTAGTCCTGCGGATACTGAATGAGCATCTATTATTTGTCCATCGTCATTTTGAAGTAAGTACGTTCTATTTCCGTGAAGTACTCCTGGAGAACCCGCTGTCAGTGAAGCAGCATGTAATTTAGAATTTAATCCTTTTCCTGCTGCTTCAACACCAAAAATTTCTACTTCTGTATCATCAAGAAAAGGATGGAATAAACCTAATGCATTTGATCCCCCTCCTATACAAGCAACTAATGCATTTGGCAGTCTGTTTTCTTTTTCTAAAATCTGCTTTTTTGCCTCTTCACCTATAATTGATTGAAAATCTCTTACCATTTTGGGATAAGGGTGTGGACCCGCTGCCGTTCCTATAATGTAAAAATGAGTATTAGCATTCGTAACCCAGAATCTTAGTGCATCATTCATTGCATCTTTTAGTGTACCTGTACCAGAAGTAACAGGATTGATTTTGGCACCTAACAATTGCATCCTTTGAACATTTGGTTTTTGTCTCTCAATGTCTTTTGCACCCATAAAAACCTCACATTCAAAGCCAAATAAGGCACATGCAGTTGCAGTCGCAACTCCGTGTTGACCAGCACCAGTTTCGGCAATGATCTTATTTTTACCCATTTTTTTTGCTAATAATATTTGTCCAATAACATTATTAATTTTGTGAGCACCAGTGTGGTTCAATTCGTCTCTTTTTAAGTAAATTTTAGCACCACCAAAATGGTCCGTAAGTCTTTCTGCAAAATACAAAGGACTTGGTCTTCCAATATAATCTCTTCTATACTTATCTAATTCATTTATGAAGGATTGATCTTTTATTGCTTGTTCGTATGCATTCTCTACATCCAATATTAATGGCATGAGAGTTTCTGCAACAAATCTTCCGCCATGAATGCCAAATTTACCATATGCATCTGGCCCAGATTTCAAGCTATTTAGATTCAATTTTGACATAACGTAACCATTAAAAATTTTTACATTTAATTAAAAAATTTTTTATTAATTTAGGATCTTTTACACCTTTTCTAATTTCTAGGCCAGAAGATATATCTATTGCTGGAGCTTTAGTAATATCAACAGCTTTTTCAATATTATCTATGTTTAATCCACCTGCAAGCATCCATTTCTTTTTCGATTTATAATTTTTAAGAAGATTCCAGTCAAATTGTTTGCCATTACCGCCTGGTAAAGCTTCTGATGGTGCATCTAACAGTAGGATATCACATACATCTTCAAATTCTGTGGTTGATTTAATAAGATCACGTCTATTTTTAACATTTATTCCTTTTATAATAGGGACATTTATTTTATTTTTAATATCTACACATCTGTAGGGGTTTTCATCTCCATGAAGTTGAATATAGTCAGGTTTAACAATTTTTTTTATTTCAAATAAAAAATTATCATTGGGATTAACTGTAAGTGCAACTATTCTTGAGATTTTGTTTCTTGATTGAAGTAATTTTCTTGATGAATCAAATGAAATGTTTCTTGGAGAGCTATTGTAGAAAACAAATCCTATGTAATCAACCTTACATTTAACAGCTGTTTTCATTGAGATTTCATCATTTATTCCACAAACTTTGATTTCAAATTTATTGTTCATTTTTTAAAAAATAACATTTTTTCAAGGAATTAGAAATTGACAATAAGATTATTTATTTAAACGGTCTTTCATATCTTTGCCCATTCTGAAGAAGGGGACATATTTTGCTGGAACAGCAACGGCATTACCATTTTTAGGGTTTCTAGCGATACGAGCTTCCCTTTTTTTTACGTCAAAAACACCAAAACCTCGCAACTCAACTCGCTCATTTTTTGATAGTGCTTTACTTATTGTATCAAAAAAAACATTTACAATTTTGTTTGCATCTTTTTGATAAATACTTGGATTTAAA
>CACBDG010000022.1 GCA_902537945.1 uncultured SAR116 cluster alpha proteobacterium
CTTTTGAGTATTTTGGCTAGCATTTCTTTCAAGTTTTTCAACTTTTTGAGATAACTCTAATATCACTTCAACAGCTTCATTAAATTTATTTGCAAGCATTAAGAACTGAGCCTCATTATCATTTAAAGTGATTTTAGAGGTTTTGTTCCCAGATTTATCTTTATAGTGAGTTAAGTTATCATAGTCACTTTTTAGAGGCTTTGATATTATTTGTTTATTTTTTTCATCTATAATATTTTTATCATGTTTAATTTGTTTTGAATTATCATCTTTAATGCTACTTTCAAATTTTGTCATTAGATCATTATTTAAAGAATTTGTTTTAGTAACGACAAGATTGTTACTTTCTCTCATTTTGAGTATCCTATTCCTTAAGTCTAAACTTTCATTCATTTTTTATATCCGTTTATTGAAATTTAAATTATATACGACTTTATTTAAATAGTTTTAAATTCATAAAAACCTTCTTTAATTAATAGTTGTTTTTTCTTTTCAACACCACCTTTTCCACTATACCCACCAAGAAAACCGTCAGATCTAATTACTCTATGACACGGTATTTTAATAATTAACGGATTCTGTGCACATGCATTTGCAACAGCTCTAGATGAATTAGGCTTACCTAAAATACAAGCAATTTCTTTATAGGTTTTAACACTTCCTCTAGGAATTTTTTTTATTTCTTCCCAAACTTGTTTTTGAAATTTTGTACCCTTAAGTTTCATAATCTTATATTCTCTTACAAAAAACTAATCTTTTGAAATAGTATTCAATTCTTTTGATTCAAACTTCTTTTTTTTCCACCTTATTCTTTGTTTACTAATATATTTAAGATATAACTGTTCTTTTTTCCCATATTCAAAACCAACTGTTTTATTAAGAAAATAACCCCCTTCTATTGGAATATTAATATATGAATATTCTTCTTTATCTCTTTCTCCTTTAGTAATGAGGTGAGTTTTTTCATTTTCATCAATAATTTTCCAAAAATCTTTTATTTCAAATTTACGATCAAGAATTTCTTTTAGAGTTTCGTTGAATGTAACAAATTGATATCTAATAAACCTTTTGTTAGCTCTTTTAAATTTAGTTACTTTTTTAAAATTATTTTTTTTATATTCCTCATAACATTGTTTTGAAATACTTGTTATTCTCATCAAACAATATTCTCCAGAAAAAAGTGCTTTAAGAACAACTTTTTTCTTTTCTATTGAAAAATTACTATCAAAAATTTGTAAATATAAATTGTAGAATTCTTCAGATTTGTAATTCCAAAATCGCATACTAAAATGTCAAAACTTGAATACTTTAGGTAAAGTTATTTTAATTAAAAAATTACTCATAATAATTAAATATATAAGATACTAAATTACTATAAGAAACCATTGACTCTGTTTATGAAAAATTACCAAATTTCTAAAAAATTTATTTACTTTGAGCAGCAATCATCTAATTCGGCACAACATCCATCACTACAACAACTGGTACTACAATCTCCGTTATTACAACCATAAGTGCAACAACCATTGGCACAACAAGTGTCTTTACAACAACCCTCTACATTATCCATCTGTTCAGTCATCAGAGAACTCCATATAATTTGTAATATTTAAAGTTAGCAATTTTTGAAACAACTATCAATATTTACGACTAGTATTACAATTATTTCAGCACATTTATAAAAACATTTTTATCAAAAAAATTAAATTATTACTTCAAGCAGTTAGCTAGCAAAAAATTAAAAATATTATTTTTAAAATTATTAAAGTTTGAAATCACTCTACAACTTCAATTTTTATGAATATAGTTCAACTAAATATAAATTATCAACAAAATTATAAGCCCATATAAACGGTTAGGCGGTAACTGCTTGGACTGCCTCACCTTTTGTTTGAGTGCGCCACATAAATCTGGCAGCAGTTTCGTCAACAGGATGACGCATATGCAACATCATTCGATTGTCCCACGCGACTACTTGACCAACCCGCCAATTATGGTGATACTGGAACCTCTTTTGGGTGGCATGTGACCATAACCGATTGAGTAAGTCTTCGCTTTCATCAAGAGGTAGACCAACAACATAGGCGTTAGTTCGCCGACCCAAGAACAATGCTGGACCACATGGTGTGGCACGTAATACTGGATGTACATGACCAGGAGCTTCGATTGGCGAGGCAGGTACACTCATTCCAGGACGAAGTGAACCGCTACTAGTATATGTTGAATCATGCTTGATGTTTAGAGTAGAAATCTCACTGCGTAAATCGTCAGGCAGAGAGGCGGCTGCCATAACTTGGCTACAAAACCCAGTGTTGCCACCAGTTGGTGGTACGATCCTAGCGTGCAGCAAACTGAAGGTAGGTGGTACCTGAATGTAGGACATGTCGGTGTGCCACTCCCATTCGCCATAAAACTTTTGATCGGTTGGCTTAACCTTTAAAGTGTTAGGATCAACATTCCCAATAAATGCAAGGTAGGGATCACGACCCTTATTGCGCAGAGCAGCGACTTGGTCGTCTATGGTAATATTTTCTTCGCCATCTATAGCCTTTTTGCCAATCCCGTTAATCAAGCCAGGGGCAAATTCATTATCTCCGAAAATTCCCGTCAAAGTATGTAAATCATCAGCCAATAGTAAATTCTCAAATTCAAAACATAGCAAGCCATGATGGCGTTCATAGGCCTCTCGGACGATCTTTTTCTGTGCCGTGGTAATGTTGTCTGGTGCCAATCCAATTATGGTGGCGCCAAAGCCACTGACGGCCAGAGGGACGATAGTTAAGCCATTTGTTTGCTGAACGTTCATTTGCATCCTCCTCAATTAATTAATCATTCGTATCTATTCACACCCAACTTAACATAGATCATAAGTCATTGATAATACTTGTTTTTATTTTTACTTTGTAACTACTTTGTAACTACAAAAATTGAAAAAACACAATAAAAACAATGCTTTAGAAAACAGGTGCTACTCCCACTCAATAGTTCCAGGTGGTTTTGAAGTTATATCATAAGTTACTCTGTTTATTCCTCTAACATTATTAATTATAGCTGTAGCGGTTTCACTCAAAAACTCATGTGTAAATGGATAATAATCTGCAGTCATACCATCTAATGATGTAACGGCTCTTAATGCACATACATAATCATATGTTCTTGTATCACCCATTACTCCAACAGTTTTTACCGGTAAAATGACTGCAAATGCCTGCCAAATTTTATTGTATAGTCCATGTTTTTTTATCTGTTGAATGTAAATTGAATCTGCATTTCTTAAAATATTCAATTTTTCATCTGTAATTTCACCTGGACATCTTATTGCTAGCCCTGGGCCAGGAAATGGATGTCTTTCTATAAAATTATTGGGTATACCCAGTTCCTTTCCCAATGATCTTACTTCATCTTTGAATAATTCTCTAAGAGGTTCAATTAAATCTAAATTCATTTTTTTCGGTAAACCCCCAACATTATGGTGTGATTTTATAGTTTCTGATGGGCCCCCAGAAAAACTAACGCTTTCGATAACATCAGGATATAAAGTTCCCTGTGCAAGAAAACTTACATCACCAATCTTTGACGCGTACTTTTCAAATACCTGAATAAATAACTTGCCAATTATTTTTCGTTTTTTTTCGGGATCTTTTATACCTTTTAAACTAGAAAGAAAAAGGTTCTTTTCATTTGCCTCTATTAAATTTAATTTATAATGCTCCCTATATAACTTTAAAACTTCTTCACTTTCGTTTTTCCTCATCAAACCATTATTTACATAAATGCATGTTAATTGTGGACCAATTGCCTTATTTATAAGTATCGCAGTTACCGAACTATCTACACCGCCTGATAATGCACAAATTACTTTTTTTCTTCCTACTTTCTTTTTTATTTCTTCCACTGATTGTTGGAGATAATATTGCATGCTCCAATTAAAAGAAAAACTTGATAATTTAAGAAAATTTTTGATTAATATTTTGCCATTTAATGTATGAAAAACTTCTGGATGGAACTGAACTCCATAGAAATGTTTTTTTGTATTTCCAATTATTGCAAAAGGAGCATTTTCTGAACAACCATAAACCTCAAAATCTTTTGGTATACTTGCTACGTGATCACCATGAGACATCCAAACTTCTTCTTTTCCATCATTCAAAAACAAACCGTCGAGGAGTTTAATATTTTTCCTTTTGTTATTTATACTTACGAAAGACTTACCAAATTCTGATGTTCCAGACCCAGAAATAACTGATCCACCTAACATTTTCATCATTACTTGTTGTCCATAACAAATTCCCAAAATAGGAGTATCTAAATCATAAATACTTGAAGGTGGTTTAGGAGCATTATCACTTAAAACACTTGCAGGACCGCCGGATAGAATGATTGCTTTAGGTTTAAATTTTTGCAAAAAATTATCATTTACTTTATGAAATGGGTGTATTTCACAATATACATTTAATTCCCTTAAACGTCTTGCAATTAACTGGGTAACTTGGCTACCAAAATCAATAATTAAAACAAATTCATTTTCCATAAATTAACTTTCTCTCAATAAATCGCCTATTTTATTTTTTTCTTTGAAACATTGAGACAAAAAAACCATCCATTTTGTGAATAGCAGGGTTAATAGTTATACTTTTTTTATCATTATCAAATGGATATTGAAAAGTATTAGTTAAAGATAAATTATCATTCCACATATCAATCATGTCAATTTCAAAAAAATCACTGTTAACTAATTTTTTAAATTTTGTAATTTGATCAATTCCCTCTTCAGGCAAAATTGAACAAGTTACATATGCTAACTTACCCCCTGGAGCAACCATCATTGAACCTTTTAATAATAACTCCGATTGAATATTTATTAGTTCAATCAACTTTTTTTTATTAAAGCTAAATCTTGAGTCAGGGCTTCTCGACCATGTTCCAATTCCAGAACACGGAGCATCTATAAGAACTAAGTCAAATTTTTCTTCTAAACCTTTTGTATCCCAGTTCATATCAACCAAACGTGTCTCAACATTTCGAACTCCTGCTCTCTTTAGTCGAAAATTTGCCTGCTTTAATCTTTTTTTATTTATATCTAAAGATAAAATTCTTCCTTTATTTTGCATTAAATCTGCCAATATAAGAGATTTACCTCCAGCTCCTGAACATATATCAGCAACCTGCATACCAGGCTTTGCACCTAGTAGGATAGCTGATAATTGAGAAGCTTCACCTTGAATTTCTATATTACCAGACTTAAAGAGTTTATTTCCATTTATGGGAAATCGTTTTAGAAGTCTTATGCCTAGTGGAGAATATTTACTAATTTTGCATTGTACATCAATTTCTTTTAATGAATTTAAAATATCATCTCTGGTTTTATTTTTTAGCATATTGACACGTAGATCAACAAAAGCTTCTTCGTTTAGAGATAAAGCAACATTTTCCCAATCAAGTTTAAAATTTCTTTTTATACTCTCTAATAAAAAATCTGGCAATTCATAGAACACACATGCTGGCATTTCACTGTTAATAAATTTTTCGAAATTCAAATTTTCTAAAAATTGTAAATTATCATCTTTAAAATTTTTATTTAATTTATTATTCAAGAAAAAAAAATTTTTAATTTTTGGTAAATCATTTTTATAATCAACATTTAAAAAAAATAATTCTAAAATTATTTGTCTTTCAAAAGTTACTTTAAGATTATGGTTTGTTAAATGCCAATTAATCTTATTACGATGTTTGATTATGTTCCAAAAACAATTGGAAATAAATTTCCTATCTTTTGATCCTATATTTTTATTAGATCTGAAATAATTTTGAATTAATTTACTAGCAATTTTAGATTTATGATCAAAAGATTTTAATAGCTCTAATACACATGAAACTCTATCAGAATCTAACATTAAGACGGTCGATAATTAGGTGCTTCACGAGTTATAGTAACATCGTGGACATGACTTTCTTTGAGCCCAGCATTACTAATTTTTTTAAATTTACAATTTTTTTGCATTTGATTAATGTCTTTATTCCCAGTGTAGCCCATTGCTGATTTCAGACCACCAACTAATTGATGAATTACATTTTCAGTAGGTCCTTTATATGGAACCTGTCCTTCGATACCTTCAGGCACAAGTTTAAGATTTTCTATTTCTGCCTGAAAATATCTATCAGCAGAGCCTCTTGCCATTGCACCTAAACTACCCATACCTCTATATGACTTATAAGATCTACCTTGAAATAAAAACACCTCTCCAGGAGTTTCATCAGTTCCTGCAAGAAGAGAACCCACCATAACGGCACTAGATCCTCCTGCTATGGCCTTTGCTATATCTCCCGAATATTTAATACCTCCATCTGCAATAATTGGAACTGAGAATTTGTTTGCAACTTCTACACAATCAATAATTGCAGATAATTGAGGAACGCCAACTCCAGCAACCATTCTTGTAGTACATATTGAACCAGGTCCAATTCCTACCTTTATGCCATTTGCTCCAGCGTCTATAAGAGCTTTTGTTGCATCTCCAGTTGCAACGTTTCCACCGATTAAAGCTACTTCTTTTGACATCTTGGAAATTTTTGAGACAGAATCTAAAACCATTTTACTATGACCATGTGCGGTATCAACAATCAAAACATCAACTCCTGCATCAATTAAAGCTTCTGCCCTTGAAAGTCCGTCTTTTCCAACACCAGTAGCAGCTGCGACTCTTAATCGTCCTTGTTCATCTTTACATGCATTAGGGTGGTTTTGAGATTTTTCCATATCTTTAACAGTTATTAATCCAACACAGAATCCATCTTCATCAACAACCACTAATTTTTCAATGCGATGTTGATGTAAAAGTTTTCTAGCCTCTTCTTTGCTTACACTTTCTTTAACAGTTATTACATTTTTAGTCATAAGCGCAGAAACTGTTTGATTTAAATCATTTGCAAATCTAACGTCTCGGTTTGTAAGAATACCGACTAATTTATTTTTAAGACCTTCAACGACTGGTATTCCACTTATTTTGTTTTTTTCCATTAGTTTGAAAGCATCTCCGAGGGACTGATCAGGCTTTATTGTTACTGGATTCACTACCATTCCTGCTTCAAATTTTTTTACTTTTTTTACTTCTGACGCCTGCTCTTTAATTGAAAAGTTTTTATGTAAAACCCCTATTCCACCTAGTTGGGCCATAGTAATAGCTAATCTATGTTCAGTAACGGTGTCCATTGCCGCAGATAATAGAGGTATATTTAACTTGATATCTTTGGCAATAAATGAACTCACATCAGCATCTGTTGGTCCAATTTTACTATACGCAGGTTGAAGTAACACATCGTCGAAAGTGTAAGATTCTTCAATTATCATTATTTTTACTCGGTACTTGATTAAAAATTAATATCATAAAGTTTTATATAGGATCTATGGTAAATTTTGCAAAGTTTAATTCTTTGAATTTATATTCCTTTAAAACCTAAAGCAATAACATATCCTTCAACTGATTCTTTTCGGCTTGCATCAGGTTTGACGTGATGTACTTTAGAAAAGTTTTTTTGCATTAAATCTAAGGCTTCCTTTTCTGTTCCTCCTTTAAAACACTTAGCTAAAAAAACTCCATTCCTATTTAAATTCTCAATTGAAAAGTCTAAAGCAATTTCTAAAAGATGAGTAGTTCTTATATGATCAGTTTGTCTATGACCTGTTGTATTTGCCGCCATATCAGACAAAACAACATCTGGCTTCTGTCCCAATAATTCAATTAAATGATCACCAACTGCTTTATCATTGATATCTCCAATTATAGATTTACATCCAGCGATATCATCTGTTTTCAAAATATCTACTCCAATAACTTTTTCATTACCTATAATTGAAGAAACTTTTTCAGATGCTATTTGTAGCCAACCACCTGGGGCACATCCTAAGTCAATTACTGACAGTCCAGGAAGTAAAAAATTAAATTTATCATTTATTTGTAAAAGTTTAAAAGCAGCTCTTGATTTATATCCTCTTTTTTGTGTCTCTAAGACATATGGATCATTAAGCTGTCGACCTATCCACCTAGTACTAGAAGATTTTCTTTTTTTATCTTTTTTAATTTTGTTTAATAATCCTCTGGAGCTTCCAAATGAACCAGAATTATTTTTATTAATCATTATGAATATCTTTTGTAGATTTAAAAAAACAGCTTTTTGCTCCTGTATGACAAGCAGAACCAGTTTGCTCTATTAAGGCAAGTATTGTGTCATTGTCACAATCTAATCTTAGCTCATGAAGTTTTTGAAAATGCCCACTAGTTTCACCTTTTTGCCAAAGCTTTTGCCTCGAACGAGAGAAGTAATGCATATCATTTGTATTAATTGTTTTTTTTAAAGCTTCTTCGTTCATCCAAGCCATCATTAAAATGACACCAGTATGAACGCACTGAGATATTACGGGTACCAAACCATCTTTATTGAAATTTATGTCTGAAATTTGAAATTTTTCAGTACTAGAAATTGTGTAATTATTAATCATCTATTTCCTTCTTTTAAATTTTTTATAAAATTTGACAAATCATTGTTTATTCCCATCATTGAAGGGACTATTATCAGTACAAGAAAAGCTGTAACACCAAGACCAAAGACAATTGTAGCAGCCATAGGTATTAAAAATTGTGCTTGTAGAGATTTTTCAAACATTAGCGCTGACAATCCGCCAATAGTCGTTAAAGAAGTTAGTAAAACAGGTCTAAGTCTATCTACAACACCTGAAATTATTGCTTCGTTGATAATATTTTGATCATTTATACTATTTTCAGTGTTATTAAGCAGATCATCAAATCTTCTTTCTATAGTGGATACTAAAATAATTGAGTTATTTACTACTATACCTGCTAAGGCTAGAAGAGCGAACATAGACAAAATTGACATTGTTAAACCTAATATATAATGACCTAAAACCGCACCAATAAAAGCAAACGGTATCATTATCATTATTGTTAATGGTCTTGACCAAGATTTAAAAACCCAGGCTAATATAAAATAGATTAACATTAGTCCAACAATTGACCCAATTTTCATATCAGCAAAAGTTTCTTTCTGCTCTAAATCCTTACCATCAAACCTATAATTCAAATTATATTTCTTAGCAATTTCAGGCAATCCATTCTGCAAAAGAAACTGTCTAGCTTGAGAAGTATTCATAAGTTGAGGAAATAGATCACCTGAAATTGTCACTTCACGAAAACCATTTTTTCTATTAATAGAAGCAAATGGGATTTCTTCGCTTATTGTAATTATTTCTTCAAGTTTAAAACTAGTGCCAATATTAGTTATAATTCTTAAATCATTAATCATGTCAGTTTGTTTTTCGTTTTTTATTAATTTCAAGCGAACTGCAACTTCTTCGTCAGCCTTTGGAAACTCAGATATAATAACCCCATTAATTGCAGATCTAACTTGTTCCCCTATTTCTGAAATTGACAAACCTAACGACTGTCCTTTGTTATTTAAGCTTAAAATTCTCTCTTGTACACCAAATTCAAGATTATCACTTAATGATGTTACTCCAGGAATTGTTCTAGCAATTTGAATTAACTCATCAGATGCCTTCTTCAAGTTTTCTAATTTTTCTCCTTGAAACCTAACATCAAGATCTCTTCCTGGAGGCCCCCCACTAGGTGCTCTAATAGTTAACTGATCGAGTCCAGCAACAGATTGAATATTATCTTTCCATGCCTTAATAAATTCTTTTGTTCTAACTTTTCTTTTATCTGCAGTTTTTAATTCAACAACCATAGATCCAAGTAAGTCACTTCCAATAGGACTTGGCCCAGCATCATTTGAAAAAGAAGTCCTGTCTCCGATTGTAGACATTTTAAATTTCACTAGGTTTTTTGAATACGAAAACTGCTTTGATGTTTTTTCTAAACCAATTTCAATATTATTAAGCATTTCTAGGGTATTAGTTTTTTTTGTTCCAGAATACATTTTAAAATTTGCAATTATGATATCTGCTTCAGGAGTTGGAAAGAAGCTAAAAAGCACTCTTCCTCCTGACATCATTCCCACTGATACTATAAACATACCAATAGCAACCATGAATGTTACATATCTATAATTAAACGTTAATTTAACAAATTTTCTAAACAAGCCCTCTTGGAAATAGATAAATTTATTATCAAACCATGATCTAAATTTACCTGGTAATTTATTTTTATTATCAAAGTGAGCTAGATGAGCCGGTAAAACTAAAAAACACTCAATTAAGCTAGCAACTAAAACAGCGCAAACCACCCAAGGGATAGCAGCAATTATTTCACCAATAACACCTTTAACCATAAATAGAGGGATAAATGCAGCAACTGTGGTGAGCATTGCTGAAATTACCGGCATTGACATCCTTGATGCAGCTACTACAGGAGCTTGTGAGCTATCAAGTTTTCTTTTAGTTTTCAAATATGAGGTGTGTTCACCTACAACAATAGCATCATCGACTACTATGCCAAGAGCCATTATTAAACCAAATAATGATATCATGTTTATTGATTGCCCAGTTACTAACATAACTGCAAATGTAGCTAGAAATGCAATTGGAATACCTAAAGCAACCCATATTGCAGTATTACGACTTAAGAATAGGAAAAGTACAGCTAAAACTATACAAAGACCACTTAACCCATTTTTGACTAGTAAAGAAATCCTTTCTTGAATAAGTTCAGCAGCTGTATTGTAAGTTTCAATTTTTACATTGTTACCAACTGAACTTTGAGAACTAGAAATTACATTTTCTACATTTTTTGAAACCTCTATAGCATCACTCGTTTTACTTCTTCTTACCCACAACTCTACTGCAGGATTTCCATCTACAACTTTTAAAATACTACCTTTTTCAATACTATAAGTTATCTTCGCTAAGTCTTCGAGTAAAACCCTACCACCAGAGCTAGAGCTCTTTAATTCTAATTTTTTAAAAGAATCAACTAGTCTTTTTTCGCCTTCTGTTCTAACTCTTAATGAACCATCAGCGTAACTCCCACCAGAAACATCTTGTGTTTCAGATTTTATTAAATTAGCAATTTGATTAAAAGATAATTTAAGTTTTGCTGTTTCTAATTGGGGTATTTCTATTAAAATTTCTTCTTTAGGAAGACCTAATATATCAACTTTATCAACACCTGAATTTAAAAGTAACTCTTTTAGATTTTTTGACTTTATTCTCAGTTCTGATAATGAAACTTCGCCAGATAATACAATTCTAGTTACTGTGTCAAAAAATTCTCCAACAATAATTCTAGGTTTTTTGGACTTTTCAGGAAAATTTATTCTTGATACAGCCGTTTCAATATCTGTTCTTCCTTTTTGCATATCATAACCATATTGAAACTCAACTTGTGTACGACCAAGGCCCTCAACAGATTTGGATGATACCTTTTTAACACCAGAAATTGGTCTCAGTTCTGGCTCTAATAATTGGATAATATTTTTGTCAATTTCTTCGGCAGTGGCACCTGGCCAATCAATTGTTACAGCTACAACTTCCACATCAAAATCAGGAAAAAATTGTTTGTTAAGTTTACCTATTGATAACAAACCTATAATTATCATTAATAACATGATAATGTTTGCGGATGTTCGATGTTCTACAAAAAATTTTAAAAAATTTGACTCTTTAAACCTTACCAAAACTTTATCCTAATTAGAAAATACTTTAATTTAATTTAATATTTTTATTTTTTGATTATTGAAATTTTCTGGAATTCTTGTAGTAATGATATAATCATTTTCAGACAAATTTCCATCAACTAAAATATATCCAGATCCTTTGTAAATAAGCTTTATTTTTTTTGGCTTAGCAATGCCGTTTTCAACAATATAAACTTTATCAGTATACAAAGATGACTCTGGTAACTTTAAAACATTTTTAAAATCACCAACAGGATAGTCTACCCTTACAAATGTACCTAAAGGGATATAATTTTCTTTTTTTTCAAATTTATTAATGCTAGCAAATAGCTTTCCACCACCCTCTTCTTCATTTGTTTTTCCGTCTGATCTTTCAATTATTCCTTTCATGGTTTTCAAAGATGTAGTTCCACCTTTCCATAAAACATCAATTGATTTTCCGATTAGATCATTAGAATTGGAATAGATCTTTGAAGGCACAACAAACTCAACTTCTAAATTTTCAGTAGAAAATATATTAGCTATTTTTTCATTACTATTTAAAAATTGACCTTGATTTATTTTAACATTAAACAATCGACCATTAAAATGAGATTTCAAAACAGTATCTGACAAGTCTTCTTTTGCTCTTTCTAACATAGTCTTTGCTCTAACATAGTCAGATCTATTTTTTGAAAGAAGAATTAATTCGTTATCATATTTATTTTGAGAAACAACATTGTTTTTTAACATTGTTTTATATCTATTTACCTGTCTCTTTCTAATACCAAGTTGTTCAGCTAATTCTTTTGTTTCTGATGTCAGTTTTTCAATTTCTAGTAAAAATCTTCTTTGGTCTAGTTTTGCTAATATCTCTCCGTTAGTGACATAGGACCCATTGAGGAGTTTATCCGAGATAAAATTAACTCTACCTGACACTCCAAATCGAAGATCTCCACTTCTTGATGATATTATTTTACCATACGCGTCTGAAGTTGGAGAATAATTATTTCTTTTTGGACTAATAACATTTACGTAAAAGGTTTTTTCTTCTACTGTTGATGGCTTTGCTTCGGGTTTAGTTGAGACTAAGTATTTATATAAAAATATACTTATTCCTAAAACCAAGAAAAACATGATTGTTTTAAAATTTAATATTTTAAATAACACTTTCATTTTCCTAATTGATATTCAATAGTTAGATGAATTTAAAAAAATTTTTAATCATTTATATTATAAGTTAATATAATCCTAATTTTATTAATTCAGAATTTACCTCATCTGGTATTTCTTCGCTTCCATCTTCATTGGTATTTAAATCAGGTGGAATATCTTCTTTCATATAATATCTCCATCCCTGAAATGGTCTCATCGGTGTTGGTATTACTTTTATCAGATCTTTATCTAATATTATTTCACAACCTTTACTACCATCACTTCTAATAACTGATGTTATATCCAAAATTTTTTGTCTAACCAAAACGTTTCTTTGAATAATCCAATACATTGAACCTGTTTTGATTAGATCTGCTTTTTGTTTAGGCATGTTTCTTGTTGAATGTATAATAGCACCATAATTTTCAAATAGCATCTGTTGTCTTATTTTTAATCTTTCGATTGATTTTATCCCAACTGCAATTTTTTTTAAATTATAAGACAATGACTTAACCCAATTATAAAATAACTATAGCAGAAAGACCTAAAAAGGTAAAAAAACCAATTACATCTGTAGCGGTTGTTAAAAAAACAGAACTTGATATTGCTGGATCTATTTTAAACTTCTCTAATGTAAGTGGAATAAGGGTTCCTAGAATACCTGCAAAGAGTAAATTAGCTACCATAGCTAAACCCATAATAATAGCTATTAATTTATCATCAAACCATACATAAGCCAACAGAGCAGACAATAAGGCAAATAATAACCCGTTTAATAGACCTACCCAAGTTTCTTTGAGAACAAATTTTTGCAAATTAGTATAATTTAATTGTCTTGTTGCCAATGCTCTAACAGCTACAGTGACAGTTTGAGTACCTGCGTTACCTCCCATAGAAGCTACTATTGGCATTAGAACTGCTAAAGCAACCAACTTTTCAATTTCTTCTTGAAACAATCCTATAACAGAAGAGGCAAGAATTGCTGTAAGCATATTAAGTATTAACCATGAAAAACGACCTTTTACGGTTTCAATAAATGAAGAACTTATTGACAAGTCGCTTACTCCTGTCAAACCTTGAAGGTCTTCTTCGGCTTCTTCATTAATCACATCTACAATATCATCCACTATAATCACACCAAGAAGTCTGTTTATATTGTCAATAACAGGCATATCAACTAGTCCATATTGTTGAAATAACAATGCAACTTCTTCTTGATCAGTTTGAACATTTACACTTCTTGGGCTAGTTGCCATCAAATCTTTTAATCTTACAGGTCTTTTTGCTGATAATAATTTAGATAATGATATTACACCTAATAATCTATGAGCAGGATCAACTACATAGATTGAATAAAAACTATCTTCTTCTTCTTGAGGCTTCGCTCTCATATGATCGATAGTCTGACCAACAGTCCAGTTACTAGGAAATGCAAGAAATTCTCTTTGCATTAATCTTCCAGCCGATTCTTCAGGAAATGAAAGAGCTTCCTCAACCAGTATTCTGTCAGCTTTAGGGAGTTGTTTAATAACTACCTTTCTTTCTTCTTCTTCAAGCTCTTGAAGAATATCAACTGCATCATCAGAATGTAAAACAGGTATAGCCCGTGCAAGAGCTCTTGGCCCAATTATATCAATAACCTTTTCCTGAACATTTTGATCAAGATAAACTAAAACTTCGGGATCCAGTGCTTTTCCTAAAAGAGATATAGCCGTAACTAATTCTTCACCATTTAATCTTTCAAGCATATCAGCTTGATCGGCTGGATGAAGTGGAGAAATTAATTTTACTAATTCTTGCTTGTTATTGTTTTCTATTGAAATTGAAATAGCGTTTTCAACTTCAGGAGTTAGCCCATATAAACTTCTAAAGTTTGTTTCCGTTTTATAAACATCTTCAATTTCTATATCATTTTTATTTTCTTTTAGGTCCATAATTATACCTTAGTTAAAATTTATTTCATATAATTTGAGCCTCAACTAGATATAATTAAATTATTACTCGTCATCTATCTCTTGAAAAACTTCTCTAATTAATCTCAAAGATTCCAAACCTGCAGGTGCTCCACAATAAATTGTAATCTGTAGCACTACATCTCTTATTTGCAATCTTGTAAGTCCATTATTTATAGCACCTCTGACGTGTAGTTTAAATTCATGTGATCTATTTAAAGCAGCAATCATACCTAAATTCACTAGAGATCTATCTCTGTCTGATAAATTTTCCTTATTCCATATTTCTCCCCATGCATACTCAGTAACTAATTTTTGCATTTCAGCACCCAACTCGTCAGCTGAGGCAAGAGCCTTATCAACATACCCATCACCTAGGACTTTTCTTCTTTTCGCAATACCTTTTTTAAAAATTTCACTTTCCATAATTATACCTCTATAAAATTTGTTGACTTATTAAATTTAAACCACATAAGAAAAGAGCAGAATGGCTAATATGATAAAATAATCTGTCAGATAATTTTTTATTCAACCACTTACCTAAATAAATACCAATGGGTAATATTGGCAAAACCAAAATACTCAACATTATACTTGTAGAAGTAAATAGTTGAAGGTCAAAGAAAAAAGGTAATTTTGCAAAATTAATTATTAAAAAATAAAAACTCATAGTCCCCACAAATAATTGTCTTTCAAGCCCCATTGGTAATAAAAAAATTTGAGCTGGAATACCTCCTGTTAATGCCACAAAACTTGAAAAACCTGAAAAACCACACCAACCAATTGCTCTTGATAATGAAGATTTGATATTTTCTATTTTTTTAATTGTCTTATTTTGAATAAAAATACCCTTAAAATATCTAATTGACGTAATTAAAGCAAGTATACCTATTAAAATTAAAATATATTTATCCTCAAGATGCTCAAAACATATCCAACCTAGTACTTGACCTAGAAGCCCTCCAAGCACCATCAATTTTAAGATCTTTAATACAGGAAATTTTCTCCATGTGTATGCTACAAAAATATCTGTGATTAAATATAACGGTAACAAAATTGCGATCGCAAGTTTTGGTGGAAAAGCTAAAACCATCACAGGTAAACCCAAAGAGCCTAATGCCCCTCCAAATCCAGATTTTGATATTGCTACAAGAATAACTGAAAGAATTGCAATAGGAATTAAAATCTCTAATTGATTTATAAGTTTTAAATTATTTAATGTTTCTTCAATCAATTTATAATTCCACTTTGATTTATTTTTGATTTATAAGTATCAAGAATAAAAAAACAAAGCATAATTTTAATTTATACTTTTTTGAGGAAATTTCATGTCTATAAGACCAATTATAAATGAAAAAATTTCAAGATCCGTTCTTGAAGGTGCTGGCGTCAGATTGGATAGAGCTTTTGGATTTGGAAATACAAGTGAGTTTGATCCATTTCTATTATTAGATGATTTCAGAAATAATGATCCTAGAGATTATCAAATGGGTTTTCCTTGGCATCCTCATAGAGGAATAGAGACCATAACTTATATTTTAAAAGGTTTTGTCGAACACAAAGATAGTTTAGGAAACTCAGGAGAATTATCAGATGGTGATGTTCAATGGATGACCGCTGGATCAGGAATACTTCACCAGGAAATGCCTAAAGGCAATATTAAAGGTGAAATGCATGGTTTTCAATTGTGGGCTAACTTACCTTCAAGCCTTAAAATGACAAAACCAAATTATCAAGATATTAAATCAGGAGATATCAAAGTTATTAATGAGGATGATGGAACAATTATTAAAATTATAATTGGAGATTATAAAGGGTATAAGGGTATAATCAAAGAAATAGCTTCAAACCCTCAATATTTTGACATCTATGTGCCTCCAAACAAAATTAAGAGTTTTCCTATTTCAACTTACGATAATTGTTTTGCATACATTTTTGAGGGTGCTGCAAAATTTGATTATTCTTCTGATCCTAAAGGAATAAAAATTGAGAAATCAATAAACAATAGCGAGTACACAATTAGGGATATGAGTGGAAACAAGACCTTAATTACTTTTGATAAAGGTAATGAAGTAAAACTTCTTTCAGGGAATAATGGTGTAAGATTTCTTTTAGTTTCTGGAAATCCAATTCAAGAACCTGTTGCGTGGCACGGACCAATTGTAATGAATACAAACGAAGAAATTGAGCAAGCTATTACCGAATTAAATAACGGAACTTTTATTAGGCAATAAAGGAGTATAAAAAATGAAAATAGCAGTAATTGGTGCTGGTGCAATGGGATCGATATATGCATCTTTTCTTTCCAAAAATAATAATGAGGTTTTAGTAATTGATATATGGGAAGAACATCTAAAAGCTATAAAAAATAATGGATTAAGAGTGTCTGGTTTTAGTGGAGACAATGTTGTTAGAAATATTAATGTATCAAGCAATATTGAAGATGCGAAAGGGTATGAATTATTTATAATTGCAACAAAAGCTTCTGGTGTTGGCACAGTAGCGTCAAAGTTAAGTAAAATTACTAATGAAAACTCATTAATTTTGACTATTCAAAATGGACTTGGTGCTGGAGAAAGAATTGCTAAATATATGCCTACAAATAATATTCTTTTAGGTGTTGCCCAAGGTTTCGGAGCTGCAATGAAAGGTCCTGGACATGCACATCACAATAACATGAGTATGATTAGAATAGGTGAAATGAATGGAGGAATTACTCCAAGATTAGAAAAATTAGTAAATGCATGGGGTAATGCTGGTTTTAATGCAAAGGCGTTTGCTGATATAGAACAATTAATATGGGAAAAGTTTATTTGTAATGTTGCATGGAGTGGTTCTTGCTCAATATTCAGAAAAACCATAGGAGAAGTAATGAATAATGAATATATGTTTGACATAGCTAAAGGTTGTGCATTAGAAGCAAGAAAAATGGGTGATTTGAAAAAAGTAAATTTCACATTCGAAAATACAGTTGAGTACATTACAGAGTTTGGCAAAAATCTCCTTCACTCTAAACCTTCTATGCTTCAAGATATTGAAGCAAAAAAACTATGCGAAATTGATGCAATTAATGGGATGGTAGTTACCTTGGGCGAAAAAAATAAAATCAAGACACCATATAATTCTGTTGTAAGCTCATTGATTAAAGCACAAGAGCTAGAATATTAAAAGAAGATACTGTATTTGAATCTTGCTATAATTAGATATTTTAAATATAGTTAAGTATTTATTAAGTTCATGAATATATAAGCCATGTTTTTTAATAAATAATTACTAACAAGACACTCTTTATATTATTTATTAAGAGTTAAGAGAAGGAAAAAAAATGGCAACAGGAACAGTCAAATGGTTCAACCCCACCAAAGGTTATGGTTTCATAGAACCTGAAGGGGGAGATAAGGACGTATTTGTTCATATTAGCGCAGTGCAGGCTGCAGGAATGACTACACTTGAACCTGATCAAAAAATTGAATATGAACTTGAAGACGGCAAAGACGGCAAAGTTTCTGCTGGAAACCTAAAAGCTATCTAAAATTTAAATATAATAATATTTTTTCATTCAATTTAATTATGAATTAATTGTACTAGTACATGAATACAAATTTACTCGCCAAATTACTCGTAAACACAAATGATTTAAATAACATGAAGTTATTACTTAAAGCTATCTTTACAAGTAAGGAATTAAAGGAGTTTGATAATCGTTTAAAAATATTTCAATTGCTAATGCAAGGGAAAAAACATAGAGAAATATCCGAAGATTTAAATGTAGGAATAGCCACGGTTACAAGAGGTTCTTTAGCATTTGAAAAAGAAGAAATTTTTAAAATGAAAACAAACATAATAGATATTTTAAGATCAAAAAAATTGGATAATGACAAGTAAAAAAGAACAAAAAAAAATTAATATTAATGGAAAACCTAAATATATTAATTTAGGCACCGATTATAATTTTTTTGAATTATTCCAAAAAATCCAATTAAATTTTGTAAATTGTTTCTTATTTGAATCCCTAGGAGAGGAAAGTAACATTTCTAGATATCATATAATTGGTTTTGATCCAAAATATATCATATCTTCTGAAAATGATTATGAACTAAAAATTAATTGTCCTACAAGTGGTGAAACTGACACAATTACTTGTGACAATCCATATTACAAATTAAGAGATATTATTCCTCAAAATGTTATTTCAAGAAAATATGCAGGTGGATTAGTAGGTTATATAAGTTATGACAGTATTAACTACTTTGAGAGTAACCTAAACATCAAAAAACATCCCAAGTTTGAATCTTTCAAGTTCGGAGTGTTTCTTGATGGTCTTATTTATGATCAAATGACTGGTGAAGTATTTTATTATTATTATGAAGAAAATAAAATCGAGAAAATTAAAAATATCATCAAGCAAAAACGTAAAAAAAGTTTAGATATTAAGTGTAAGTTTTTAAACGATTCTATGACAAAGGATCAACATAAAAAAACCGTATTAAAAATCAAGGAAGATATAAAGAATGGATTAATTTTTCAATGTGAAGTTGGATTTAAAAGTCATTATGAAATCAAAGGAGATCAAACAGCAATTTACGAAAAATTAAGAAACTTGAACCCTTCCCCACATATGTACTTTATGAAATTTTGTGATCAAGTAATAATTGGTGCATCTCCAGAACTACTTTTTAGACTAAGAAATGGTGAAATGGAAACATTTCCTTTAGCTGGAACAACAAAAAGAGGAAAAGATAAACTTGAAGATCTTAAACTAGCAAGAGAGTTATTAAACGATAAAAAAGAAATTGCAGAACACAATATGTTAGTGGATTTGCACAGAAATGATTTAGGGAGAGTAGCTAAATTTGGCACTGTCAAAGTTAGAAACTTAATGGATATTAAAAAATATTCACACGTCCAACATATCTCATCAGAAATTGCTGGCATAATAAGTGAAGAAGAAGATATGTTTTCTGCACTAGCATCAAATTTCCCGGCAGGCACCTTGTCTGGAGCTCCAAAGATTGAAGCAATGAAGATAATTAATGAAATAGAAGAAGAAGGAAGGGGACCTTACGGAGGTGCAATAGGACAATTTGGATTTAATGGTGATTGTACATTTGCAATACCAATTAGATCAATTTTTATTACAGGCGAACAAGCTTATGCCCAGACATGTGGTGGTAATGTATATGACTCTGATCCTGATAAAGAATATTTGGAAATAGAAAGAAAATTAGCTGCAATGAAGACAGTACTGTCTTCATTTGAAGAAAAGGAAATTAAATGAAAGTTGTAATAATTGACAATTATGACTCTTTTACTTTTAACCTTTATCAATATTGTGGTGAAATTTTAAATAAAAGAACATTATCTGGCCAAAATGAAATAATTGTAAAAAGAAATGATGAAATTTCAGTAAAAAATTTAGAAAATTTTAATCCTGATAAAATAATTATATCGCCGGGCCCAGGTTCTCCAGACAAAAAAGAATATTTTGGTAATTGCCAGGATATTATTCTAAAATTAGGAAAATCAATTCCTATTTTAGGAATATGCCTTGGAATGCAAGGGATAGTTCATTCTTTTGGGGGCAAGATAATACATGCAAAAGAACCTATGCATGGAAAAATTTCGTTTTTATTACATGATGAAAAAGGTATATATGAAAAAATTCCTCAAAATATTGAAATTATGCGATATCATTCTTTGGTAGTTGACACTGCAACTTTACCTGATTGTTTTGTTATAAATGGAATTTCACAAGAAAATGATAATGACAACAATATACTTGAAATAAAACAAATTCATCCCAAATGTGAAATTATGGCAATCTCTCATAAAATCTACCCAATTTTTGGTATACAATATCATCCAGAGTCATTTGGCAGTGAAGGTGGAATAGAGATATTAAAAAACTTTTTATTTAAAAAATGATGGTGTTGAATGAAAACAAAAGTAATTAAGGTCTATGAAACTGGCTCAGTAGATGTTCTAAAAATTGAAGAAAATGAAATTGATAAACCTGGTTTAAATGAGGTTTTAATTGAACACTCATATGCTGGATTAAATTTTATCGATATAAATCAAAGAAAAGGTACCTATCCACTAAAAACACTACCTCAAATTATGGGAATGGAAGCCTCCGGCATCGTCAAAGAAGTAGGACAAAATGTATCAAAATTCAAAATTGGAGATAAAGTTACTCATTGTATGAATCTTGGATCCTACTCAAAATTAATGATATTAAAACATGATAGAGTTATCAAACTCAAAAACGATGTTGATCTAAAGGTTGCTGCTGCTTCAACTTTACAAGGATTAACAGCACAGTATCTTATAAACCAATCTTATAAATTAAAGCCCAAAGATACTGTTTTAATTCATGCTATTGCTGGAGGAGTAGGACAAATACTCTGTCAATGGGCAAAAAATATTGGAGCTTATGTAATTGGTACAGTAAGCAATCCACATAAAGAGAAAATAGCTAAACAAAAAGGATGTGATTTTGTAATTAATTACACTGAAAATCAGTTTGATGAGAAGATTATAGAAATCACTGAAAAAAAAGGGGTAGATGTTATTTATGATTCTGTTGGTAAAGATACTTTTTTAAAAGGAATTAAATGTTTGGCTACAAAAGGTAGAATAATTAGCTTTGGTGTTTCCTCAGGACCTATAGAACCAATTAACATTAATTTATTGAGATCATTTTCTGGTTCTATTGCAACAGGAGGGCTGAATACATACATCAAAGATAGTGTTGAAATGCAAAAGAATGCTGATACATTTTTTGATTTGATTTTAAAAAAAAATATAGAAATCGACATTACAAACGAATTTAACATTGACGAAATTCAAAAAGCTCAATTGAGTTTAGAAGGAAGACAAACAACTGGATCTGTAATTCTTAAATTTTGAATTTTTTACTTTATATAGTTACATAATTAAATATTATATAAATGTAAATTTGGAGTTGATATATAATTGCTGAATCTTGGATTATTTATGATGCCACTTCACCCTGCTGATAAAGATTTTGGGGTTTCCTATGAAGAGGATAGACAATTAGTTCTTTTGGCAGATAAGCTTAATTATAAAGAAGCCTGGATGGGTGAACATTATAGTTCAACGGCTGAACCTGTTACTTCACCATTAATTTTTAATGCTTCATTAATATCAGAGACTACAAACATTAAATTTGGATCTGGGGTTATCTCATTGCCTCAACAACATCCTGCTGTTGTAGCTGGACAAGTCAGTTTGTTAGATCATCTCTCTAAAGGCAGAGTCATTATGGGCGTTGGTGCTGGAGGTTTGGTCAGCGATTGGGAACTATTTGGTAATGAAGATGGTCGTAAACGTGCAATTACTATGATTGAATCAGTTGAAGCAATATTAGAGTTTTGGAAAGATAACGAAAGTTACAGTTATAAAGGCGAGTTTCTAGATATATCATTAAATAAAAATATTGTATCTGAACTTGGAATAGGCAAATTTGTTAAACCATATCAAAATCCACATCCAGAAATTGCAGTTTCTTTAAAAAATCCAAATTCTATGACAGCAAAGCTTGCAGGCGAAAAAGGTTGGATTCCAATTTCAGGAAATTTTATTGATGCAAAAGATATAGCCACCCACTGGCCAACTTATGTCGAAGGCGCTGAAAAAGCTGGTAAAAAACCATTATGTGATAAATGGAGAGTCGGCAGAAGCATACTAATAACAAATTCAAATGAAGAAGCTGACGAAATTATTAATAATCCAAACGGAGTTTTTTCAAAATACTTTCTTTACTTGAATACAGTTTCAAAACTTGCATCAGGTACTTTAAGTAAAGACATTAATGTTCAAAATGAGCTACCTGAAGCCATTAAGAAAGCTAAAGATTTAATAATAATTGGCGATCAATCTACTGTCATAGATAAATTAATTGAATTTGTAGATATTGTAGGACCTTTTGGAACACTTTTGATTACAGGTCATGATTTTGATAATTCAAGAAAATTGTGGGAAAGTTCATTTACTAAAATAGCAGAAAATGTTGAGCCTATATTAAGTAAATATTTAAAACAAAAGTTTGCCGCTTAATAATTATTTTGGCATCATTTTCTGAAATGGAAATCTATAAGTTTTAAGAGTAAATTCGTTATTTCTAGACCTTTTGTCTTGATCTTCTTTTACAATTTCACCCATCTGTGGCACACCAGATCTTTCTGCATTTCTTTTAGCTTGATCTAGTGCTTCTTCATTTTCTTCTGTATATGGAAATTTAAACAGCTTATTTATACCATCTTTAATAGCCCATAAAATAATAAATCTATCTCCTTTTTCATAAACAACCGCATGATGTTCATACACAAATTGCTCAGGAGGTCGGTCAAACATAGGTCTTCCAATAAATTCGTGGTTTGTATAAAAACTAAGCCAAATTGCTATAAAAATTACAGGCACTGTAAAAAACCTTTGCCATATATTATTAGTAAAAAATGGTAAGCAGCATATTGCACCTGCAAATGACCAAATAAGCATTAACTGACCTGAACTAATTGAGAAATCAATCATTATACCCCACTCTTCTTTCTAATGACTTCACCATCAATTATAAGCTCATTTGTAGGATCTACGTGAACTATACCGTTGTAATCTACTCTAAATTTAAATGCGGGAAGTTCTTGTCCTTCTGCACTAAAAAATAATTTTTTTGTATACTCTTCTTTGTATGGGTTTACTTTAAGTAATTTTACTGTTGCATGTGTAAGTGGAGCAGGAAATTTTCTAGCATTATAAAAATGGATTGTTACTAGATATGATCTTGCTTCAGGGGTCCTTATTGCAACTACTTCTCGATTTTCTTTCAAGTAGACAGTTTTTCCATTTTGATCAATGTATGTATCATTTACAGTTCCTAAATCATCTCTTTCTAAATGAATTAAAGCATCATCAGGTCTTCTAAAACTAACAATATGTCCCATATTATCTTTTACCCAAATATCAAGGTCAAATGGTTTTTCTCCATCCCATTCTAGTTCTATAAAATACTCAGCTTTTGGTTTTATGGTCTCTTTCTTTGCAACTGGGTTTATTAATAAAAAAGCCAGCATAAAAAGAAATACAAAGCCTATGAGCATATTGAATAAAAGGTCAATGAAGCCAAATGATGATCTATATCTTGGATCACTCATATTTTGTATTATTCTCTAAAATTACCATTTGAATTTTCGTTAATACACTACCAACCAAACCTGAAAGTGTTGTACATAAGGCAGTACTCATGCCAAGCGCCATATTTGAGATTACTTTTTGAACATTTTCAACGTTACTTACATCTAAATTATCAAAGGCAGAACTCAACATTAATAAAAAGCCCGCTACTGTTCCTATTAAGCCAAGTGTGACCATTGTCTCCGAAGCAAACCAAATATAGTTACTAAGTTTTTTATATTGGGTATCAGATCTAAAACTTAGAAATCCTGTTGCAACAGAAGTTGCAATAAAGATTACAATTATTATAAAACTAATTTTTGTTTGATCTGCATTCCATAATTCCTCAAACCAACCATATGTATAGATTAGAATAGCTGAAAATGAAACAGTTACTACTTGGATCCACCATAATAAAAATGCTTTAGTCAATTTATTACCTCTTATCAAATATTGCTACATAAATGAATAAAATACTAGGATTATGTGTTGAATAAGTGTTTATAAAATTAAAATGAAACGCA
>CACBDG010000023.1 GCA_902537945.1 uncultured SAR116 cluster alpha proteobacterium
ATATTAAATGTCATAGTCTTTCGGTTGAGGATACTGGTATTTTAAAAGGAAATATTGACGCAGATGTAGTAACTGTCTCTGGTAAATGTGATGGTCAAGTTTCAGGTGATGTAATTTCAATTAAATCTACTGGTAAAATTACCGGTGAAGTTTTTTATGAAAATATATCAATAGAAGAAGGGGCTGTTGTTGAAGCTCAAGTTGGCAAAAGAAAAAATAAAAACTAAAGGAGATTTTTGATGGCAAATAAGCAGGCGGTTTTAGGATCTGGAGCAAGATTTACTGGCAAAATATCTAATGCAAAATCTATTGAAATAAATGGATATGTTGAAGCTGATTTAACAACTGAAAAAGTTACTATTGGATCAACTGGAAAATTTCTTGGGTCAGTTGATTCAGAGTTAGTTGTAATTGCAGGGGAGTATGAAGGTAAAATGCAAGCTGATAGTGTATGGCTAACTGAAACTTCAAGAATTAGTGGTGAAGTTCATTATAAGTCACTACAAATGGATAGAGGTGCAGCTTTAAATTGTAGGGTGGTACATAATTGGGACGAAGCAGAAATTGAAAAAGTTGAAGAAACCAATGAAACCAATGAAACTAACGAAACAGACGAAACTGAAGAAGATAAAATAGAAGAAAAATAATTAGAGTTTTTACGAGGATTAATTATGAGTGAAATTACATATATATCAGAAGAATTAGTTATGGAAGGCAACTTAGACTCTGCTGGATCATCTGTCGTTGTTGCTGGAAGATTTAAAGGTGAGTTGAGAGCTAAAGATGTTCTTCTCGAAGCTAACAGTATTTTCGATGGAAATTTGATTGCTGACAAAGTTACATTAGGTGGTTTGGTTAAAGGTGAGGTTGCTGCAAATTCTTTAAATGTAGCCAGTAGCGCTAAGGTTGAAGGCAATTTAAAAACAAATGCTTTATCCATTGATTTAGGAGCAGAAGTTTCAGGAAGTATTACTAGAATTTCTTAATTACTCTAAAATTTTATGTTTTAATGTTGTTTCTATACATTCATTAAAAAATTTTACTGTACTTTCTTTTCCCGTCAATTGAGCAAGTTTCATAGAAGCATATCTTCCCGAAGCTAGAGCTACAGCTAGTTCATCTTTTTCAAATGACGACGCTTTTTTAAGATAATCTTCAATTTCATCTCTGATTCTGATAAGTTTTTTTTCATATAATAAATTTTCATCTTTATTATACGAACAAAAATTTAATCTGATTACTTGGCCCATTTCAATCTTCCCGAATTTTTATTTTCATTTATTAATTTACGACTAAACTGGTATAAATTTAATAATTAGGTTAATAATTTTTTAAATCAGTATAATGGTTAATTTTCAAATTTATAAAAATGGACAACTGATAGCATTTGAAAAACAAAATGATTGTTTTTCAGGTAAGGTGTACCAAAAATTATTCATTTTCCACGGTCTTTATGGAAGAGGTAAAAATTGGCAAACTTTTTCTAAAAATTTAAGTAAAAAAGAAAATCAGATAGTGGTGACTGTAGATCTTAGAAATCACGGAGGTAATGATTTTGAAGAAAATATATCCTACAAGTTAATGATGAATGATATTATAAGTTTATTCAATTATCTTGGCGTAAAAAATACTAATTTATTGGGGCATTCAATGGGTGGTAAATTAGCAATGGTAATAGCCTTGTTAAAACCCCAATATGTCAACAAAGTTATAATAGCTGATATATCACCAATTGATTATGATAATAATGAAAACCAAATCATAAATTCTTTATTAAAAATTAATTTAAATTTAATAAGAAATAGAAATGAAGCAGATAAAATTTTGTCTAAATTTATATATCAAAAGTTTTTAAGATCATTTTTATTACAAAATCTCGAATTATTGGATGGAAAATATAAATGGTCTATTAATCTAATGGCAATTAAGAAATCTTTGAATGATCTGAGAAAATTTCCTAATATAAAAAATAAAAAAAAATTTGATAAAGAAGTTCTTTGTATTTATGGAGGAAAGAGTGAGTATGTTAAAGAAGTACACTTTAAGATATTTAAAAAGTTTTTTTCAAATATTTTCTTTCATGAAATTAAGAATGCAGGCCACTTTTTACATATAGAAAATCCATTAGAATTTTATGAAGCTTCCAATAAATTTTTAAATAATTAAATATCGTATTGTTTCAAAATATTAAAAAATGTATTAATTATTAATGAATAATAAAAAAGAAACTCATATATTAAAATTATCCTGTAAAGATCAGATAGGGATTGTTGCAAATATTTCTTCTATACTGGCTAAATCTAATTGTAATATTGTTGAGTCTAAGCAATTTACGGATCAAAAAAATGGCAACTTTTTTATCAGACAAAGTTTCACATTACTAAATGATAATATGTTGTTAGATTTAAAAAATAATTTGGAGCAGTTAGCAAAGAAATTAAAAGCCAATTTTTTCTTGTCTGAGATTGAATGTCCTATGAATACAATTATGCTTGTTTCAAAATTTGACCATTGTTTGAATGATATATTGTTTAGGGTTAGGAATAAATCATTAAATTTGAAAATTAAAGCTGTTGTATCGAATCATAAAATAGCAGAAGATATAGCTAATTTTTCAAATATTCCTTTTCATTATTTACCAATTGAAAAATCAAATAAATTAGATCAGGAAAAAAAACTTAAAGAAATTGTCTATAGTAATGATGTTGAATTAATTGTATTAGCTCGTTACATGCAAGTACTATCAGAAGAATTCACTAACGAATATGCAGGAAGAATTATTAATATACATCATAGTTTTTTGCCGAGTTTTAAAGGAGCTAAACCCTATCATCAAGCCTTTGATAGAGGAGTAAAAATTATTGGAGCAACTGCTCATTATGTTACGGAAGATCTAGATGAAGGACCTATAATAGAGCAAGACACCCAAGAGGTAAACCATGAAATGATGCCTAATGATTTAGTTTTGATGGGTAGGGACATTGAATCAAGGGTGTTGTATAGAGCTATAAAAGCTCATTCTGAAAGAAGGGTTTTTTTGAACGATAATAGAACAATTGTATTTAGAGGACAGAGAATTTAAGTATGAAAACTCAAAAAGAAAAAGTGATAATTATCGGTTCAGGGGCTGCAGGGTTAACAGCTGCGATTTATGCAGCAAGGGCTAATTTGAAACCATTAGTAATTGAAGGAATCCAACCTGGTGGTCAACTTACAATAACCACAGATGTTGAAAATTACCCAGGATATGCTGATGTAGTTCAAGGTCCATGGATGATGGAACAAATGAGATCTCAAGCAATAAAAGTTGGTGCCCGTATAATTAATGATACAGTAGTCAATATTGATTTAAAAAAGAATGAAAAGATGGTTGTTTTAGACTCAAATAAATCTTTGACAGCTCATACAATTATCATAGCTACTGGAGCACAGGCAAAATGGTTAGGTTTAGAGAGTGAACATAAATATAATGGAAAGGGTGTATCTGCTTGTGCAACCTGTGATGGTTTTTTTTATAGAAATAAAGTAGTTGCAGTAGTTGGTGGAGGTAATACAGCCGTTGAGGAGGCTTTATACCTTTCAAATATATGTTCTAAAGTTAACTTAATTCATAGACGTGATGCACTGAGATCAGAAAAGATTTTACAAGACAGACTTTTTTCAAAGAAGAATATAAATATTATTTGGAATAATGTGGTTAATGAAATTTTAGGTGATGAAAATGGGGTTAATGCTCTTAAATTAATTTCAACTAAACAAAATAAAACAGAGATAATTAAAATTGATGGTGTTTTCATTGCAATTGGTCATAGTCCATCAACAAAACCTTTTAAAGATGTACTGGAAATGGACAATGAAGGTTATATTATAGCTCAAAAACCAGGTACAACAATTACTAATTTAGATGGTGTTTTTGCTGCAGGTGATTGTGTTGATAAAATTTATAGGCAAGCCGTTACCGCTGCAGGTATGGGTTGTATGGCTGCGCTTGATGCTGAAAAATGGATACAAAACCACAATCTTTAGTCATTTAAATCTATTAATTCCATTATCCTGTAAACCAAAGACGCTACTGTAAAGTCATATGCAAAAAAATTTTTAATTGGTGAAAACTCAACAACGTCAAATCCAATTACTTTTCTACCTTCAATTAAGCTTTTTATTAATTGTAGACTTTCATTAAATCCCAGACCATCAGGTACTGGTGTTCCTGTAGCAGGCATTATTGACGGATCTAATACATCTACATCAAAAGTAATATATATGTTATGTGGAAAGTTTTTTGGTAATTTTAATTCTTTTTTATTTCTAATATCCTCAACATCAAAATAGAATATTTCAAAAATATTTCTATTTTTTACTTCTTCTTTGCTTAATGCTCTTACACCAAATTGTGCTACTTTAAATTTTGATTTGCTTAAAAGATACATAACACTTGCGTGTGAATGCACTTGATTTTCATAATTCTTTCTTAAATCAGCATGAGCATCAATTTGTATAATCCCTATTTCTTCATATTTTGAGAAATTTAATCCTTTAAACACACCATTTACAGCACCAAAAGTAATACTGTGCTCACCGCCAAGTATTACTGGTATTTTGTTTTGTTTGCAAATTTCTTTTGTAGTCTTTTCTATATTAAGCATCACATTTTCTATAGGAAAATTACAATTTAAAAAAGGATGAGTGAAAATACCATTAATGCAAGGTTCACTTTTACCAGTAAATCTTTCCAATTCGTTGCTCGCCTTTAGTATAGCTTCAGGACCTTTTGATGTGCCTCTGCCACAAGAAACTGTTTTTTCTAGAGGTATTGGGAGGATATGAAATTTTGCTTTTTCTTTGCTTTTTTCCTCCATAGAAAGTTCTGAGTTTAAAAAATTTTTCTTTGTATTTTTCATCTCTTTACCTAAAATTAAGATAATTTATTTTCAAAATCTTCATAATTAAATCTTTTGATTACTTCTAAATTATCATTACTGCTATCCCAAATTGCTACAGCTGGTATTTTTACTCCATTGAAAAAACTAGTTTTTACCATTGTATAATGTGCTTGATCTAATATAGCTATTCTATCTCCAATTTTGGGTATAGACTTAAAATTATACTCTCCAATGATATCACCTGCTAAACAGCTAGGTCCACCTAGCAAGACTTTGTATCCGTCTTTAGGTTCATTTAGCAATGCCGGCTTGTATGGTGCTTCAATTACATCAGGCATGTGAGAAACTGCGCTAATATCTGTAATAGCAATATTTGGTGAGATTTCATTACTAGGTTTAAAACTATCTAAAATTTCGCCAACTAAAATACCTGAATCTAATACCACTGCTTCTCCTGGTTCAATATAAATTTGACAGCTAGTTTTGTCTGCAAGTTGTTTTAGAAAAGTTTCTAATTTATCAATTTCATAGTCATTTCTGGTAATATGATGACCTCCTCCAAGATTAAGCCAATTTAATTTTTTACAGAGGGGAACAATATCATTTTTAATTTTATTCCAAGTGTTTTCCAGAGGATTGAAATTTTGTTCACATAAGGTATGAAAATGAATACCATTCAATTTGTTTATATCAATTTTATCCAAATCATTTAAATGCATTCCTAATCTTGAATTGTTACTAGCAGGATTATATTTGTCATTATTTATTTCAGAATAAAGTGGATTAATTCTTAAACCAATTTCATTCTTAAATTTTATTGCGATATCATAAAAATCATTCAATTGGTTTGAGGAGTTAAAAACGATATGATCTGATAAGTTAACAATTTTTTTAATTTCGTTTTTTTTATATGCTGGGGAAAAAGTACTAATTTCTCCTTTAAAATATTTTTTAGCTAACTTTGTTTCATATAAACCAGAACTGCAGCATCCATCTAAATATTCAGATATTAAGGGACCAAAATAAGGAGTAGAAAAAGCCTTTAGAGCCAATAAAATTTTAACACCTGTTTGTGATTTTAGGTAATTTAAGATCAACAAATTATCAATCAATGCTCTTTTATCTATAACAAAGCAAGGACTTGGTAATTTATATAAATCTAGTTTATTAAAATTTTTTGGGTCTCCTCCCATAGTTTGAAAAATTTTATCCACTAGAAATTTACTTTTTTTTCTAACTGTATGGTTTTCGTAGGTAAACCATGCTTGTTGAGAAGTTCCATAAATGGATCTGGATCAAATTGCTCCATGTTCCAAACTCCTGGTTTGAACCAGCTATTTTTTAACATTAGCAATGAACCTATCATAGCGGGAACGCCAGTAGTGTATGAGATTGCTTGGCTACCGACCTCTTTGAAGCAATCTTCATGATTGCAGATATTATATGTATAATATGTTTTTTCTAAATTATTTTTTTTACCAGTGACTATTGTGCCTATACAAGTTTTCCCTTTTGTTTTTTCTCCAAGACTGCCAGGATCTGGTAAAACACTTTTTAAAAATTGTAATGGAATTATTTCTGTCCCATTATAATTGACTGGGTCGATAGATGTCATACCTATTTTTTGGAGAACATCTAAATATTTTAAATAGTTATCACCGAATGTCATCCAAAATCTTGCTCTTTTAATCTCAGGATAATGTTTTATTAAACTCTCCAATTCTTCATGATACATTAAATACATATTTTTATTTCCAATTTCAGGAAATTTAAAAGAGACTTTTTTCTTAAGAGCTGGACCAATCTTCCATTGATTATCTTCCCAATGCTTAGAATCAGATGTAATCTCTCTAATATTAATTTCAGGATTAAAATTAGTAGCAAATGGGTGTCCGTGATCACCATCATTGCAGTCAAGAATATCTAAAAAATCAATACTATCCAAATGATGTTTTTTAGTAAAAGCTGTAAAAACATTAGTAACACCTGGATCAAAACCTGAACCTAAAAGAGCCATAAGACCCTTTTCTTTAAATTTTTTATCATAATCCCATTGCCATTTATATTCAAATCTTGCTTCGTCCCTAGGTTCATAATTGGCAGTGTCTAAATAATGTTTATTAGTTAACAAACAAGCATCCATTATATTAAGATCTTGATATGGAAGAGCTAGGTTTACAACTAAAAATGGGTTAAATTTTTTAATTAATGCTACCGTTTCGTCAATATTATCTGCATCTAGCTCTGCTACCGTAATGTTAATATTATACTTATTTTTTACACTTTTTTTAATTTGGAAGCATTTTTCGATAGATCTACTTGCTAAAATTATATTTTTAAAATAATTAGGATTTTGTGCCATTTTGTGAACTGTTACATGACTGACTCCACCTGCACCAATAACTAAAATATTTCCCATTTCAAACTCCCATAAATTTCCTAATTATTTATTTTTCGAAATAAGTATAACCAGAAATCGAATCCTTGAATGATTGAGTTATTTTTTTTCTTTCTGAAAGTGATAAGTCTCTACTTCTTACTGCGTCCTCTACAATATGTTTGAACCTATTAATTATATTCTTAGGTTCATATTCAACATAAGTTAAAACTTCTGAAATAGTATCACCCTCTTGTTCATGTAATAATTGAAATCCACCATTTTCTTTTAATTTTATTGTAGCTACGTTTGTATCACCAAATAAGTTATGAAGATCTCCCAACGTTTCTTGATAGGCGCCAATATAAAATACACCTAAAAAATAGTCCTCATCATCACTAATGTCATGCAAAGGTAATGTGTTTGAAACACCGTCTTTCAGTACAAATTTGTTTATTATACCATCACTATCACAAGTAATGTCATTTAAAATAACTCTTCTGTTTGGTCTCTTATTATGTTTTTGAAGTGGTGCAATAGGATGAATTTGATCAATAGCCCAAACATCTGGTAGACTTTGAAATAAAGAAAAGTTGCCATGATATATATCTGCCATATTATCAATTGCATCTTGAAGTTCTTCAGTTATTTCTGGTGTTGAAGAGAGTACTGTTTTAATTTTATTTATGATGTATAAATAAGTTTCTTCAGTTTTTGCCATATTTGATAAATCTATTTGACCACTTCTAAAAAGAGCTCTTATTTCTTCTCTATAATAATTTAAATCGTTCAAACATTCTTGGGCTCTTTCTAAACTTAAATATTCAGGAATTTGAATCATATTTTTCAATAAAGGATGGTCTTTCGAATTAATTTCCTGTTTTTTTTCGCTGTCAAAGTTTGTTGTCTCCAAAATATTAAAAATTAGCATTGAACTTGATGCAATGCATGCCCTTCCAGATTCAGTAACAATTATAGGATGATCCACGTTTGATTGATCTAATTCATATTTGACAGTTTCAACAATATTTATACAGTATTCATCTAATGAATAATTTATTGAGTTAAGAGAAGACTTTTGTTCTCCTGTATAATCCACTCCTAAGCCACCTCCAAGATCTAAATATTCTAGTGGTGCACCTTGTTTGCACATTTCTGAGTAAAATCTACAAGCCTCTTGTGTTGCTTTTCTAATTTCAATGATATCAGGAATCTGGCTTCCAAGATGTGAATGTTGTAGAACCAAGCAATCAAGATAGTTATTAACTTTTAATTTTTTGATAACTTTCATGACTTGTTCAACAGACATTCCAAATGCACTTCGATCTCCGCTTGATTGAGACCAATTACCACTAACTTTGTTTGTTAATTTTACCCTTATTCCAAGTAATGGTCTTACATTGAGTTCTTGAGAAACTTCAATGATTAGATCAAGTTCACGTGGACTTTCTAAAACTAAAATAGTTTTAAAACCAATTTTCAGTGATAATATTGCCAAATTAATAAATTCTCTGTCTTTAATTCCATTACATATAATGGTGGATTCACTAGAAAGATCGTGGACTAAAGCAATTAATAATTCAGGTTTAGATCCAACTTCTAAACCAAAATCAAATTCTTTTCCATAATCAACTATTCTGTCAATTACTTGTGCTTGTTGATTAACTTTAACTGGAAAAACACCCTTATAATAACCTTTGTATCCAACTTCTTTTATTGCTTTAAAAAAAGACTCATTAATTTGTTTTATTCTAAATGCTAAGTAATCTGTAACTCTTAATAGTACTGGGCAACTAATACCTCTTTCATTCAGACTTTCTATAATCCTAATTAGGTCGATAGAAGGATTAGATGGATTAAATGGATTTTTAAGTCCTATATTTCCATTATTTAGGACCTCAAGTATATCATCACCCCATTTTTTAATTCCATAAATATCATCATCCATATTTTTGGCCTTTAATTTTAAAATAATTTGATTATATTGCTATTAGCGATTGGTCAAGCTATGCTTTATTCTAATTTTTAAAATTTAATTTTTTTATGTTAATATTTTCCAATGTTTTTTTTAAAAAAAAATAACCTCATCGATAGATCAGATGCATTAGTAGGGAGAAATGATCCTATTGAAAATGAGTTGTTTCACGAGATTAACGGTCGTAATTTAATGGAAATTCCAAAGAATTTTGAAATAATTATACTTGGAATGGGATGTTTTTGGGGTGCTGAAAAAATTTTTTGGCAACTTGAAGGGGTTTATCATACATCAGTTGGGTATGCTGGTGGTTATACTAAAAATCCAACTTATGATGAAGTTTGTAGTGGGTTAACGGGTCATACAGAAGTTGTTAGAGTGGTATATGATCCTAAAAAATTAAATTTAAAAACTATTTTAATTGAATTTTGGGAAGGACATGATCCAACTCAAGGTATGAGGCAAGGTAATGATATTGGCACTCAATATAGATCTGCAATTTTTGTAAATAATTCTGAAAACCTAAATGATGTGAAGAGTTCTAAAACAGAATTTCAATCTTTACTTCTTTCAGCAGGTTTTAATGAAATCACGACTGAAATTAAAAAAAATATAGATTTTTATTTTGCTGAATCTTATCATCAACAATACCTTTATAAAAATCCAAATGGTTATTGTGGCTTGGGTGGTTGTGGGGTTAAATTTAAATAAATTTGTTAAAGTTGTTTTAGATCTTGACCAAAATGAATTGTTATTATATCAAAACAAATAATTATTTGATAGGGCGATCATGAAAGTAGTAAGTTCTTTAAAAACTCTTAAAGTCAGAGATAGAAACTCTCAAATCGTAAAGCGTAGAGGTCGTCTATATGTCATTAATAAGAGGAACCCAAGATTTAAAGCTCGGCAGGGTTAACTTCTAGGCTCTTTTAAAACAATATATTGTCTTATTTAATTCCTTATATGTATTATGAAGATAACTAATATAATTGAAGAAACGAAATCTATAAGTTCCAATATTAAGAATGCATATATCGATTTTTCAAAAATGACGATAAGTGTTGTCGCTGTTTGTTCTAATGTTGTAAAAAATGGCAAGCCTTTAATTGGTTATGGGTTTAATTCAAATGGAAGGTATGGACAAGGTCACCTAATCAGAGAGAGATTTGCCCCAAGATTATTGGAAGCTAACACCAATGAAACATTAAATGATGAAGGTACAAATTTTGATCCCATAAAGATGTGGAATGTCATGATGAAAAATGAAAAACCTGGTGGACATGGAGAAAGGTCTGTGGCTGTAGGGACCATTGACATGGCAATATGGGATCTTATTTCAAAAATCGAAAATAAGCCATTATTTCAAATACTAGCGGAAAGATATGGTGATGGTGAGCCTAATAGAAAAGTGTTTGTTTATGCTGCTGGTGGATATTATTGGCCAAATCAAGGAATTAATGGTTTAACTGACGAAATAAAAAAATATTTAGATCTTGGTTATTCAGTTGTCAAAAAAAAAATAGGAGGCGCTTCTCTATCAGAAGATTGTAAAAGGATAGAAGCTATTTTAAAAATATTAGGTCCTAAAGATCAACTTGCAGTTGATGCAAATGGGAGGTTTGATCTTGAAACAGCGATTGAATATGGTAAAGCTTTATCAAACTATAATTTATTTTGGTTCGAAGAGCCAGGCGATCCGTTAGATTTTGAGCTTCATAAAGAATTATCAAAGCATTACTCATGTCCATTAGCAACTGGCGAGAATTTATTCTCAGTGCAGGACGCAAGAAATCTCATTAGATATGCTGGAATGAGAAGAGATAAAGATTGGTTGCAATTTGATTGTGCTTTAAGTTACGGATTAGTTGAATATTTAAAAATTATTGAAATGCTTAAGGAAAATAAATGGGATGTCTCAAGATGTATTCCTCATGGAGGTCATCAAATGTCCTTAGCAATAGCAGCAGGGTTAGGACTTGGCGGCAATGAGAGTTATCCAGATCTTTTTCAACCATATGGAGGATTTCCTGATGGAGTTAAGGTTGAAAACAGTTTTGTAACTTTGCCAGAAATAACTGGTATTGGTTTTGAAGGAAAATCTGATCTTTTTTCAATAATGAGACAGATGGTAGCTTAAATATCAAAAAAATCATTTCCTTTATTATCAATTACTAAAAATGCAGGAAAGTTTTCAACTTCAATTTTCCAAACAGCTTCCATACCAAGTTCGGGATATTCTAAAACCTCTATTTTTTTTATACAATCTAGCGCTACTTTAGCAGCAGTTCCTCCAATGGTTCCAAGGTAAAATCCACCATGTTTTTTGCAGGCTTCTTTTACTTGCTTTGATCTATTTCCTTTTGCTAACATAACCATTGATCCACCATTTTCTTGAAATTTATCAACATATGCGTCCATTCTACCCGCTGTGGTTGGTCCAAAGGATCCAGATGCCATGCCTTTTGGGGTTTTAGCAGGGCCAGCATAATATACAGGATGATCTTTTATGTAATTAGGTAATTTACCATCATCGTCTAATCTTTGAAGTAACTTTGCATGAGCTATATCTCTAGCGACAATCATTGGGCCAGAAAGACTTACTCTTTTCTTTATTTCACATTTATTTAATTGCTCTAGAATATTTTTCATTGGCTGATTTAAATCAATTTTTACAACATCTTCTGAAATTTCGTTTAAATTCACATCGGGTAAATATTTACTTGGTTCTGTTTCAAGTTTTTCAATAAAAATTCCATCCTTATTTATTTTACCTAAAATTTGTCTATCAGCCGAACAAGAGACCCCAATTCCAATTGGTAGTGATGCACCATGTCTTGGAAGCCTAATAACTCTTACGTCATGACAAAAATATTTTCCTCCAAACTGTGCGCCCACACCCATTTCTCTTGTTAGATCTAATACTATCTTTTCCCATTTTAAATCTCTATATGCGTGACCAGATTTAAAATTTCCAGCTATAGGTAAATTATCTAGATAACGCATAGATCCAAGTTTAACGGTTTTTAAATTAAATTCTGCTGATGTGCCTCCAATTACTACTGACAAATGATAAGGTGGACAAGCGGCAGTACCCATGGAAATAATTTTTTCATAAAGAAATTTTTTTAAATTTTCAGGATTAAGAGTAGCTGGGGTAGCTTGGAATAAAAAACTTTTATTAGCAGATCCTCCTCCTTTTTGCACAAAGGCAAATTTATATTCTTGTCCTTCATCAGCAAATATACTAATTTCTGCAGGTAAATTATTAGCAGTATTTTTTTCTTCAAACATTGAAAGAGGTGCAAGTTGAGAAAAACGTAAGTTGTTGTCTTTATAAGTTTTGTAAACTCCTAAAGACAGAAATTTGTTATCATTCGAGTTAGTAAAAACTTTTTCACCTTTATAACCTAAGATTATTGCTGTACCAGTATCTTGGCACATAGGAAGTACCCCTGAAGCAGATATATTAGCATTTTTTAACATTGTTAAAGCTACAAATTTGTCATTACTAGAGGCTTCTTTATCTTCAAGTATATTTTTAAGTTGTTTTAAATGTGATTTTCTAAGTAGATGGGATACATCCTTAAAAGCTCTTTGTGATAATAGAGTAAGAGCTTTAGGGTCAATTATTAAAATTTCTTGTTTATGTATTTTAGAAGTTTGAATATATGAATCTGATATTTTTATGTATTCAGTTTCGTCAGTAGAAAGAGGAAAAATGGGTGAATAGTTAAAGTCGTTCAAAATAATCTCCTACGAACAATATCATTTTTTATCCCTAAATTCATCAAGGGAGACTATTTCTCCTGATTTTTGATCTTTTTGTAAAGATGATATTTTTGATTTGTCATGATCTGAGCTTTCATTAATACTTAAATTAGCATCTTTCAAATTATCTTCTATTTTAAATTGAAGACCAAAACCAACTGATGGATCTGTAAAAGATGTTATTGCTTTAAAAGGAACAAAGATATTCTTTTTTTCACCATTAAAAGATAGAATTACTTCAAAATGATCATCAGATGTTTTTAAATCCCAAAATTGATGTTGTATTATTATTTTTATTTCTGAATTATCAACATTTTTCAATTCAGCTGGTACTATTACGTCTTGATCGTTGCCATTGAATGTAATAAAAAAATGACTATTACCAACAAGACCAGTTTCTGAAGTAATTTTTAAAACTTTTTTTACTACGTTTTTTAGACTTTCCTCAACTAAAAAGTCGTAGTCAAAACCTTTAGAGTTGGAACTATTATTATCATCATTATTTGTCAATTAAAATATCCTACTAACATTTAATTCATACTTTACATTTCTGAAAGTTATTTTATCAATAAAAATTTTTGAAGATGGCGAGAAGTAAATTCTCGCCACCAAAGTTTTTCTGTTGCCAGGTAAACAATAACCCCGCCAGTTCTAGCTATAGAACAGGACTAGTTTTCGGTCGCCTAGGCTGCTTACGCTGCTGTGGCTACCGGAGCATAGTTGTAGTTTGCAACTATTTTAAACAGTCCGATAACGGTGGTACAATGCCGAGTGAAAGTTTAATTTTTACTACATGCGTCGATCCTATTTCACCCCCAAATAATGGTGGAGGTGCCGGGTACCGCCCCCGGGTCCGCTAAGCTTATTCTAAAAAATGTTTATCACCATAGTCATCGAAATGACTTTTTTACTATACAGTATTTATTTTTTAAATTAAAGAGCACATAATGTATATCAATAAGATTTTTTTAGTTGAGATTTTTATATGAAGCAATATCTAGATTTACTAAGTTATGTTTTACAAAAAGGCGATGTTAAAAATGACAGAACTGGTACAGGAACAAAGTCAGTTTTTGGATGGCAGATGAGATTTGATTTAAATAAGGGACTACCATTGTTAACTACGAAGAGACTCCACTTAAAATCAATTATTCATGAATTACTATGGTTTATAAAAGGTGATACTAATATATCTTACTTAAAAAAAAATAACGTGTCCATATGGGATGAGTGGGCAGATGAAAATGGTGAACTTGGGCCTATTTATGGAAAGCAATGGAGAAGATGGGATGCCCCAGATGGGAGAAAACTTGATCAATTAAATGATATTATTAGTGAAATAAAAAATAACCCCAACTCAAGAAGAATGATCGTTTCCGCTTGGAATCCATCAGATGTAGGGAGCATGGCTCTTCCGCCATGTCATTGTTTGTTTCAATTTTATGTTTCTAACGACAAGTTATCTTGTCAATTATATCAAAGAAGTGCAGATATATTTCTTGGAGTGCCTTTTAATATAGCATCATATTCAATTTTGACACATATGATAGCGAATGTAACTGGTTTGTCGGTTGGTGATTTTGTGCATACTTTGGGTGATGCACATTTATATACTAATCATTTCGAACAAGCTAAATTGCAATTGACTAGACCAACAAAAAAATTACCAAAATTAAAAATTTCTAAAAAATATTCTGATATAAACGAATTTAAATTCGAAGATTTTGATGTTACTGATTATGACCCTCATCCAAATATTTCGGCGCCTGTAGCAATTTAAATGATTATTAAAGAAAAATTAAAAAATCCAATATTTTGCATTGTTGCTATGAATGAAAATAGAATAATTGGTGATGGTAAAAATTTACTTTGGCATATACCAAGTGACCTTAAAAGATTAAAAAAAATGACAATGGGAAGCCCTCTAATAATGGGTAGAAAAACCTGGGATTCAATTGGAAGACCGTTACCAGGAAGAGCAAATATTGTCCTAACTAATTCTATTTCTTGGAGTGCTGATGGAGCTATGGTAGTTAATTCATTTGAAGATGCTATTACTAAAGCCGACGAATGGATAAGTGTTAATACAAAAATTAATCAAAATATAATCCAAAAAAAAATATTTTTATTTGGTGGAGCAGAAATATATAAATTAGGTTTGAAATATTGTGACAATATTGAAATGACTAAAGTCAAATTTAATATAAAAAATGGTATTAAATTCCCCAAATTAAATGAAAATAATTGGGAAAAAACTAAACTCGAACATCATTTAGCAATTAATGATATTCCAGAACATAGTTACTGGCATTATAGAAGAAAGTTATGAATCACTGAATAATTTGAGGAGTTTGTTTTATATTTTTTTCAATTTTATTCAATATCTTATAACTTATTTCCATGTATTTATTAGAAATAGCATTGTTGGGTTCTTTATGAACAATGGGGTTGCCTTCATCAGAGGTAGATCGTAGAGAGATATCCAAAGGAATTGCATTTAAAAATGTAACACCTAATTTTTCAGATTCTGCTTTTGCCCCTCCATGACCAAAAATTTCGTGTCTAGCGTTGCAATTATTACATTCAAAATAACTCATATTTTCAATTATTCCGAGAATAGGAACATTTACCTTTTTAAACATGTTAAGTCCCTTTCTGGCATCTATAAGCGATAAATCTTGAGGAGTTGATACAATAATAGCGCCAGTAAGTTGAACTCTTTGTGATAATGTTAATTGAGCATCTCCAGTTCCAGGTGGCATGTCAATGATTAAAAAATCAAGATTAGACCAATTCACATCCCTTAATAGTTGTTCAATGGCGCTCATGACCATAGGCCCTCTCCAAATCGTTGCAGCATCTTCGGGAACTAGGTATCCAATTGACATTACTTGTAAGCCAAACGCAACATGTGGAATTATTTTTTTGCCGTTGCTTTTAGGCTTATTATTGATGCCAGTTAATTTTGGAAGACTTGGACCATAAATATCAGCATCTAAAATTCCTACATTATAATTTAATTTTGATAATGATACAGCTATATTAATTGCGGTGGTTGATTTTCCAACACCTCCTTTTCCGCTTGCTACTGCAATAAGATGTTTAGCAGGTTTTAATGGTTCATTAATATTAGCATTTTTGTTTGTTTTGTGAGATGTTAAAATTATTTCTACTTTTTCAATATTAACAAGAGAATGTAATTTATCTTGAATAAATTTTTTAATTGTTTCAGATTGCTTTAACTGATCTTGCGGTAACTCAAGGGTAAATGAGACAACATTATTTTCATATTTTAAACCATTAACCATTCTACTTTCATAAATATTTTGGGATTGGTTTTGTAATATAATAGATTTTAAAATTGTAATAATTTCGTCTAATCTTGTGCTATTCATTTTATACGCTCAGAAATAATTTTTAGTAAAGGTTGAAATTTACTATCTTAGTGCAAATATCATATAAAAATATAATAAAATATCTACAAATGCTATATACTACTCATATTTTTTTGGAGTCTCAAATGATAATTAACAACATTAACGATAATGGTTCAGGCCCTTGGGGTGGTGGTAACAATCAAAACCCATGGGGTAAGAGACCTGATTCAAATGGAACCCCTCCAGATGTTGATCAAATGCTTAAAGAGAGCAGGGAAAAACTAAAGAAAATGGTACCTACGGGTTTTGGAGGTGGAAAAGGTTTTTCGATATTATTATTTGTTTTGTTAGCAATTTGGCTTATGACTGGAATTTACAGGGTAAATCCACAACAACAAGGTGTTGTAATGAGATTCGGTGAATGGGTAAGAACTACACCTCCAGGCTTACATTATCACCTCCCAACTCCAATAGAAAAAGTAATGACACCGGATGTGACTAGAGATAATAGAATAGAGATTGGCTATAGATCTTTTGGTGGGGCTGCAACCAGTAGGAGAGATGTTCCTGACGAATCCAAAATGATCACTGGTGACGAAAATAATATAGATATTGACTTTATTGTGTTCTGGAAAATTGCTGATGCTGGAGCTTATTTGTTTAACATACAAGACCCACCTGAAACTGTAAAAGTTGCTGCTCAATCTGTGATGAGGGATATAATTGGACAAACAAAAATCCAAACAGCACTTACTGGTGGACGTCAAGATATACAATTAAAAGCAAAAAACATGCTTCAAGATCTTTTAAATGAATATGAAGCAGGTGTGGAAATTAGAGATGTTCAACTACTATCAGTCAATCCACCTTCTGAAGTTATTGATGCTTTTAATGATGTTCAAAGAGCAAGACAAGACAGAGATACTTTGATAAATGAAGCTGAAGCGTTTAGAAATGATATAGTTCCTAGGGCTAGGGGTGAGGCTGCTCAACTGATTTCTGAGGCGGAAGCCTACGCAAGTGAGGTAGTAAATAGAGCAAAAGGTGATGCTGATAGATTTAACTCAATTTACAAAAGTTATAAACTTAATCCTGAAGTAACAGAATCAAGAATATATTTGGAAACAATGGAAAAAGTTTTTTCAAGAGTAAAAAAGATTATTATGGACAATTCTGCTAGCTCTTCTGGTGTGGTTCCATATTTGCCGCTAGATCAATTAAAACAAAAAGGTAATTAAAAATGTCTTCAATGAAATTAATTTCAGGCTTAGGTGTAATTGCAATTCTATTTGGTATCTTAAGTTCTTTTTTTACTGTTGATCAAACTCAACAAGCTTTAGTTCTACAATTTGGAGAACCCAAGAGACTAGTTAAAAATCCAGGTTTGAACTTCAAAATACCATTTATTCAGGAAGTTACTTATTTTGAAAAAAGAGTTCTTTCTTTAGTGTCTCAAGATTCAGAAGAAGTTATATTGGCTGACCAAAAAAGACTTGAAGTTGATACTTATTCTAGATTCAGAATTACTGACCCACTTTTATTCTATCAAACAGTTAGAAACGAATTTGGTGCCCGTCAACGTTTGGAATCAATTATTGACTCATCCGTTAGAAGAGTTTTTGGTAAATTTGAACTAACAGCTATTCTCTCTGATGCTAGAACAAAAATTGTGGAAGATATTGGAGAGGAAGTTAATTCTACAATAAAAAAGTTGGGTATGGAAATAGTTGATGTTCGTATTAGAAGAGCAGATTATCCAGAAGCAACTAGTCAAAACATATTTAATAGAATGAAAACAGAAAGAGAACAAGAAGCTAAAGAATTTAGAGCTGAGGGAGCTGAAGAGGCTCAAAAAATACGTGCTGATGCAGAAAAGCAAAAAGTTGTACTTGTTGCAGAAAGTAAAAGAAAGGCAGAAGCTTTGAGGGGTAATGGTGATGCTCAAGCTATTAAAATATATTCTGATGCATTTGGTCAAGATGAAAAGTTTTTTAAATTTTATAGATCTATGCTCGCTTATGAGAATACGTTTGCAGATGATGGAACTACAATGTTATTAAGTCCTGATAGTGATTTTTTTAGTTTTTTTGGTAAGCAAGATGGAAAAAAATAATTAATATATTCTCTCAAAAAACTAATAAAATAATTCCTTAATTTAGCCTTAATAGTGCCTTTTTTGTTTTTTATTAATTAAAACAATCTAATTGTGAGTAAGTTGATGTCTTATATGTTGAAATTTAAAAATAATCTGAACTATACTTTTACTTTGAGTATATTATTTCTGTTGTTTGCAGTTAATGTTGCAAACGCAAAAAGTGCTCCAGAAAGCTTTGCTGATCTAGCTGAAAAATTAAGCCCTTCTGTTGTAAATATATCTACGACGACTGTAATAGAACAAAAATCAAGAGAAATGCCTCCTTTACCGCCTGGATCTCCATTTGAAGATTTCTTTAAGCAATTTGAAAAACCTGAAAATAAGAAAAGAAGAGCACAATCTTTAGGTTCTGGTTTCATTATTGATGAAACAGGTTACATTATTACCAACAACCATGTTATTGACAATGCTGAAAAAATCATGGTGATTTTATTTGATGACACATCTTTTGAGGCAACTGTAGTCGGCAAAGATCCTAAAACTGATGTTGCTCTCTTAAAAATTGATCCAAAAACTACTAAACTTAAAGCTGTAAAGTTTGGTGACTCCAATAAGCTCAGAGTTGGTGATTGGGTTATGGCTATTGGAAATCCTTTTGGATTTGGTGGCACAGTCACTGCAGGTATAGTTTCTGCAAGGGGACGAAATCTCTCTGGATCATATGATGATTATATACAAACAGATGCATCCATTAATAGAGGAAATTCTGGTGGGCCATTATTTGACATGAAAGGAAATGTGGTTGGAATTAATACTGCTATTTTCTCACAGTCTGGGGGATCAGTCGGAATTGGATTTGCTGTTTCATCAAATTTAGCAAAACAGGTTACTGATCAGTTAAAACAATATGGCAGGACAAAAAGGGGATGGTTAGGTGTTTTAATCCAAGAAATTTCTGATGAAATTGCAGAAAGTTTAGGAATGAAATCCGCTAGAGGAGCTTTAGTATCTACTGTAACTGGTGGAGGGCCTGCTGAAAAAGCTGGAGTGAAAACTGGCGACGTTATATTAAAATTTAACAATACAGAAATTAAAATTATGAAAGAGCTCCCAAAAGTTGTAGCTGGTACTCCTGTTGGAAAATCAGTACCAATAGTTATTTTAAGAAATGGAAAAGAATTAACATTGAATGTTACTTTGGGTGAACTTGAATTAGCAGAAAAAGAGAATTTGATTGGTCAAACTACTAAAAAGAATGCTAAAGCTAAAGACTATGATAAATTAGGGTTTACCGCAGAGGAATTATCTTCTCAAAATAAATCAAAGTTTAAACTTAATGACATCGATTCTGGCGTGGTAATCACATCAGTTAAAGATGATAGTTCAGCTCAACAAGCAGGTTTAAGCCCAGGTATGGTTATAATTAGAGTTGGTCAAGTTGAGGTCAATTCTATTAATGTTATAGATGAAGCCATTAAAAATGCAATTAAACAAAAAAGAAAAGCTTTATTGTTTTTAGTTAAAGTTGAAAATGGTACAAGGTTTGTCGCATTAGAATTAAAATAAAAATTTGTTAATTAATTATATTATTATCTGTGTAACCTTGCGCATATAACACACCTAATAAACTTGTATAATTGAAATGAATATCAGCTATCTTATTGAGAACTGTTTTTCCATAGTAAGACACTCCTATGCCAGCATGTTTAATCATTTCAATATCGTTAGCTCCGTCTCCAACACATATTGTATCATTATGATTAATTTTATATTTTTTTATATATTTATTTAAGTATTGAAGTTTGGCTTTTTTGTCTAATATTGATCCTTCGACTTTTCCACTTAGTTCGAATTTTTCAAATTCTTTTTGAATGATTTGTAGTGTATTAGCGTGAGTGTATTTGAAACCTAATAATTCTTTTAAATAATCTGTTAAAAAGGTAAAACCGCCAGAGACAAGAACAGTTATTGATCCATTCATATTCATTGTTTTTACTAATTCTCTTGCTCCATCATTAATTTTTAAATTTTTTTTTAAAGTTTCCAAACTGTCTGTGGAGGATCCTTTTAAAATAGCAACTCTATCTAACAGAGCTTTTTTAAATTCCACTCTACCATTCATAGCTTCATTTGTAATAAAACTTATTTCTTTTTCTTTGCCAATTAGTTTTGCAAGTTCATCTAAGCTTTCTTCTCTAATAATTGTACTATCCATGTCAGCTATAAGTAACTTTTTTTTTCTTTTTTTAGTTGTTTTTATAAAATTACAATCAATTCCATAATTTGATTCAAAATCAGACATGATATTTTTAAGTTTTGAGTCATATTTATTTGATGTTAACTGCCATTCATAGGCTTTGCCCGGACTTAATTCTTTATGTGGAACTTTTTCATTTGTTGAATCTTCTATATAAGATGACACCAAATTCAAATAAAAATCACTAATTTTATTTTCTTTTGTATTTGATATTAATAAGTAGTCTTTCATGAAAATTTAATTATATTATTGTAATAATTATGTCCAGCTTATTAAATATCGAAGCAAATTTTGATCTTCTTGAAAATCAGTATAATTATGAAAACGATCTTATTATTATTGCTGGACCTACTTGTGTAGGTAAATCAATGCTAGCAATGAAATTAGCAAAAAAAATTGATGGTGTGTTGATTAATGCTGATTCTGTTCAAGTTTACAAAGATTTAAAATTATTGTCCGCAAGGCCATCAGAAGAAGATATGCTCCAAATTCCTCATTATTTGTATGGATACGTTGAGTCTCAAATTAATTATTCAATAGCTGATTGGTTACAACAGTTGGATAAAGTACTAATAGATATTGAAAAAATAAAAAAAATAGCAATATTGGTCGGAGGTTCGGGTTTATATTTAAATGCAGTTATTAATGGTTTAGCACCAATTCCAAGACTAAGAGAAAAAGTAAAAATAGAGAGCTTGTTAAAGTTAAATGAAATTGGAATTGATAGTTTTAAAGAAATAAATTTCAATATAGATCCTCAATTTGTATCTAAAAATCATGATAAACATAGATTATTAAGATCATACGGTGTCTTTCTTCAAACTAAGAAAAATATGACATATTGGTATCAAAAGCCTAGGGAAGGGGCGGTTAAAAAAAATATTTATAGTTTTTTAATAAATTTAGAAAGAAAGCTAATTTATAAAAGATGCGAATTAAGGTTTGATGATATGCTTGAAAAAGGAGCGCTTGATGAAGTTAAAAAAATATATAATTCTAACATTGATAGATCACTTCCAGTTGCCAAAAGTCTTGGTGTAAAGTGGCTATTAAATTATTTAGACAAAAACATGTCTTTTGATGAGGCTGTTAGATTAAGTAAACGAGATACAAGAAGATATGTTAAAAGACAAATAACATGGTTTACTCATAATTATATTCCATATAAAACTATATTTATGAAATAAAATTACAAATATTTGCAATAAATTATAATATTATATTAAAAAGTTGACGATTACAAAAATTGTTGGTAACTAATATTTTTTTTGACTGAAAGTAATAAATAAAATGACAGTAAATTATATTAGTGGAGCTAAGGCCGTAATTAATGCCCTAGTCGAAAATGGAGTTGAGGTAATTTTTGGATATCCTGGTGGAGCTGTACTTCCTCTCTATGATGCCCTTTTTGAAAATAAAAAAATTAAACACATATTAGTTAGGCACGAGCAGGCTGCTGTGCATGCAGCAGAGGGTTATGCAAGGTCAACAGGTAAAGTTGGGTGTGTTTTAGTTACTTCTGGTCCAGGTGCAACTAATGCAATAACTGGATTAACTGATGCATTAATGGACTCTATACCAATTATTTGCCTAAGTGGACAAGTGCCTACCCACTTAATTGGAACCGATGCTTTTCAAGAAGCTGATACAATTGGCATTTCAAGACCATGTACAAAACATAATTATTTAGTAAAAGATGCTGAAAAATTATGTCAAATTATTCATAAATCTTTCGAAATTGCTTCTTCTGGAAGGCCTGGACCAGTTCTAATTGATCTCCCAAAAGATATACAGCTTTCAAATGTAAAATATGTAACTAAAACTTCTAAAATAAAAAAACAGAATAATGATTATTCATCAAATATAGATGAAAATTTAATTAATAAAGTTGCAAAATTACTATTACAGGCAGAACGACCAATAATTTATGGTGGTGGAGGTATTGTTAATTCTGGACCAAACGCATCCAAACTTTTAACTGAATTAGTAAATATACTTGATTGTCCAGTAACCCTTACACTTATGGGTTTAGGTTGTGTACCAAATACAAATAAAAATTTTTTAGGCATGTTAGGTATGCATGGTACATATGAAGCTAATTTAGCTATGCATAATTGTGATGTCATGCTCAATGTAGGCGCACGTTTTGACGATAGAGTAACAGGTAGGTTAAATGCCTTTGCCCCTAACTCCATAAAAGTTCATATTGATGTTGACAAATCATCTATTAATAAAGTTGTTTCCGTTGATTACGGTATTGTAGGTGATTGTAAAGAAGTATTGTCAGCATTAGTCCAAGAAGTCAAAAAACTTCATAATCAAAAAACCATGAAATCTAAAACAAAATGGTGGTCTCAAATAACTAAATGGAAAGATAAAAATTCACTGGGTTTTAAACAAATAGGAAATAATATTAAACCACAACAAGCTATTAAATCTTTATATGAAAAAACTAAAAACTTTGACACATATATTACAACAGAAGTTGGCCAACACCAAATGTGGGCCGCGCAATATTTTGGTTTTTCTAAACCCAATCATTGGATGACTTCTGGTGGTCTAGGTACAATGGGTTATGGACTTCCATCATCTGTTGGTGTTCAAATTGCTCACCCAAAGTCTTTAGTTATTGATATTTCAGGCGAAGCCTCATTTTTGATGAACATGCAAGAACTTTCAACAATAGTTCAGTATAAATTGCCTATTAAAATATTTATTTTAAATAATGAATGGATGGGTATGGTTAGACAGTGGCAAGAGTTAAACCATGGATCTAGGTATAGCGAGAGCTATACAGCATCATTACCTGACTTTGTAAAACTTGCTGAATCTTTTGGAATTAATGGTTTGAGAGTGGATAATATTAATAATTTAGAAGATACTATTGATCAACTGATAGATATTAAAGGGCCTGTGATTGCAGATATTAGAGTAGAAAAAGAGGAAAATTGTTTTCCTATGATCCCATCGGGGGCTGCACACAATGAGATGATTTTAAGTTCTGATGATAATCATAAAGACACTTCTAATGAAGGTCTTGCATTAGTGTAGGTTTAAATAAAATGTCCGTATATCAAAAAAATGAAGTTAAAGAAGTTGAAACTTCAAGAACACTATCTTTAGTTGTGGATAATCAACCTGGTACTTTAGCCAGAGTAATTGGTCTTTTCTCTGGAAGAGGTTATAATATAGAAAGTTTAAATGTTACCGAAATAGATGAGGTTCGAAATTTGTCAAGAATATCACTTGTTACA
>CACBDG010000024.1 GCA_902537945.1 uncultured SAR116 cluster alpha proteobacterium
TCTTAAAAATATGAATATCCTTAGAAAACCAGCCTAAAGTATCAAAACTTGGTGCCATTGGATAAACACCTTCTGAATTAATTCGGTCATGTGTGGGTCTTATGCCAAATAGACCACAAAAAGAAGCTGGCACTCTTACTGAGCCACCAGTATCAGATCCAATTGAAAAATCATATAAGTTTGTAGTTAATGCAGCGGCTGAACCTGAGCTTGATCCACCAGGCACGCACCCAGGAGCATTTAGGTTAGTGGGTGTACCATAGTGACCATTTTCACCAATTAATGAGTAAAAAAACTCATCACAAATTGTTACTCCCTCTAAAGTAGCACCTTGATTTAATAAATCTTTGAGAAAGGGGGCATAATCAGTTGCTATTTTGCATTTTTTGTAAAAGTCTGGATTGCCACAAGAAGTTTTAAAATTTTTGATTTCACACATGTCTTTAACTAAAAAATTTAAGTTTTTTAGAGCTCCAGTTTTATTAAAAAAAATGGAATTTTTAGGAGAATGTGGTACTAAGTATGACAACTAATGCTCTTTATATTTAAATTAAGTCTTATTTATAAGTTATAATATTTAACACCCTATAACGGAGATAATATGAAAGTAAATGGTAAAAAATATACTTCCATATGGATTGAGGAAAATAATAAGGTATTTATAATTGATCAAAGATGGTTGCCACACGAATTTAAAATAGTTGAACTTAAAAATCTTAATGATTTTTCTATTGCAATAAAAGATATGTGGGTAAGAGGTGCTCCTCTTATCGGAGTAACTGCAGCTTTTGCATTTGCAAAATCAATGGAAACTGATAATTCTGATCACATATTAATTGATATAAAAACTAAGTTATTATCAACAAGGCCAACTGCTGTGAATTTACAATGGGCAGTCAGAATTATGTTTGATTTGTTATCTAATACTAAAAAAGAAAATCGACTTGATGAAGCATTTAAAAAAGCAAAAGCTATGTTAAAAGAAGATATAAATTCTAATTTCAGAATTGGTAAAAATGGTTATGAAGTAGTTAAAAAAATTCTAAACAAAAAAAAATCAAACTCTTTAAATGTTTTAACTCACTGTAACGCAGGTTGGTTGGCAACAGTAGATTGGGGCACTGCTACATCTCCAATATATTATGCCAAAGAAAAGGGTATAGATGTACATGTTTTTGTTGATGAAACAAGACCAAGAAATCAAGGTGCTCAGTTAACTACATGGGAATTATTACATAATAATATAAGTCATGATTTAATTGTTGATAATGCGGGTGGTCATTTAATGCAACATAATGAAATAGACTTAGTAATTGTCGGATCTGATAGAACATCTGCTAATGGAGATGTATGCAATAAAATAGGGACTTATTTAAAAGCTTTGTCTGCATATGATAACAATATTCCTTTTTATGTGGCTTTACCTTCTTCTACGATTGATTGGAATATAAGAGATGGTATTAAAGATATACCTATCGAAGAAAGAGCTTCTAATGAAGTTAATTTTGTCCAAGGAAAAGATAAAAATATGAATATTATAAATGTTGATATTGCTCCAGAGGGTACTAAAAGTAGAAATCCGGCATTTGATGTTACTCCTTCTAGATTAGTGTCAGGTTTAATAACTGAACATGGAGTTTTTGAAGCAAACTTTGAGTCATTGAAGAAATTAAAAATTATCTCTGAGGGGCAAATTTAAATGTTTATAAACTTATGGAATGAAAAAAATCAAAAAAAACACATTAATATTCTTGGAAACACACAGTTTGATATTGATTTAGGAAGTAGAGTTTATACATCTAGGTTAATTGGTTCTATTCCTGATTTAGTTATGCATGGTGGGGGTAATACATCTTGTAAAACTTATACAAAAAATATTTTCAATGAAAAAATGGAAGTGATTTGTGTAAAGGGTTCAGGATGGGATCTTGAAACTATTGAAGCAAAAGGTCTTCCATCTATTAGATTAGAGCCACTTTTAGAGCTAAGAAAATTAAAAAAACTATCTGATGAAAATATGGTAAATTTACAAAGAGCAAATTTATTAGATTCTCAATCACCAAATCCTTCGGTAGAAACATTGTTGCACGCTTTTCTACCACATAAGTTTGTTGATCACACTCATGCAACACCTTTTTTGATATTAGCCAATCTACCTAATTATAAAAAAATTGTTGATGAAATATTTGGATCAAAGCTTGCTGTTGTTCCATACATTATGCCTGGTTTTGATTTAGCTAAAAAAGCTGCTGATATTTATGATTTACATCCAGATTGTGAGGGTCTTCTACTTCTTAATCATGGACATTTTACATGGGGTAGAACTGCAAAAGAATCTTATGAAAGGGTCATCAAACAAACTAATAAAGTACAAAAATGGATCAATAAAAATTTAAAGGCTAAAAAGTATTTTCAAAAAAAAATAAAGATAGAAAAAAAAGAATTATCTTTTCTGTCTACTATTAGAGGTGATATTGAAAAACATAGTAAGGATTATAATTTTGTTCCAACTTTTGATATAAGAAATGACAAAAAAATTAGCAGTTTTTTACTACGTAAAGATCTCAGTATTCTTGCAAGAAGAGGAGTGTCTTCGCCTGATCATGTAATAAGAATAAAGGGAAATCCACTAGTATTATCAAAAAATTTTAATGAAAAAGAAATTTTAATTAAGTTAAATAATTTTCGTAATGAGTATAATAGTTATTTTAAGAGAAATAAAAAAAGATTTAAAAATAAATTAAAAATGTTAAACCCAAACCCAAATGTAATTTGGGCCCCAGGCATTGGCTTAATAGGCATTGGGGGAGATAAAAAGAGTGCCGCACTTGTAGCAGATATTGCTGAACAAAATATGCATGTCATGCATTATGGCGAAGCTCTTGGAGGTTATTATCCAATTAAAGAAAAAGATCAATTTGACATTGAGTATTGGTCATTAGAGCAAGCTAAAATTAAAAAAACAAATATATCTCTAATTAGAGGAAAAACTGTTTTAATAACAGGTGCTGGAGGAATCATCGGCAGACAAATAGCTAAAGTATTCAATAGTGAAGGAGCAAATGTTGTTCTTGTAGATAAAGATTTAAAATCACTTCAAGAAACTCATAAATTGATGAATTCAAATTCTATTATTTTGCAATCTGATCTTACAGACTCAACTGCTCCAAAATTAATTACAAATTCATGTTTACAAAATTTTGGTGGAATTGATATTTTAATTTCAAATGCAGGTTATGCATTAGAATCATCTATTTTAGATCTTGATATTACAACATTAAAAGAAAGTTTTGAATTAAATTTTTTTGCACACTTTAATCTAGCAAAAGAAGTTTCCAAAGTTTTTATTAATCAATCAGTTGGTGGCAAAATTCTTTTTAATGTATCTAAGCAGGCTGTAAACCCTGGAAAGAATTTTGGATCATACGGGCTTCCAAAAGCAACTTTAATGTTTCTTTTAAAACAGTTAGCATTAGAGCTTGGTGAATATAATATCAGTGTGAATGGCGTCAATGCTGATAAAATAAGATCAGGTTTATTAACTCCTTCAATGATAAAGAAAAGGTCGCAAAGTAGAGGTATTGATGAAAATCAATATATGACTAGTAACTTGCTTTCAAAAGAAGTTGAAGCAAAGCATGTCGCTGAAGGATTTTTGTCACTGGCAATTTCTGAGAGAACCTCAGCCCATGTTTTAACAATTGATGGTGGTAATATTGAAGCTAGTTTAAGGTAATTTTAGTGCCCTTCAAAACTGCATAATGTTTGTACTTTAATACCAATTTCTTCTATTTTTTCTTTTCCTTTTAGTTCCGGCAAGTCAATTATAAAAGTACAGCCGTTAACATTTGCACCTAATTTTTTAACTAATTCAATAGATGCTAATGCGGTTCCTCCGGTTGCTATTAAATCATCAACTATTAGAACTTTATCATTACTATTAAGTGCGTCACTATGTATTTCTATTGTAGCTTTGCCATATTCTAACTCATATTCTTGACTTAAAGTATCATGAGGTAGTTTACCTTTTTTTCTTATTGGCACAAATGGAAGTGATAGTTGATTTGCAATAATACTTCCTGTAATAAAACCCCTTGCTTCTATACCAGCAATGCTAGTTAAGCCTTCGTTTCTCCAATAATCGCAGGTTAACTTTATTACTTCCTTCATTGCTTCAGAGTTAGAGTATAAAGTAGTAACATCTCTAAACATAATTCCATCTATTGGAAAATTAGGTATTGTTCTTATGGCGTTTTTAATTTTGTTCATTTGATAATCCTAAATTATTATTTGTTTAGTCTTTGTAAAAGAACATCTAATGTTTTCAGTACTTTTGGATCTCTTTTTTCTGGTGCAGTAATTATAGCATTGTCAAGTGCATTATTGCATCCTAAACTACAAGGATCTTTATTAGATTTTAAAAATTCAGGTAATGTTTCAATAATTCTTTGAGCTTTAGAAGAGTTATTTGTAAGTGTTTCTATTATATCTGATACCTCAACAGAATCATGATCAGGATGCCAACAATCAAAATCTGTAACCATGGATAAAGATGTGTAACAAATTTCTGCTTCTTTTGCCAATTTGGCCTCGGGCATATTTGTCATACCAATAACATCACATTTCCAATTATCTTTATATAATTTTGACTCAGCGAAGGTTGAAAATTGTGGACCTTCCATAGTCATATAAGTTCCACCTAACTGAATCTTAATTTCAAGTTTTTTGCCTATCTCAAATATAACTTTACTAAAATTATTGCACGTAGGATGTGCTAAACTTACATGTGCGACGCATCCTTTTCCAAAAAAACTTTTTTCTCTTAAATAGGTTCTATCTATAAATTGATCTACAAGAACAAAGTCTCCTGGAGTTAAATCTTCCCTTAAACTCCCACACGCTGATACAGATAAAATATTTGTTACACCTAATTTTTTAAGAGCATAGATGTTCTGCTTGTAGGGTACTGTTGAAGGAGAGTGATAATGGCCCCTTCCATGTCTTGGTAAAAAATAAATTTGTAAATTATTTATTTTACCTGCAAGTATTTGATCTGAAGGATCACCCCATGGAGTAGTCACATCTATCCATTTTGTATTCTGTAGACTTTTTAAATCATATAAACCAGATCCACCTATTATACCCACACAGGTTTTCATTTAAAACTCCATTAAAGACTCTACTTAACTTTTGTTTTAATATAACTCATATAAACAGTTATAGAAAAATTTTTTCTTAAAAATAGTTCTATTTAGACAAATGACTATTTTAATATTTTTATATATTATAACTGATCAAAAAAAAAGGCGCTTTATAAGCACCTTTTTGCATAAATATTTTTATTATTTAAAGTCTTGAAGCCACATTTTCCCAATTAACAAGATTATCAACAAAATTCTTTAAATATAAAGGTCTCTTATTTCTAAAGTCTATATAATATGAATGTTCCCAAACATCACAACCTAGAAGAGCGGTTTGTCCAAAGCAAATGGGGTTTACACCATTTTCAGTTTTAGTTACTTTCAAACCTCCATCTTTATCTTTTACAAGCCAGCACCAACCAGATCCAAATTGTGTTGCACCAGCATTGCAAAACTCTTCTTTGAATTTGTCTACGTTGCCAAAAGAATCATTTACAGCATTTTCTAATTCTGAGGGCATACTGACTTTTGAAGGTCCCATCATTTGCCAAAATTGTTCGTGGTTCCAATGTTGTGATACATTGTTGAAAATTCCACTTTGGGCTACATTATTTGCATCATATGTGCCTACAATTATTTCTTCTAAACTTTTATTTTCCCAGTCGGTCCCTTTAAGTAGGTTGTTCCCGTTATCCACATATGCCTTATGATGAATATCATGGTGATACTCCATTGTTTCTCTACTCATACCATGATCTGCAAGCGCATCTATTGCATATGGCAATTCTGACAATACTAAACTCATAAACTTCTCCTGATTTGTTTTTTATAGAAATAATTCTAATTGTTAGTTTTACAAGTAATTAATTATAAAACGTTGATTTTGATCATCATAAATTCTAATTTAAATTAAGTCATTATAAAATGTAATGATTTTTTAAAAATTTAGGGGAATACAATGAAACAAAGAGTAATATCATTAAATGATTTTGGTGCTGCAGAAAACATGAAGCTTATAGAAGCTGATATTCCAACACCTGGCTCTGGACAGATTGTTGTTAAAAATAAAGCTATCGGTTTAAATTATTTAGACACTTATTTTAGAACTGGATTATATCCTTGGCCTAATCAAGAAAAAATTAAGATTCCTGGCTCAGAAGGAGTAGGGCATGTACATTCCATTGGATCCGACGTTAACTTTTTAAAAGAGGGTGATAAGGTCTCTTATGTTTGCCCTGTTGGAGCTTATTCAGAATATGCTCTCATAAGTGAATCTCATGCAGTTCAAATTAAAGTTGACGTAGATGATTATAACGTAGCTGCTGCCACTCTAAAAGGATTAACTACTCATTATTTGCTTCATTTATCATTTAAATTAGAAAGTGGCATGACAGCTCTTTGTCATGCAGCCGCAGGAGGTGTTGGCCAATTAATGGGGCAATGGGGCAGTGAAATTGGTGCCACTATGATTGGAACAGTTGGCGGTCCTGAAAAAGTAGAGGCAGCCACAAAAGCTGGTTATCATCACGTAATTGACTACAACAGTAAGGATTTTGTTGCTGAAGTTATGAGCATTACAAATAACCAAAAATGTGATGTTGTTTATGATAGTGTTGCGAAATCAGTTTTTCCTGGTTCATTAGATTGTTTGAAACCTAGAGGTTTATGGGCTTTATTTGGACAATCATCGGGCCCTGTTGTTGATTTTAATTTAGGATTACTTTCTGCAAAAGGTTCTTTGTTTGTAACAAGACCAACATTGTTTACATACATAGCAAATAGACATGAATATAATGATGCATCTTATCAACTTTATAGTAGAATTGCTGATGGAAGATTGAAAGTTTCTATTTATGACAAAATGCCCTTAGAAAACATTATTGATGCTCATAATTTACTTGAAGGTAGAAAAACTAAAGGCGCAATTGTAATTACTCTTTAAAAACACGGATAACAATATGATAGACTTGTACACATGGCCTACTCCAAATGGGAGAAAAATATCAATAATGTTAGAAGAAACAGGAATAAATTATACTGTTTTTCCTGTAAACATCGGAAAAGATGATCAATTTCAACCAAATTTTTTAAAAATTTCTCCAAATAATAAAATTCCTGCAATAGTTGACAAAGAAAATGATAACTATTCACTTTTTGAATCAGGCGCAATTCTGATGTATTTGGCTGATAAAAGTGGGATGCTAATAAACAAATCTAATTCTGACGAATATTTTAGAACTATTGAATGGGTGATGTGGCAAATGGGAGGTGTTGGCCCTATGTTTGGTCAGGTACATCATTTTGTAAAATATAATAAAGGAAAATCTAATTATGCTGAAGAGAGATATTCTAAGGAAGCCAATAGATTATACAAAGTTATGGATGATCGACTAGGTAAACATCAATACATTTCTGGAGATAAATATAGCATCGCTGATATTTCTATATGGCCATGGACGGCAAGATTTGATTGGCAGGAGATAGATATTAATGATTATCCAAATGTATCTAGATGGTATAAGGAAATGGTAGATAGGCCAGCTGTTCAAAAAGGATGGCAAGTGCCGCAAAATGATCAAGTAATACCTATGCCATAATCCATTTAAAAATTGGTTTTAAAATTAAATTTTATTAAACTTTAATATATTTCAAATTTAGTTTTTGAATAAATAATCTATTTAAAAATAGTAAAATTGAAGTAATAATAAGGCACATTGTGAAACCCCCATATTGGAAAGCAAGTCCAGATAATAGTGTTCCAATTAATCTTCCAAAAGCATTGGACATATAATAAAATCCAACATCAAGTGTTACTCTGTTTTTATTGGTGTAATTTAAAATTAAAAAAGAATGAATAGATGAATTTATTGCAAATACAAATCCAAACATAAAAAGTAAAAATGTAACATTGTAAATACTATATTCTTCAAAATAATAGTTGAAGCTAATTAATACCAAAGGAATTGCTGTTAAACACCAAGCCCAGAACTTAGTTTGTTTGCTGAAAGATTTATCTTTTGATAATATTTTGGGAGTGATCGTTTGAACAAGTCCATAAAAAACAGTCCATGCAGCCATAAATGTTCCAATAATAAAAAAGGCTTTTTTATTTCCATCTAATGATCCATCTGATAAGGCTGAGTATAAAAATATAGGCAACCCAACAACAAACCATGTGTCTCTAGATCCAAAAAGAAAAACTCTTCCTAAGCTAAGGTAATTTATATCCTTGTTTTTAGAAAAAACTTCTGAAAACTTTGACTTCTTATTAACCTCACAAATATTAGTTTTTAAATTAATTAATAATAGTACGAACATTAAAGCAAGAATTAAGGCCATTATCATAAGTGAGGTTTCAAAGCTTGTAAAAGAGAGAAGAAGAGCTCCTGCTAGGAAGCCAAATCCTTTAACAGCATTCTTGGATCCAGTCATAAGAGAAACCCATTTAAATAATTTTGAGTTTTTATCAGGGGAGAGTAGCTTGACAGAGCTTTTAGCGCTCATCTTTGTTAAATCTTTAGCAATACCAGACAAACCCTGCGTAAACATTACAAAAAGAACTGATAAAGTAGTGCTCCATGTTTGATCTAGTTGAGTTAAAATCATTAAAGAGAGTATTTGAAGGATTATCCCAGCAAACAAAGTAGTATTAAGACCAAATTTTTTTGCAATCCATCCAGCGCCAAGGTTGGTAATCATGCCTAAAAATTCATATAACAAAAACAAATATGCTAATTGAAGGGGCGTGTAACCTAGAACATGAAAATGAAGTAAAACTAACATCCTTAATGCGCCATCAGTTAGCATAAAAAACCAATAAGCAAGAGTGATTAGAGTAAAAGAAATTTCATTGTTATTAAATTTGATCATTATTTTAAGAAGTTTTGACCACCATATTCACTATATCGACCAATCTATTTGCATAACCCCATTCGTTATCATACCAAGCATAGATCTTAACCTGTGTATCATTAACAACCATTGTAGATAAGCTATCAATAACTGAGCTTCTAGGGTCATTTATAAAGTCAGTTGAGACTAATGGGCGTTCTTCGTATCCTAAAATGTTTTTTAATTCGTTTTCACTTGCTGATTTAAGCAGGTTGTTGATTTGATCCTTGTTAGTTGATGATTTCATTTCAAAAACACAATCAGTTAAAGAACTATTTAAAATAGGGACTCTGACGGCATGTCCATTAAATCTCCCTTTTAATTCTGGATAAATTAGTGAAATAGCTTTAGCTGAACCTGTGGTGGTAGGTATTAAGTTATTGAATGCAGACCTGCCTCTTCTAAGGTCATTATGAGGAATATCAACTAGAGTTTGACTATTAGTTAAATTATGAATAGTTGTTATAGAACCGTGGTTTATGCCAATATTTTCATGTAAAACTTTAATAATTGGGGCTATGCAGTTAGTCGTACAACTTGCTCCTGTTATTATATTATGTTCTTTTGGTTTATAAATATTATGATTAACTCCATAAGCAATATTTACAATATTATCTTCATTTATTGGTGCTGAAACAATTACCTTTTTTACACCTTTGTCAAAATATTTTTGAAGCTTTGAAGAACTTTTGTGTACACCTGTGCAGTCAATCATAATGTCTACATCATCTAAGCTGAGGTCATTAATATTTTCAACAAAAGTTGCTTTTATAGACTTGCCATCAATCTTTATTTCATCTTTATTTTTTTCAATATTTGCTTGCCATTTTCCATGAATACTATCAAATTCAATGCTATGTATTAATGAGTCAGTGTTACCGTTTATTTCATTTAAGTGAGTTAAGTTGTATTGATTTTGAACTAATAACTTTAATACTAGCTTTCCAATTCTCCCGATACCGTTTACAGCAAGAGTTACCATTTTTCGACCTTTAAGAAAAATAATAAAATATTAATAAATTTAATAAAAAATTAACATAAATAACCTATTATAAAACTTATATTACAAATTTATTAATTTTTGCTTATTATTTAATTATGAAAAAAAAATCTATTCCAGATAATATAAATAATCTAAGTCAACTTCTTGAAGATGGTCTTCTCTTTTGTGATGATTTGGGTTGTATATTATTTTCTAATAATCTTGCAAAACAATATTTAGGTGAAAACTTAATTGGTAAGTTTATTCATCATTTAGTTGATATTGAAGAGCTCAAAAATTTAAATACAAGCTATGAAAACGGTGTTTTTGAGGATCAGTTTAATTATCAGATAGATGATGCTTTAAAGCGATCATTGCTGATAAAAGTTAAAAAAATTGAAAATAATCTATTTGGTGTTTTACTTTTAGATATGACACTTCAAAGAAATCTTGAAAAAGTTAGAAGAGACTTTGTGGCAAATGTTAGTCATGAGTTAAGGTCGCCGCTTACGAGCTTGGTCGGTTTTATTGAAACCTTACTAAATGGAAACGTAGAAGATGAAAGTACCAAAAGAAAATTTTTAAATATTATGGATGAAGAAGCTAAGAGAATGAATAGATTAATTGACGATATTTTGTCATTATCTAAAGTGGAAACAGAAGAGCATATCACACCAAATACAAACATATCTCTAATAAATCCTATTCAATATGTAATTTCATCAATTAAAGAGAGAGGTTTAAGTAAACAAAATAATCTAATATTAGAAGACTTGAGGCAAAACACTAACAATCCATGTTTTATAATTGGTAATATCGATGAGATTAATCAGGTTTTTGTGAATTTATTAGAAAATGCCATTAAGTATGGTTATGAAAAATCTGATATTCTTGTTCGCATTGAACAATTTAGGAAAGATGAGGTTATTGTAAGTGTAATAAACCAAGGTGACGGAATTCCAGAAAAATATTTAGATAGATTAACTGAAAGATTTTTTAGAGTCGATAAAGCTAGATCAAGAGAACTTGGCGGCACTGGACTTGGTCTTGCCATTGTAAAACATATTTTAATTAAGCATAGAGCAACTTTAGAAATAAAAAGTACACCTAAAGAATCAACTCATTTTGCTATGACTTTTCCGCTTGCTAACACAGATTAATTTAAACAATTGTAACAATTCTGTAACATATCTTATTTTTTTATTGTTTTAAGCTAAAGATAACTTATTTTGTAATAAAACTGTAATATAAGTGAAATATTTCATTAATGTCTGTAATAGAAAAATAGCAACGTTAAATTAACTAACTTTAATACGGAGTAATAAATGAAAAAAACAATTATTATGGCAGGTATTATTTCTGGTTTAGTAGTAACAAGCGTTGCTCAAGCTAGAGATACTTTAAGTCTTGCCGGATCTTCTACAGTTTTACCATTTGCTAGAATTATTGCAGAACAACTTGGTAAAAATCCAAACTTTAAAACTCCAGTGGTAGAATCAGGTGGGTCTTCCGTTGGCAAAAAGGGAGTGTGTGACGGTGTTGGTACTAAATTTATAGATATTGGAAATGCATCTTCAAGAATGAAAGCTAAAGAATTAGCGTATTGTGATAAAAATGGAGTTAAATTAACCGAAATTAAAGTTGGTTACGATGGAATTGTTGTTGCTAACTCAAAGAAAGGTGCGCCATTAAACATCTCTAAAGCTCATTTAGGTATGGCTTTAACTGCAAAAATCCCAGCTTGTTATGAAGGCTCAGGTAGAACATTTAATTGTGATGAGTGGATTGATAACCCATTTAAGAAGTGGTCTGATATTGATGCAAGTTTACCAAATATCGATATTCGTGTTTATGGACCTCCAACAACTTCAGGTACGAGAGCAAGTTATGCTGAAATGGTTAATCAAAAAGGTTATTGTGGCAAAGACAAGATTGCCAAAAAAGCTTCTGCTGCAAGAGGTGATAAAAAAGGTAAAAAATGTCGTGCTATGAGAACTGATGGAGTATTTATTGAAGCGGGTGAACAAGATAACTTAATTGTTCAAAAGCTAAACGAAGATACCTCAGCATACGGAATCTTTGGTTTCTCATATTTAGATCAAAACTCAGATACACTACAAGGTGCAGTAATTAGTAAAACAGCTCCTACATTCGAAAATATTGCTGGCAACAATTATTCTGTTTCAAGAGCACTATACTATTACGTAAAGCATCAACATATTGGTGTTGTACCAGGTATGAAAGAATATATGGCTGAATGGACGAAGCATTGGGGTAATGATGGTGTATTATCAGACGCAGGTATGATACCAATGCCTAAATCAGAAAGAGCTAAGTATAAAGCTGCTATGACAAACTTACCAGTTTTGACTGCAGCAGACTTAAAAAAGTAATTTAAATAACTAAAAGGCTAGCATTACTGCTAGCCTTTTAACCAAAGGGGATTATATTGTTCAGCTTTTTCTTACTGACAGGTATATTAATAATTTCCTTATTTTTCTTTTTGCTAGGTTATAATCGAGCTAAGGGCCTGGTTAATTTAAATCAAAAAAATCTACATTCTTTGACACATTATTATGGTATTTTTTGTTTACTTTCAGCACTTTTGCCAACTTTAGGCGTTTTTTTTATTTTTACAATTTGTGATGATCTTGTTTTTGCTGAACTGGTAAAAGAATATATACCAAATGAAGTAATTAATTCTAAAGATTATAATTTTACAATTGTATTGGCACAAATAAATAATTCTGTAGAAGGTTTGGTTTTTGGTACCCCACCCCAATGGGTTACAAATGCAGCAGAAATATGGAAATCTTGGGTGATCAAATCAAACATTTTAACTATGATTGTTTGTGCAATAACAATTTTAACATCTGGTTTTTTAAGTTATAAAAAAATTCATAGTGAATTTCGTTCTAGAAATGCTGTTGAAAAAATTGTAATGACCATATTAGGTGTAAGTTCAGTCATTGCAATATTAACTACTATTGCAATCATTTTCTCTGTTGTTTTTGAATCTATTAGGTTTTTTGCACTAATACCTTATGACGAGTTTTTATTTGGTACGGTTTGGAATCCTCAATTTGAGGGCGCTGAAAGAGCTGGTTCAGGACAAGAGGGATTATCACAGTATGGAGCAATACCTTTATTTGCCGGTACATTCCTTATCTCAATAATCGCATTGTGTGTTTCTGTTCCTATTGGTCTTTTAAGTGCTATTTATTTGTCAGAATATGCTTCATCCAAAGAAAGAGCATTTTTTAAACCGCTTTTAGAAGTTTTAGCAGGTATACCAACAGTTGTTTATGGATTTTTTGCTGCTTTAACTGTAGCACCTTTTTTAAGATCTTCAGGTTCAATGTTAGGGTTGGATATAGCTTCAGAATCAGCTTTAGCGGCAGGATTGGTTATGGGTATTATGATTATTCCCTTTATTTCATCATTGTCTGATGATGTAATAAATGCTGTTCCTCAATCCTTACGAGATGCAGGTTATGGTTTAGGTTCAACTAAAAATGAAACTGTAATGAAAATCGTCTTACCTGCAGCATTACCTGGTGTTGTTGCGAGTATTATCCTAGCTGTTTCGAGAGCTGTTGGGGAAACAATGATAGTTGTAATGGCTGCAGGTTTGGCTGCAAATCTTACTGCTAATCCTTTAGATGCTGTAACAACTGTTACATCTCAAATTGTTACCATATTAGTTGGTGACCAAGAATTTGAGTCTGCAAAAACATTGTCTGCTTTTGCTTTGGCTTTAACGCTTATAATTATAACACTTGGAATGAATTTCTACGCTCTGCATGTTGTTAAAAAATACAGAGAACAATATGAATAAAAAAATTATAAATCCTGAAGATGCTACAAATATAGTTAAGAATTCAATTCTAAAAAGAAGATCAAAAGATAGCAGACTTAAATTATTCGGAAGAGTAGCCATAGGATTGGCTGTATGTTTTTTACTTTTTCTTTTTTATTCAATTTTTACAAAAGGTTATCCAGGTTTTTTTCAATATTACGTCACTCTTGATATAAATTTTGACAGAGAAAGAATTGATCCAAAAGGTGATTTATCAGACAACTCTTTATTTGATGGAGATGCTAGTACAATAGTAAATGAGTCTCTTTTTTCGGTTGTTGAGCCTAAAGGAAGAAAAGAAAAAAAACTGGCAAAAAAAATAGTTTCTTCAGGTAAGGACGTCAGAATAGCAAAGATGGTAAAGGATGACCCTTCATTATTTGGAACAGTAACTCAAGTCAAGTTTGCTCTTGATGATGATATTGATAGTTTTTTACGAGGGTATATCAAAAGAGAAACACCAGAATCTGAGAGAAGAATAAATGATAAAGTTATTGGATTTATTGATAAATTAAATGAAGAAGGAAGAATTTCTTATGAATTTAGTGACTACATATTAAGTGGTAGCGCTTCAGGAAACCCTGAGATGGCAGGTATAAAAGGAGCATTTATTGGATCAATATTGACTTTGTCAGTGTGCTTATTAATTGCTTTTCCTTTGGGTGTTGCAACAGCCGTTTACTTAGAAGAGATTGCAAAGAAAAATAGAATTACTGAAATTATTGAAGTTAACATTAATAACTTAGCTGCAGTTCCTTCAGTCGTTTTTGGAATAATGGGATTGGCTATATTCATAAGTATTTTTGGAATGCCAAGGTCTATTCCACTAGTTGGTGGTATGGTTTTAGCATTAATGACCCTTCCAACTATAATAATTTCATCCAGGGCAGCTATTAGAGCTGTACCGCCATCAGTAAGAGACGCTGCATATGGAATAGGAGCGTCTAAACTTCAAGTAATTTTTCATCATGTTATCCCTTTAGCTATGCCGGGAATGTTAACAGGTACTATTATTGGTATGGCACAGGCACTTGGAGAAACAGCTCCGTTATTAATGATAGGAATGGTAGCTTTTATTGTTGATATACCAAACAGCGTTTTAGATCCTGGAACTGTTTTGCCAGTTCAAATATTTATGTGGGCTGATTTTGCAGAAAGAATGTTCATACAAAAAACAAGTGCAGCTATTATTGTTTTATTAGGTTTTTTGATTAGCATGAATGCATTAGCTGTATACTTAAGAAAAAAACTTGAAAGACGTTGGTAATGGAGATGACTTATGAATAGTAAAAAAAATGATTTAAAATCTCTTGAATTGACAGTAGGCGACGTCTTTTCAAAAAATGCCAGGTTAAAAGCTAGAAACGTTAATGTTTTTTATGGGGAAAACAAAGCCATTGATAATGTCACAATAGATATTGGCAGCAAAGAAGTTATTTCATTTATTGGCCCTTCTGGTTGTGGAAAATCAACATTTCTTCGTTGTTTTAATAGAATGAACGACACCATTGATTCATGTGTTATTCAAGGTGAAATAACAATTGATGAAGAAAATATTTATGACAAAAAAATTGATGTTGTACCATTAAGAGCTCGTATTGGGATGGTATTTCAGAAACCTAATCCATTTCCAAAATCTATTTACGACAATGTCGCTTATGGGCCCAGAATACACGGATTGTCTGATAATAAAGAACATTTAGATAATATTGTTGAAGAAGCTCTTAAAAGAGCTGGTTTGTGGAAGGAAGTAAGTGATAGATTGTCAAGTCCAGGTACAGGCCTTTCAGGCGGACAACAACAAAGACTATGCATTGCACGAGCAATTGCGGTAAGTCCAGAGGTTATTTTAATGGATGAACCATGCTCTGCTCTTGACCCAATTGCTACTGCAAAAATTGAAGAATTAATTCATGAACTTGGTAATGAATACTCTATAGTTATTGTAACACATTCAATGCAACAAGCAGCAAGAGTTTCTAAAAGGACAGCCTATTTTCATCTAGGTAAGTTAATTGAAGTTGGTAAAACAAAGGAAATCTTCACAAGTCCTAAGCACAACCAAACAGAAGCTTATATTTCTGGAAAAATTGGATAGGAGTAAAAATGGAAAATAAACATATTTTATCATCTTTTGATGATGATTTAAAAAAACTAAATGACAATCTTCTTAAGCTTGGGAACGGAGCTTTAAATAACTTCGATAATTGCATAAATAATTTTGGGACCCAAGAACTTGATGAGATAGAAAAGGTTATTAATGGGGATCTGATTTTAGATGATTTAGATGATAAAGTTCAAAAATTAGGTTTTGAAATAATTGCTTTAAGAGCACCCCAAGCAGCTGACTTAAGAAGAATTATTGTTGCTTTAAAAATTGCTACAATTTTTGAGAGAATTGGAGATTATTCAAGAAATATTTCTAATAGAACCAAATTATTAATAGAATTAAATTACTCAGATTTACCTGGGGTTAATATTGGTAAAATGGGACAGAAAACTCTAACGATGATGGAAGATGTAATTGAATCATATGTTAATGAAGATGACAAATTAGCTATTAAAGTTAGAAACTCAGACGTTAAAATTGATAAAATGCATACTCAATATTATTTGGAAATTGTTGCATCAATGCAGAGAAATAAAAAACTAGCTCCAACTGGTGCACATCTTCTATTTATAGCCAAAAATATCGAACGTGTAGCAGATTACGTAACCGATATTGCAGAGCAAGTTTATTTTTTAGTTAATGGAAAAGTTTTATCAGATCTAAGACCAAAGGCTGACGAAAGTAGCCTTATAATACCGGAATAAGAGGTAAAAAATGAAAACTAATATATTAATCGCAGATGATGAACCAAACCAATTAGAATTAATGGCATATAATCTTGAGACATCAGGTTTTGGAACAATCAAAGCAAGAGATGGTAAAAATGCATTACAGCTGATTGAGGATCATTCTCCAGATTTAGTTATTTTGGATTGGATGATGCCTAATATGTCTGGAATTGATTTATGTAGAACTTTGAGATCTAGATCTGAAACTAAGCAGCTACCTATAATTATTCTTAGCGCAAGAAGCGATGATTCAGACAAATCTTTAGGATTAGACACTGGAGCTGATGATTATATTTCTAAACCTTTTTCGCCAAAAGAACTCATATCAAGGGTCAACGCTCTTCTAAGACGTTCTAGACCTGCTTTAATAAACAATATTTTAGAACATGAAAATTTAGTGATTTCCTTAAATGAAATGACTGTTACTTATTTTGACAAAAATGTAAAACTTGGACCCAAAGAATTCAAATTGCTTACATTATTAATGGAAAGACCAGGGCATATATTTTCTAGAGGCAAATTATTAGATTTGGTTTGGGGCCATGGTGTTTATGTTGAAGAAAGAACAGTAGATGTTCATATGAGTAGACTAAGAAAGGCACTAAAGACGGCTTCAGATGAAAATTTAGATCCTATAAGGACCGTAAGAGATGGTGGTTATGGGCTATTTACAAATAAAATTATTTAAATTATTAGCGTTTGTGATAATTTAAATTAATTAATTAACTTAAGTATATAATATATTTGATTTATTTACATAAAATTTTACCTTTTTTCTTGTCTCCATTGGGAATAATCTTTATATTCTTGATAGCCTCATTCTTTTTTAAAAGAAGGTTTTTCCTATTTCTTGCATTTATAGTTTTAATAGTGTCTTCAAATCCTATTGTTGGAAATTATCTGATGCGGAAGTTAGAGTATCCTTATAAGCCTATTTCTATTAACTCAATAAATAAAGCAAATGCGATAGTGGTTTTGAGTGGAATGCTTCACCAGGTTGGAGATAAAAATTATAGCAAATACGAATTTTCAGACCCTGATAGATTTTTTGGAGGTTTAGATTTAATGAAAAAAAATAAATCTGATAAAATTATTTTTACAGCAGGGAAGTTATCATGGACAGAAAATTGGCAGCCTGAAGGTCTTATTCTTAAGGATAAAGCTATTTCTTTAGGTGTTCCGCAGTCAAAAATATTAGTTACGGAAAATGTTAAAAATACTTACGAAGAAAGTATTGCTGTTACAAAATTGATACCCAATAATTCATCTGTTATTCTCGTAACTTCAGCTTTTCATATGTATAGATCAAAATATTTATTTGAAAAACAAGGATTTGATATAATTCCTTACCCAGTAGATTTTAAAACATCTAATACAAAAACATCTATTATGAATCTTCTACCAAGTTTAAGCTCCTTAAATAAAGTATCATTATTTATCAGAGAGAACATAGGAAGAATTTACTATAAACTCTTTATCAATTAATTTAATTTGGATGCTAATTAAAAAAATTTAATATAATTTTGTTTACCAAATCTGGTGCCTCAATATTTAATATATGAGCGGCACCTGGTATGCATTCATATTGACTATTAGGAGTAAGGTGATGCATCTCTTCCATAGCCATTGCAGGAGCCCCAATATCATTTTCACCGGATATATATAAGATATCTTTATTAATTGTAGATAATTCTTTTAAATAATCTAAATTTTTTATTGCTTCACAACAACCTACATAACCTTCAATGGATGTGTTTTTAATCATTTCTGTTGCGAGATTAATTTTATTTATGTTACTTGGATTGTTTCTAAATTCATCACTATACCATCTCTCAAGTGAGCTATTCACAACCCCATTGGTTCCATTTTTTTTAACAATAGATATTCTTTCATTCCAACTTTCTTTCATTGGAGCTGGCATGTCAGCTCTTGCGGCACAGCACACAATTTTATCAAGCCTATTTTGATGCTTTAAAGCTAATCCAAGTGATGTCATACCACCAATTGATAATCCAACAAAATGAGCTTTTTCAATGTTTAATTCATCTAAAATGCTAATTACATCATTCTCTAGTATATCAAAAGAGTAGGGGCCTTCAAATTTACTACTATGACCATGACCCCTAGTGTCATATCTTATTATACAATATTGATCTTTTAAAGTTTCTACCTGACTATCCCATAATCTTAAGTCAGATCCTAAGGAATTTGAAAAAATGATTTTAGGAAATTTAGTATCACCTTC
>CACBDG010000025.1 GCA_902537945.1 uncultured SAR116 cluster alpha proteobacterium
TATATATTGTATAAAATTAGACTTAACATTAGGTTGCGATGTTAAGATGGATCTAGTATTTGCAACTATGTAATTAAATTCTGGAAATTTTCCTAAACTATTTTTATCTATCCAACCTTCATAATTATCAAAGGTGTTTAAACCAAAAGCCATGTCTTCAGCAAAATATTTTACTTTAAATGTTTCGCCAAAAAGAATTTGACTATCTATTAAAGAATTTTTGTCTTTACTTTTTCTTAAATCAGTTGAAGGAAACGTTATTTGAAAGCTCTCTTCTTTCAATATATTCCTCTTTTTATACACCATTCATTTACATCAAAATTGGGACATGTTTTGTCAGTTTTAACAATATCCCTATGTCCGACTATTTTAACATTATCATAAACAGACTTCCAATAAATTAATATTTGTTCTAACGATTCATATTGATTTTTAGTAAATTTGTTTCTACCAATTAGACATACTCCCAAGGATAAATCATTTTTACCTTTAACATGAGCGCCTACCCAGTATTCTGGACGACCATTTTCAATAATACCATTCCTATTAATAACCTTATGGTATCCGATACCATCCCAACCAAACGATAAATGCATCTTGTGAATTTCTTTTGCACCGATTTTTTCGTTATTTGGTGTGTCAGAACAATGAACAACTATGTATTTTATATCTCTTTTATTTAACATAAATCATCTATCATATGGGTCATTTATCCTAATTATATCATCTTCACCTAAATACTCACCGCGTTGAACTTCTATAATTTTTAAATCATGATCTGTTAAATTTTCAACAAAGTGTTTGGCATTTTTTTTGATATCTAAGCTTTCTCCAACATTTAACTCTAAATATTTACCATCCAAGTAAACAGATGCTTTGCCGTCTATAACAACCCAATGTTCAGATCTTTTTTTATGGTATTGTAGTGATATTCTATGTTTTGGATAAATAGTCAATTTTTTAACTTTTAAGCCCACATCATCTAACAATACTTCAAAATTCCCCCATGGTCTATCATCGTACAAGCTGTCTTCTAGAAAATTTGAATGCTTTGATTCTATCTTTTTTATTAGTTGTCTCATATTTTCAGGGTTGTTTTTTTTACTAATAAATGTTGCATCTTTACTATCAATGATTATCAAATCACTTACACCAACAGTTGCTATCATTCGGTTCTCAGAGGGAAAAATACTATTACCACCATTAATTTCGATTTTATTTTTTGAATTTTTACTCATATTTACAAACTCTAGAGCTCTATCCCAGGAACCAACATCACACCAATCATTTTCAATCTTCATACATTTTATTTTATTTTCTTTTTCCATAACAGAATAATCTATAGAAATAGAGGGTATTTTTTCAAATTCAGAAGCATCAAATGTTATTACATTATTATCTTTTACAATTTTAGTTTCAAAAACTTTGTCACACTGTTTTGATACGTATCTTGCGTAAAAATTTGTAGAAGAGATTACATTATTTCTTAAACCCAAAAATATACCACAATTCCAAAGAAAATTTTTAGATGAAATCATTTTTGTAGCTTTACTTACAGATGGCTTTTCATGGAAACTAATTACATTATACAAAAGATCATTTTTTGTCTTATTTATTTCTAAATAACCATATGCTTCAGATGGGTGATTTGGTGTTACTCCTAAAGTAATCCAATCATCTTTAATTAAATTTAATGGGATATTGTTAATAGCCTTAACAAATTTATTTTTATTTTTAATAATATGGTCAGAGGGCATTATTAGCATTAAATCATTTTTATCCATATGTTTTGCAGCAATGTATATAGCTGCCGTTGTGTTTCTTCCTCTTGGCTCAAGAATAATTTGAGCATTAACATTCAGACTTGAAAGAATATTTTTGACAAAAAATTCATAGTCATTATGAGTGACAATTATTGGGTCTAGAGCATTCTGCAAACCATTAAGTCTTTCGATTGTTAACTCAAATAAACACTTATTATCAAAAATTTTTAGAAATTGCTTTGGTTTATTCTTTCTACTTAAAGGCCATAATCTAGTACCTTGGCCACCACAAATTATAACGGGTTGAATAAACATAAATTCCTCATTTGAATTTTTAAAATATTTAAATTTCCATTAATATATGTTGTTCTAAAATAGAAAAAAAAGAAAACATTATTATTGTAACCATTAATTTTTTTTCTTCAAAAAACAACAACAATATTTTTATGAATAATGGAAGCAAAAACAAGTAATACTTTGCAAAAGCATGATTTGGTAAAGTCGATGAAACACAAAAAGGAAATATCAATAACGAGGCTAATATGATTTGGTTATGTGCTTGAAAAAACTTTCTTTTAAATTTTTCTAAATGATTTTTTTTTGAAAAAATATTGAAACTATATTTTATAATTATACATAAAAAGAAAAAAGACGAAAAAATGGCAAAAGTTTTACTTGGTAATGTTAACGTAAACAATGTTGTGAAAAAGTACATATATCTTAAAAAGGTTTCTGTTAAATTGTTTTTTTCTAATTGTAAATCTAAAATTCTTTGAGTGACTTCGTCTAATTTCTTTAATTGCAGTATTTCAGCCAATAAAGTTAAAAAATTATGCCCAAAATGTTGAAATGTTAGAATTATTATAAACAAAATAAACAAAAAGATTTTAAATGAACACTGATGCCTTAATATTAAAATCAACAAATATAAAATTAAAAAAAAAGTAAAAATCAAAGAGTTTCCATAATCAAAAAAATAACACAAGAGTATGAATGGTAAAATTTTGATATTTGTTAAGCTATTAATTTTATAAAAATTTATGTTAGTGGTTACAAAAATAGATGTGATTGTAAATAGTGCTTCTGGAGAAGGTGTTGTAATTGAAAAAATTGATGACGGAAAGATAAGAGATATAAAAAAAATTGCATTATTTTTTATTTCATTTTGCCTAAATTTTATTTGTAGCCATAAAAACGTAAAAATACTTAAAGAAGTAATTAAATAAAATAAAATTCTATATAACTCGTTTGGCGTTTTATGAATTTCATTGTTATAGGATAAATTTGGCAACATCTTATCTAAAATTTTAAAAATTTCATTATGAGGTAATTTCTGTATAGAAAAATCTTGACCAATTATCCTAAATTCTAAAAACTTATAATCAGGATATCTTTCAAATGGTATTAGCTTTATAAAAACTATGCCTAAAAAAATTATAAATATTAATTGGAAAAAAAATTTTGACTTCATAAAGTTAAATTTTACACAAAATTTTGATTAATATACATAAATAAATGTTTTTAGTATTTTAACAAGCTTAAAGTTAGGACAAGATAAAATGATTCCAATTATAGGACTGATGTCTGGAACAAGTGTTGACGGTATAGATGCCTCACTTGTGTTCACTAATGGGACAAAATTAGATAGAACGTCATTTAACTCAATTACACCATATAGAGAAGAAACTCAAAATTTTCTAAAAATATGTAATAAAAATCCAAAAAGATTTAAAGAAAAGAAAGAACAAGTTGCAAGACTTACAAAACTTATAACTAATGAACATGCTAATGTAGCAAAAAAATTAATAAAAATTAGTGGAATCAAACCTGAACTTATAGGATTTCATGGTCAAACAATCTATCACAATCCATCTAATTTAGTCTCGATACAACTAGGTGATGGAAAACTCCTTTCAAAACTCTTAAAAACAAATGTAGTATTCAATTTCAGATCAAGCGACATATTAAACGGAGGACAAGGAGCTCCAATTGCACCAATTTATCATAAATATTTAATTGAGAATTTAAAAATAAAACTACCAGCTGTCATAATTAATATTGGAGGGATATCAAATATAACTTATTGGGATGGTGAAAATTTATTAGGTTTTGACACTGGTCCTGGAAATAATTTAATGGATCATTATGTTCAAATGATATTAAACAAGAAATTTGACAAAAATGGTGACTTAGCAAGCTTAGGAACTCCAAATTTTGCAATAGTCGAGGAATTTTTAAATCAAAATTATTTTAATATGGTTCCTCCTAAATCTTTAGATAGAACTACCTTTATTAAAAATAATATTTATAAAAAAAAATTTTAAAATTGAATCCTCAAAATGCTTTAGCTACACTTTGTCAAATAACAACTCTTTCGATTAAAAATTCTTATAAATTTTTTCCTAAAGTTCCTTTGTTCGCAATTATTGTTGGAGGAGGCAACCACAATAAACACCTCCTAAATACATTAAAAAACCAACTCTCTTCAAATGTTTTGAGTGCTGAGGACGTAAACTTGGCAACTGATTACTTAGAAGCAGAGCTTGTTGCTTTTTTAGCAGCTAGACTGTTAAATAGGCTTCCAACCACATTCCCATCAACTACAGGGGTTAGAAACCCAAATATTGGTGGAGAAATTGTAATTTCTATTTAACTTATCATAAGAAAGAATTATTTTTTTTCTCATAATAGGGAAATGTTTTTTGAAGAGATGGTAATAAGTAACTTACATCTGAGAATGGAAAGCGTCTATTAAAACGATATGCTTCTGCGTAATTTCCTGATGGAGCATTACACTGAGCAGATCTAAATCTATTTAGCAATCGTGTAGCTTTGAGAAATTTCTCAGGAGATTGACTTTTATGTGCGAGAATAGCTTGAGATTTTTTTTGAAAATTTTTTGTTATATCTATGTAATACTCTGGAATGAAATTTACACCCATTAGAGTATCTGCTAGCAAAACAGGACATTTAAATCCTACTGCATTTTCAACATAATAAGATAGAATTCTATGATCTGGATGATAATCCTCTGGAGAGTGTGTAATTACTAAATCCGGCTTAATTTTAGTAATGAACTCTTTAATAATTTTTTGAGCGTCATTTGCACCAGAAAGATTACCATCAGGCAAACCCATCATAAAAGGTTTTCCAAATACTGAAAGAGCAATTTCACTCTCTTTTTCTCTTTTTTTTATAAGATTCTTACTTCCTTTAATAATACCTGCCGCACCATCAGTTGCAACTGCAACATAGACATCATCGTTTCTATCAAGATAACAACTTAAAAGTCCAAACATATATATTTCAATATCATCTGGATGAGCTCCAATACCAATTACTTTCATTATTTTTTAACTTACTCTATTAATTAATATGTAAAACTTACATTTGAAAGTTATATAATGAAAAATTTAAATTCAAGTAATATTAATGGATATATAGAAGGTTATTATGGGAAATTACTAAAATGGCATGATAGAAATAGAATTTTAAAACAATTGAACTCTCTGGAATTTAATTGCTATTTTTATTGCCCAAAGGAGGATCCATACCATCGTTTCAAATGGAGAAAAAAAATATCCAAAAAATTGGCTAAAATCTTTTAATAATTTTTGTAAAAGAGCTGAATATCACCAAATTACAATACTTCTAGGAATTGCACCCGGTTTAGATTTTGATTTTCAAAATTATGAAAATGATTTTAGAATTTTGGTTGATAAAGTGATGCAACTTTTAAGCAACGATATTTGCAAAATTGTATTAATGTATGATGACATTAATGATGATTTTTCAAAAAAATTCTTGGGACTGTCTGAAGGAAAAATTCATGCACAATTAGCTAACGATCTAAGAAAAAAAGCTTAACAAAGATATAATTGTAGTTCCAAGAGTTTATGCTAATGAATTAATTTCAACAAAAAATAATTATTTAGAAGATTTTTGCAAAAAACTTGATAGAAATATTCCCATATTTTATTGCGGGAAAAAAAATTGTTTCCAAAACAATTAGTTTGAAAGAATTAAAAATCATCAAATCCTTTACAAAAAATAAAATTATTTTCTGGGATAATATTTATGCAAATGATTATTGTCCTCGGAAAATCTTTTTAGGAAGTTATCATAATAGGTTTAACGTAGATAATACAATGTTTAATCTTACAGGAATGGTTGAAACAGATCTTTATTTGATTAACAAAATTTGCATATCCATTAAAAGTAAAAAGGAAGATGAAATTTTTGAAAAATTTGATATTCCAATTGTTTTTAAAAAATTAGAAAAATATTTCAATACAAGTTACTTTGAATATACTTTTGATAATAATGAGGTTAATCTAAAAAATGAAATAGATGCAATAGACGAATTATTGTGGAGATGGAAGTCGCCTTTATCACTTGAATGGTATCCATATTTGCTTGGATTAAAACAAGATTTACTTTTATTGTTTAATAAGGTTTCATCAAATAGAATTAGAAAAACTCAAACATTACCTTTAAATAAGGTAATTCAAAATTTAAGGAAAAAAATAAATGAACAAAATAGGATTTATAGGTTTAGGAAATATGGGTATACATATGTCCGAAAATCTCTCAAAATCTGGTTTCAGTGTAACTGGATATGATATAAATAAAGATGTATTCGAAAATATTAAATATTCTCAAATTAAACAAGCATTTTCTATTGATGAGTTATGCCAGAAACAAGATTGTATTATAACAATGTTACCAAACAGTGAAATAGTTTCTGAAGTATGGAACGAGTTATTTCGAAAAGGAACTGAAAACACATTAGTTATTGACTGCTCCACCATTGATGTGGAAACAACAAAATCTCTTCATAATGATGCACATAAATTCAATTTTTTAGCTCTTGATGCACCTGTTTCAGGAGGAACGGTGGGTGCAGAAAATCAAAGTTTAACTTTTATGGTTGGTGGAGAAAGTAATGCATATTCTTTAGCTGAGCCAATTTTAAATTCAATGGGTAAAAAAGTATTCCATTGCGGAAGCGCAGGTTCTGGGCAAGCTGTGAAAATGTGTAATAACTTATTACTGGCTATAACAATGACAGGTCTAGGAGAAGTAATTAAATTATCAAATAAATCTCAACTTGATCAAAATATATTATATGACGTTATTTCCACATCTACTGGTTCTTGCTGGGCATTAAATAATTACTCGCCTTTAAAAGGAATTGGACCAGATAGTCCTGCAGACAAAAATTTCAAACCTGGATTTTCTTCAAACCTTATGTTGAAGGATTTGCTGATAGCAGCAAATGCGATGCAAGGACTTGACCTAAAATTGTCGAATTTTGTAATAAATAAATATAAAGATACTGTAAATGATGGATTAGGACATTTAGATTTCTCTTCAATTGTTGACAGTTAAATATCGACGAAATTTTTAAAATATGATTATTGATAATAATGGAAATGTTGTTCAATAAAATAATATTAACTATAAAAAAAAATAATATAATTTTATTATTATTTTCTTTTTTAACTTTTTTTATATTTACTTGGGATCTTTATCAAAAATACTATGAATATAGTAAGAACTTTTCTTATTCACTAGAAATAGAAACAACGAACAATAAATTCAAATCAGATCCTTCATTATATTTTAACAATGATGGCTCTACAAGAATCATTGGGTATATTAATAATAAAAAAATTATTTTTAACAATATTCCAACTAATATTAACAATTTTAATTTTAGATTTAATCTGCCAAAATATTCAAAAATAAATATATCAAACGTAAGTATATATCTAAAATGTAAAATACAAAAAAATTGTGGTAAAATTTTCAATTTTAATATTTCCAATAATTTTGAGATTTGGAAAATTAAAGGGGTGGGCATTAATAAGGTCTCCGAAATAATCTCCATTGATAATGAAAGTACATTCTTTTGGGGAAAACAATTTTTAGATTTAAATAGTTTAGCCACAAAAAAAGGTTATGAATTAATAAATATTGATGATCTTTCTTTACTATTTCCAGTAATGACTTTTTTAATTTCATTAAGTACATTTTTCCTTTATTTAATTTCAATAAAAAATAATTTTTTGCTTTTAAAGAAAACAGTAATATTAATTGGATCTTTATTGATTTTCATTACATATACCTTATCTGCTTTTCCAGGACATACTAACTTTGATGAATTTTATTCAATAAACGAATTTTGGTCTGGAAATTTAAGTGATCTTCATCCTCCAACTCAAACTTTAATTTGGGCTGGTCTAATGGATTTATCAAATTTTTTTAGTCTAAGTAAATCTCTTCAAACTTACTCTATGTTATTTTGTATAATAATATTATTTTTATTATCATTATATCTAATATCTACATTGATTAAAACACTAACTGCTTTAATTTTAATGTATTTATTTTTAATTTTTTCACCATTTTACCTAGTCTATATACCTCATATCGGTAAAGATACTGTTTTAGCCATTTCTTTACTTTTATCATGCATATTTTTATATTTTTGTAATACTAGAAACTTTTATTATATTATTCCTGCTATGTTCTTTCTTATAATTGCTTATGGTAGTAGATCAAATGCACCAGCAGCTGTTATTCCGTTGATTATCTACTTTGCTATAAATTTTTCCTATAAGATAAAAAAAAAAAAAACTCAATTTATAAAGAAATTTAAGTTTCTTGAAAAAACTTATGTGTTTGTTCCTGTTTTTTCTTTAGTAATGATAATTTTTACGATTACTCCTAACAACTTTATAAATAATATATTTATTAAAAATAAATGTTGTGCAGGTTCAACTGCTTTGTTGACACCAATGCAAGACCTAATGGGAATGTCTTATTACAGTCAAAAATTATTAATTCCAAAAATATATTTAAAAGACCCAATTAATTACTTGTCACACCTTAATGAATATTTTTATCCACCTTGGAATGTTAATTTTGATGAAACACAAAATATTAATGTTAGTAATACACGTCATATTCTTTTAACATGGTTTAATGCTATTAGAGAAAACCCTGAGCTATACTTAAAAAACAGGGTTGATATTCTTAAAAGATTTTTTGGCTTTACAAGCTCGTCTAACCCAATTGCTTACAGTACTGGATTTTACTTTAATAATTTCCAAAATAAATCATTTAATAGTATTAAAGCTAGTGAAAAATTTTCTTTTAAAAATCAATTAGATCCCGCTTTACTAATCTTTCAAAGCTTTACGAAATTTTACATTTCAAAATTTAAAGATACTATTTTTTTTAAACCATGGTTTTACATTTTTGTTGTGACTATAGCAATTTTATTTTTTCGACGATCAAATAACTTAGATCAATTAATAATGTATTTTTTCTTAAGCTCATTTTTTTATTTAGCCCCATATGTATTATTAGTAAACTCGGCAAGTATTAGGTATGCATTCTGGCCAATGCTGTGCTCTTTGTTTATAATTGTTTTGAAGTTAGATATTTATTTAAATTGTAAAAAAATTAACTGACATTATCTACACTTAAAAATTAATTCAAAAGGTTTTTTTTGTTATGGATAAAATTTCTAAAAGACACATAATTATAACAGGAAGTAATGGTTACATCGGAAAGGCTCTAGTAAATTTTTTTGCAAAACAAAATTCTTTTCAATTGTCAATATTATCATCTAGATCAGAAAAAAATTTAAATCATAAGTTTTCATCATATGATTGGAAGCTAGGGGATTCCTTTCCTAAAACGATAAATAACATTGACAAAAACACAACTTTGATTCACCTTGCTCACGATTGGAATGATCTTAATGACAACAAGCTTAATTTAAATTACACGGGTACGCTTAAATTATTTAGAACCGCAAAAAATTCCAACATAAAAAATTTAATCTTTTCTTCGTCAATATCTTCGTCTCCTAAAGCTCATAATGTTTACGGTAGGATTAAAAACATGATCGAAAAAGATTTAGATGAAAAAGCTTTGATTTTGCGTATTGGAGTAATTTATGGTGGAACAGATGAAGGGCAGTGGGGTATTATAAAAAAATTAACTAAGCTTCCTATATTACCAATATTTGGTTTGTCTAACCGCATTCATGCAATTCATATAAGTGATTTATGTTTTAATGTAAACAACATAGTACTCAATAATTTTGAATTTCAAAACCCAATTTATCTTGGGTCTTCAAAATCAGTTACATTTAAATCTTTTTTGAAATTCGTATCAGTATTTTATCATAAAAAAAATATATTATTGTTACCAATACCACAAATTCTAATATCAGTAATAGTTAAATGTTTAGAAAAACTAAAAATATTTCAATTTCTTTCTGAAAGAATTAAGGGACTGCAAAAATCTAAGTATTATGACAAAGAAATTACTTCACAAGATAATGAAGTATTTGTTAAAGATTTAGATTATTTTATTAATAAAAAAAATAAACTTCATTTGGTTAAGCAATCCCTTATTGAAGCAAATGTTTTGTTTAGGTATCTAAATTTAAGAAAGCCTAATTTTTCACATTATAAGTTGTATTCTAAGAAAACTATGAATAAGTATAAACCGTATAAATTTTTTTATTTACTTACTTGTTTCCCATCGCTATTTAAATTCATTGATCCGATAAATAAAATTTCTAGTGAAAACATCAATGAGAAATGTTTTATAGTAATGTTACTTACAGAAACCCAAGATATTCAAAATAATAAGATAAAAAACCTTTTTAAATTAATGTTTACTTTACCAATTGAGATTTTAATTTTTCCTTTCCGTTTCCTATTTAGTATGTTTGTTTGGAGAAAAATCTGATGACTAAAATTGATGTTGTCATAATAGGTAGCGGTGCATCTGGAATTTCATCCGCATTTCCGTTACTTGAAAAAAATCTTTTTGTGACAATGATTGATGCTGGATTTGAAACAGAAACAAATTTGTTTGTTCAATCTAAGAATAAAAACTGTCAAACTTATAAGGAGAAAATTGAAACTCTTTTAGGATCAAATTTCGAAGGTTTGAAAGAAATGTCAAATTACTCTCCAAAATTAAGATTTACAAAACCGAATGAAACACCGTCATACAATTCAAACTTAAATAACATTATATCTGATAAATTTTTATCGACAGGTTCATTAAAAACGGGAGGATTAACAAATTTTTGGGGTGCTGTTTCACCTAAGTTTACTAAAGAGGAGTTGGGTTGCTCTAACTCTGTTTTTCAAGAATTTGAAACATCTTATGAAAACATTGCTAAAAGAATTGGAATTAGTGGCACCAATGATGAAAAAGATCATATGTCTTTAGCCAATGGTAAGATAACCAATCTACAAAAACCCCTAAAAATTTCAGAAAATGCTAGATATTTATTAAGGAATTATAATTTAAAAAATAATAACCCAAACTTTCTTTTAGGAAGAAATAGATCTGCAGTATTATCTGAAACGGTAAAAAATCGTTTTGGATGTAATTTTTGTGAGTTGTGCATGTCTAATTGCAAAAGTGGAAGTATCTACAATAGCTCCTTTGATTTAATCGAATTAAAAAAGCATCCAAGGTTTAGTTATAAAGACAAATCGCTTGTTATTAAAATTAAAAAACATGATAGAAAATATGAGATAATTTTTATTAATCAAATAAATAATGAAAAATCATCAATTTTTACTAGAAATATTTTCTTAGCGGCTGGAACTATCGTGTCAACAAAATTAGCTTTGACGATTTTAAAAAAATTTAAAAAACCATATCCTATACTCACAACACCTATGATTTCAATGGGATTGCTTTTACCAAAAAACTTAATGAAACAAACTACTGAAAAAAAATTTGGTTTGGGGCAATTGTCATTTAACATTAAAAGAAAAAATAAAAAAGATTTATATGGTTTAATCTATGAAGGTACTTCTTTTGCGGCATCTGATTTGTCAATCAAACTTCCATTCTCAAAAAAAACTAACCTGACAATCTGTAATACTATTTCATCTTCTTTATTAATAGGTTTAATTTATTTATCTAGTGAATACACAGATAATAAATTATATATATCTGACAAAAATGAATTAAAAGTAAATATAACTGGTTCATACAAAGAGCAAATTAATAAAGAAATTTTTGATATTAGAAAGATTATTGCTTTGAACTTTGGAAAATTAGGAGCATTTCTAATTCCTGGATCATTTAATTTATCAGCTCCTGGAGCAGATGTACATTATGCGTCTACTTTACCTATGGGAATTTATACTTCTGAAAATGGGGAGTTATTAGGTGCCAAAGGAGTATATTTGGTTGACGGATCATGCCTAGGTGACTTACCCGCTAAAAATTTAACTTTTACTATAATGGCGAATGCTGATAGAATAGCTAGAAAATTTAAAAATTAATGGATTTTATTAATCATTTCTTTCCAATAGTTAAATTAATTGTAATCTTTAAAAAATGGATTTAAGACAATACTTCAAATAACCACTTAAAGTTTTATAATCATAATTAAAAGAAGATTTTTTAGATCCTTTTAATCTAGACTTAAGTTTTGTTTCCGTATTGGTTAATTTTAAGTTAAGTTTCTTAACGTGATACATTTCTTCTAAAATAATTGGGAAATGATTTTCTTTTAATTCCATTGATAAAAATTTTTCTAAATTTATTGCTCTAAAACCATTTGTGTAATCTTTAATGCCTAATCTAAAACAAAATGAAGCTATAAAGTTAGCTAAAACTGAAAAAAGCTTTCTGTTTAAAGGAACTTCAGACATATCACTTTTTTTTAAAAATCTATCAGCTTTTATTATATCGAAATCTTGATCGATAAAACTTAAAAAGCTTTTTATAAATTCAGGTGGATTTGTTAAATCACTGTCCATAAACAATCCATATTTATATCCCTTTCTGAATGCTTTTTCTGCTCCATATTTTATAGCGCCACCATAGCCTGTGTTTTTTTGATTAATTAAATCAAAGTCAATTTTTTTCTTTAATTGTATTAAAAATAGTTTCGTTTTATCAGTACTTCCGTCATTTACAACGAACAAACCTATTTTTGAGTCTAGCTTTAAAAGTTCTTCATTAATTATTTTTAAGTTATTTACTATGTCATCTTGTTCGTTATAAACTGGGATAATAATTGATAATTTATTTAAAGTCATATTTTTACTAAAATTTATAAAATTGATTTAATCTATTTATTTCCAATGACCAATTTAAGTTCTTTTCTGTGGATTGATAAAAATTACTTTGTAATATTTTACTTTCATTTTCATGCTTTTTGGTCTTTATTATTTTTTTGTTCAAATCTAATTCATTAATAATTTTTTCTAAAAGACTATACTTTGAAATAGGTGTGTTAGGACAAAAATGAATAATTGGAGTTTGATCTCTGTAACGAACAAAGGTGTCTTTATTTATTAAATCACTTATAAATTCGGACAATTGCAATGTAGTGCAACCAGACCAAATAGAATTAACAAAGCCTTTTATGATAGGACTTTTCTCATTTATTAACCAATTCCATAAACTTTTATTTTTTTTATTTAAAGAGGGACCAATAATTGAAGTCCTTATTGTTAAACAATTAGAATCAATAGGTTCACCAAGTAACTTAGTCATTCCATATAAACAATCTGGATTTGTAGTGTCTTTTTCAGAAACTCTACCAGAGTTTTTTGCAAATACTGCATCAGTAGAAATATGGATAATCCTTGAGCTATATTTACTAGCTATGTTGGACAAAATATGTGGAAATTTCGAATTTACTTCGATAGCATTTACTATATTTTGAGAGTTTTTTGGATTAATTTTATCTTTTGTTATACCAATACAGTTGATAATTACAATGTCTGAGAATGGTTTTACCAGAAATTCAACTTTATTAATGTCTTTAACAACATTAACATCACTTTTAGTAATTTTTAAAACGTTAAATTTCTCATCCAAACATTTAACTAAAATGTTACCAAGCATTCCTTGAGAACCAAAAACTATTACATCTATATTTTTCATTATATTAACTTCAAAAAAACATTAAATTGGGTAAGGGTGTAGACCATGTACCTTTATACCAATCCTCATTCTTTTTTATATTATCTGCATAGTTCCATGCCGTAATAAAAGTGTAATCAGGTTTTAATAATTTAAATCTATCTGGAAATACAATTGGCGTATGTGTTCCAGGCATGAATTTGTTAGCTCTCAATGGAGAGGCGTCAACGACTGCTTCTAAAAAATTTAATTCACAAGCATTTACCCACATTGTGGCTTTGCCTGCAGCTCCATATGCCCAAATGGAATTATTTTTGGACAAACTATGCAGGACTTCAGAAACAATATTGATCTTTCTATTTACAAACCTCCCGAATGATTTCCATGTATCAGGGTTATTAAGAGTAATATTTTTTTCATAATTTACTATTTCATGATAACTGTCTGTTTTGGGGAATTTATCATGGTTTTTTGCTGAAACTCTTAAAGATCCTCCATGCATTTTTAATCGAAGTGCGTCAAAAACATAAAATCCATGTTTTTTTAATAATTCTGAAATGGTAGCTAAACTGTAAAATGTTAAATGTTCATGATATAAAGTATCCCATTGAACTTGTTCGTATAGATCTCCAGCGTACATGAATTCAAGTATTAAAGTTCCTTCTTCATTGAGTAGAATTTTTGCAGCTTTTAAAATTTTCTCTGGATTTTCATTATGCGCAAAAGCATTGCTACCAGAAATAACGTCAACTTTTCCATGAACCGATAGATGACTTTTAGCGAAATTCTCATTAAAGAAGCCATTCACAACGTTAAGATTTTTATTTTGTGCTATCTCAACAATATTGGGAGAAGCATCAATTCCATATATGTTTACCCCTAGTTTTTTAAGTGGAGATAATAAAATACCGTCATTACAACCAAACTCCAGCAAAGAGTTCGGTTTATAGTTATTTACAATCCATTGAGCAAAATCTTCAAAATGTTTTACTAAAGGTAACACAGTACTTGAAGAAAATGAATAATCTGTGAACAGTATCTGAGGATCTACAGCATCCAATATTTGTATCAAGGAGCATTCATTGCATATATATATTTTAAGATCATATTTTATTTCTGAAGAAAATTTAGTTTCATCATCCAAAAAACCACCTGCAAGCGGCATCATTCCCAAATCAAGAAAAACCTCTACATCTTTACTTTTACAAACTCGACAATTTTTACTCATTATGATACTTCTTAAATTTACATATACGTGCTTTTACAATCATTTATTTTATTTTTCAAATAAATTAATTAAATTGTTTTTCACTTATGTATGATTAAA
>CACBDG010000026.1 GCA_902537945.1 uncultured SAR116 cluster alpha proteobacterium
TGGTTTTAAAATATAACTTTCAATGTTCAACAAAACAAGACAACAAAAGCCTGTGCCATTTAGAATTAGATTATATTGGATTTTTTGAAATCTTAAATAAATCTGAACATGACCAGAAAAGCTTAACAGAAAAAGGATTAAAACTATTGTTTCCTTTTGCAAATGAAATTTTGGAGTATATTACACATAAGGGTGGAAGTGTCCCTATTTCGTTAAGAAATATAGATCTCACATTAAACAAGAATTAATTTTGGTATTTTTTCCAAATGCAATTTTCAATTTCGTTTATACATTTTAAGTGCATTTTATATTCTTCTGGGTTTAGATCTGTATGATTTATTCTTCTAACTTGTTTATTTTTATAATGATCCTTGAGATCAAATGTTGTTTTTTCTTCTAAGTCATCAAATGTATCACTTGAATTGTTAAATTCTAATTTTGATTGTCTGCCGCCTATAAGTTCAAGATAAACTGATGCTAAAAGTTTAGCATCTTTCAAAGCACCGTGTATTTCTCTTCCTGCTAAATCAATACTGTATTTTCTACATAAAGAGTCAAGACTTACTGACTGACCTTGAAAAATGTTCTTTGCTAATACTAAAGTGTCAATAATTGCGTTTTCATCTAATTTCTTCATATTGCATCTTTTTAATTCGGCATTTAAAAAACCAACATCAAAAGATGCATTATGGATTATAATTTTACTATTTGAAATAAATTCTAATAATTCTTCAGCTATATCGGAAAATTTAGGTTTATCACTTAAAAACTCTCTTGTTAATCCATGTATTTCCTCAGCTCTTTTGTCTGAATCTCTCTCAGGATTCAAATAATAGTGAAAATAATTTCCTGTTTGTATATGATTGTTTAATTCAACTATTCCGATCTCAACTAACCTATGTCCATCTTCGTAATTAAGGCCAGTAGTTTCAGTGTCTAGAACTAGTTCTCTTGTCATTTTGTAAATTCCTAATTACTAGTATTTTTAATAAATTAATTAAAACAATAATAAAACTTATGAACTTTCCGTTAGATGTATTAATTATAATTGGTTTAAACTTTTTTTTCTTCTCAAAACTCCATTGAGCGTTATTTATAAGATTGAATTTTTTCTCAGTCATATTTTTTCTAGCTAAGACTCTTTTTCTTTGATTTTTTTTTGATGTATTAACCAAAAAAACATAATCACACTTTTTATTACTCCCTGTTTCATATAATAACGGTACATCTAGACCAACGATATATGATTTAATATTATCCTTCAAAAATTTATTTCTTGCTTTTTGAACTATCGGATGGATTATTTTTTCTAAAATAATTTTATTTTTATGATTCGTAAAGATTTTATTCCCTAAGGCCACCTTATCAATTTTTTTTTGATTTTTTGATAAAATCACTGTATCGGGCCATAATTTGTATATTCGGTCTATAATGTAATAATTATTTTCTAAAATCTTTTTTACTTGTTTATCAGAGTCAAAAACAGGTATTTTTAGTAATTTAAACATAGAAGAGATTGTTGTTTTTCCCATTCCTATTGATCCTGTTATACCAATTATAATCATTGAACGTCTTTTCTATGTTGATAACATGTTTAAAATCATGTTTTTATTGTTTTTTATTCTTATTTATATAAAAATTTCAGCAGTTATTCTTCCTTTGGAAACATGTGAATAGAATAAAATTATAAAATTATAATTTGTTAATAACTATATTTCCTTATATAATTCATATATTAATCTTTGATTAATATGTGTATAAGATATTAATAATTATTTTATCCACAATATAGTTTAATACATCAACATCAATCTAATTTAAAATTAAAGTTTTTTCTTGTGGACCAGAACCTAATAAGTAATGTTTTTAATAATAAGACTACTGGAGTTCCTATTTGGTTTTTGCGTCAATCTGGTAGACACATCCCGGAGTATTTTAAAATCAAAAATAATGAGAAAAATTTCATTAAATTTTGTCTCAATGAAAAATTAATTGTAGAAAGTACTAAATTACCTCTTAAATACTACGATCTTGATGCCGCTATAATTTTTTCTGATATTTTATTAATTCCATGGGCAATGGAAAGAAATGTAAAATTTATGAAAGATTTTGGACCTTCTTTGGATCCAATGATACCAAACGAAACAAAAATATTTAAAGATATTTCTATTATAAAAAAGTTTGAACCCATCAGAAATTCTATAACCTTTCTTAGAAAAGAATTACCGTTTTCTAAAAGCCTTATTGGTTTTTCTGGGGCTCCGTGGACATTAGCTTGTTACATGATTGAGGGTAAAGGAAGTAAAGATTTTATTAATACCAGAAAGGCCCTTTGGGGTGCAAATAAATGGTTTATGGAACTGATAGAAACGCTTACTAATTTTGTAACTTTGAAATTGGAAATGCAAGCTAAAGCAGGCGCTGATGTGTTAATGATATTTGATTCCTGGTCTCATATGGTTCCAAACAATTTTTTTAAAGATTGTTCTATTCATCCTATTGCAAAAATTGTCGAAAATTTAAGATCTAAAAAAATCTTTGTTCCTATTATAGGATTTCCATTTAAAGCTGGTTCATCAATTGTCGATTATTCATATGAAAGTCAAGTTGACTGTATAGCACTAGATTGGTCTGTAGATTTGAATTGGGCAAAGAATAACATAAATAAAGAAATTGTTATACAGGGCAACTTAGATCCAGCTTCATTGATACCATATGAAAGTCACTATCTTAGTAAAAATGTTTTATCAATCTTGGATATAATGAACGATAGAAGGTTTATATTTAATGTAGGCCACGGCTTAACCCCAGATTGTAAAATTAATAATGTAAAAAAGGTCATTAGTATAGTCAGAGATTATGGAAGGTAAGTATATTTATTGTATTACGATATAATTAAGTCATTACATTTAGTTTCAATTATATCATGGATGGTTGGTTTATTATACTTACCAAGGCTTTTTGTGTATCATAATGATACTAAGCATTTAAGTAAAATGGATACAGTTTTTCTTTTAATGGAATTTAGATTATTTACTTATATAATGACGCCCGCTCTGATTGTAACTTATATACTTGGTTTTGTGTTGCTATACGAAAATTTATATTTTTTTAATGAGCTTTATTTTTTATTTAAATTATTTTTGGTTTTTTGCTTAACTATATTCCATTTCTATTTATCTATTCTTTACAAAGATTTTAAAAAAGGGTATAGAATCAAAGAAACTAAATTTTATAGACTAATAAACGAAATCCCTACAGTATTGATGATATTAATTATATTATTAATAGTGGTTAAGCCAAATTTCCATACAATATAACTATAGCTTCCCTTAATGAGAATTAAATGCACTTAAAAGAACTTAAAGCAAAAAACCCATCTGATTTGTTAACTTATGCCGAAAGCTTAGACATTGAAAATGCTAGCACTTTAAGAAAACAGGATATGATGTTTGCTTGCTTAAAAAAACTTGCAGACAATGAAATAGCAATATATGGAGACGGCGTACTTGAAGTTTTATCAGATGGTTTTGGATTTTTAAGATCACCAGAATCTAATTATCTCGCTGGTCCTGATGATATTTATATATCACCTAATCAAGTAAGAAAGTTTGGTCTTCGTACTGGGGATACTGTAGAAGGTCAAATTAGAGCTCCAAAAGATGGAGAGAGATACTTTGCTCTTCTTAAAGTTGAAAATATAAATTTTGAGTCTCCAGATTCACTACGACATCGTATAAATTTTGACAACTTAACACCTCTTTATCCTCAAGCAAAAATAAATTTTGAAACAGAATTTGATCCTAACAACAAAGACATAACCACACGAGTTGTTGAAATGGTTGCTCCAATGGGTAAAGGTCAACGTGGTTTAATTGTAGCGCCACCTAGAACTGGAAAGACTATGATGCTACAATCAATAGCTCAAGCAATATCCAAAAATCATCCAGAAATTTATTTAATTGTTTTGTTAATTGATGAAAGGCCTGAAGAAGTAACGGATATGCAAAGATCGGTAAATGGTGAAGTTATAAGTTCTACTTTTGATGAACCAGCATCTAGACATGTTCAAGTAACAGACATGGTTATTGAAAAAGCTAAAAGACTTGTTGAACATAAACGAGATGTAGTTATTTTATTAGATTCTATTACTAGATTAGCAAGGGCATATAACACAGTAATTCCATCTAGTGGTAAAGTGTTAACAGGAGGTGTTGATGCAAATGCCCTACAAAGACCAAAAAGATTTTTTGGAGCAGCTAGAAATATCGAAGATGGAGGTTCTTTGACTATTATTGCCACTGCCTTAGTTGAAACAGGATCAAGAATGGACGAAGTTATCTTTGAAGAGTTTAAAGGCACTGGAAATAGCGAAGTTATTCTTGACAGAAAATTATCTGATAAACGCACTTTCCCTGCAATAGACGTAACCAAGTCAGGCACTAGAAAAGAAGAGTTGTTGGTTGAAAAAGACACATTATCAAGAATGTGGGTTCTAAGGAGAATATTGATGCAAATGGGACCAGTTGACGCAATGGACTTTCTTTCAGAAAAGCTCAAACAAAGTAAGTCTAACGAAGATTTTTTTAGAGCAATGAACAAGTAAAATGTTTCACGTGAAACATATTGTAGAAAAAAGAATATAAATTGGACACTATTTTTTCTTCAGCATCTAATGCACAAAAAAGTGCTATTAAAATAATTAGAGTTTCTGGAAGTGAAGCAAAAAATATACCAAGAATATTTTCATTTAAACCAACAAAACCTCGAGTAGCTTCACTTAGAAAAATATATGATACTGATAAAAATATTATTGATAATGCTATCATAATATATTTTCCAGGACCAGAAACAGTTACAGGAGAAGACATCTTAGAATTTCATATTCATGGAAGCTTGTTTATAGAAAGAAAGATATATGACATTCTTTCTAAGACAACAAAATTTCGTATAGCAGATAGAGGTGAATTTACCAAAAGAGCATTTTTAAATGGAATCTTAGACCTTACGCAAGCAGAAGGTTTAAATGATCTAATAAATGCTGAAACAAAAAATCAATTTAAGTTATCTATGTCACAGTATGAAGGTGCTTTATCTAGAAAAATACATTCATGGAGAAATGAAATCATCAACCTTTTGTCTTTGCTGGAGGCTCTAATTGATTTTTCAGATGAAGAACTTCCTGAAAAGCTTCAGAAGAATTTTATTTCTAAAGCATCAAATATATTAGAAGAGATGAAAAAAATAATATCTAACAGCAATTATGGGGAAAGGATTAGAAACGGTTTTGTAATTACTCTTATTGGCAGGCCGAATGTTGGGAAAAGTACATTAATCAACTATTTATCGAAAAAAAAAATAGCAATAGTTACTGAAGAGGCAGGTACGACAAGGGATATTTTAGAAGTCATTATGGATTTTGGAGGATTTCCTGTTATTTTAAACGATACTGCTGGTATAAGGAAAACCGAGTCTGAAATAGAAATAATTGGCATTAACAGAGCGTTAGAAAAAGCTAAAGAATCAGATTTAATTCTAGTTTTATCTGATAACGGGAACTTTTCTTTTCCTGAGTTAAAATCAAAAGCAAAAAAGATTTTAGTACACACAAAATCAGACCTAAGAAAAACATCTAATAAACATATTCATAACATTTCAGTAAAAAAACAGAAAGGTATCAATGAACTTATAGAAATTATTATTGATCATTTAAACTCTTTTACTCCAAAAGAAAATGTCATTTTAACAAGGCAAAGACATATAAAGGCTGTAAAAAATTCTATAGAGGCATTAAAAGATTTGCAAAAGATTGATATTAATTTAAATCCAGAACTCGCATCTGAAGATTTAAGAATAGTCGCGAAAGAAATAGGCAACATAACTAATGTTATTGACGTTGAAGAAGTTTTAGATGATATATTTAATAGTTTTTGTATTGGCAAATGAGAGATGAAAAAAGATGAAAAATTTTGACGTAATAGTTATTGGAGGAGGGCATGCTGGAGTTGAGGCTGCGTCTGCCTCATCAAGAATAGGAGCAAAAACAGTTTTAATAACTATGAAGATTGAAACAATAGGAGAAATGTCCTGCAATCCAGCTATAGGTGGCCTAGGTAAAGGTCATTTAGTAAGAGAAATTGATGCTCTGGATGGACTAATGGCGAAAGCAATAGACAGAGCAGGAATACAATTCAGAATGCTTAATCGCTCTAGGGGGCCAGCAGTTCATGGACCTAGGTCACAGGCAGATCGTAAATTATACAAAAAAGCAATTAAAGAATTATTAGAAAAAAATTTAAATTTAACAATAATTGAAGGAAAGGTTAAAGATTTAAATATTGAAAAAAATGAAATTAAAGAAGTTATTTTAGCTAATAATATTTCAATTAAAGCAAGGTCTGTAGTTTTAACAACAGGAACTTTTTTGGGTGGAATCATACATATAGGAGATGAAAGGTTTCCTGCAGGCCGATTAGGTGATGATCCATCAATTCAATTATCAAAAAAAATAAGAGATTTAAATTTACCAATTGGAAGGCTGAAAACAGGAACACCGCCTAGATTACTAAAAAATAGCATTAAATGGGATAAAGTAGAAATGCAGTCTGCAGATACTGATCCAATTCCCTTTTCATATTTAACTAAAAGAATTCAAGTTCAACAAATTCAGTGTGGTATAACAAGAACAAATAGAGAGACACATAAAATAATTTATGAAAATCTTATGACTTCTCCAGTTTTTTCTGGTTCAATAAAAGGTTCTGGACCTAGGTATTGTCCTAGCATAGAAGACAAGGTAAATAGATTTTATGAAAAAGATTCACATCAAATTTTTCTTGAGCCCGAAGGTTTAGATAGCCCATTGGTATACCCTAATGGTATTTCAACCAGTTTGCCAAAAAAAACACAAGATGAATTTTTGAAAACAATTCCTGGTTTAGAATCTGCAATTATAGATCAATTTGGATATGCAATTGAATATGACTATATGGATCCAAGAGAATTAAAAGACACCCTTGAATTGAAAAAAATCAAAGGACTTTTTTTTGCTGGACAAATAAATGGGACAACTGGATATGAAGAGGCAGCCGCACAGGGTTTAATAGCAGGAATAAATGCAGCAATAAACTTAAATATACACCCCAGTTGGTTTACTCTAAATAGGGCAGAATCATATATTGGTGTAATGATTGACGATTTGATAAATAGAGGCGCACCCGAGCCCTATAGAATGTTTACATCTAGAGCGGAATTTAGATTATTACTTAGATCTGATAATGCTGATCAAAGACTAACAGAAAAAGGTATAAAATTTGGAGTTGTAGGACATAAGAGAAAAACATTTTGGGAATTAAAGAAACAAAATCTAGATAAATCTTATAAAATTATAAGCAATCTTATCGCAAAACCAAGTTTTTTAAAAAAACATAATTTACCAACAACAAGGACAGGCAAACCAAGGTCACCAAAAGATATTTTGTCCTCTGGAAAATATCATATAAAAGATCTTTTTGAAATATGGCCAGAACTTAAAGAGATACCAAAAGATTTACATCGTCAAATAGAAACTGACTGTATATACAGCGTTTATCTTAAAAGACAGAAAGAGGACATAAAAATTTATCAGCAAGAAAATGAAACAAAAATACCTGTTGGTTTTAATTTCAACAAAATTAGTGGTTTGTCTAACGAGATTAAAGATATTCTAACTAATATTAAACCGACCACAGTCGCGCAAGCATCTAACCTTCCAGGCTTTACCCCATCAGCTACATTGTTGTTACTAAGGTATTTAAAAAAAAGTAAGAAAGAAAAAGTTGTAAATGAACATTGATACTTATGATAGTTTTTGTAAACAAGTATTTGTTTCACGTGAAACATACGAAAAATTTTGTATTTTTCACGAAATATTAATTAAATGGCAGAAATCAATAAACTTAATAAGTAGAGATAGTATTAAAAATATTTGGATAAGACATATTTTAGACTCAGCACAATTATTTTCATTTATTAGTGATATTAAAGGTAATATAATTGATTTCGGTTCTGGTGCAGGTTTCCCAGGCTTAATAATGGCTATAATGGGGAAAAAAAACATTCATTTAGTTGAGTCAGATCACAAGAAGTGTGTTTTCTTAAAAGAAGTTTCTATTTTAACAGATGTTGACGTAATTATACATAATTGCAGAATTGAAAATCTTAGTTCTATAGATGTTGATTTGATTACCTCAAGAGCATTGGCGCCATTAAATAAGTTAATTAATTATGTTGAAATTTTTGTAAACAAATCAACGAAAGAAAACGACAAACCACCTAAGATGTTGTTTTTAAAAGGAAAATCATGGAAGAAAGAGATTTCAGAATTAAACAAAACAAAAAAAATAAAGTACCAAGAATTTCCTTCATTAACTGACAATTTTGGTAGAATTATATATATTGATAAGATAGACACATTAGAGATTTAAAATGAGTAGCAAATTTACACACATAATTGCAGTATCAAATCAAAAAGGAGGGGTGGGAAAAACAACCACAGTTGTAAATTTGGCAACTGCTATGGCAGCGTGTGATAAAAAGACGCTCATTATAGACGCTGATCCTCAAGGAAATGCAAGCACAGGTTTTGGAATAAAATATGATCAAAGAGATAAAGATTTATACTCTATAATTTGTGGTGTAGATAATACTAAAGTTTCAATTAAGAATACCATGATACCTAAGCTTGACATAATCCCAACTTCACCAGATTTGTCGGCACTTGAACAAGAACTTGTTGATATAAAAAATAGAGAGTTCAAAATTCGAGATGTCATAAAGGAAATTAGTGATTGTTATGACTATATATTTATAGACACGCCACCATCCTTAGGCTTACTTACAATAAATGCTTTATGCGCTGCAAAAAGTTTAATTGTTCCCCTGCAAACAGAATTTTATGCGTTGGAAGGTTTGTCGCAGCTTATGAAAACACTTGAATTAATAAAAAATAATTTTAATGATCAAATTAGTTTAAAAGGCATACTTCTTACTATGTATGATAAAAGAAATAGAATATGCGAAATGGTATCTAATGATGTAAAAAATCATTTTAATAACAAAGTTTTCAAAACAGTAATCCCAAGAAATGTTAGAATTTCTGAAGCTCCTAGTTATGGTCAGCCAGTTTTAATGTATGATATTTCATGTTCAGGATCACAAGCTTATGCCTCACTCGCTGGAGAAATTATTAATCAAGAGAAAGATCAGATATGAAACAAAATCAAAAAACAAGACCTATTGGCCTTGGAAGTGGTCTTTCAAGTCTTTTAGGAACAGAGATAGAAAAAAAATCTGAAAATTTTAAAATAGTTCCAATTGAATTTATTAAACCAGGGCCTTGGCAACCAAGGAAAACATTTGATAAAAATGAACTTGAATCTTTATCAAACTCGATAAAGAAACAGGGTATTATACAGCCAGTAATTTTAAAATCTAATAAAAGCTTAAAAAATCATTATCTTCTCATAGCTGGAGAAAGAAGATGGAGAGCTTGTCAGTTAGCCAAAATACATGAAATTCCAGCAATTATTAGGGATGATATAGATGATGAAAAAGTTGCAGAACTATCCTTAGTTGAGAATATTCAACGTTCTGAATTGAATCCTATCGAAGAAGCTGAAGGTTACCAATTACTGCTTAATAAATATAAGTATACTCAAGAAGATGTCTCGAAGGCCGTTGGAAAATCTCGTTCATATATTGGTAATATAATAAGATTATTAACATTGTCAGACATGGCCAAAGATTTTTTATTACAAAAGAAACTTACAATTGGACAAATAAGACCTCTTATTGGCCATAAGGACACTGATATTTATTTAGAAATAATAAGAAAAAACAACCTTTCTTCTAGACAAGTTGAAAAACTAATTAAAAAAGGCAAAGTAAGTGAATTTAAAACAAAAATAAAGGATATTAATATCATAAAGTTTGAGAAAGAGTTATCCGAAATAACAGGACTAGGTGTTAGTATTAATTTTGATGATGTCACGGAAAAAGGAAATATTAAATTAGAGTGCAAAAATCTTAAAGAGTTCAATTACATAATTGAAAAAATTAAGTCTTAATTTTGTTTCTTGCAAGTACCGAAGTTGACAGTAAAAAATGGGACATTAACGTTTTTTCAGAAATTTGATTTAATTTACATTTTAACTCAAGTTGAATTAAACGCTTTAAAATAAGATCAATGGATTTCAAATTCCATAACTTACATTGAGAAATTATAAATGCCTTTTTCTTAAAGAAAATTGGAGGTTTTGCTTTTTCTAAAACAAATTTTAAATTACTACCATTTTCAATAAGTAATAAAAATTTTTCTATTAATTTGAAGTGATTTACGAATACTCTTATTAAAGTGATAGTAGTGTTTTGATTTTCATATATATTGTTAAAGTAAAATAATGCTCGTCTAGGGTTGCCCCTGGTACAATATTCTACAATTTTATCAAAATTTACATCATTATTATCTGATACAAGGTTAAAAATCATTTCTTCCGATACGTATATATTATTTGTTAAAAAAGTATCTAATTTATCAATTTCCATTTTGTTGGCGAGTGAGTCAGAGTTAAACCTTAAAGCCAAGTTATTTAAAAATTCTTTGCTAAAATTAAGTTTATGTTTTGAAAATAAGGAAGATATTAAAGAATCAACAGTATTAGAATTCTCTTCATAGCATGGAATTAAATAAGAATTTTTAAGGTTTTGAAAGTGCTTTATAAATGGAGTTTGTTTAACATTTCCTCCTTTAATTATAAGTAGATAATTATTATTATTTTTTTCAATAGCTTCTAAAATTATATTTTCTATATTTTTGGTAATTGAAATATACATTAGGTCTAAAATTACGAATCTTGTTTCTGAAAAAACACTTAGGGTGTTAATGTTATCAAAGAGTATCGATGGATTATCTTTAAATTCATTGCCATCTATTTTAGATACGCTAAAAGGATCATTTAAACTTATTTTAAAGGTTTCAAGAGTTTTCTTAAATAAAAGGTCTATCAAACCCGAATTAGAACCAAATAAGAAAATAATATTAATATCTTCAAATCTAACTTTTAGTTTACTTAAATAAAAATCTGCATTTATTTTCAATTTAATTTTCTTATAATAATGTTTATTTTCATGAAGAGCGTTTTTGCTGAGCTCTTTATTAATCTGTCTTTAATGTGATCAATACCTTTTTGTTGGCTATAAAGAGAATTTGAAGAAGAGCTTAATGCAGGAAAAGTATAAATTGAGTCAGACTTGATAATTTTATTTGTGTTTTTGTCTATTAAATGAAAATCGATCTTAGCTTTTGTTGACTTGAGGACGGCTGTACCACTAACAGACAAGGTATCTGTTGACAGAAAAGTAATATCAGTTTTAACTAAATACTTATTTAATGCACTACTTTTAGAATAAAATAGGCGTTTTAAATTTTCTCTAAAATAACGGTTGTTTTTATCTCCAGGCGTTTCGATTTCAATTGAATAATCATCAAATTTTTGAAGCTTTTTGACATTATTTAAAGAGCAACTAGTTATTAGAAAAATCAGACAAAAAGCAAATATATTTTTGAAAACAAACATTTTATTTTTAATTTAAATCACAAAATTAACAACACGATTTTTTATTACTATAACTTTTTTTGGATTATTGTTCAAAAATTTTAAAACATTTTCCTCTTTTAGAGCAATTTCTTTCAAGTCTTTATCACTTAAGTTTATGGGTACTTTAACTACGGCTCTTACTTTTCCATTAACTTGAATAGGTATTTTAATATCATTCTTTTGAACATACCTAAGATCAACAACTGGCCAATTTTCATTTGAAATAGTTTCTTGGTTACCTAAACACTGCCAAAGTTCTTCTGCTAAATGAGGTACCATCGGGTTAATTAAAATTAAAAACTTTTTTAATACATGAAAAAAAACTTTTATATCATCACTATTTTCTATTTTAAAAGAAAATATTGAGTTAAAAAGAGTTCTCACAGACGCAATAGCGATGTTAAAGTGAAATTGATCTATAGAATTTGTTGCGTCCTTTATTGTTGAATTCATAACAGTCAACAGTTCTTTATTTTTGTAAGAAATATCTAAAGGCAATTCGTCTTTAGTGCTGTTTTTTGGTAAATTTTTTACAAATTTATAAAGTTTATTTAAAAAACGCCAAGAACCTTCAACCCCAGATTCTGACCACTCCATATCCCTATTAGGTGGAGAGTCGGATAAAATGAAAAAACGAGCAGTATCGGCACCAAAATTTTCAATTATTTCTTGAGGGTCAACAACATTTTTTTTGGATTTACTCATTTTTTCTGTTCTTCCAACAATAACAGGTTCTTTTGAGCTAACATGAAAGTAATTATTATTGTCCTTAATTACATCTTTTGGAAAAACCCATTCTTCTTTATTTGTCTTAAAAGTTTGGTGACAGACCATTCCTTGTGTTTGCAAAGAAGTGAATGGTTCTTCAATATTCAAAGATTTTACATGCTTTAATGCTCTCATAAAAAATCTTGAATAAAGAAGATGCATTACGGCGTGTTCAACACCACCAATATATTGATCAACAGGCATCCAATATTTTATAGCATCTTCAGAAAATGCTGAAGAAGGATTAAGATCTGTAAATCTTAAAAAATACCAACTTGATTCAAAAAAAGTATCAAATGTATCAGTTTCTCGAGTAGCATTTTTTTTACATTTAGGACATTTTGTATGTTTCCATGTTGGGTGATGATCAAGAGGATTACCTTTATTATTAAAATTAATATCACTTGGAAGATTAATTGGTAATTCATCTTCTGGGACTGGAACTTCACCACAATCATTACAAAAAATTATTGGTATAGGGCATCCCCAATATCTTTGTCGAGAAACACCCCAATCACGTATCCTAAATGTTATTTTTTCATCGCCAACCTTTAACTTTTTAAGCTCTTTTATACTGAGTTTTATTGCATTTTCATTATTTAAATCATTTAAAAATTCGGAGTTGATGTGAGCACCATCACCCATATACGGAAGGTTTTCTTCAGTTTTTATAACTGGTATAATATCTAAAGAATATTTAATCGCAAAATCATAATCTCTTTGATCATGTGCGGGACAACCAAAAATTGCTCCGGTTCCATAATCCATTAAAATAAAGTTGGCTATAAAAATCTTTAAATTCAGATTTTTTTTAAAGGGGTGAGATACAAGCAGTTTTGTTTCATAGCCATATTTCTCTGCCTTCTCTATATCAACCTCTTTAGTTGATTTTTTCTCGCAAGATTTAATAAATTCAGCAGCTTTTGTATCTAAGCTAGCTATCTCTTTAGCAAGAGGATGTTGAGGTGAGATTGCAATGAAAGTAGCTCCAAAAATTGTATCAGGTCTCGTTGTGAAAACCTCTAGAGATTTTGCAGAATTTTGAATTGAAAATTTTATTGTAGCACCATAACTTTTCCCAATCCAATTTCTTTGCATTATTTTAACTTTTTCTGGCCATCCTTTTAAATTATCAATTTCATCAAGGAG
>CACBDG010000027.1 GCA_902537945.1 uncultured SAR116 cluster alpha proteobacterium
ATAATCTAATATAAATTTTCTTGGGAATATAGCTTGATACTATAATCTGTCAAGTTTTAAGATAATATATATCACATTCCATTAAACAATTTTCTATTTATTTATTTTTTATAAATAGTGCTGGATCTAAGCGCTCAGAAAACCAATTGATTCTCCAATCCAAGTGAGGCCCTGTCGATCTTCCAGTTGATCCAACTTCACCAATTTTTTGATTTTTATTTATTTTGTCACCAACTTTTATACTTATAGAAGACAAATGAGAATATACTGAAGTTACTCCGTGTCCATGATCTAACATGACAGTTCCTCCTGTATAATATAAGTCTTTTTCTGCCATTCTGACTATAGCTTCTGTAGGAGCAAGTATATCAGTTCCCTCCGGAGCAGCTATATCAACACCATAATGTGGACGTTTCGGTTTTCCATTAAGTATTCTTTGACTTCCAAAAACTCCAGAAATTATACCTTTAGTAGGCCAATCAAACTTTTGAAATATAAAATCTACATTACTATCTAAACTTCTAAGTTCTTTAATTACTTTATTCTCTTTTTTAATTCTGTCCCAAAAAGACTTGGGTGGAGTTACCATTTTTTTTTCAAGACCATTGATAACTTGTGTTTTATATTTTCTTTGCTTTATATCTAATTTTTTTAAAACCCAATTTTGATTTACAAAAAAATATAAATTAGCTTGTTTAGGATGATCTCTTCCAAAACCTATCACAAAACTCCCATCAGATGTTTTTCTTAAAACTTTTTCTTTGAATTTTACATCTAACTCTTTGTTGATCTTACCTTTTACCAGACCACCTTGAACAAAATCACCTTCAAGTAAAATTTTTGTATCATTAATACTTATAACTAAGTTATTTTTTGCAAAGCAAGGGAATGTTTTCAGTAATAAAAAGACTAATATTAATTTAATAAGATTGAAATTTACTTTTTTAATCAAACTGTGAAAACTTATAATTTTAGTCATAATTAACGTTTTACTTCTGGTATTAGCCCTTTTGGAGCAAACCTTAATGTGATCAATAATATCATACCCATAAACATTAGTCTTATATGAGCAGCATTTTCTAATAAGTGACTTTTAATAATATTTGTATCAGATATGTGAGTGGTAATTTGAGATATAAACCACAAACCAAGTGGTTCAGATTGTACCCAAAAAAACCAAATTAAAAAACCACCAATTATTGAACCAAAATTGTTGCCTGATCCCCCAACTATCACCATGATCCAAATTAAAAACGTATATCTTAGAGGTTGATATGAAACAGGAGTAAACTGACCATCAAGTGTAGTCAACATTGCTCCAGCAATTCCAATGATTGTAGATCCAATAATGAATACTTGTAAGTGTCTTTGCTTAATGTTTTTGCCCATTGCATTAGCAGAGACCTCATTGTCTCTGATTGCCCTCATCATTCGACCCCATGGTGATTTAACTGCTATTTCAAGTAAAAATAAAACAATCAATAAAACTACAATGAATAATATTGAGTAAGATAATTTTACTGTAATTGATGAAAGTTCATTAACTGGAATTTCTAGATAATTTGAAACTTTTAAAACCCATTCTTTTGATTGAAGCTCAATTTCGTAAGGAACGGGTCTTGGTAGGCCATTAACATTTTTTACTCCCCTAGATAGCCAATCTTCATTCTTTAAAAAATAAATAATAATCTCTGAAATTCCAAGGGTTGCAATAGCTAAATAATCTGATCTTAAGCCAAGAGAAATTTTTCCAATTATAAATGCTGAAAAAGCTGCTAACAACCCTCCAATAGGCCAGGACAATAAAACTGGTAAATTAAATCCTCCTAAATAACCTGTTTTTGCAGGTTCAATAGCTTCTATTTTTTCAATAGGAGCGTCAACTAAAAAACGCATAATGAAATAACCAGAAATTATAAATGTAAATGAAATAGAGTATTTAATTTTGATATTTAATTTACTTTTTCTGAATAAGATAATTGAAAAAAAGATAGATAAAGTAAATATAAGCAATCCAACTATTATAATTTCACCACCTGAGTCCCAAGCATTTAGGGTGGGAGGCATTGAAATAATAATATTTGCTAATCCACCTAATGCAGCAAAACCCATTACACCAAAGTTAACAATGCCTGCATTACCCCATTGAATATTTATACCGAGTGTCATTATCGAAGAAATTAAACATAAGTTAAATATTGTTAGTGCCACATTCCAACTTTGGAAAAAACCAACAACAAGTAATGTAATTACCATTAAAATATAAAGAAATTTTATTCGTGAAGCGTTAGACATTTTTAAAACTTTAAATAATTTTACCTTTGTAGATTCCAGTTGGTTTTATTAGTAGTACTAAAACTAATATCAAAAAAGATATAGCTATTTTGTAATCAGTTGAGAGAATTTGTAATAATCCTTTAGGAACATAATTATTAGGAAGAAAATAAAAAAATATTTTTTTATAAGCGAATGTTATTATTAATTCTGAAAAAGATATTACAAATCCTCCTATTATCGCACCAACTGGATTACCTACACCGCCCACAATAGCAGCAGAAAAAATTGGTAAAACTAAATGAAGATATGTAAATGGTTTGTAACTTTTATCTAATCCATATAAAGTTCCAGCAACACATGCCAATGTGCCAGTTATTACCCAAGTTATTAAAACAACTTTTTCAGGATTTATGCCTGATAATAATGCTAATTCTTTATTGTCTGAATAAGCTCGCATTGATTTACCCGTTTTAGTTTTATTTAAAAACCAAAATAATAAAATAACTAGAAAAACACTTAATACAATAGTAATACCTTGGGTAGTTTTTAGAGTAAGGCCTTCATTTAAACCTGTTATATTTTTGAAGGTTCTAGCCTTTAGGATAAATCTTTCTCCGTCAAAAAAATTTCGATCACCTGGTCCAACTATAAATCTGATTAATCCGCCTGTAAAAAACATTACGCCTATAGACACTATTAAACTAATTACACTTTTGGAATTTTGTTTTCGGTAAAATTTAAAAATAAATTTATCTACAATAAGACAATAAGAAATAGTAAGTACTATAGCTATAGGTAAAACTATTATAGCTGTTGGAAGTGGGTATAAAGTTATGCCAAGGCTTAAAAATAACCAACTCAAGAGTATTGCACACATAGCTCCGAAAGACATAAACTCACCATGAGCAAAATTTGAAAATCTTAAAACACTGTAAATGATAGTAATACCAAGTGCTCCAAGAGCTAACTGGCTTCCATATGTTAGACCAGGAATGATAATATAATTAGCAATTAAAGTAATGCCATTTAGAAAATCCATATCTATTTAACCTCCTAAAAAAGCTTGGCGCACTTCTTTATTTGCTAAAAGTGAGCTCCCACTATCTGTAAAAAGGTTTTTACCTTGACTTAAAACAAAACCTAAGTCAGAGATTTTTAATGCTTGTTTTGCATTTTGCTCAACCATTAATACAGCGGTTCCTTGATCAGCTATTTCTTTTATTTTAGAAAACAAACCATTCATTATTTTTGGAGAAACTCCAGCAGAAGGCTCGTCTAACATTAAAAGTTTTGGTTTTGTCATCAATGCTCTTCCAACAGCTACTTGTTGTCGCTGTCCCCCAGACAACTCCCCTGCATCCTGATTTTTTTTATCATTTAGGATGGGGAATAAATCATAAACATATTCTAACATTTTATTTATATTATTTTGGTCTATGAAAGCTCCCATTTCTAAGTTTTCTTGCACAGTTAAAGAGGGGAAAATATTATTAGTTTGTGGTACAAAGCCCATCCCTCTTAAAACTCTCTGTTGTGGTGGTAAATTAGTGATATCTTTACCATCAAAAACAACCTTTCCCTGTTTGATTGGAAGAAGGCCAAATAATGCTTTCATGGCAGTTGATTTCCCAGCTCCATTGGGTCCAACTACAGATGATATTTTGCCTTTGTAAACTCCAATATTACAATTGATTACGATGTCAACAGCACCGTATCCACAAGTTATTTTTTCTCCAGATAACAAATACATAATCTGTTAATTTTTACCTAAATATACTTCTATAACTTTATCGTTTTCTTTGACTTTTGATATTTCATCTTTCATCAAAATTGATCCTTCAGCCATAACAATTACTGGATCACATAATCTACTAATAAATTCTATGTCGTGTTCTATCATGCAAAATGTATAATCAAATTCTTTGTTTAACCTTAAAATTGCATCACCTATTGTATTTAATAAAGTTCTATTTACTCCAGCTCCAACTTCATCTAGAAGAACAATTTTAGGATCAACCATCATTGTTCTGCCTAATTCCAATAATTTTTTTTGTCCTCCTGAAAGATTTCCTGCATACTCGTTTGATAAGTGTTTTAATTGCAGAAAATCCATAACTTCATTTGCCTTTTTAGCAATATGTTGTTCTTCTGATTTAATTTTTTTTGGTGAGAACCAAGTTCGTAATATGGACTCTCCAGTTTGATTAGGAGGGACCATCATTAGGTTGTCTTTAACGGTTAAAGAAGAAAACTCATGAGCAATTTGAAAAGTTCTTAAAATACCCAGATTAAATAATTGATGAGGTTCATAACCAGTTATGTCGATCCCATTAAGTTCTACAGTTCCAGAATCTGGTTTAATAGAGCCATTGATTATATTAAATAGAGTGGTTTTACCTGCACCATTAGGGCCAATAAGGGCTGTTATTGAAGTCTTTTCAATTTCTAGTGATACGTTATTTATGGCTCTTAAGCCACCAAAACTTTTGTAAAGTTTTTTTATACCAAGCATATGGAATATAAATAGAAAGGCTTAAGAATTGAACTTAAGCCTTATCTAATTTTACCTATAACCTACTTTGTTAGTTTTTTGATTATCTATTAAAATTTCAGCAAAACTTCCAGATGATTCACCAGAACCAACTAGTTCTAGAGCTGTAGCTCCGACATAATCAATATCTTTCCCAGCCTTTATTAACATAAGCGCTTTACCAAGTTCACCTGGAAAAATCTTTTCTCCAGGAGCATTAGCTACATCCATTACACTTGTTTTAAATACAGTGCTTTTAGTTGATTTTGATTTTTCCATCGCAAGCATAATTAAAGCTGCGGCATCATAAGATTCTGGTCCATAAGGTCCTGACTCAAAACCTGCTACTTTTGCTAGTTCTGAGTATTTTGCGGCACCTGGACTGTCAGTTCCAGGAACTGATCCAATTGATCCATTTAGATCAGGTCCAATAGCTTTGGGAAGAGAATCTCCTATCATACCGTCTGGTAAGAAAAATTTATTAAATGCATCTGCATCTAAGGATGCTTGTATTATGCCTTTACCTCCCTGATCGAGATATCCTGCAACTATCAAAATATCCCCACCTGCTTGAGCCAAAGCTGCAACCTCTGCACTATAATCAGCTTTACCGTCTTCATGAGATGCAGTTATTGTAATTTTACCACCTCTTGAAGTGAAGTTCTTTTCAATACTTGCAGCTAACCCTTTTCCATAATCGTTATTTGTGTGAGATAAAGCAGCTGTTTTAAAACCTTTTTCCATCAACAAATCAGCTATAACTTCACCTTGTCTGGCATCTGAAGGAGCTGTTCTAAAAAACAAACCGTTATCTGGCTCAGTTGACAAAGCTGGTGATGTAGCTGAAGGAGATATCATTACAATACCATTTGGTATTGCTACGTTTTTTAAGACGGCAGTAGTAACACCAGAGCAGTCAGCACCCATTATGGCATTTACTTTTTCTGCAGTAATTAATCTTTCTGCAGCTGCTTGAGCGGCAGCGGCATCAACACAAGTTGAGTCGCCTCTTACACTGTCTATTTTTCCTGCACTAAAGTTTCCTGATTTATTCACTTCATTAATAGCCATTTCTGCACTTTTAGCCATCACAGGCGCTAAAGATTCGATAGGACCTGTAAATCCTAAAATAATTCCAATTTTTACTTTGTCCGCAAAAGCAGGAAAAATTAACAATTTACATAGCATAAATGAAATTAAAGATTTTTTCATGAATGTTCCCCTTTTAATTTAAAATAAAATTAATTTATAAAGTAATTATATAATTAAGCTAATCAAATTTTTATGTGTTTGTAAAAACTTATTGTTAAGTTAAAACAGCTCAAGTACTTTATTATTTATATAACAAAAAATGAAAACTTAAGTAAAATGTCTTATAATATATTTCAAATTATTAAGGAAGGCCTTAGAGGTAATAAGGGATGGCAAAAAACCTGGCGGAATCCAAATATTAAAAAAAAATATGATGTTATAATCATTGGCGGTGGTGGCCATGGTCTTGCAACTGCTTTTTATTTAGCAAAAGAATTTAATATTAAAAACATCGCAGTTCTTGAAAAAAATTGGATAGGCGGAGGTAATGTAGGACGTAACACTACAATTATTCGATCCAATTACATGTTAAATGAAAACGAAGCTTTTTATGAGTTTTCATTAAAGCTATGGGAAAGTTTTGAAAAACAAATTAATTATAACGCAATGGTTAGTCAAAGGGGTGTTTTAAATATTTTTCACTCGGACGCGCAGAAAGACTCATTTATTAGACGTGGTAATTCAATGATAATTAATGGAGCTGATGCAGAACTATACGATGTCAATAAAATTAAATCCATTTATCCATTCTTAGATTATGAAAATGCAAGATTTCCAATCAAAGGAGGCTTGTTTCAAAAAAGAGGTGGGACAGTTCGACATGACGCAGTTGCTTGGGGATATGCTCACGCTGCAGATAGACTAGGAGTTGATATTATTCAAAATTGTGAAGTGAATAACTTTAAATTTAAATCTGGAGCTTGCGTAGGTGTTGAAACAACAAAAGGTTTCATAAAAGCCAACAAGGTTGGGTGTGCCGTAGCGGGCTCAACCAGTTTATTGCTATCTAAAGCAGACATGACACTCCCTATTGAAAGTCATGTGTTACAAGCTTTTGTTAGTGAGAGTATAAAACCAATCATCCCAGGAGTTATTACCTTTGGAGCAGGTCATTTTTATATTTCGCAGTCAGATAAAGGTGGATTAGTTTTTGGTGGAGACATTGATGGGTATAATTCATATGCTCAAAGAGGAAACTTAGATATGTTAGAAGATGTTTGTGAGAGTGGACTGGCTTTAATGCCATCAATTAGTAAAGCTAGATTACTTAGAATGTGGGGTGGTATAATGGATATGACTATGGATGGCTCCCCAATAATAGATAAAACGCATATTAGAGGATTATATATAAATGCAGGATGGTGTTATGGCGGGTTTAAAGCTACACCGGCATCTGGTTGGTGTTTTGCTCACCTAATTGCCAAAGATTATTCACATTTATTATCTGAAAATTTCAAACTAAATAGATTTAAAAACGGATATATGATTGATGAAAAAGGTCAAGGCGCTCAACCAAATTTACATTAAAGTTGTGAAATATGATTATTAATCATCCATTATTAGGCCCAAGGCAAATGAGTGAGTTTATTTATTATGGTGACGCAACCTTATTAAAAAGACCAAAATGGGATGATAAAAATGCAGAAGATAAATTTTATAAATATTTGTATTTAAGAAAAAATATAGCAGGTATTCATAAAGAATTATGGTTCCATCAACAAGGTGACAGAAGCTGGCTTGTTGTTACGAGAAACACCAAAAATCATGAGATACTAAAGGTTGAACTTGCTGCTGAAGTTGTCAAAGGTCTAGACAAATAATATGAACAAAATAAATCGAATTAATTCCTCACTTATTGATACAAAAAAAGAAATAAATTTTGTATTTAATGGCAAAAAATATAAAGGATTTAAAGGTGATACTCTAGGTTCAGCTTTATTAGCTAATAATGTAAAATTAATTGGTAGATCTTTCAAATATCATAGACCTAGGGGAATTGTCTCACATGGTTCTGAAGAACCGAATGGTCTGGTTGAATTAATAAATAAAAATTATAATGAGCCAAATACTAAAATCACGACTCTTGAATTATACGAAGGCCTTAAAGCTAAAAGTCAAAACTGTTGGCCATCTGTAAAATACGACTTAATGTCTATCAATGATAAATTATCAAATTTTATTTCAGCTGGATTTTATTATAAGACATTTATGTGGCCTTCATCCTTTTGGGAAAAAATTTATGAGCCTTTAATAAGAAAAGCTGCAGGATTAGGATCTTTATCTTTAAGTGATTTTGGTAGAAATACTGAAAAAGGATTTCTACATTGTGATGTCCTGATTATTGGATCTGGCCCCTCTGGACTTGTTTCTGCATATATTGCAGGTTTATCAGGTGCTAGGGTAATATTAGTTGAAGAAGATTTTGTTTTTGGTGGATCCTTGAACAGTGAAACATTTACCATTTCTAATATGCCAGCACAGAATTGGATAAAATTTATTATAAAAGAGTTGAATAAGCTAACTAACGTTAAGCCAATGAAAAAAACAGAAATTATCGGTATGTTTGATCATGGTATTTTTGGTGCAGTTGAAAAAAATAAAAATAAGAGAATTGATCAAATTTTTTGGAAAATAGTAACAAAGAAAACACTTTTATGTTCAGGTTCTACAGAAAGATTGATACCTTTTCAAAACAATGATTTGCCTGGGATTATGTTTTCAAATTCTATTAGAAGTTTTGTAAATAGATGGGGTGTTAAGAGTTTTAAGAAGGTTTTATTATTTACTAATAATGATGATGCATACACAACAGCCATGAATCTTATTGATAATGAAATCGATTGTATTGGAATAGTTGATACAAGAGATCATCCTAAAAATGTCAATCCTAAAATAAAAGTTTATACTAACTCTCAAGTGATTAACGCTTATGGAAATTTAAAACTTCAAAGTGTAGACGTTGTTAATTCTGATGGAAAAGTAATTAATATAGAATGTGATTTTCTTGGAGTATCTGGAGGGTGGAATCCAAACATTCATATTAGTTGCCATACAGGAGTTAAACCAGAATGGAATAATGAAATTTTGGCTTTTACACCTGGTAAAAAAAATATTTCAACACATATAGAGGCTGCAGGATCAGCTAATGGAAAATTTACATTAAACGAGTGCTTTAATGATTCTGAAATTAAAACGATAAAAATTCTTAATGAACTAAAAATAAAACCAAAAAAATATGTTATTCCAAAGATTAAAAAAGAAACCTTCAATATAGATCCATTTTGGTTTGTTAAGCCAGGATCAAAAAGAAAATGGGTTGATCTACAAAATGATGTAACTGTAAAGGATATTGAAATAGCGTATAATGAAAACTTTAGATCAGTAGAGCTCTTGAAAAGATATACAACTTTAGGAATGGGAACAGATCAAGGCAAAACTTCTAACGTGACAGGTTTAGCTATTCTTGCTTATTTGTCTAATAAATCAATTCCAGAAGTAGGAACAACTATATTTAGGCCTCCTTATGTTCCAGTATCATTAGATGCATTTGTAGGTTCAGTTACCAGTAAAAATTACAAACCTATAAGACTAACGCCAACACATAGGTGGGCTGAGGCGAATGGAGCCAGTTTTGTTGAAAGTGGACTGTGGCTAAGAGCTGAGTGGTACACACAAAAA
>CACBDG010000028.1 GCA_902537945.1 uncultured SAR116 cluster alpha proteobacterium
AATTCAATTGATAAATTTGAATTTTTTGCTAAATGGATAGCATCTTGAACTAAACCATCAGAAATATCAATCATCGAATTAGCAATACTTTTTAATGAAATACCTAAATCAATTCTTGGTTGTGGAAGCAAATATTTTTTTTTAGCCTCAGAAAATACACTATTTTTAGAATTAAAATAATCTAAACCAATTTTTGATAATCCTAATGTACCAGAAACATACAGATGATCTCCTAGCTTAGATCCACTTCTAGGTATTGACTTATTATTTAATGTTTCACCAAAAATTGTTATTGTTATATATGTAAATTTTAATGAAGATGTTAAATCCCCACCTATTAGTTTTAATCCAAATTTCTTTTGGTCTTCCTCAAGACCTTTAGCAAATTTAGGTATAAATGATTTCACTTTTTGTTTTGGAACACTTAAAGATAGATTATAAAATATTGGTTTTGCACCCATAGCTGCCATATCCGACAAGTTAACCCTTAGGCTCTTTTTTGCTATATCAATAGGATTTTCATTTCCAAAAAAATGAATGCCTTCAGCTAAAGTGTCAGTGCTGATTATTAGGTCATGTGAAGATCTTTGATTATATACAGCAGCATCATTACTTAAGTTCAATGCAAATTGATTAGTAAGAGGTTTAAAAAATTTTTCTATATAATCAAATTCATTCATTATATAAATTCGTTAAAGTTCTTTTGAAATGTTATCTAAAATCCCATTAGCAAAATTCACGTTTCCACCAAAAACTTCTATAATACTAATGTATTCATTGATTATTGTTATTTTTTTAAACTTTTTTTCAAAAAGTAATTCATAAGTCCCTAGTCTTAATACAGATTTTTCAATTTCGCTCAATCTATCAATAGTCCAGTTTTTTGAGAGGTTTTTTTTAATAATATTATCAATTTTAGCAAGATTATTAAAAACACCTTTAGTAATTGAATTAAAAAGTTGATCATCAAATTTTTGTAAATCTAATTCTTTCAAAATTGCCATTAAGTAATTGTCAACATATGACTTTATTAAAAAATTAATATCACAGTTTATAAATGAAGCACCATATAAAACTTGTGCTGAACAAATTCTAGAGGCGGTTTTCTTTCTAATTGAAACATGCCTAATATTTTCATTTAATATTAAATCAGAATCATTCATATTTAGTATTATTTTTAATATTTATTAATGATAAACAAGCTAATGCAGCGTCTGCTCCTTTATTTAACTGCTTTGGATCAGATCTCTTAATTGCTTGATCTTTGTTAGAAACAGTTAGGATACCATTACCTATTGGTATCGAATAATTTAGAGATAAATCAGTTAAAGATCTTGACGATTCATTAGAAACTATTTCAAAATGATAAGTCTCACCTTTAATAACACAACCTAATGCAATAAAACCATCAAATAAAGATTTTTTTAAAGATTTATCCAAAATGAGTTTTATAGCAGGTCCAATTTCTAAAGCACCTGGAACATATAAAATCTTGAAATTTACAGCATTAGAATTCAATAAATCAGATGCACCCTTTATAAGATTATTAGTAATGTTTTTATAATATGGAGAACAAACTAATAAAACATTTGTTTTATTTTTCATGATATTATACCAATTTTTTCCAGTTTTTTATATTTAGACCAAATCCCTCTAAACCAATTGCATTAGCTTTTTTGTTTGATAAAATAGTCATGTTTTTCACACCTAAATCAGACAAGATTTGTGCACCTACGCCATAATCTCTTATGTTAGTTGAACCTTTTTGCGCTATCTTTAAAGTTTTAGAAATTTTCTTTGACAAAGATTCTGGAGATAAATCTCTAATTAATATAATAATACCATCTCCTTTTTTTGCTATTGTTTCCATTGCAATCGATAATTCAGAACCATTTCTGTCTGTTGATTGATTTCCTAATACATCTGACAGAAGATCTAAAGCATGTACTCTAACCAAAACTGTGTCTTTTTTATTAATTATACCTTTAACAAGTGCAATATGTTCTGAATTATCAATTATATTTTTATAAATAATAATTCTCCAAACACCACCAAATTTGCTGTCAAGAATTGATTCAGAAACTCTTTGTATATAAATTTCATTTTTTCTTCTATGAGCAATCAAGTCAGAAATAGAACCTATTTTAATATTATGTTTTTTAGAAAAACTTATAAGATCTGACAATCTAGCCATTTCTCCATTATCTTTCATTATTTCACAAATTACGCCAGAAGGGTTCGCATTCGCAAGTTTTGCTATATCAACTACTGCCTCTGTGTGACCAGCTCTAATAAGAGTTCCACCATCTTTAGCAATTAATGGAAAAACATGTCCAGGTGTAGTTATTTCGTTTTGAGTTACATTAAGGTTTATAGCAGTTTTAATTGTTAATGACCTATCTGCAGCAGAAATACCTGTAGTAACTCCATTAGTTGCTTCAATAGAAACGGTAAAAGCCGTTTCAAATCTTCCTTCATTTCTTCTTTCCATTAAAGATAAACCTAGATTTTCTGATTGAGAACGTGTTAAAGATAAGCAAATTAAACCTCTCCCGTGCTTTGCCATGAAATTTATAACTTCAGGAGATGCAAATTCACCTAAAACACACAAATCACCTTCATTTTCTCTATTCTCATCATCAACTAATATAAAGATTTTGCCTTTAGCAGCATCTTTTACAACATCTTCAATACTGGACAGACCCATTTTAACTCCAATAAACAATAATTATAAAATACACTATCACAATTAATTATTTGAATTAAGACTTTCTAAATACCTAATCAAAACATCAAACTCAATATTGACTTGTGCACCAACCACATAATTCTTAAAACTTGTATTTGACCAGGTATGGGGAACAATATTAACTGAAAAATAACCTTTACCAACCTCATTGATCGTTAGAGATACACCATCAACAGAAACAGAACCTTTAACAGCAAAATATTTCGAATAATTATTATTGACCAAAAAAATTATTTTATAAGATCCATTGACTTTTTTAATAGAATCAATAATTCCAGTGGTGTCGACATGTCCATAGACAAAATGACCACCTAATTCATCTCCAACTTTCAATGATTTTTCTAAATTAATCAGAGTTCCAACATCCCAATTAAGAAAATTTGTTTTATTGGCTGTTTCATCACTCACATCAAAAAATAATGTGTTATTAGAAACATTTTTTAATGTTAAACATATCCCAGAACATGATATAGACGCACCAATTGACAATTGATCTATATTGAAATTATTTTTAACATCTATGGGATTTATAACGTCAACTGATAATTCCCAATCATTAGGATGAGAAATACTCTTAACTATACCAATATGACTAACTATGCCAGTAAACATTCTAAAACCTTATTTTTTTAAATTTCTAATTTCTAAAATGTCGTTATCGAACATCCTTAAATACGAAATTTTATAATTAGAAAGTTGATTAATCTTATCATAGTTTAAAGAATTAACGAATGACACACCATCATTACCAATTATACTCCCAGAACGAAATATGATTATCTCATCTACTAGTTTTAATGATAATAATAAAGTATTTATAACAGAGCCTGTTTCTATTAGAACGTTATTTATTCCTTTATTCGCTAAATCATTAAAAATATAATTAAAAAAACATTCATCATTTTGGTAACTGTTGATTTTTATTTTTTTAACAAACTGATGTTTATTTAGATGATTTTTCATTTCCATCAAAGAGTAAAGAAAAATATTTTTTTTTGAAGAAGTATTATATATTTTATATTTTGAAGACACTTTTAAATATCTGTCTAATATAACTTTGACAGGACTTCTATCTTCTAAACCGTCCAATCTACAATCCATTAAAGGATTATCATTAATTATAGTAGAACTAGAAGTCATAATAGCATCAGTTTGAGATCTTAAAAAATGTGAATAAGAGCGACTCAAATCATTTGTTATCCACTTGGATTTCTTATTTTTTAAAGAAATTTTTCCATCTAATGAGCAAGCAATCTTTAAAGTTATATATGGTCTATTTCTAATTATTCTTGAAAAAAATCCATCATAAAGTTTAAATGCTTCATTATACATAAAATTTTTGTGAACTTTTATTTTATTTTTTTTTAAAATTTCAATACCTTTTTTGTGCGTTCTTGGATCTGGATCTATGCAGCTTACATAAATTTCTTTTATTCCAGATTTACATATTTGTTCTGCACAAGAAACTCCGTTCAGATTTTTATGAGCACAAGGTTCAAGAGTTACATACATTGTAGATCCAATAAGATCTGATTTATCTATGACATTATTAATTGCCTCTTCTTCTGCATGAGGTCTCCCAGAAACACCGGTTCTTCCAGTGGATAATAAAGTACCATCTTTAATAATTACACATCCGACTGGAGGATTTTTTCCTGTTACTCCTTTTGATCTATAACCTTGTAGAATAGCATATTTCATCCATTTAATATGATTATCTAACATTTTAAAACTATATATTATTCATCTTTAATTTCTTGTTCAACAAACTTACCAAAATCACCAGCTTCTCTAAAATCTCTATAAACAGAAGCATACCTTATGTAAGCAACATTATCGATTTCAGCCAAAGCATTCATAACTAATTCTCCAATAAGCTTTGATTGTATATCATTTTCACCAAAAGACTCTAGTTGTCTTACAATTCCATTAACTGCTCTTTCTATAGAATCTTCATCAGTTTGTCTTTTTCGAAGTGCCATTAGCAATGATTTTAATAATTTATCTCTGTCAAATGGAATTTTTTTTCCATTTCTTTTTATTACTGTTAATTCCCTTAATTGGATTCTCTCAAAGGTTGTAAATCTTGAACCACAACTACCGCATAATCGTCTTCTTCTTATAGAACTACCGTCATCACTAGCCCTTGAATCTTTTACCTGTGTATCATCTTTTCCGCAAAAGGGGCATCTCATGATAATCTCCTAAAAATCGTAAATTGGAAAATTTTGACATAAATTTCTAACTTTTTTTTGGGTATATTTTTCTTGTTCTTTATTAGATGTGTTATCCTTAAATTTATCTAAAACATCAGCAATAAAGTTACCTATTAATTCAAATTCTTTTTGTTTAAAACCTCTAGTCGTTGCCGCTGCCGAACCAAATCTTACCCCTGAAGTAATTGATGGAGGCAAAGGATCAAATGGAATACCATTCTTGTTACAAGTTAATCCAGCATTTTCTAGGGCTAACTCTGCACTAGCTCCTGTTATATTTTTATTATTTAAGTTTAACAAAACTATATGGTTATCAGTTCCACCTGAAACTATATCGTAACCTCTTTTGATTAAAGTTCTTGAAAGGCATTGGGCATTTAATACAACATTTTTTGTATATACTTTAAATTCATCAGTAAGAGCCTCTCCAAAGCCTGCTGCTTTTCCAGCTATAACGTGCATTAAAGGGCCTCCCTGAAGACCAGGAAAAACAGCAGAGTTTATTTTTTTAAAAAGAATTTCATTATTTGTTAAAATCATTCCACCTCTAGCTGATCTAAGAGTTTTATGAGTGGTTGTTGTGACGATATCAGCGTAGTCAACTGGATTTGGATGAACACCACCTGCAACCAAACCTGAAAAATGAGCCATATCAACTAATAAAAATGCATTTATTTTGTCTGCAATTTCTCTAAACTTTTTAAAGTCAATTATTCTAGGATATGCTGACCCTCCTGCAATAATAAGTTTTGGCTTATATTTAACTGATAATTTTTCAATTTCATCATAATCTAAGAGAGAGTCTTCTTTTCGAACTCCATATTGAATTGCATTAAACCATTTTCCTGAAATATTAGGTTTAGCTCCATGCGTTAGATGACCACCTGCTGCTAGACTCATTCCTAGAATAGTATCCCCAGGGCTTATTAAACTGAGAAATACAGCTTGGTTTGCTTGAGCTCCCGAATGGGGCTGAACATTTACGAAATTTACGTTAAAGAGTTTTTTAGCTCTTTCAATCGCAAGTTGTTCAACTTCATCAACATAATTACAACCTCCATAATACCTTTTACCAGAATATCCTTCAGCATATTTATTGGTTAAAATAGATCCTTGAGCTTGAAGAACTGATTTAGAAACAATATTTTCAGAAGCTATCAATTCTATTTGATTTTGTTGACGACCAAGTTCTTTGTCAAGAGATTCAGATAAAATTGGATCATAATCACTAATATCTTTTTTAAAAAAACCATCTTTATAAAACATTTATTTATCCTTATTATAAGCTTATATTTTATCAACTCTTAAACTATGTCTTCCAGCCTCAAATTCAGTATGCAAAAATTCTTTTACTATTTCTAAGGCTAATTTGTCGTCTAAAATTCTTCCTCCCAATACAAGTACATTAGCATTGTTATGTTTCCTACTCTTTGAAGCCATTTCGACACTTGTACACAATGCAGCTCTTATATGTGAAAATCTGTTTGCAGCCATTGAAATACCTATTCCAGTGCCACAAAAAAGTACGCCCTTAAATTTATCGTTATTTTTAAGTTTTTCAGATAGTAATTTTGCATAATCTGGATAATCTACTGGTTCTAGAGAATTACAACCTAGATCTTCACAATCTATAAAACTTTTAATTAAATAACCTTTAACTATTTCTTTAAGTTTAAAACCACCATGATCTGAGGACAAGAAAATTTTATTATACATTACATAAATACCAATGAGAACGTAATAAATTTTTACCTTAGAAAAACGTAAAATTCAATTTCAAAATATAATTTAAATGATAAAATTTTTTTATAAGTAAATATTATCAAAAAAGTAATGAAATAACTCTTTTTCGACTATCCAATAAATTATACAAGAAGGAATAAAAGAAATTAAAAATGAAACAATAATTTTTCTTTTTAAGTTGGTTTTCTCAGGTGCAGAATTTGCAAAGCCTTTATTATGATTTTTTGGAATATTTATGCCTATTGGAAGCGTTACAAAAAACAAAATCATCCAAACTATTAAAAAAACTACAATAAAAGATACTAAGCTCATCTATTTCTGTTAAACTCTATTGATATGAATGTTGATAGTTGGTCTTTTTAAAAACTTTAATTTAAATTCACCTCTTATTAATTTTTTAATTTTAATTGCAATGTCATTATCTGAGCTAGATTTGATTGAAGTATTATCATCAATCAAACTTTCAATTTTTAACGAAATATTTACTATAAAATTTTCCATTGTATTACTATCTGACACACCAATTTGAGTGATTTGTGGAGTTGTTGCTAGATAACCATCTTGATTAATAACTATTGAAACACTTACAAAACCGTTCCATAGTGAATGACGTCTGGCTGTAAATCTTTCATTATTGATGGGAACAATTTCGCCAGCATCATAAACATGATTAATAAAAGCAATTTTTGAGACTACAGTTGGAGATGAAGCATTTAATTTTATAACATCACCATTTTTAGGTTTTATAACTATTGGAATTTGACATTTTTTAGCTAAATCAGCATGAGCCTCTATATGCTCTCTTGTACCATGAACAGGAATAGAAATTTTAGGTTTTATATAAGAGTACATATCTACTAGCTCGTCTTTAGAAGGGTGTCCTGATACATGAACATTTTTTTTATCATCAGTAATTACTTCAACACCCATTTCAATAAATCTATTCTGAACTTTCAAAATAGCATTTTCATTTCCTGGTATTTTTCTGCTAGAAAAAATTATAACATCATCTTTTTTTAATTTTAAATACTTATCATTACCTTTTGAAATACGTGACAAAGCTGAATTTGGTTCACCTTGAGAACCAGTTGATATTATAAGGACATTAGATCTTGGAATTAAATTAATATCATTTAAGGATAATAAATCAGGCAAGTCATTTAAAAGTCCTACCTCTTTCGCTGCATCAATTGCTCTTAAAAGCGCCCTTCCAATTATTAGAACTGATCTATTAGATTTTCTAGCTATATCTAACAGAGATTTGATTCTACTTATATTAGAAGAAAAACAAGTAACAAGAACCATTCCTTTAATGTTTGCAATAATTTCTAACAATCCATCATAAGCAAAATTTTCTGATGGTGTTCTTCCTTCAACCAAAGCGTTGGTAGAATCACATACCATTGCCAAAATTTCCTCACTTCCTACTGATTGAAAATCTTTTATATTAATTTTTTCTTTTAGATTAGTTGCATTTTCTAGTTTCCAATCACCTGAATGAAATATATTACCTTTTTCTGTGGAAATTAAAATTGATATAGGATCAGGTATAGAATGTGATGTTTGTATAGCTTTTAATTGAAATGGACCAACGTCAAACTTTTTATTAATATTTAATATGTTTAATTCAAGTTTATTATCTTTATTACTTTCTTTTAATTTTCTTTTTAGCAGAGCAATAGTAAATGGAGTACCCCATATAGGACAATTTATATTATCTGCAAAATATGGAATGGCTCCTATGTGATCTTCATGTCCATGAGTTAAAATTATACCTAAAAATTTATCACCCAAAGATTTAATGAATTCATAATCCGGTAATAATATATCAACACCCAAATCTGTTTCATCAGGAAATGAGATACCAAAATCTACTAAAATCCATTTATCATCATAATGATATAGATTGGCATTCATTCCTATTTCTTCAGAACCACCAACAGGTAAAAACAATAAATCAGATCTTTTCCAATACATTTTTTTCTTTCAAATACTTTGTTAATTTCTGTTATTCAAGAACAATTTTACTAAACCAATTAAGGTTAAATCATCGATGACGTCATCAATACATGTAATAGACTTTTTGAATAAATTACTTAAACCACCAGTAGCAATAACTTTATACTTAGAGTATTTATTAACTGATTGTATTTTTTCTACTAATCCTTCTATCATTGATACATAACCCCAGTATATTCCTGCCTCCATAGCGCTTATTGTATTTTTACCAATTATCGAAGAATTAAAATCTCTTAAGGGCCTTAAGGATACTCTTGGTAAGTTAGCTGTAGCTAGATAAAGAGATTCCAATGACAAATGCACGCCAGGAGCAATAATACCTCCATCATAACTGCCATCCTTGCCGACCAAGTCAAATGTTGTTGCTGTTCCAAAATCAATTATTATAGCCGGAGCAGATTTTAAATTTTTAGCAGCATATGAATTAATTAAACGATCCGCCCCTGCTTCATTTGGATTATCAATATTAATCTGTATGCCCAAATTAAAAATATTGTCATTTACAATCAATGTCTTAACATTAAAATAATTTTTTATTAAAGATTTTATATTAATTAGCGTTTCTGGAACAACAGAGGCTATTGATATTCCAGTAACATTTTTAATATCAAATTTAGATAATTGAAACATTTGTAACAACCAAGGATAATATAAGTCAGCTGTTCTTTTTGGGTCGTTATTAATTCTCCAACTTGTTAATTTTTTAATTTTTTCACTGTAATCGT
>CACBDG010000029.1 GCA_902537945.1 uncultured SAR116 cluster alpha proteobacterium
GCTTGCACATTTTTATTAGTCCATGTCCTAAAAATAAGTTGAATAAATTGGCTACAATTAATGCGGCGAAAATAGCATATATTTCTATAGGATTATCTTGAAACACTACTGGTCCAAGAGTAATACCTTGTATTAAAAAAGCTCCCATAATTAAAGCAGCTGCGATGTCACCTGGGATACCAAAAGCTAATAATGGTATCATGTTTGATCCAGAAACAGCATTATTTGCTGACTCAGAAGCAGCTATACCTTCTAAAGATCCTTTGCCAAAATTTTCAGGTTTTTTAGAACTTCTTTTTGCTTCTCCATATGCAAGAAATGCTGCAATTGTTGATCCAAGTCCAGGCATAGCACCAATTAAAGTACCCAAACCTGAAGATTTAATAATTGTTGGCAAGGTAGATTTAAATTCTAAAAATGTTACTACATTATCAATTTTTTTCTTTGAAAAAACCAAAGTGCTAGATGCTAATTTTTTTACAGGTTGTTCCATTTGTCTAAGCGCCTCTGAGACAGCTAAAGTACCTATTAACATTGGTATTAAACCTATTCCTTCTTCCAATTCTAAATATTCAAAAGTTAATCTTGGTGTTGCTGTAATAGGATCAAGACCTATCATTCCTATTATCATACCTAAAAATACAGAAAACAAACCTTTCCATACTGAGTTTCCAGTTAGAGAACTTATGCACAAAAGAGAGAACCCTGTTAATAGAGTATATTCAGGTGGACCAAACTTTAAGGCTATACTAGCCAGAAATCCAGCTGCAAAAATTAACATCACATCGCTAAAAGTATCTCCAAAAACAGATGAATATAAAGCCATTTTCATAGCTTTAACTCCCTTACCTTTTTGTGCTAGTGGGTATCCATCAAGCACAGTAGCTGCTGCAGCTGGAGTTCCAGGAGTTTTAATTAAAATCGCTGTTATGGAACTTCCAAACAGAGATCCTTTAAACATTCCTAAAAGCATTGGTATTCCAATCCAAGGATCTAAGTAAAAAGTATATGGAACTAATAATGCAACCGCCATTGATGCTGTTAATCCAGGAATAGCACCTAAAATTTGTCCTGCAATCAGACCAATAAAAATTGCAATTAAAGCCTCTGGGGTTGTTGCTAGTTGAATGCCTGTTATTATATTTTCCATTAAGACAACTTTAAAAAATACTTGATAGCTGAGGTAATATAATTCCTTCAGGAAGAAAAATATTAAAGCCTATTTCAAAACTAACAAACACTATTGACATTAATAAAATCGGAAAAAAAAATAAAATTAAAACTCTTTTTTCGCCAAGAAAAAAACTCAACAGAGTTATAAAAATTAAACTCGCTAGATAAAACCCTATAGTTTCAATTAGAAAAAAAGAATAAAATAAACAAACAATAATTATCTTTATACTTCTATAAAAAAACTCTTTAGAAAAAGAAATTTTTTCACTTGCAAATCCTGCTTTTGGATTAAATATATGGTTCTTAACATATTCAAAAACTAGAGTAAAAAAAGCAAAAAAACCAACAAGATAAGGAGCAAAACTTGGATTTAATCCGTCTTGCAATCCAAAATTTTCTGGATCTTCAATACTTTCCGGAATTATCCAAAAAATAAAAGATAGAGTAATACTTAATAAAATTAAAATTAAAGATTTTTCATGAAAATTTTTATTAATAATCATAACTACCTTAAATCAGAAATTTACAGAGTTATAAAGATAACTCTGTAAATATTATTTTTTTAGAATTTTACTCCTGCGAGAACTTTCCCAGCAGCTGAGTAATCTGCATTCACAGATTTCGTAAAATCTGCAGAATTTGCATAACTTGGAGTAGCTTTTAGCTTTTTCAGTAAATCAATGAATTTTTTTGATTTCATGATTTGACCTAGTGTACTATCCCATTTTTTTATAACATCTTTAGATAATCCACTAGGTCCAGCAATGCCAAAGAAAATCGCAGGAGATAAAGGATAACCTAATTCTGCAAGTGTTTTTTGATCAGGTGCTGAAGGATTTCTCTCAGGAGTAGATTCAGCTATGATTTTTATTTTTCCAGCAGATAAAGGAGCAGCAAAATCCGAAATTACTGCCATATCTATTGTTTTTCCTAATAATGCTGCTAGGGCTTTTGCTCCCCCTTTAAAAGGTACATATGTTGTTGAAGCACCTTCTTGTTTAAAAGCAGCCAACATGGCCATGTGAGGTCCACCTTTTTGACCAGCAGTTGACCACCTAAGTTTTCCAGGATTTGATTTTGCAAAAGCCATCATATCTTCAAAAGATTTCCACTGACTATCACTTCTAAGAATAACAGGCATTGGGCTAGAAACAAATTGTCCTAAATAAGTCAAGTCATCCAATGGTTTATATGGCATTTTCATGAAATGTGGTCTTATTGTTATAGGACTAGTTGAGATAAATCCAATAGTATAACCATCTGGCTTTGATTTAGCTACAGCACCAATACCAATAGTACCTCCACCACCTGTCTTATTTTCAACTAAAACTTTTACACCTAATATGTCAGTAGCTAGGTCAGCTATAAATCTTGATGTGGTATCTCCACCACCTCCTGCTCCATAAGGAACTATTAATTTAATTGGTTTAGATGGATAAGAATCTGTAAAACCATTTGAGATTAATAAAAAGGTAATTGAAACAAACATCAAAATACCCTTTGCGATTGACTTTAAAAACATCTATTTCCTCCTTAATGAAATTATTCTTTAAATAAAATAGCTTTTTATTAACTATAAAAAATAATAATATGAATACAAATGCTAATTTAGTATGAAAGCATGACAAAAAATCATAGGATTGCATTGTATGAATTTAAAAAAATTAATAGCATTTCGGGCTGTATTAGAGTCTAATTCAATTACAGGAGCTGCTGATAAAATAGGGTTAACTCAATCCGGTGTTAGTAGATTAATAACTAGTTTAGAACAAGAATTAGATTTTCCCCTGTTTAATAGAATTAAAGGAAGAATACAAATAACAAGTCGCGGTGAGAGTTTTTTTCAAGAAATTGAACCTTTATTGTCAGGAATAGATCAAATTCCTAATCTTGCTAGACAGGTAAAGCAACACCAATATTCTCGTTTAAGAATAATTACACTTAATTCTTTAGCTCATAGCTTAGTACCAATGGCATTAAATAAATTTTGCCAAAAACATCCTCATGCTAATATTTCTATTACAATAAAGAGCAGGAGAGAACTTCTTCATTGGGAAAGAGGTGAACACTTTGATGTTGCACTTGCTTCATTGCCATTTGAACAAAGAGTTTTTAGAAAAAAATCTTTCATTTCATTTCCGGCTGTAATTGCTATATCAGCTTCACATTCTTTAAATAAAAAAAAACACATACATGTAAAAGATCTTCATAATGAAAACTTAATAAGTTTAGAACCAACTGGTATTTTTCAAACTTCTATCAGAAAAAAACTGCAAGAAAACAACATTGAACCAATTTTCAAAATACAAACAACCTCAATGTTACAATCTGCACAGATGGTAGAAAATAATATTGGAATAGCAATAATTGATCCTTTTATTGGTCATATTATAAAAAACAAAAAGGTAATTATCAAAAGATTAAATCCCCAAATTTATTTTGATTATGCTTATATTTGGCCAGAAGGTCGTGAATTGTCAGCTCTAGCTGAGGAATTTATTATCGAATTAAAAAAAACAGCAAACTCTATTGCAAAAATTAAATAAAAAATTAATTTATTGTTTAAGAAAATTTTTTAATTCCTCTTTAAAAATAGACCAACCTTCATCACCTTCAAGAATTACATGATTGTTTCCATTTAATGGAACAAATTTAGAATTTTTTATATTGGCAGCCATAAATTTACTCTCTGAAATTGGAACTCTTGCATCATTTATATTATGAAAAATTAAAGTAGGAATGTCTAATAATGGTAATAATTCTGAAACGTCTATTTGGTCATTAGTTGATTGGATTCTAACTGCATTTTCTGCAGAAGTAGAAATTTTCATTACATTATTAAATGCATCCATTTGTTCTTTCGTTCCATCTGGTATCATAGTAGATGTAAAAAATTGTCTAAATGCAGGATTTTCATTTTCCCATCCATTTAAAATCATATTTTTTTCTAATTCAATTTTTTGATCAAAATCAGCCCTTCCTCTTTTTGCTCTTCCTCTCGCAAAACCTCCAGACAATATCAAATGAGTAACTTTTTCTGGATTATTATATGCATAAGCTATTGAAACTGCACATCCTTGAGAAACTCCAAATATTGGGAATTTATCAATATTAGCTGCATCTACTACTGCACGCATATCATCTACAAAACAATCAAAATTTATATTCTCAGGGTTAAGGTCTGAAACACCATTACCTCTTTGGTCAAACCTGTAAAACGTATGGTCTTTTGCTAAATGCCTATAAATGTGGGTCCAAACTGGATTTCTCCAATCATGTTCTAGACTACTCATAAAATTTGGCGCTTTTAATATGGGTGGTCCATTCCCAATGCTTGCATAAGCAATAATAGTTCCATCAGATGAACTACAAAATCTTATTTCCTGATTTGCCTCAGTTAACAAATGATTTTCTTGAATTTGCTTTATATCAACTTCTAAAATATTTATTTTATATACTTGAACTTTTTGAGAAATATTTTTTAAGAATTGCTCTCCTATATTTTCTATAATTAGAGATTTCAAACTTTTGATACTTTGATAAACATCATGTGTAATGCAAATATTTCCTGCATCTGCTATTGACTCTAATCTACTTGCAATATTCACAGTATTCCCAAAAATATCTCCATCATCCATAACCACATCACCAACATGAATTCCAATTCTGTATCTAATTTTCTTATCATTGGTTTTCTCTAATTCATTTTCATAAATCCTCCTTTGAATAGATACACTACTTTGCACTGCATCCAATACACTTAGAAAAATAGCTAAGAACCCATCCCCAGTTGTCTTGATTATTTCACCATTATAATTTTCTATTTCTGGTTTGATTATTGTGTTTAATTGATTTTTTTGTCTTGAGAGTAAATTAATTTCATCATCTTCAATTAACCTTGAAAATCCCACCATGTCTGCAGCAACAACTGCTAATAATTTTCTTTCCAAAATAAACCTCATGAAGAATTTAAAATTGTTTCGCTATTCCCATAAATTATCTAAATGTATTCAAATTCGTATTAAAATAAAAAGAATTAAGAAATTCACATAATTATGTTAAACTAGATATGCCAGGGGTGCAAAATTTTTTGCTGAGAGATAAACCCTTAAAACCTGATCTGGTTAAAACCAGCGGAGGGAGTTGCTAATAAAATTTAAAAAATATTCCCTGTAAAAATATGAAATAGTAATTTATAAAAATGAGGAAATAAATATGTCTAAAGAACTATCCAAAATTGCTTCAGAACTTTTGACAAAAATAAGAGATAAAGGTCCATTGGTATGGAATTTTTCAAATTTTGTCTCTATGGACATTGCTGCTAACGCTTTACTTTCAATTGGAGCGTCTCCTGCAATGGCACACGCAAAAGAAGAAGCTAAAGATTTTACTGAAATCTGTAAAGCTATTAGTGGAGCCTTGACAATTAATATAGGAACCTTTGATTCATATTGGCAAGAATGTGCATTGGAGGCAGCAAAGTATGCAAATGAGAATAATGTTCCTTGGGTTTTAGATCCTGTTGGTGCTGGTGCTAGTGGCTTTAGAAATAAAAATGTTGAAGAACTTATAAAGTTTAAACCAACAATACTTAGGGGGAATGGGTCAGAAATTATGGCTGTGGCAGGACTGTCTGGGGGAGGCAAAGGCGTAGACTCAACTTCAACCTCTAATGATGCACTAGATGCTGCAATGTCTATAGCTAAAAAAAATAAAATTATAGTCGCAGTTACTGGGGCTACAGATTATGTAACTGATGGAAAGCTAACCTACTCTATAGAGAGCGGACATGAAGTAATGACAAAAATAACTGCTACGGGATGTGCTTTGTCATGTTTAATTGGAGCTGCTATTGCAGTAGGAGAGGATAAACTCCTTTCAACAGCTTCAATTATTGGCATATATGGTTTAGCTGGAGAAATGGCTAGTAAAGTTTCTAGGGGTCCAGGAAGTTTAAGAATGAATTTATTGGATAATTTATATAATATTTCTACAAATGATATTATAAATAATTTAAAAATCAAAAATGTCTGATCTTCATTCTTATTTTGTAGCAGGTCCTGAAAATTTGCTTTCTCATCATATATTAAAAAGTGAAAAACCAGAAAAAACACTTGTTAGAATAGTTAGTGAATTAGCTGAAAATGGTCTCGACGTCTTTCAATTGAGAGCAAAATCAATGAAAGATATCGAGATCATAGAACTCATAAAAGATATAAGATCAGCGACATTTAATACTAAAATGAAGATTTGTATTAATGATAATGTCAATGTTGCTTCTAAATGCAAAGGCTTATTAGATATACTCCATCTTGGACAAACTGACATGGATCCAAATGAAGCAAAAAAATTAATAGATCAAAATATTCAAATTGGATTATCTATAACAAATGAAAATCAGTTGGGTAATATACCTAATTGTGTAAATTATCTTGGCGTAGGACCAATTTTTCCTACCGATACAAAGAGTGATGCATCAGAACCAATGGGTTCAAATACATTAAAAGAAATCATTAATAAAACAAATCTTCCAGTAGTTGCAATCGGTGGTATTTCAATAGATGATGTTTGTGATTTGTTTAAAATAGGAGTTTCTGGTGTAGCTGTAATATCAGCGATATTAAATGAAAATAATCCAATATTGAACTTCCAAAAAATGAAAGAAAACATAATTAAAGGCTTAAAAAAATGAATATAGTTCTTACTGGTGGTACAAGTGGCCTTGGCTACAGAACAGCTCAGGTTTTAGGTAAAGAGATTAAAAACAAAATAATTTTAGTTGGAAGCAACAAACAAAAAGGTAAAACATCCATCGATAATTTAATAAAAGAAACATTAAACAATAAGATTAGTTTTATACAATGCGATCTTTCATCTATTTCAGAAATTAAATCGTTAGCAGACAAATTAAAAAAATTTAAAATTGATATTCTTATTAACAACGCTGGCGCATTGTTTTTTTCAAGAAAAGAGAGTGTAAACAAAATAGAAAAAACATTCGCACTTAATCATCTGTCATATTTCATTTTAACAAATATATTATTAAAATATAAGGTTATTAAAACCGGAGGAAGAATAATTAACGTTGCTAGCGGTGCACATAGAGGTGTAAAAGTAGATTTTAATAATTTAGAAATGACAACAAATTACAACGGTTGGATAGCTTATAAAAAATCAAAGTTATGTAATATTTTATTTACAAAAAAATTGAGCGAATTAACCAAGAAAAATAAAATAACTGTCAATTGTCTTCATCCTGGTTTTGTAAAAACCAAATTTGGAAAAAACAATAATGGTATTGTCAGTTTAGCTATAAAGTTTCTAATGAATTTCTTCGCAATATCAGTAGAAGAAGGTGCTAAAACTATTATTTATTTAGCTACTGATGATACTGTTAAAAACATTACTGGAAAATATTTTTATCAAAGTCAAATAGATGAGCCTTCAATATTTGCACAAAATAAAAAAGACGCTGATCTTTTATGGGAAGAAAGTTTGAGAATAGTTAAAAACAAAGGTTTGACATTAATATAGAATTGTTTAACAAGTTAATTTATGAAAAGTTATAACAGTTCTTTAATCACTCCAGTATTGATAGCTGGCTCCATAATAATAATAATTACTTTTGGAATAAGAGGTAGTTTTGGGGTCTTTCAGATACCAATTGAACAAGAATTTCAATGGTTAAGAGTAGAATTTTCATTAGCAATCGCAATTCAAAACCTTGGCTGGGGTATCGGTGCGCCTATTTTTGGCGCCTTGGGTGAAAAGTTTGGTGATAGAAAGATGATTGTAGTGGGAGCCTTTTGCTATGTTATTGGCTTACTGTTATCAACCATTGCACAAAATCCACTAACACATCAATTCCTTGAGCTTATCATAGGTTTTGGAATAGCTGGAACAGGCATGGGAATGATATTAGCGGTTGTTGGTAGAGCCTCGAGTAATAAAAACAGATCAATGGCCTTAGGAGTAGTTACTGCTGCCGGTTCAGTTGGTCAAATGATAGGAGCACCAATCGCTCAAGCTCTTTTAAATTTGTATAGTTGGCAACAAGTTTTTATAATTTTTTCAATGTCTATAATTTTTATTATATTTTTTGTTCCTTTTTTAAAATCTCCCCCTTTATCTTCAAAAAAAGAAATAGAAATAAGCTTAAAAAAGGTATTAGGTGATGCTTTTAAGGATCCTAATTTTTCTATGATTTTTTTTGGTTTTTTTGCTTGTGGATACCAGTTAGCATTTTTAACAGCTCATTTTCCTGCCATGGTTACTGAGATGTGTAGTAGTATAAATCCATCAAGCCTTTTACATAGTTTTGGAGTTTCTACAACTTCAAGTTTAGGCGCATTTGCTATAGCATTAATTGCATTTAGTAATATTTTTGGAACAATTTATGCGGGTTGGTTAGGACAGAGATACCCAAAAAAATTCTTATTAGCTATCGTCTATGCTTTAAGAGCGTTAATTGGTTTAATTTTTATTATATTTCCAATAACACCAATATCAGTAATTTTATTTTCTTTGTTAATGGGTTCTTTATGGTTAGCCACAGTACCTTTGACCAGTGGATTGATAGCTCATATTTATGGATTACGATATATGGGTACTTTATATGGAATTGTTTTTTTATCACATCAATTAGGAAGTTTTCTTGGTGTTTGGATGGGTGGAAAGCTGTATGATGCTACAGGCGATTACACTCTAGTGTGGTGGATTGGTATAGGAGTATCAGTCTTTTCAACTTTAATACACTTACCAATTAAAG
>CACBDG010000030.1 GCA_902537945.1 uncultured SAR116 cluster alpha proteobacterium
TATTTTGATTTTTGGTATAATAGCAGTGTTTCTTATTTTTAGACTCAAAAATATATTGGGCACAAAAACAGGATTTGAGGATACAAACATAAACAAAAAAACACAGGAGAAACAATTTTCAAATGTCGTGTCTTTGAAATCTAAAAGTCATAATTTAAAAGATGTTGATTTAAACAAAATTTTAGAAGTTGAACCAAGCTTTAATATTGAAGATTTTTTGACTGGATCAAAAACTTTTTTTGAGATGGTTTTGAAAAGTTTTGTAAGTGGAAATCTCGATAATATTAAAAATTTTACTAAACCCTCAGTACTCAAGAGTTTTAAGGTAGCTATTGATGATAGAAACAAAGAACAAGAAACTCTGATCATTGACTTAAAATCAATTAATAAGAATGAAATTATCAATACAACCATTAACAAATCTTCAATAAAAATCAATGTAAAATTTCAATCTTTACAAGTAAGGGCACTAATGGATAAGGATAATATTATAATTGACGGAGACAATAAAAAAGAAATTATTGTTAACGACGAATGGGTGTTTGAAAAGAAGGTAAATGATAACAATCCTAATTGGACACTTATAGAAACCAAAAGTAATTAGGGTTATGGTTATAATTTCAAAACATGATAAGAAAGTATGGGAAAATTATATTTCAAATTTTGAAAATTTTGTTTTGAATACTGAGAAAGAAATTAAGAATAATTCTATAAAAAAACTAGAAAACACAAAAACACGAAAAAAAACTATATCTAAAAATTACTCTAAACTATTTAAAAAAAATAGATTAAAACCAGATGCTATCTTAGATCTTCATGGTTATAATATAAACTCGGGAAAGTTGGTTTTACAAAAGTATGTTTTTGATTGCTATGAAAAAAATGTTAGAAACATATTAATTATTACAGGAAAAGGACAAAACAATAAAGGCGTTTTCAAGGAAGAAGTTCCAAAATGGTTAAATGACAATTTCTTTAAAAAGTTTTTAGTTGATTTTAAAGTAGCACCAAAGCACTTTGGTGGTGAGGGCGCTTTATTATTAAGAATAAAAAATAAATTCAAATAATTTTAATTAATTATAGGTTTAAATGACAAGACAAATTAAAACAAGAGTTTCTTCTGTTCATAGAAAGACTAATGAGACAAATATCATAGTAAAAGTGAATTTAGATGGTAATGGAAAAAACCATGTGAGCACAGATTTGCCTTTTTTTGACCACATGATACAACAATTATCAAAACACAGTTTAATAGACATAGACTTAAGATGTAATGGGGATCTTGATATAGATTCACATCACACTACGGAAGATGTTGGTTGGGCACTTGGAAAGGCTATTAATGATGCATTGGGAGATAAAAAAGGTATAAAAAGATACAGTTTTTCATATTTGCCTATGGATGAGTGTTTGACAAGATGTTGCGTAGATATATCAGGACGCCCATGGTTGGTTTGGAATGTTTTTTTACCAAATGTATCAATAAAAGACATTGAAACAGATATATTTAGAGAATTTTTTCAATCTTTTTCACAGTCAGCTGGTTTGACGTTACATGTAGAAAACATTTATGGCCAAAATACACATCATATTATAGAATCTTGCTTCAAATCTCTCGCAATCACACTTAGAAATGCAATTAGTCTAGATTTAAGAAACTTAGATACTGTTCCCTCTACAAAAGGAACGTTATCGAGAAATAAATAATATGAACCTAGTTATAATTGATTATGGTTCGGGAAATTTAAGATCTGTAGAAAACGCGTTCAAAAATTCTATTAGAACGAATAATTTAAAAGTAACAGTTAAAGTTACAAACAGTTTAAATATTATTTCTAAGGCTGATTATCTAGTTTTACCAGGAGTTGGATCTTTTCCTGATTGTAAAAAAGGATTGCAAAAAATAGACGGTTTGATTGATTTATTAACAAATCAAGTAATTTATAAAAGAAAAAAATTTTTAGGAATTTGTGTAGGCATGCAATTAATGGTTAACTCTAGCTTAGAAAAGCAAAATACTCTGGGTTTTGGTTGGTTAAATGGCAAATTTAAAAAAATTAAAACTAATGGTTTAGATTATCTTGGTCGAGAATATAAAATACCACATATGGGTTGGAATAATTTACAAATTAAAGATAAAAACCATCCTTTATTAAAAAATATAACCGAAAATGAACAATATTATTTTGTACACTCGTATGGCTTAGAAAATTATGAACAAGATCAGATAAAAGCCTACACTAATTACAGTGTAAACATACCTGCTATTATAGGTAAAGAAAACTATGTTGGAGTGCAATTTCATCCAGAAAAAAGTGGAAATTCAGGTCAAAAGTTTATATACAATTGGCTTAAATGGCTACCTTAATCTTAGAGAGTTAAAATGCAACCGAAATTAAAAAAATACAATGTAAAGGCAGAGTTGTGTAAAAATTTAAGTAAAGTTGACTTACAAGAACTTTGTGATGCAACGGAAGAGGCAATTTTAGCTGGAGGTGGTTTTGGGTGGATCTCCCCTCCATCATTAAAGACTCTTCAAAATTATTGGAAAGGGGTTTTGCTTATTCCAGAAAGAGTTTTAATAATTGGAAAATTAGATAATATTGTTGCTGGGTCAGCTCAATTAATTAAACCAGCAAAAAATAATGAAGCTCAATCACATTCTTGTACTTTGAGTACTTTTTTCTTTGCCCCGTGGGCAAGGGGATTTGGTCTTGCAAAAGCCGTTTTTGAGAAAACGGAATTAAAAGCAAAACAAGATGGTTTTAAAGTAATTAATTTAGAAGTAAGAGAAACGCAATTAAGAGCTATTCAATTATATGAACAATCTGGATATATAAAATCTGGTATTAACCCAAAGTCAGTATTCATAGATGGAAAATATATTGCAGGTTATTATTATTATAAAGAACTTAAATAATGAAAGAAAATTTTTTTACCTTATATCCTGCAATTGACATAAAAGATGGTAAATGTGTACGTCTTTTATTTGGAGAAATGCATAAAGAGACAGTTTATAACCATAATCCATTGGATCAAGCTATGTGGTTTGTTGATCAAGGTGCAGAATGGTTGCATATTGTAGATCTTGATGGCGCAGTATCTGGGAAGAATGTTAACAAAAAAGTAATTGAAAATATTTTATTTAAACTTAAAAACAAAATTAAAATCCAAATAGGAGGAGGTATAAGAAGCATAGATGACATTGACTTTTGGATCCAAAACTCTGCAAATCGTGTAATTTTAGGTACATTAGCTCTTGAAAACCCCGATTTTATAAATCAACTAGGCGAAAAATATTTTAAAAAAATAGTTATAGGAGCTGATGTTAGAGATGGGAAAATTGCTTCCCATGGATGGAAAAATCAATCAAATGTAATAGCAGTGGATTTAATGAAAACTCTGGATACATCAATAGTTAATTCTGTAATATTTACTGATATTTCTAAAGACGGTAGTTTACAAGGAGTAAATCTTGATGAAACACTTAAGTTTGCTAAATCAGTTCCTCATTCAGTTATTGCTTCAGGTGGGGTTGCTTCATTAAATGATATATCAAAATTAGCTAAAGAATTTTCGAATGGAGTTCAAGGAGTAATTATTGGCAGAGCATTATATGATAAAAAATTCACATTTTCAGAAGCCTTACAAGAAATAAGAGAGGTTAAAATCTGATGCTTTCTACTAGGGTTATACCATGTTTAGATGTTCACAATGGGAGAACAGTTAAAGGTATAAATTTCGTTAATTTAAAAGATGCCGGTGATCCTGTAGAGCAAGCGAAAAAGTACAGTACCTTAGGAGCTGATGAGATTTGTTTTCTGGATATATCTGCTACTAATGAAAAAAGAAAGGCTATGTTAACAGTAATTTCTAAAACCGCTGAAGCTTGCTTTGTACCATTAACTGTAGGAGGAGGAGTAAAAAACATAGCAGATTTTAGAGATATGTTGAATTCTGGTGCAGATAAAGTTTCTATTAATTCATCTGCAGTTTACAACCCTAGATTAATTAATGAATCTTCTGACAAGTTTGGTAATCAGTGCGTTGTTTTAGCGATTGATGCAGTAGAAAATAAGATAATGCCTTCTGGATATGAAGTCACTACTCATGGCGGCAGAAAAAAAACAAATATAGATGTTCTTAAATGGGCCAAAAAAGGTGTAAAAAATGGAGCTGGCGAAATTCTATTAACATCGATGAATTCGGATGGTACTAAACAGGGGTACAATTTAAAACTTACTAAATTAATTTCTGAAAATGTATCGGTACCTGTCATAGCTTCAGGAGGAGCGGGTCATCCAAACGATATGGTAAAGGTTGTGCTAGAAGCGGGCGCATCAGCAGTTTTGGCAGCTTCAGTTTTTCATTACGGGATACATTCTATATATTCAGTTAAAAGAGAAATGTTAAGAAATGGAATATCAATAAGAGATTGTGAAAACAAAAATGAATGAAAAAATTATAAATGAATTATTTTCAATTCTAAATGAAAGAAAAAAAAGTAGTGAGGAAAAATCATATACATCTCATTTAATTAAGAATCCTGAATTATTAGCAAAAAAAATTGGCGAAGAATCTTCAGAGCTTATTATTGATTTTGTAAAAAAAAATAAGTATGGAGTAATAAATGAATCTGCTGACTTAATTTATCACATACTTGTGCTTTGGATGTCTATTGGTGTCAAACCTGAAGAAGTTTGGAATGAGTTGTCATCTAGGAAATTAAGATCAGGACTAGAAGAAAAAAAAAATAGAGGCTTAAAATGAACAAGTTATACGATACGAATAATATTTTTGCTAAAATATTAAGATCTGAAATTCCTTGCAATAAGATATTAGAAAATCACCATGCTTTAGCTTTTTCTGATATTAATCCTCAAGCACCAATTCACATATTAATTATTCCAAAAAGTCCTTATATAAATTTTTATGACTTTACAAAAAATGCTTCAATAAATGAAATGAAAGATTTTTGGAATTTGGTAAATGAAGTAATTGAATTTGTAAAAATTAATAGAGATGGTTTTAGAATTATAACAAACTCAGGAAGTGATGGCAATCAAGATGTACCGCATTTTCATGTTCATGTATTAGGTGGAAAGAATTTGGGAAGAATGTAACATTAATTCTTAATTTTGAATCTTTTTTTCAATGAAATCCCAAAACATTTCATCAATTGCAATTGAGTCTAAATTTTTGATTTCCCTTATTCCCGTTGGAGACGTTACATTAATTTCAGTAATGTAGTCTCCAATTATATCTATTCCAACAAAATAAAGACCTTTTTCTTTTAATGATACTGAAATCTCATTGCATATGTGCTTGTCTCTTCTAGTTAACTCTGTTTTTTTAGGTTTTCCTCCAACATGCATATTTGATCTACTCTCTCCTAATTGTGGGATTCTATTAACAGCTCCGACTGGTTCCCCGTTTAGCAAAATAATTCTTTTATCTCCATTTCTTACATCTTTTAAATACTCTTGTATCATTAACGGTTCTTTGTTTTGAATAAAAAACATTTCCAAAATGGAGTTCAGATTTTCATCTTCGGGTCGAAGGTGAAAAACACCATGTCCACCATTCCCATAAAGAGGTTTAATAATTATATCTTTAAATTCATTTTTGAAGTTTTTGATAGTATTAACATTCCTACTAATCAAAGTTTTTGGCATTAAATGTGGAAAATTTGTAACAAAAACTTTTTCTGGTGAGTTTCTTACCTCAAAGGGATTATTTACAATTAGAGTAGAGTTTGGAAGTTTTTCAAGAATATAAGTTGCAGTTATATAAGCCATATTAAAAGGAGGATCTTGTCTCATCATAATCACATCATATTCTGTTAACGGTTTTATTTCTGCATCATGGTATTTAAAATCATTAAAATTTTTTGATGAATATAATTCTAACCTGCAAATGTTTGCTAAAACATCGTTACAGTTTAACAGCAAATCTTCTGGTTTAAAAAAACTTATATTATGATTGCGTTTTTGAGCTTCAAGTGCAAGAGCGAAAGTCGTATCACCATTTAGATCCAGATTTTCAAGAGGGTCCATTAGGAACGCAATATTTAGATTACAACTCATCTTGTGTCTTTATTCAATATTATATAACTATAAACCTCTTTAACAAATCTAGCACTAGATGCATGATTTTTTACAAGATTAATCTCTGCGTCATTATTTGCAACCCCGCTGATGTAAGCTTTATCATTAACAACATCAATTGAATAATTAAGGCTATTTATGGATTTATCTGCCATTATACGCGCTCTTATTTCACCTAAGGAAGCTATGTCTCGTGCAATATTTTTTATAGAAGTTGTATCAGTTATTTGAATTTCGTTATTCACCTCACGAACACCTTTAATTGTCCAAGCTGACTTGGTAAACTGAATTTTATCATTTGGAACTTTTACTTTTCCTGTGAATAAAACAGATCCGTTATTTACAAAAATTTTAGTATTGGCTATCAGTTCTTCGTTAAACTTAAAAATCAAATTAGATATTTTAGTTTTAATAAGACTATCATTTAATGTTGTGCCTAATCCTTTTTCTTTTGATGCGGCTCCTAAAGAAACAACGCCTACAGTTCCAACTATTGGAGCACAAGATTGGAGAAATGAAGTAATGATAAATACTAATAATAAATTTTTCACTTTTAAACCCTTCCTTTATTTAGAACAATAAATAAAAAATAACAATTGTCATTGTTAATTTTAAATTGACTTATTATTTTTAATTCTAACAGCTTCATTATAAACAATTTTTTTTGGCAATCTGGTCTCAATTACAATGTCATTTACTGTGTCACGAAGGGATTGTTTTTTAAGTCGATCTTTAATGTTAGTAGTTAAAATATCAAAATTTAATTCGTTTTCAGTAAAACCCTCGACAATCAATACTACTTCACCCTTCAAAGGATCTTTATTTTTTTCTCTTTTTTCAATTATTTTTTCAATGTCATTCAAGTCACTAGTAATAATTTCTTCATAAGTTTTAGTTAATTCTCTTGCAATTGAAATTTTTCTATTACCAAAAATATCTTTCATAATTTCTAACGTATTTTTAAGTCTTAAACATGTATCAAACCATACTC
>CACBDG010000031.1 GCA_902537945.1 uncultured SAR116 cluster alpha proteobacterium
AAAATTTCTCAAAAATTGCTCTGTTGTTTTTTGATAGGAGAAACTCGTTATCTGAGTATATTTTTAATTGTTTGTTAAGTGCTTCTTCAAAGTAACCATTAAAATGGTACCTGAATCTTTTGATCAAAGAATAGTAAGAATTCTGAGCTCCAATTAGGTTGTTTGTATGTTGTCTATAAAAAATAGAATAGTTTTTATCAAAAAAAACATAACCCTCAGAACCTGTGACAATTTGATAAATTAGCCAATCGTGAGAAGTTAATTCTCTAATTTTAGCATTTTCAATAATTTTCTTGCAACATTTGTTAAAAACAATCGTGTTACCTGACATGATATTTTGGATCAATGCGTTCTTAAAATTTGGTTTAATTTTTATATTTTTTGAAATACCTATATGTTTATCATTTTTGTCAATCAATATTGATCTGCTACAATATGCAGCAGGAATATTGGACTTAACGTGTTTAATTTTATTAATAGCAATTTCAAGCTTATTTTTATTCCATATATCATCTTGATCTGCAAATGCAAAATAATCCCCATCTATTTCTTTATTTTGAATAAGACTTAAAAAGTTTAATGCATAACTATTTAATTGAGGACCATTTACTAATTTGATTTTATAAGATTTAAATGAATTTATTATTTCCAAAGTTTTATCAGTTGATCCGTCATCAGAAATCCATAAAACCCAATTTTTATGTGTCTGGTTGAATATGGATTCAACTTGTTTTGTAACAAATTGCTCACCCATAAAAGTTGACATTAAAATAGCTACTTTATCCAATTTATTTTCCACTTAGAATTTTTTAATATTTATTTGTCTTATTAAATCAGTAAGCAGTCCTAAGCCGAATATTAAAAGCCCAGTTGAGAATAAAATAAATGAAGGTATAATCAAATTATTTGAACTAAATAGGCCTAATATCAATAAAAATATGGAAAAAATAAAACAGAAAATAGTAATTAACAAGAAAATTTTTAACGGATGATACAAAACTATTGCTTGTATTATAAACTGAAGGGTTCTTAAAGAATCTCGCCACAGTTTTACGTGAGTTTTGCCTACTCTTTTATCATAATCAACTTTTACATATTTGACGAATTTTCCAGTCAACATATAAGCTAATGTAAGTGAAGTAGTAAAACTAAAAGTATCACATAATGTATCCAAAAATTTTATTGAATCCTTTTTTGAAAACACTCTTAATCCAGAATTTATGTCAGGTATTGATCTACCTGCAGTCCATTCAACTAAAAATCTTAAAAGAAGCCTCAATGGCCATTTTAGGAAAGACTCTTTATATGTTGTACCTGTTCTTGCAGCAACAACCATGTCATATCCCATATTGAATTCAGAAATTAGATTTCCTAGCTGATCTATTGGATAAGATCCATCACAATCCACAATTACAATAATATCAAATTTAGCATTAGTTATTCCAGTTTTAAGTGCCTTGCCATATCCTAAGTTATGAGGATGACTAATAATTTTGCAATCTAGCTTATTACCAATTTCTAAAGTTTTGTCTGTAGAGCCATCATTTACAAGAATAATCTCAAATTCTTCTTTATTTGCAAGGTTTGAATGAATAGACTCAATAGTGTTTTTGATTGATGCCTCTTCATTAAATGAAGGAACAATTACTGTAATCATTTTTACCTCTTTTTATCTGATACTAATATTATGTAACCACTTACTCAAACAAAGAATCCCAAAAATTTTATATCCATTATCTTCATAGAAATGAATATGATTATTCCACAAGTTATCTATTGCTTTTTTATCAAAAATTGATCTTATTTTTTCAGTAGAAGTTAAATCCCTTGCATATTCATATAGTTCTCCTAATAACCAAGCTGAGATAGGCGCGTTAAACCCCTTTTTCTTTCTATTGATAATAGTTTTAGGGATTCTATTTTTTTGACTCTTCCTTAAAATATACTTAGTTTTGAAATGATTAAGTTTGAATTTTTCTGGGATTTGAGCACAAAATTCTACAATATTATGATCCAAAAAAGGAGCACGTGTTTCTAAACTGTTACTCATAGATGCCCTATCGGTCTTGACAAGTATGTCATTTGGTAACCATGTTTTACAATCAATATATAAATATTTATCCAAGCTACTGCACCCATCAACTTCCCTATAAATTTTGTCGGCACTTTCAAAAAAATTATATCTACTAAATTGATCTTTTAAGTCTTTATTTAATAAAGTCATAATTTCAGTTTCTTCCAAAATTGTTTTCCAATAAAAATGTGCTTGAGTGTTATTTAGTCCGTACCCACCTAAAAATTTTTTTAATTTATATTCATTGCTCACTTTTTCATGAGAGGTTGGATATGCTCTTTGAATGATTTTTTTTAAAATTTTGATTGCTGGATTAGGCATAACAGAAAGACAGACGTGTAATTTACTAGCTTTATAGGTTTCATATCCTGCAAGTATTTCGTCGGCTCCATCACCAGTAAGTGCAACTTTAACGAAAGATCTAACGAATTTGCTTAATTCAAATGTTGGTAGTATCGAGGTATCAGCCATAGGTTCACACATATTTTTAATACAATTTTCAAATATCGTTATCAAATTTGTTTCAATAAGTTTATCTTTATGAAATATATTTAAGGAATTAGATATTTCTCTAGCAAAATCTAATTCATTAAAACTTTTACTCGCAAAAGCTGCTGAAAACGTTTTAACTCTATCTTCACTTGCAAATTTAGTCATGCTTGAGACTACGGCAGATGAGTCAATTCCTCCAGATAAAAAAGCGCCTATAGGAACATCCGCAATCATTCTCTTCTTTACTGATTGGTCTAAGAGGTATGTAAATTCTTCTTTTAATTCTTTGAAATTAGATCGAAATTTATCTTTTTTGTAAAATTTAGACAAATCCCAATATAACCTTACATTTATAGGCTCAAACTTTTTTAAAATTAAAATGGAGGCTGGTGGAAGTTTTTTTACATCTTTAATCATACAATTATCTGTTAGTGTATAATTCAAATTCATGTATTGAAATAAAGCTTCATTATTAATGCTTTTTTGTATAATTGGATGTTCTATCAAAGACATCAACTCAGATGAAAATATTAAATCACCATTACTATAATAGTAATATAAAGGTTTCTCGCCCATTCTATCTCTGGCTAATATAAGTTGTTGTTTTTCAACATCCCATATAGCCAAAGCAAACATCCCATTTAATTTTTCAATAAAGTTTAAGCCCCAGAATTTATAAGCATTTATTATTACTTCTGTGTCCGTATTGTTAAAAAATTTAAAACCTTTTGTTTGTAAGTAACATTTTAAATCTAAGAAGTTATATACCTCACCATTGAAAACTATCCAGATAGTTTCTTGTTTGTCTGACATAGGTTGATTACCTTTTTCAGATAAATCTAAAATACTTAATCTTCTGTGGCCGAGTACAACATTATCCAAAATTTTAATCTTACCAAAATCAGGCCCCCTATGTTTCAAACGATAATTCATTTTATTTATGATTTTTGAGTTTACTTGGTTTTCCCATGATACCCAACCCGTTATTCCACACATCTTGATAGCCTTACTTAAAAATTAATTAATACAAAACTTCTTTAGAAATTTCGAAATATCTTAAATCTGTAACTAAATCTTTGTTGTCATTTTCAATTTTAATATCCTTTGGCTTATCATCTAACAGCCACCAAAAATAAAGTCTATCTAGTAAAATATTATAACTTGAATATTTAGGTTTAATTTGTAATAAAATTTCAAAAAATTGATTATTTATTGAAAGCTTTAATTTAATATTTTGTTTCTTTTTAATGTTTTTAGCTTTTATATTTAAAACAGGTCTACATTTATCAAAGTATTCGAAACATTCTTTACCCTTTTTAAAATCTGACGCTCCTGGAATGAATCCTAAGTTAAGTGAATTGCCAAAGATTTTTTTCCAGTATTTTTTGTCCTCTTGAATTAAATTTGACTTTTTTTTCAGTATTTCAAATCCTGCGACTGAATTGTAATAGGTAAAATTTTTTAAAATGTATTCAAAAATAACTGGTGATCTAATGATATTAGGAATTAGATCAAAGATTTTTTTGTTTTTGTCCCATATTATGAACTTTGGATTATTGGCTTTTATCCAATCGATATTTTGATATTGTGAATAAATAGCAGAGCCATTATACATATTAATATTGTAAGGCATATCTTGTTTTAATAATATATAAAATACACTATCGTCACCTAAAACATATATCTTGTCATTTTTGTCCATTTGATCATTTAAGAAATTAATCGTTGTTAATTCGTTTTTAAATGTAGAAAACCTATTTTTTGAATAAATTTTTTCGTTCAACTTGTTTGTCAGGCTGTCATATTTCTTAGTATATATAAGATCGTAATTAGTTGAAATAATTTGTGGCGCTTTCAGAAGTGCATTTCTCATGCTTTTAAAAAAACTATGGTTATGAAAAAACATTAATATTAATCCAAAACATACTCCTAAAATGCTAAGGCTCGTTTTATTTTTTTGGTCTAATAAATTTAAAAAAAGTATAATTAATATTAAATTAGGCAAGAGGAAAAGTTGCCAATCCATTGATCTCACTTGATGTTTTGTGAATAACATAATCCCAACTAATCCTACAGAAATTAGACAAACCGTTAGGTTTCTATTAACTGAATTAAAATTTGAAAGGGATAATAAACCTAGGCTTATTGCAAAGAAAGGAGAAATAAGTATATAAATCTTTAATGGATTACCTAGTAGGTTAGTTGGTTCAGAGCTTATAATAGATTGGTCCTTAAGATTAAGATAAAAATGTAATAAATTTGTTAACATGCCCAATTTTTCAAAGAAAATTAGGGCAATTATTGCGAAAATAAATAATGGAAAAAAATCATAAAAAAGTTTTTTAATTATAATATTGTTTTTGAAAGAACAATAATCATAAATAATTATAAACAGTATTGCTGGTGCACTATATATAATTAAAATGGGCTCAATAAACAAAGCCAAAGATCCATTGACCCAAAATAAAATTCTTTTAATTGAAAATAATTTTTGATCTGGATAAATAACTATGTAAGAAAAGACTAGAGTGAATGATAAAAAGTACCGAGATGCACCCCAAAAAAGTCTTGATTGTTCACAAAAAATCAATAAACAAATAATGAAAAAATATACATAGAATTTTCTATTAAATAAAAAATATAAGCTTGCACCAAACGATCCATAAACAAAAGATTTAAACATCCACAATAAGGTATCTCCGTAAGGTGGGTTTATGTAAAAAATTGAACGACCACCGTAAGGATACCAAAAATCTTTATAGGGTAATAATCCGTTATTTATCAAAAATTTCCAAGTAAGGATATTATTGGAATCCCAATCTTTGACGATTGGATTTGAGATAGTGTTATTTATAATAACTATCAAATCTGGAGTTAACAGTAAAAAAGGAAGTATGAAAAAAGACAAAATTAAAATAAGACTTTCTTTATTTTCAAATATAAACTGGTTTTGAATATTTGATAAAATATTCTTACTCTCTTTTAAATTGATTAGAAATGAGGTTAGAAATGTTAAAATTAATGCGATGAAGATACTTAAAATGTTAGGTGTATTAGAAAAACCATTATAAACCGCTCTACCTATTGTTTTGCTAACATTACTAAATCCAAAATTTAAACTAAGAACATAATTAAACATTAAATAATAAGAAAGTAATAAAATTAATATTCCCAAAAAAATCCTTAAATTAAAATTAACACGTATAAATTCTAGAGATAGAATGCAAAAACATATCAATGAAACTAAAAATCCACCAAACTTGTATTCATGGAAAATTGATGAAAAAAAATTAAGAAATTTAAATTTACCATCAAGTTGAATTTTTTCACCTGTGAAAAGATATGGGTCATTTCCAACAATTTTGTATTCTATTTCATCATTTTTAATTTTTGTAACTTCTAAATCTTTTTTCCCCCAATTTAGTATTTTGTTGGTATTAAATTCGAAAAATATTCCTTTTTGATTTTCAAAAGTTAAATCTTTAATGCTAAAAATATTATTTGAAACTTTAGGGGGATCTATTCTAAT
>CACBDG010000032.1 GCA_902537945.1 uncultured SAR116 cluster alpha proteobacterium
TAATAATACAACAAATTCATATTTGTTTGTCAGTAACTTGAGTGTGAAGGTATGATTACCTTTTCGGTTGAATTTTAAAATTCATACCCATCAAACCTAAGAGTTTGATCCTGGCTCAGAATGAACGCTGGCGGCATGCCTAACACATGCAAGTCGAACGAGATCTTCGGATCTAGTGGCGCACGGGTGAGTAACGCGTGGGAACCTACCTTTCAGTTCGGGACAACGTTTGGAAACGAACGCTAATACCGTATACGCCCTCCGGGGGAAAGGTCAGCCGCTGAAAGAGGGGCCCGCGTCTGATTAGCTTGTTGGTAAGGTAATGGCTTACCAAGGCGACGATCAGTAGCTGGTCTGAGAGGATGATCAGCCACACTGGGACTGAGACACGGCCCAGACTCCTACGGGAGGCAGCAGTGGGGAATATTGGACAATGGAGGAAACTCTGATCCAGCAATGCCGCGTGTGTGATGAAGGCCCTAGGGTTGTAAAGCACTTTCAACGGTGAAGATGATGACGGTAGCCGTAGAAGAAGCCCCGGCTAACTTCGTGCCAGCAGCCGCGGTAATACGAAGGGGGCGAGCGTTATTCGGAATTATTGGGCGTAAAGGGCTCGCAGGCTGCTTGAACAGTTAGACGTGAAATCCCCGGGCTTAACCTGGGAACTGCGTTTAATACTAGCAAGCTAGAGAAATAGAGAGGAAAGTGGAACTCCCAGTGTAGAGGTGAAATTCGTAGATATTGGGAAGAACACCAGTGGCGAAAGCGACTTTCTGGCTATTTTCTGACGCTGAGGAGCGAAAGCGTGGGGAGCAAACAGGATTAGATACCCTGGTAGTCCACGCCGTAAACGATGTGTGCTAGATGTTGGAGGGTTACCTTTCAGTGTCGCAGCTAACGCACTAAGCACACCGCCTGGGAAGTACGGTCGCAAGATTAAAACTCAAAGGAATTGACGGGGGCCCGCACAAGCGGTGGAGCATGTGGTTTAATTCGAAGCAACGCGCAGAACCTTACCAGCCCTTGACATGTGGAGTTTGGTTATCAGAGATGATTTCCTTCAGTTCGGCTGGCTCCAACACAGGTGCTGCATGGCTGTCGTCAGCTCGTGTCGTGAGATGTTGGGTTAAGTCCCGCAACGAGCGCAACCCTCATCTTTAGTTGCCATCAGTTAGGCTGGGCACTCTAGAGAAACTGCCTGGGATGACCAGGAGGAAGGCGAGGATGACGTCAAGTCCTCATGGCCCTTATGGGCTGGGCTACACACGTGCTACAATGGCGGTGACAAAGGGAAGCAATAGGGCAACCTGGAGCAAATCCCAAAAAGCCGTCTCAGTTCGGATTGTTCTCTGCAACTCGAGAGCATGAAGTTGGAATCGCTAGTAATCGTAGATCAGCATGCTACGGTGAATACGTTCCCGGGCCTTGTACACACCGCCCGTCACACCATGGGAGTTGGTTTTACCCGAAGACGGTATCCTAACCTTTTGGAGGGAGCCGGCCACGGTAGGGTCAGCGACTGGGGTGAAGTCGTAACAAGGTAGCCGTAGGGGAACCTGCGGCTGGATCACCTCCTTTCTAAGGAAAGTATAAGATCAATCACCGCCGTCTTTGTATCTCTTCTTTTTGAACTTATTTAAATTATAGTTTTGCTACAGCTAAAGGCGCGTAGCTCAGTTGGTTAGAGCGCACGACTGATAATCGTGAGGTCGGCAGTTCAAATCTGCCCGTGCCTACCACTGTCTGTAAAAGTTCAAACCTTTAACAAAACAGTCAAATCTGATTTGTCAGTCTGTTTGAAATAGTTTGTGAAAATGATTCCAAATAATTGGATAGCTTTAATGTTATCCAAGCTTACGGATTGTACTTTAAAACTTGTTTTTAGATCGTAGTAATGGTTGTCTGACCGGTTACTACTTTCATGTACGGTCCGATCAAGCGTCTTGAAGAGCATTTGGTGGATGCCTTGGTACAGAGAGGCGATGAAGGACGTGACACGCTGCGATAAGCTGTGGGGAGCCGTGAGTAGGCTTTGATCCGCAGATTTCCGAATGGGGAAACCCAAACCAATTTGGTTTATCCCGCAAGGGAGGCAAACCCAGCGAACTGAAATATCTAAGTAGCTGGAGGAAAGGACATCAACCGAGACTCCGTTAGTAGTGACGAGCGAACGCGGACCAGGCCAGTGGCCATTTTGAAAACAACCAGAATGATCTGGAAAGGTCAGCCATAGTAGGTGATAGCCCTGTATGGGTAATGTTTCAATTTGGTCCTTGAGTAGGGCGGGACACGTGAAATCCTGCTTGAATATGGGGGGACCACCCTCCAAGCCTAAGTACTACTCTGTGACCGATAGTGAACAAGTACCGTGAGGGAAAGGTGAAAAGAACCCCTATGAGGGGAGTGAAACAGACCTGAAACCGAATGCTTACAAACAGTAGGAGCTACATTAAGTAGTGACTGCGTACCTTTTGTATAATGGGTCAGCGAGTTAATTTATTGAGCAAGCTTAAGCCGTTAGGTGTAGGCGAAGCGAAAGCGAGTATTAATAGTGCGATTTAGTTCGATGGATTAGACCCGAAACCGGGTGATCTAGCTATGGGCAGGTTGAAGGTGCGGTAACACGCACTGGAGGACCGAACCCACGTCTGTTGAAAAAGACGGGGATGACCTGTGGCTAGGGGTGAAAGGCCAATCAAACCCGGAGATAGCTGGTTCTCCGCGAAAACTATTTAGGTAGTGCGTTATATATTACTACCGGGGGTAGAGCACTGGATGGGCTAGGGGGGCGCGAGCCTTACCAAACCTAACCAAACTCCGAATACCGGTAAGTACAGTATAGCAGACAGTCCATGGGTGCTAAGGTCCTTGGACAAGAGGGAAAGAGCCCAGACCACCAGCTAAGGTCCCTAAGTTATGGCTAAGTGGGAAAGGATGTGGGAAGGCCAAGACAGCCAGGAGGTTGGCTTAGAAGCAGCCATCCTTTAAAGAAAGCGTAACAGCTCACTGGTCTAAATAAGCCGGCCTGCGCCGAAGATGTAACGGGGCTAAAGCCATACACCGAAGCTGTGGATGCCGTAAGGCATGGTAGCGGAGCGTTCTGTAAGCCGCTGAAGGTAACACGCGAGTGTTATTGGAGGTATCAGAAGTGAGAATGCTGACATGAGTAGCGATAAAGAGTGTGAGAAACACTCTCGCCGAAAGCCCAAGGGTTCCTGCGCAAGGTTAATCCACGCAGGGTTAGTCGGCCCCTAAGATAAGTGCGAAAGCAGTAGTCGATGGGAACACGGTTAATATTCCGTGACCTGATGGTAGTGACGGATGGTGTAAATTGTAAATGCTTATCGGATTGTGTTTGCAGTGAAACTGTCCCAGGAAATAGCTCCATCGTTAAGACCGTACCCGAAACCGACACAGGTGGGCAGGTAGAGAATACCAAGGCGCTTGGGAGAATGATGTTGAAGGAACTCGGCAAAATGCACCCGTAACTTCGGAATAAGGGTGGCCTGCTCTGGGCAACCAGAATCAGGTAGCATAAAATAGGGGGTAGCGACTGTTTATTAAAAACATAGGGCTCTGCAAAGTGGTAACACGACGTATAGGGTCCGACGCCTGCCCGGTGCTGGAAGGTTAAGAGGAGTTGTGCAAGCAGCAAATTGAAGCCCCAGTAAACGGCGGCCGTAACTATAACGGTCCTAAGGTAGCGAAATTCCTTGTCGGGTAAGTTCCGACCTGCACGAATGGCGTAACGACTTCCCCGCTGTCTCCAACATCAACTCAGCGAAATTGAATTCCCCGTGAAGATGCGGGGTACCCGCGGTCAGACGGAAAGACCCCGTGCACCTTTACTATAGCTTTGCAGTGGCATCAGGAAGCCGATGTGCAGGATAGGTGGGAGGCTTGGAACTTGTAGCGCAAGCTATGAGGGAGCCATCCTTGAGATACCACCCTTCTGTTTTCTGTTGTCTAACCGTGGCCAGTTATCCTGGTCCGGGACCCTGCATGGTGGGTAGTTTGACTGGGGCGGTCGCCTCCTAAATGGTAACGGAGGCGCGCGATGGTAGGCTCAAACCGGTCGGACATCGGTTGTTGAGTGCAATGGCATAAGCCTGCCTGACTGCGAGACTGACAAGTCGAGCAGAGACGAAAGTCGGTCATAGTGATCCGGTGGTTCTGTGTGGAAGGGCCATCGCTCAACGGATAAAAGGTACGCCGGGGATAACAGGCTGATACCCCCCAAGAGTTCACATCGACGGGGGTGTTTGGCACCTCGATGTCGGCTCATCACATCCTGGGGCTGGAGCAGGTCCCAAGGGTTTGGCTGTTCGCCAATTAAAGTGGTACGTGAGCTGGGTTTAGAACGTCGTGAGACAGTTCGGTCCCTATCTGCCGTGGGTGTTCGAATCTTGAGAGGAGCTGTCCCTAGTACGAGAGGACCGGGATGGACGTACCTCTGGTGTACCAGTTGTCGCGCCAGCGGCATAGCTGGGTAGCTATGTACGGAAAGGATAACTGCTGAAAGCATCTAAGCGGGAAGCCTCCCTCAAAACTAGGATTCGCCGAGAACCGTGGAAGACTACCACGTTGATAGGCTAGGTGTGGAAGCGCAGTAATGTGTGAAGCTAACTAGTACTAATAGTTCGATCGGCTTGATCGTGACCGTCATGAAAGTAGAAATCGGTTTTTTTTTAGAAACATGACATGTAGTGAGCTATATTTGGATCATTTTTTCAAAATTTGTGAGGCTAGATGGCCTGGTGATTATAGTGCAGATGAACCACCCGATCCCATTCCGAACTCGAACGTGAAGCTCTGTTGCGCTGATGGTACTGCATCTTAAGGTGTGGGAGAGTAGGTCGTTGCCAGGCCTTCTAGCCTTACAAAATAATAATAAGCATGACGCGGGGTGGAGCAGCCCGGTAGCTCGTCAGGCTCATAACCTGAAGGTCGTAGGTTCAAATCCTACCCCCGCAACCAACTATATATATAAAATCAATGACTTAGATCATCCTCCAAGAATTCGGTTTTTGGGTTCTTTCGCTATTTTAAGTGATTATACCAACCACTATGCCAACCGGTCGTTTGGGTTTCTATTTTTAAAAAAAGTTTTTTCTTTGCAATTATTCATAATAGAATCCTATAAATTTCATTAGAAAAAATAAAAAAATTAAATATCAACCCAAAACAATATCGTTGGTAAAAAAAGTATAAATAATGAAAATAAAATAAGTTCTAATCTATTCATTACCTATTTCTTCTGGAAAAGGATTTGATTTTAGCCAGATAACCGTTTCCTTTAAAGTTGTAGAAAAATCTCTTATTCTCACGTTAAGTGTATCTCTTCTGGTAAAATCAAACGTGGTTGGTTTTACAGGTGCTTTAGACAAGCTTTGAGGCATCTTCATGTTTGGCATTAACTTTTTACATTCATTATAAATATCTTCCCAATGAAGACTTTTATAAACTCCAAAATATCTACCAGAAGCACTGGGATTCTCGTATACCGCTAAAAATATTTTTGCAAGATCCCTTAAATGTATCATTGAAGCAGAATCATTAGGTATTATCTCATGTCTAGGACTACCACCTTCAATGACTCTTTTTAGCCAAATAAATGGGTTATGGTTTAGGTGAGTAGGTAAAACGGGATCACCATATAAACCTGTTGGTAAAATAATTGAAAGTCTAATATCATTTTCTTCACAATATTTAATAGCCATTTTTTCCATAACTGTTTTAGCAGCAGATGTATATTTTTTGGCTTTACATTGTTCTTTTTCATCGGACCAATGATCTATTTCATTTTTAAATTCTATAGGTGGAACAGGGTTCGTGCTAGATGTAGAAGAA
>CACBDG010000033.1 GCA_902537945.1 uncultured SAR116 cluster alpha proteobacterium
CGAAACGTTAATAGAAAGTATTTTGGAACAATATACACAGAAATCAAAATTTTTAAAAATTCTAGATTTAGGATCTGGTTCGGGTTGTTTAGGTTTGTCTCTTTTAGATGAATATTGCAATTCAAATGTTTCATTTATTGACATCTCAAAAAAATCACTAGAAATTGCTAAGATTAATGCCTTAGATTATGGTTTTGCAGAAAGATCAAAGTTCATAGATTTGGATTGGAAGCTCAAAGAGTGGGATTTAAAATTAATTGCAGCTGAAAATAACATTAAATTTGATATTGTGATTTCAAACCCACCATATATTCCCACTGATGATATTAATACATTACAAAAAGAAGTTAAAAAATATGATCCATTTCTTGCGTTAAACGGTGGTAAAGATGGTTTGGATGCTTATAGATTTATAATACCTAGGCTTAGATTTATAATCAAAAAAAATGGAAAGATATTTTTAGAAATTGGTAAAGGTCAAGAAAATTTAATTTCGTCAATAGCTTTGGAAAATGGTTTAATACCTATAAAATATAAAAAAGATCTGTCAGGAGTAAATAGAGTTATAACATTTATAGTTAAATAATAATTTTTTGTGCTTGGCTTAAAAGAAAAAAGTTTATATAAGTATAAATAAATCTATATATAGATTTAAACCTTAAATATTAAATTTGTTGAGTCCGTAGGTTGAAATAGGATTCTTAACCATATTACAAAAGCATTATGTAAGTAAAATTAATAAGCTTAAATTTCGGGAAAATTATGAGACAGCAAAATAATGGGCGTCGTCGCCAAAATCGTGGATCAAATCGTAGAAATTTCAATTATGGTAATGTTAATGGTAGTATAAACAAAAATACTGTAATAGACAGTTCTGGACCTGATGGCCGACAAAGAGGCTCAGTTGCTCAATTAAATGAAAAATATATCTCACTTGCATCTGATGCATCTTCGTCTGACGATAGAATTTTAGCAGAATCTTTTTTACAATTTGCTGACCATTACTACAGGGTTCAAAAAGAAATAGAGTCAAATAATGAAAACAAAGAGGCTAAAATAAAATCTGTATTAAGTACTGCAACTAAAAACTTGGATAATGAAGAAATAGAAGAAAATGATCCCACTGCAAATAAACCCTCAAGGCGTAAGCGGGGCTTTCAATTGAGAGAAGCAGAATTATCAGATCCAGAAAATAAAAAAGGATTGAAAGAAGTAAAAAAAGATGGAACTGAAACAGATAATTTATTAATTTAATCTAAAACCATTTACATGAGTTTAAGATGATTAATATTTTTTGGACTTAATATTGAAAAATTTCTATTAAATAAATATTTATGTAAATATAAATAAAAATAGGTCCATAAAATAGACAATTTAATCAGCGAGTATTCAGATAGATCAAAGATAATATTTAGCTCAGCGTTTAACCTAGCTAATAAATTACAAACCAATCTAACTTCACTTCATATTTTATACACCATATTAGATGACACTGAGAAATATATTCAAGATATAATATATGCTTTAACCCCAAAGATTGATGTTTTAAAGAAAGAGATATATTCATTATTAAATTTAAGCAATAAACCAATTGCATCTCAAGAAGTTGATGAAAGTATTCTGAAACTTATAAAAACATCAAAAATGTTGTCTAAACGATTTGATGATCAAATTATCACACAAGAAATTTTATTCTTGTCATTTACATATATTGATGATCAAGGAAAAGAAATTTTATCAAAATTTAATATTACTTATGATGGACTTCTAAATGAAATCAAAAGGTTTAGAAAGGATAAAAAAGCTATGAACAATAATGCTGAAGCTGGATTTGATACATTAAATAGATTCGCAAACAATTTAACAATTAAGGCAACGAAAGGCCAATTAGATCCTGTTGTTGGAAGAGATGAAGAAATAAGGAGGCTTATACAAGTTCTATCAAGAAGAACTAAGAATAATCCAGTTTTAATAGGAGAGCCAGGAGTTGGTAAGACAGCAATTGTAGAAGGTTTAGCTATACGCATAGCTAACGATGATGTGCCAGAGAAACTTAAAACTAAAGAGATCTTTTCTTTAGATTTGGCAAGCATTCTAGCAGGCTCAAAATTTAGAGGTGACTTTGAAGAGAGATTAAAATCTTTATTAAATGAAGTTGAAAACAAAAAAGATAAGATAATTTTATTTATCGATGAACTTCACACCCTGGTTGGAGCAGGTGGGGCTGATGGTTCACTTGACGCATCAAATATATTCAAACCTGCTCTGGCGAGAGGTGAGCTTCATTGTGTTGGTGCAACAACTTTAGACGAATATAGAAAGCATATTGAAAAGGATAAGGCTTTAGAAAGACGCTTTCAACAGGTTTACATAGATGAACCAGATGTTGAATCTTCTATATCAATGATGAGAGGTCTAAAAGAAAAATATGAATTGTTTCATGGCATAACTATTACTGATAAAGCTCTCTCTGCATCTGTAAAATTATCCTCAAGATATATTAATGATAGATTTTTGCCAGACAAAGCAATTGATCTTATAGATGAGGCAGCTAGTAGAAAAAGAATTGAGATTGACTCTAAGCCTGACTCGTTAGATGAGACAGATAGAAGAATTATGCAATTAGAAATAGAGAAAAAAGCTCTAAAAAAGGAAAATAACAAAATATCAGATGACAGATTATCAAAAGTTGAAAATGAATTAAAGGAACTAAAATTATTATCAAACGAGCAAACTGAAAAATGGTTGCAAAGCAAAAAAACTTTGGAAAAAGAGCAAAAGAAGAAAATTGATTTAGAAAATGCAAGAAATCAGCTAGAAATTGAAAAAAGGAATGGAAATTGGGAAAAGGCTGGAGAACTGTCATATCAAATCATTCCTAATTTAGAAAATAATATTTCTAAAAATGAAAACACAGATAATCTATTAAACACGATTGTTTCTGAAGAGGATGTGGCTTCGGTTGTGTCTAAATGGACTGGAATACCAGTCGAAAAAATGATGGAATATGAACGTACAAAGTTACTAAAAATAGAAAATGTGTTAAAAAAATCAATTGTGGGTCAAAATCACGTAATTGAAGCAATTTCAAAAACAATTATTCGTTCTAGAGCAGGATTGAGTGATCCGTCTAGTCCTATAGGTACTTTTATGTTTTTGGGTTCTACTGGAGTTGGTAAAACAGAAACGGCCAAATCTCTTGCTCAATTTTTATTCAATGAAACAGACACTTTGATAAGAATAGATATGTCTGAATACATGGAAAAGCATTCTATATCTAGGTTAATTGGTGCACCTCCTGGTTATATTGGTTACGATGAAGGAGGCGTATTAACAGAAGCGGTTAGACGTAGACCTTATAGAGTAATACTTTTTGACGAAATTGAAAAAGCGCATTCAGATGTTTTAAATCTACTATTACAGGTTATGGATGATGGAAGACTAACGGACAGTCATGGTAAAACTGTTGACTTTACAAATACAATTATAATAATGACAAGTAATATTGGGGTGCAACACTTTAAGTCAAATATAGACTTTAGTTTGAAAAGTGAAAAAAATAATTTTATTAAAAAAGAAATTATGAGTTCAGTTAAATCTGTATTAAGGCCTGAATTTATAAATAGATTAGACGAAATATTATTTTTCTCTAAATTAGGAAAATCTCATATCAGTAAAATTGTTGAAATACAACTAAATGGCCTAAGGGAAAGACTATCAAATAATAATATTTCTATTGAATGGAACTCAAAAGTTAATAATTTAATAGCCTTAACTGGTTATGATCCTGAGTATGGAGCAAGGCCAATAAAAAGAGAAATAACTAATGTTATTGAAGATAAAATAAGTGAATTAATAATAACTAATGAAGTTAAGGATGGTAATACGTTATTTGTAGATGTAGTTGATAACGACATTAACATAAAAGTAATATAATTAATTTACGTTTAATATCTTTTGAATGTTGTGATTATTTATTGCTAATTTGTTATCTCGATTTGATTTTTCTAGTGCTATTTTTTGCTTGATTATCTTTTCAATGTGACTTTTATAATCATTAATATCTGCTTTTGAAATATTTTTTCCAGCAGGTAATTTAATCTTCATAGGGTTAACTTGAATGTTATTTTTTATGACTTCATAATGTAAATGAGGCCCTGTTGATCTTCCAGTTGTTCCTACATAGCCTATTATTTTACCTTGTAAAACTCTTCTCCCAATCTTAACATTTTTATGAAATCCAGATAAGTGTGCATAAGCAGTTTTGTAAATACCTGTATGTCTGATTCTAATATATTTCCCGTATGATCCATTCAATCCTGCTTTTTCTATAATTCCGTCTCCAGCAGCAAAAACTGGTGTTCCAGAAGGCGCAGCAAAATCAAGACCTCTATGCATTTTTGTATAACCTAATATAGGATGTTTTCTGTTTCCATATCTACTAGATAATCTTGCACCATTTATTGGTGTTTTCATTATTGTTCTTTTAGATGACTTTCCATTTTCATCATAATATTGTGGAGAACCAAATTTATCTTCATAATTAAAAAAATTTAATTTTTCGCCAGATAAATTCATGGATACAAACTTTATTGGTTTTGTCTGAGTAACTAAATCACTTAAAATATCGATTTCTTTTGTAAATAGAACTTCATAACTATCACCAGAACGAATTTCTCTTTGAAAATCGATTGAGAAGCCAAGTAGACTTATCATTTCTAACAAAGTATTCTCAGGAATTCCCGATTTAAGAGCAGAAATATATAAATTATTCTTAATTACACCTTTAACAAATGTTTCTTCTATTCTAGTAGGTCTCAAAAATACTTGAGATTTATAGTTATTTTTTATGTCTTGCCACACAAATATATCTTTAGTTTTGGTATAGCTTAATTTTAATGCTGCTCCGGTAAGGTTTGATGGAACAGAGAAATGAATTTCCATTCCAACAGGAAGGGAACTTAGTATTTTAAATCCTCTATTAAGTTTGCTGATAGAGTAAATGACTTTACTAATATGATAACTTTCAAAATTAATTCTTTTTAGTGCAGAGCTCAGGTTCTCATTTTTTTTAAGTCTTGTTTTTTGAATATTCATTACAGGCTTTGCACCAACTTTTTGTACTAAATTGAAAATTGTATCAGCTGATTCTTCAAGGCCAAAAAGATTAACTGGTCTTTTGGTAGGAACGTCTTCATCTTTAATTTTTAATGAAGATGAATTTGCATTAGAAGAAAGAAAGATTAAGTTTGATAGAACAAGCAAACCTATTACAGGAAGAAATTGGGCTAACAAACTAATATTAAATACTTTTTTCATAATATGAG
>CACBDG010000034.1 GCA_902537945.1 uncultured SAR116 cluster alpha proteobacterium
TCTACTATACCGTCGTCAGTTATAAATTCGTCTTTAATGTGAATGCCAATCACTTGTCCAAATACAACATTGTGTAAACCTCCTTTCCCAGGCAGTTGTACTGTTTGATGATATTTACATTCAAAATGAACAGGAGACTCAGCAACTCTTTTGGGTTTTATATTAATTGAGTCAACAGCTGTTAGACCAGTGCTTTGCAGTTCATCTGTATCTGGCTCCATTATCCAGCTTGTATCATTCATTTGGTGACGTGTATCCCAGGTACTCATATTAACTACAAACTCACCAGTTTCCTCAGCATTTAAAACACTATCTTTTTTACTCCCATCTGCACGATTTCCAGCAGAAAACATTACAAACGGAGGATCATAAGTCAGTCCATTGAAATAACTATATGGCGCAAGGTTTCCTATGCCATTTTTACTTATTGTACTAATCCATCCAATTGGGCGGGGAACTGTAAGGGCTTTGAAAGGATTGTAAGGTAACCCGTGATCGTTTTTACTAGTATCATAATACATTTTTTTACTCACTTATTTGTTATGTGATTTATTTAATTTATTAGCCTAAATACAAATTAAAAAGTTACAAATAAAAACATTCATAAGCTAAAATCGAAAACTTTTATTGAATTCTCGTAGTTGTTAAATTTATTATAGTCAATGGTTGACTAGTAACTGATAATTTACCAGATTACATTAAGACTTATTATTCTGTTCCGTAGTTTTGAGGATATAGTTTTCTTTAAAAGGATTTTTAATATAGCCTGTTTTACTATATCTTAAGAAAATTACTTAGAGACAGTTTTTTTTTAAACAAAGTAACTTAAAATAATTTCTAAAAGTGTAAATAGACCAAGGTAATTTACGTTTAGCTAAACCTACGATCTGTTTTCATAAAATTCATTCAATTATAGAGTATTAGAAATTATTGTTTCTATAGCTCGCCAAACAACACTTTTTATTAATCACGTCATTAAATTTATTATAAATTTTACTTACAAATTCTGTTTCAATAGATTACGATTTTAATTTAGTTTATGATTATAATAAACTTGAACTTGTATTTTTTTAGATTGCTGTCAATCTTTGGGGGATGTAATTGTGAAAAAAAATTCAAATAATAAAAAAAAAGTTTTAATGATTCAAGGTCTTCATGAAGAAGGTCAAAAGTTATTATTAGCAAGAGACGATATTGAACCCATTACAATTATGTCAGCCAATGAAGATGAAATTGTTAGAGCTGCAAAAGAAGCTCATGGTATTACAGTAAGAACTGCAAACATTTCAAGAAAAATAATTGAAAACTCAAAAAATTTACAAGTGATCTCTAGACACGGTGTAGGTTACGATTCTATTGATGTTGATGCTTTAAATGATTGTGGCATTCCTCTGGCTATTGCAGCTCATTCAAATATGATCTCAGTAGCTGAACATGCAATGTTTATGTTGTTAGCATTATCTAAAAATGTTTTTTATTACGATAGATTTGCCAGGAAAGCTGATTGGACTACTCGTTGGGATATACGTGCGTGGGATGTTGCAGAAAAGAATTTGTTAGTAATTGGTTTTGGTAGAATAGGTTCAAGATTGGTTAAAAGGGCTCTTGCTTTTGATATGAAAGTATTTGTTTATGATCCCTATGTAGATGAGTCAGAAATAAAAAAATCAGGAGCTAATCATGTAAATAACTTTCTTGATATTCTACCTCAAATGGATGCTGTTTCATTACATTGTCCTAAAAATGAAGAAACAACAAATATGTTTTCTGATAATGAGTTTAAAATAATGAAAGAAAGTGCTTTTTTAATAAATTGTGCCAGAGGAGGAATTATTAATGAGGTGGCACTGTTAGATGCTTTAAAATCTAATAAAATCAAGGCTGCTGGTTTAGATGTTTACGATGATGAGCCATCTAAATCCTCAAATCCATTATTTAGTTTAGATAATATTCTATTATCTCCACATATTGCAGGAGTTACTCAAGAGGCAACAATTAGGATGTCTAAACAAGCTGTTCAAAATGTACTTGATGTATTTGATGACAAAGTAGATCCTGAAGTAATTATAAATAAAAATGTTTTATAGGAGAAAAAAATGAAACAACAAACTTTAAGAGATTGTTGGGTAAAAAAAAAGGGTGCTATTAATGCATGGTGTTCGATACCAAGCACTGTGACTGCCGAAATGACTTCCATGAGTGAATTTGACTCAATTACAATCGATATGCAACATGGACTTGTTGATTATCAAGTTGCTTTAAATATGCTTCAAGTTATTTCAGGCTCAGGTAAAACACCTATGGTAAGAGTTCCATGGAATGAACCAGGTATTATAATGAAGTCATTAGATGCAGGTGCATTAGGTATTATATGTCCAATGATAAACACCCCAGAAGATGCAATTCATTTTGTAGGTGCTACTAGATATGCTCCAGAAGGACACCGAAGTTCTGGGCCAACAAGAGCCCTAATGGTTCATGGAGCAAACTATCATGATGAGGCAAATGATAAAATTATTTCGTTAGCAATGATAGAAACAGTAGAAGCACTTGAAAATGTAGAAAAAATAGCTGCCACTGATGGATTAACAGGAATTTACATTGGACCTTCAGATCTAAGTATTTCTATGGGTTTTAAACCTGGTTTAGATAGAAATGAGCCCGAAATGATTGATGCTATAAACAAAATTTACGATGCTTGTAAAAACAACAATATTAAAGTTGGTATACATTGTCTTTCTCCTTCTTATTTGAAAGAAAAATTATCTAATGGTTATGATCTAGCTACATTGGCTAGTGATGTTAGAATTTATGCAGAAGGATTAAGTAACAAAATTAAAGAAGCAAGATCTTAAAAATAAAATATTTGAAAGGATAAGAATGAGAGCAGTTACTGTAGTTGAATCTGGAGTTCAAATTAAAGATGTAGATATACCATCGCCAAAGGACAGTCAAATTCTAGTAAAGGTACATGCATGTGGATTGAACAGAGCTGACTTAGTAGTAGCTGATGGAGGAGCACATGGTACAGCAGGAGGCCCTGGTACAATTGTTGGTATGGAGTTTTCAGGAAAAATTGTGGAATGTGGAGAGAATGTAAAAAATCTCTCAATTGGTGATAGAGTTATGTGTTCAGGAGCTTCAGTTTGGGCTGAATATGCAATTGCAGATTATGGGAGAGTAATAAAAATACCTGATAATAATATGGATTTTGTTACAGCTAGTACGTTACCAATAGCTTTAGCAACGATGCATAATGCTATTGTTACAATTGGTAATTTTACTAAAGGACAAACAATTTTAATCCAAGGAGCAAGTTCAGGTGTTGGTCTTATGGGGCTGCAGATATCAAAATATTTAGGAGCTAAATTAGTTATAGGAACATCTACAAAGCCCGAAAAATTTGATAAATTAAAATCTATTGGTGCTGACCTTGTTTTAAATTCAAAAGATAAAGACTGGGTTGGTCAAGTATTAAAAGCAACTAAAGGTGAAGGTGTAGATTTAATTATAGATCAACTTTCTGGTTATACGATTAACGACAATATGAAAGCATCCAAAGTTAAAGGTACAATAGTAAATGTAGGAAGATTAGCTGGAGGTAATGCAGAATTCAATTGTGATCTTCATGCTTTAAGAAGAATTAATTACCGCGGTGTTACTTTTAGAACTAGATCAGTAAACGAGATCAGGGACGTATACTCAAAAATGTGGAGTGATTTAGGTGATTTGGTTGTTAAAGGAAAATTGTCTCTACCTATAGAAAAGATTTTTGAATTTGATGATGTCGCAGATGCTTTATCTTGTATGAGAGATAATCAACATTTTGGTAAATTGATTTTAAAAATTTAAAAAGTTTATGGCTTTTGATCCATTTACAATTTTTGCAATATTAGTTGCTTTCGCTTTAGGAGGAATACTTAAAGGTGCGACTGGTGCAGGAGCACCGATAATAACAATTCCCGTCATAGCTGCATTTTATGATGTTAGAATAGCAGTTATAATAATGGTGATACCAAATTTATTAACAAACATTAGCCAGATTTATCAATTTAAAAAAACTATTCTTCCAATTTTTTTTACTTTTTCATTTGCTCTAGGCGGTGGTATAGGTGCCTTCATTGGAACCATATTGTTAATTAATTTACCTATTAAAATACTTACACTTTCAGTTGCATTTATAGTAATAATTTATATTATGCTTAAACTTATTGTTCCTTCATGGAAATTAGCCTATCGAAGAGCCACAAAACTAGTTTTTATTATGGGTACTGGTGGTGGAGTACTACAAGGTAGTGCTGGCCTCTCAGCTCCGGTATCTATAACTTTTTTAAATTCAATGAAATTAGATCGAAACCAATTTATTCCAACCATTTCAGTTTACTTTGGAGTTATGTCTGTTTTTCAAATTCCTACTTTGTATTATTATGATTTTTTTAACTTTGAGATAATTATTCTTAGTTTTGTATCTACAATTGTTTTGATTTGTTTTATGCCTCTTGGTTCATGGTTTGCCAAAAATATGTCTAAAGATATTTTTGATAAAATTATTCTAATTTTATTAGGATTTATTGCACTAAGAATAATTTATTTAAATTTTTAGATTTCTTTATTTGTATTTTTTGCTACATACTAATTTCCCATTTTGGGAAATACATCCAGATTGAAACTTGAAGTTTTTACTTTTACTCTTATTAGTTTTAGGTAATTTAATCGCACAATTATTTAAAAATTTTTTAGAAAATTTATTA
>CACBDG010000035.1 GCA_902537945.1 uncultured SAR116 cluster alpha proteobacterium
ATGTTTAATCATAATTTCAAATTAATGTTTTTCGATCTGGTTGATCTCTTCTGAAATATCAAGATATGCTTGTAAAACATCATTTTCTGATATAATTCCGATCATTTCATGTGTTTTTTTATCAACAATTGGTATGCTTTCGCCAACGAACTTTGATAATTTTTTAATTACAACAATTAAATTTGAATTAGGATCAATTATAAGTGGTTTTGGCTCTGAATACTCAATCAGATTAGATCCTTTCTTATTAATCAAATTTATTAGGCTTATTTTACTAATAAATTTATTATCATCAGATATTATGTATCCTTCGGTTGTTTTAGATTTAATTAATAATTCGATAGATCTATCTATTGATGTTGTAAGTTTTAATTTAGTGTAATTTTTATCAACATAATTTTTTATTAATGCTTCATTTAAACGGATTTGTTCACGACCTTTTGTTATTGCAACACCTCTTGAAATAAGCTGTTTGTCAAAAACACTATTAGCAAAAATTCTGCTTGTAATAAATGAACAAACTACAATAGGAAAGGTGGCAGCTATTGCGTATTCATAAGATCCGGTAAGTTCTAATACTAAAATTATAGCTGTTATAGGCGCTCCAATTACAGAGCTGGAGACTGCTGCCATACCTGAGACTGCAAGAACAGAAAGTAACTCTGAATTCATTGATGTTATTGGTAACTGAAAAACTATAGCACCTAAAACTCCTCCTAAAAAAAGAGCAGGTGAAAACATACCACCAAAAAATCCAAACCCTATACAAATAGCAGTTAGAATTAATTTTCCTACTAATAAAGCAAAAAGATAAGCTAAAACTTGTTTACTGGTAATAACAGACATTAAAACTTCTGTTCCTAAACCTAAAACTTCGCTGAAAATCATGCCACATAAACCGCAAGCAAATCCTGCAATTACTGGAGCTTGCCAGTTTTTTAAATTTATTTTTCCAGGAATAGAGCCTAGAAATAGCACTAGTTTCATAAAAACAATTGCCACAAGTGCAGCTAATGGACCAATAATCCCTAAACTTACAATAATATCACTCATTTCAAAAGAAATAGCGGTAAGTAAAAGGGGTGGACTTACAATACCTATTTCAGTTGCAGAAAAATTTGCTGCCATAGAAGAAATTGCAAGAGCAGCAACTGCTTTCATAGAAAAATGTCTTAAGACCGTTTCATGAGCGAATATAACCCCCGCTAAAGGTGCTCCAAATCCTGCAGAGATCGCTGCAGCAACACCGCTTCCAATTATAATATCATGTGGAATTTTAGGAATAAAATTTTGGCGTCTTATGAATGAAGATACAGTTGCCCCAAAATGAACTAAAGGACCATAAATTCCAACTGAAGCACCACCACTTATAGACATAAAGGATGCTAAAGTTGATCCAAAACCACCCTTTAAATCTAAAATTCCAGCTCTATGATGTGCTGCATAAATTGTATCTGCAGGGCCAAACCATCTAGGTAATTTAAGATAATACATTAAAAATCCTACTAATATAGAACTTGGCACACAAATAACAAATGGGATTAAGTTAAGTGAAATATTACCGACATCAATGGATAATATAAAATCTTTGTTGTTGAATATAAAATTATATATATTTTTAGCACTTATTATAAATAATTGTGCTACAAACGACACTATAGTTCCAACTACTGCTGCAATAACTAATAATGCTAAGCTATCTCTTATCGCTTTTATGTTTATTATTTTAAACATTATGAGCTCCAACCAAATACTACATAATTTTTGATAAATGTCATTTTAAAATATAATAAAATGAACTCACATTAATTGTTTTTGAATATAAAGGCATAAAAATTGCATTTAAATAGCCGTATAATGCATTAATAACAATCAATCAGGTTTTTACATGGCAGTAGATTATTTAAGTGCAATTAATCAAGGTGGTAGTGGTTTAAATATCACTCAAATTGTTGACAGCCTTGTAGAAGCTGAACAAATTCCTCAAGAAAACCAAATTCAATCCAAAATAGATGCTAGAAACACAGCTATTTCAGCTATTGGTGAAATTAAAAGTGCATTGTCAAAACTTTCAACTTCGCTAACAACCCTTACGGGTAACACTTCATTAAGTGTTAATTCTACTAGTGCTGCAATCAGTGCATCGATTTCTGATCCTTCTACTGCTGTAGCTATAAACTCTAGTGTAAGCATTTCATCATTAGCAAAAGGGCAAACATTAGCATTTGAAGATTATACTTCAAACACCTCACTTGTCGGAGCTGGAAGTCTTGTTTTGGAAAGAGGGGACTGGTCTTCTGGAAGTTTTGTTGCTAGTGCAACAGTAACCTCAAAAACACTTACTGTTGCTGAAACAGATACACTTGAATCTCTTAAAGATAAAATTAATGCTCTTGATTATGGAGTGACTGCAAGTGTGTTAGGTGCTGGAGACGACACTTTTACGCTTGTATTGAAATCACAAGATGGAAAAGCTAATGCATTAAGAATTACTGCTACAGAAAGCCCATCTGGATCTGGTTTATCAAATATTGATAATTCAACAACGAATGGCACAAAACAAAAACTTGCTGGAGCAGATGCTTCTTTTACAGTTGATGGAATATCACTAACAAGATCGTCAAATAATATTACTGACCTATTTACTGGTTATAATGTTAATTTACTAGCGTCAACAACTGTAAATGGAACTGATACGCCAGCAAATTTAACGGGTTCGGTAGATACAAGTTTAGCAACTACAAATCTACAAGCTTTTATAACAGCAGTTAATGATGCAAGAACACTCTTAAATGAAAAAACATTTAGAGGCTCTGCAACTAAAGATTCTGGAGATTTATCTGACGATCCTGTTGTTAAGAATGTTAAAAATCAATTAAAATCTCTCACTTCTTCTCAATTAACTGGATTTGGCGCAAATGGGGTATACCTATCAAATTTAGGTGTTAGAACAGAAAAAGACGGTTTATTGAGTTTAAATACAACTGTATTAGAAAATGAACTGAAAAATAATCCAACATCTTTAGATGCTATTTTTAATTCCATGTATTCATCTTCTTCTAGCTTGCTTTCAGTAAGTGGAGGTAGCAGTTCGAAGCCTGTAGCTGGTTCTTATGCTTTTGCTATGACAGCATATGTATCTGGGGCTTTCTCAGGACTGGTTAGCAGTGATACCACACCAGAGGTTACTGCCTCAAATAATACTATTCAAGTAACAGTTGATGGTACACAATCTGGTTCAGTAAGTATTCCAGCTGCGCACTACACATCTGAGGCAGCACTTGCAACAGCGATACAAACTGCAATAAATGCAGATAGTACATTAACTGCTGCTGGAAAGTCTGTTGTCGTTAATCACTCAAATGGAAGTTATTCTATTACTTCAAGTTCAATAGGATCGTCATCTTCAATGGTAATTAATGCCATAGGAAGTAATTTAGACGGATTTTTAAAATTTGAAGGGACAACTGATGCTGATAATATTGGAACCTCACAATCAGGAACTGCAAATACGGCTTTGACGTTAAATGGTGCGTCAGTTACAGCAACTGATCCTGATGGATTAGTTGATAATGAAACACGTGGTAGCTCAGGTAATTTTACACTTGATGGCGCTCAAACAACTGCAACAAATCCTAGATCAGCTACAGATTTAAATTCTTTTGTAACTATTTCCAGTTCAAATAATTTATCATCTGTTACATTCACTATTACTGGAACAGATATTAATGGAACATCCCAAACTGAAACTATAACTGGTCCTGCAGCTGGTAGCAGTGTTGTAGGTATAAAAATTTTTAAAGATATTACACAAATAGCTTCAAATGCTGCAGCATCAGGCGTAAACATTGGTACAAAATCAGCGTTTGTTGATCTTACAGGAAAACGACCATCAATTGTAAGTGCTGGTGGAGACGAGAGTGGTAAAACTTTTACTGTTGTTGGAACGGATATGTCTGGTAATACCCAAACTGAAGTTATTACAGGACCAGCGGCTAACGCAACAGTTCTTGGTTCTAAAACATTCCAGACAATTTCATCAATTACTCCATCAGCCAATACCTCAGGCTCTGTTACATTAGGGTTTACAGGTGCTGGAATAACCACAACTGGAGTAACTGGTTCTGCAACATTAGACAGTGTTGCGATGGTAGCAGATGTAAATAACAATACTTTCACGATATCATCTGGAAATGCGGCAGGACTTAAGGTCAAATATTCCGGTTTGGGATCTAATGCAACAATATATTATGGGCAAAGTCTTATAGAAAAACTTACTTCTTTCTTAACAGATACTTTAGATAGTTCAGATGGACTTCTAACAACAAGAGAGACTACAATTAACCAGGAAGTGACTGATCAATCAGCCTTACTAATTGATCTTAATGCTCAGATGAAGTCTCTTAGAGATAGATATATAAAGCAGTTTACTAGCATGGAACAAGCTGTAACAAGTATGAAGTCAACTGGTGAATATTTGACAAATTTATTTGAAACTCTTAACAAGGATGATTAAAAAAACATTCTTTGGATTAAGTTTTCTGACACCAGAATTGATACATTCCTATGAATATTTTAGGGTTCTCTTTTTCAAACTCTTCCCAATAATCAAGGTTATGTAGATTTTCTGACGAATCATAATATTTTATAAATTTTTCATGTAAATTAGAGATATTTTGGAATCCACAAAATTTAATTCCACAAATAT
>CACBDG010000036.1 GCA_902537945.1 uncultured SAR116 cluster alpha proteobacterium
GAAGAATAAGAAGATCGTTTGGTAAAATTAGTGAAGTTGCACAAATGCCAAATTTAATAGAAGTTCAAAGAAATTCATATGAACAATTCCTACAGATGTATATTCCAGTTGAAGAAAGAATTGAAGTAGGACTGCAGGCGGTTTTTCAATCTGTGTTTCCTATTAAGGATTTTGTAGGTAGATCTATGCTGGAATTTGTATCTTACACTTTAGAAGAGCCTAAATATGATGTTGATGAATGCCACCAACGTGGATTAACTTATGCATCACCTTTAAGGTTAACTTTAAGGTTAATAGTATGGGATTTAGATGCTGATACTGGAACTAAATCTATTAGAGATATGAAAGAGCAAGATGTTTATATGGGCGATATGCCACTTATGACACCAAATGGAACTTTTGTGGTAAATGGAACAGAAAGAGTAATTGTTTCTCAAATGCATAGATCTCCAGGTGTATTTTTTGATCATGATAAAGGTAAAACTCATGCTTCTGGAAAATTTCTTTTTGCTGCCAGGGTAATTCCTTACAGGGGATCTTGGCTAGATTTTGAGTTTGATCCAAAAGATATTTTAAACGTAAGAATTGATAGAAAAAGGAAACTTCCTTGCACCACATTTTTAATGGCTTTACTAGATGATAAATCCGAACAATATTTAGAAGATTGTTTTAATAACCAACAAGAGCCTGATAGGACAAAACTTACAGGTCTTTCAAGAGAAGATATATTAAATTATTTTTATCAGACTCAGACATATCATTTTGAAAATAATGAATGGTCAACAGATTTTTCTCCCAATAACTTTAAAGGTCAAAGACTTAATTTTGATTTGGTTGATGCGATTGATAATAAAGTAGTTGCTAAAGCTGGTGAAAAACTAACTCAGCGTAATATAAAAATTCTACTAGATAATGGCTTAAAATCTATCGCAATACAAGATGATGAATTGATAGGTCAATATTTGGCTGATGATATTATTAATGAGAATACCGGTGAAGTATATGCTGAAGCAGGTGACGAAATTTCAATCGATTTTATTAAATTATTCAAGTTAAACAATTTGAGCGTATTAAAAGTGTTATCTATTGACAATTCTTCAGTTGGACCGTGGATAAGAAACACTTTAGCTTTAGATAAAAATGCATCTAGAGAAGAAGCTTTAGTTGATATATATAGAGTAATGCGTCCTGGTGAACCACCAGCGCATGAAACAGCCGAAATTTTATTCAATAGCCTATTTTTTGATGAGGAACGATATGATTTGTCTGCAGTTGGCAGGGTTAAAATGTCTGCGCGATTGGATCTTGAAGTTGATGATAGTTTAAGGGTTCTAAGGAAGTTAGATATTTTAGCTATTCTCAAAGAATTAATATCTCTTAAAGATGGTCACGGAGAGATCGATGATATTGATCATCTTGGAAATAGAAGAGTTAGATCAGTTGGAGAGTTGCTCGAAAATCAATACCGTGTAGGTCTCTCGAGAATGGAAAGAGCCATTAAAGAAAGAATGAGTTCAGCAAATGATATTGAAAACTTAATGCCTCAAGACCTTATAAATGCAAAACCAGCTGCTGCATCTCTTCGAGAGTTTTTTGGGTCAAGTCAATTATCTCAATTTATGGATCAAACTAATCCACTATCTGAAATAACGCACAAACGTAGAGTTTCAGCATTGGGCCCTGGGGGGCTAACTCGTGAGAGAGCTGGGTTTGAAGTAAGAGATGTTCACCCAACACATTACGGTAGAATTTGTCCAATTGAAACTCCAGAAGGTCCAAATATTGGGTTAATAAATTCGTTAGCTACGTTTGCTCAAATAAATCAATATGGTTTTATAGAAACACCTTACAGAAAAGTTAAGGATGGAAAAGTGACTGACGAGGTTCTTTATATTTCCGCAATTGAAGAAAGTAAATTTACAATAGCTCAAGCTAACGCTGATCTAGATAATTCTAATAATTTTACTGGTGAATTATTACCTGTTAGAAAGGGTGGTGATATTGGGTTAGCAAATCCAAAAGACATTAATCTTATGGATGTATCTCCAAAACAACTTGTTTCAGTTGCTTCAGCCCTAATCCCATTTTTAGAAAATGATGATGCTAATAGAGCTCTAATGGGTTCTAACATGATGAGACAAGCTGTTCCCTTAGTGAAATCAGAGAGTCCACTTGTAGGCACTGGTATTGAATCTACAGTTGCTCAAGATTCTGGAGTAACGTTAGTTGCAAGAAGATCAGGAGTTGTTGACCAAGTTGATGCTACTAGAATTGTAATTAGAGCTAATTCTATGGACGAAGCTGACATCAGTCCTGTTGATATATATTCTTTATTAAAGTTCCAAAGAAGCAATCAGAATACTTGCATTAATCAAAGACCGTTAGTGCAAGTTGGAGATTTGATTAATCATGGTGATATTATCGCTGATGGTCCTGCAACTGAAGATGGTGAGCTAGCTCTAGGAAGAAATGTTCTTGTAGCTTTTATGCCCTGGAATGGATATAATTTCGAAGATTCAATTCTTATTTCTGAGAGAATAGTCAAAGAAGACGTCTTTTCATCAATTCACATTGAAGAATTTGAAGTCATGGCTAGAGATACAAAGTTAGGACAAGAAGAAATTACACGTGATATACCCAATATTGGCGAAGAGGCACTTAGAAACCTTGACGAAGCAGGTATGGTGTATATTGGAGCTGAAGTTAAGCCTGGAGATATAATGGTAGGAAAAGTTACTCCAAAAGGTGAAAGTCCAATGACACCAGAGGAAAAACTACTCAGAGCAATCTTTGGAGAAAAAGCTTCAGATGTAAGGGATACTTCTTTAAAAGTTCCTCCTGGGGTTTCAGGTACAATTGTTGATGTTAGAGTTTTTTCAAGAAGAGGTGTTGAAAAGGATGAGAGAGCCAGAGCTATTGAAAGAGCTGAAATTGAGAGATTTGCAAAGGATAGAGATGATGAAAAGGATATTCTAGAAAAAGGCTACTATGGTCGTTTAAAAGAGTTCCTAAACGGACAGAAAATTGAGAATTCATCTATTAAAAATATTAAAAAAGGTACTACTTTAAATGAAGAAACTATAAATAACTTAAGTAGAATAGACATTAGATCAATTTCAGTTGATAATGAAAAAATTCAGAAAAAAATTGAAAAGTTATCTAATCATTTTGATGAAGTTATTAAAACTTTAGAAAACAGATTCAACGATAGAGTTGATAAATTACAAAGAGGTGATGAATTGCTTCCAGGTGTAATGAAGATGGTTAAAGTTTTTGTTGCTGTAAAAAGAAAATTACAGTCTGGTGATAAAATGGCTGGCAGACACGGTAATAAGGGTGTTATTTCGAAAATTATACCTGCAGAAGATATGCCGTACTTAGATGACGGAACTCCTGTTGATGTGGTATTAAATCCATTAGGAGTTCCATCAAGAATGAATGTTGGTCAAATATTGGAAACACATTTAGGGTGGGCAGCAGCAGGTCTGGGTCAAAAAATTGGGAAGATTATGTTTGAAGATAGTAATTCTAAAAATTCTAACATAAGAAAATTTCTATCCCAAATATATGGTGAAAGACAATATAAATCTGACTTTTCTAAATTAGATGATAATGCAATTGTTCAACAAGCACAAAATCTCAGAAGAGGGGTTCCAATGGCAACTCCAGTTTTTGATGGAGCGAGTGAGACAGCTGTAAGGGATATGCTAAAATTAGCTCAATTAGATGAAACAGGTCAAGTTTGGCTGACTGATGGAAGAACGGGAGAAGTTTTTGATAGAAAAGTAACAGTTGGTTATATTTATATGTTAAAACTTCATCATTTAGTTGATGATAAAATTCATGCAAGGTCAATTGGCCCCTATTCTCTAGTTACACAACAACCCTTAGGGGGCAAAGCTCAGTTTGGCGGTCAAAGATTTGGTGAAATGGAGGTGTGGGCCCTTGAAGCATATGGAGCCGCTTATACGCTTCAAGAAATGTTAACAGTAAAATCTGATGATGTTTCTGGAAGAACTAAAGTTTATGAGTCTATAATCAGAGGCGATGATGATTTTGAAGCGGGTATCCCAGAGTCTTTTAACGTTCTAATTAAAGAATTAAAATCTTTAGGGCTTAACGTTAATATGGATTTAGTTGACTAAAATTTTTAAACATATCAATAAAGATTGGAAATGCAAATGAATGAACTAATGAATACATTTGGTCAAACTGCAAAAAGTCAAGGTTTTGATCA
>CACBDG010000037.1 GCA_902537945.1 uncultured SAR116 cluster alpha proteobacterium
AATAAAAATAAGCACACTGAAGAATGTTATAGAATTTAAAACAATTTTTTTTCTAATTAGTATGTTATTCATATTAAACCCTTTGAATATATTTATTAAAGAAATTTCTACCAAAATAATATGCATTATTTCCTAAGAATTCTTCAATACGTATAAGCTGGTTGTATTTAGCTGTTCTATCACTTCTGCTTAATGAACCTGTTTTTATCTGGCCAGTATTTAGAGCAACAGAAAGATCGCTTACAAACACATCTTCAGTTTCTCCTGATCTATGAGAAATTATTACTCCAAAATTATTACTCTTAGCAAGCTCAATAGTTTCTAAGGTTTCTGAAACTGTTCCAATTTGATTTAATTTAATTAAAATAGCATTACCAGATTGATCTTTAATTCCTCTAGACAAACGATTTTTATTTGTAACAAACAAATCATCACCAACAACTTGCAATTTATTACCTAAAGATTTTGTTAGCTCTTTAAATCCATCCCAATCATTTTCATCAAAAGGATCCTCAATTGAAACAATTGGAAATTTATTACAAATACCTTCCCAATATTTTATCAGTTCAGCAGTATTTAACTTTTTATTTTCACCACTTAAATGATAAAGTCCTTTTCTATACAATTCGCTAGCAGCTGCATCAATAGAAATAAAAATTTCTTCTCCTAATCTATATCCACTTATTTCTATAGCTTTAGAGATATATGAAAGTGCTTCTTCAAGATTATTTATGTTAGGTGCAAAACCACCCTCATCACCAACTGCTGTTGAAAGAGATTTTTCTGATAAAATTTTTTTTAAGTTATGAAAAATTTCCACTCCAGCTCTAAGTGCATCAGAAAATGTTGAAAAACCAATAGGCATTATCATACATTCTTGAAAATCTAAACCATTATTAGCATGAGCACCACCATTGATTATATTCATCATAGGTACAGGTAAAGTATTAGCTCTTATACCACCAATATATTGCCAAAGAGGCAAGTCTTTGAAATTAGCTGCAGCTCTAGCAACAGCCATTGAAAAGCCAAGCATTGCATTAGCCCCTAAACGACTTTTATTCTTTGTATTGTCAAGCTCAATTAAATCATAATCTATAATTTTCTGTTCAAGTGGATTTCTACCTGAAAAAGTATTAAATATTTCAACATTTACGTTTTCAACAGCCTTTTTTACACTATTTCCATTATAAAAATTATTCTGTTGATCTCTTAATTCATAGGCCTCATATTTTCCAGTTGAAGCTCCTGACGGAACAGCTGCTCTGCCAATGCTTCCATCAGACAATTTTACATCAACCTCTAAAGTGGGATTGCCTCTACTATCTAAAATTTGTCTGGCAAAAACATTTTCAATATAAACCATAAGCACTCCATTTTTTAATAATATTATGTTTTGATAATTTTATCTATTTCTATCAACTTGGTAAGCAAAGGTTCAAGCTCAGATAGTTTTAACATATTAGGCCCATCACTTGGTGCTTTATCAGGATTTTCATGAACTTCAATAAACAAACCTGAGACACCAACTGAAATAGCTGCTTTAGATAATACTGGAACAAACTCTCTTTGTCCTCCAGATGTAAGTCCTAGACCTCCAGGTTGCTGAACAGAATGTGTTGCGTCAAAAATGATTGGAAAGCCAAAATTTGACATTTGTGGAATAGCACGCATATCTGATACAAGAGTGTTATAACCAAAAGATGTACCTCTTTCTGTAAGTAAAATTTGATTATTTCCATTATCTAACAATTTATCTATTACATTTTTCATATCCCAAGGAGCTAAAAATTGTCCCTTTTTGACATTTATCACTTTTTTTGTCTCAGCAGCAGCAGTCAATAAATCAGTTTGTCTACACAAAAAAGCAGGAATTTGCAGTATGTCTACGATTTCTCCAACATCTTTACATTGATATGTTTCGTGAACATCAGTTAGAATTGGAACATTTATAATTTTCCTTACATCTGACAAAATATTTAGACCTTTTTCAATTCCAACACCTCTATTGGAAGATATACTTGATCTATTTGCTTTATCAAAAGACGACTTATAAACAAAATTAATTTTTAATTTGCTACATATTTCATTAATTATACCAGCATGATGAACTGCATTATCTTTATTTTCAATAGAACAAGGGCCAGCAATTAGGAAGAAAGGGAGATTGTTTGAAACTTCAAAATTTGATATTTTTACGTTGTTATGCCTCATTACTCAACAATACCTAAAAAAAAATACATTACAATAAACGAGATTTTTTTAAACTAGCTTCAATAAAAGAAGAGAAAAGTGGGTGTGGATCAAAAGGCTTTGATTTTAGTTCAGGATGAAATTGCACTCCTATAAACCAGGGGTGTGATGGTATCTCAAAAATTTCAGGTAAAGAATTATCTGGTGACATACCTGAAAACATTAAACCATTTTTTTTGAAATCTAAAATATATTTATTATTAACTTCGTATCTATGCCTATGTCTTTCAGAAATAATTTTCTTTTTATAAATTGATTTTATAAGACTATTTTCAGAAAGTTTGCAATCATAGGCACCAAGTCTCATAGTACCTCCGAGATTAGAATCTTTGTTTCTCTTTTCAACCCCCTTATCTGTTTGCCATTCTGTTAAAAGTCCGACTAAAGGTTGTTTAGTTTTTCCAAATTCTGATGAAGATGCATCCTTTAAATCAAGAACATTCCTAGCAAACTCAATTACAGCCATTTGCATACCAAAGCAAATTCCCAAAAAAGGTATTTTTTTAGTTCTTGCAAAATTGATAGCATTTATTTTTCCTTCAGAACCTCTTTGACCAAATCCACCAGGTACTATTATTCCATTGATATCTTTAAATAAATTATTAAAGTTTTGATTTTGGTTTTCTAATTCTTCTGAGTCAATCCATTTAACCGATATCTTTATATTATTGGCTAAACCACCATGGTTAATCGCTTCAATTAGTGATTTGTATGCATCAATCATAGAAGTATATTTACCTACTATACCAATATTTACATTTCCTTCTGAAGATTTTTGTATTTTATTTATTTTATTCCAGCGTCTTAAATTAGGTTTCTTTAAGACATCTAATTGAAAATGTTTGCAAACTTGATAATCGAGACCTTGTTTATGGTAAGAAATTGGTACTTCGTATATTGATGAAGAATCTAATGCCTCAATTACTCTCTCAGTTTTTAAGTTACAAAATAATGCTATTTTTGATTTTTGTTCTTCAGGGATAGCATCTTCAGTTCTACAAAGTAAAATATCAGGCTGAATACCCATTCCTTGTAATTCTTTAACTGAATGTTGAGTTGGTTTGGTTTTTAACTCTCCAGCGGTTTTGATGAAAGGCAAAAGTGTAACGTGCAGAAAACATGTTTGAGTTAAACCTAGTTCGTTTCCTAATTGTCTGATTGCTTCTATAAATGGAAGTGACTCTATATCGCCAACAGTCCCTCCAATTTCACAAAGAACAAAATCTTCATGATTGATATCAGACAATATATACTCTTTAATTGAATCAGTTACATGTGGTATAACTTGAATTGTTGCACCTAAATAATCACCTTTTCTTTCTTTAGCTATAACATTAGAATATATTTTACCAGTTGTTATATTGTCAGATTTTTTTGCAGGAACACCAGTAAATCTCTCATAATGCCCTAAGTCTAAATCTGTTTCAGCACCATCATCTGTAACATAGCATTCGCCGTGTTGGTACGGACTCATAGTGCCTGGGTCAATATTTAAATAAGGATCTAATTTTCTTAATTTTATACTATAACCCCTTGCTTGCAATAGCGCACCAAGTGAAGCTGATGCAAGACCTTTACCTAATGACGAAACAACACCCCCAGTTATAAAAATAAACTTTACAGATGTATTTTTCATTTATCAGCCTAATAATTTAACTAGTTATCAAGAGGGACAGTAGGCTCCTTAGTTGAGCTCTTTTCAATTTTTTTATTAACTTCATTTGCTATTGAAGAAGTGTCATTGGAAGATAATAATGCTAAAATTATGGATGTTAAGAAAAAACATCCACCCAAAAAAGCTGTTAATTTAGTCATAAAGTTTGCCGTGCCTCTAGCAGTCATAAAGCCTCCACCAGCACTACCAGAACCGCCTATTCCTAACCCACCTCCTTCACTTTTCTGT
>CACBDG010000038.1 GCA_902537945.1 uncultured SAR116 cluster alpha proteobacterium
TGTTCTTCTACAAACAAGTTGGAAAAAATTACTATTGGACAGATTGGTTAAGAAAAAGTGAAGATGAAATCGATGACTTCGTAAATGATAAAAATGTACTACTTTATACATTAATCAAAGATGGATGGCCAGTTGGTTTCTATATGTTGGATTATAGAAAAAAAGATATTTGTGACCTTAGTTTCTTTGGTTTAGTTGAAGAAGTAATTGGTATAGGTTTAGGAAAATATTTATTAAAAACAGCTATATTAACAGCATGGGACAATAGAAAAATAAAAAAATTAACTGTAAATACTTGTTCTCTTGATCATAAAAGCGCAATTTACCTATACCAAAAATATGGTTTTACACCTTTAAAATACAAAGATTTAGAAAAAACAGTTTAAATTAGTGAAATTTTTTACCTTCTAAAAACATTCCTGGTCTATTTTGGGTAGCGCTATCTTCTTGCCAAACAACTTCTCCGTTCACAAGAACATTTTCGATGCCATCTGCATGAAGTTTAGGTGATTGATATGATGCCTTGTCAATTATTGTTTCTGGATTAAAAATAACTAAATCTGCATAATTACCAACATCAATTATTCCTCTTTTTTCAAGACCAAAAACCGAAGCACTTTTGCCAGTCATTTTATAAACCGCCTCTTCAAGGGGAAAAAGTTGCATCTCCCTTGAATATTTACCTAAAACTCTAGGAAATGTTCCCCACAAACGCGGATGAGGATGCCTGTCTCCAGGTATGCCATCGGATCCAATCATAGAACCTGGGAATTGTAAAATTCTGTTTAAGTCCTGATCATCCATTTGAAAATAAATAGCCCCTGCTGGATATAATTTATCGATTGTTTCATCGATACTAATACCAAATTGTTGAGCTAAATCATTTAAATCTTGTCCAGAAATATCAGGATAGTTATCAGACCATGTAACTAAAACTTTATCTGCACGCTTAACAAAGCTTTTTAATAACATGGTTGAGCTGGCAGTGTATGGATAACAGTCAAGATCAAGAAAATTATTCTTTTTAGCTTCTCCGATTAATTCTAATGTTTTTTTGCTTTTCCCCCAATTTTCTCTTCCCGCACATTTATGATGAGAGATTACAGTTCTAACTTTAGCTGTAGAAGATATTTTAATAGTTTCATTTACAGATTTAATGACATCAATTGCTTCATTACGCATATGTGTTGTAAAAATCCCATCAAATTCAGGTAGTATTTTTGCTAACTCTATAATTTCTGATGTTGGTGCATCATTTGCTGCGGGGTAAGCTAAGCCAGTTGAAAGACCAATAGAACCATCTTCAAGGGCTAATTTAAGTTTATCAACCATTTTACAAATTTCTTTTGATGAAGCTGGTCTATCAAACTCACCATTCATAGCCTCAACTCTTAACATAGAATGCCCTGTTAATAAGGCCAAATTAACAGAACTTGGTTTATTATTAAATTCTTCTTTATAATCATTTACACGAGGGAACCTAAATACATCTGATTTTCCTAAAAGTGCTATTGGAGCTGGAACTTCACCTTTATAATTAAATGGTGCTAAACTAATTCCACAATTACCTGCAACACAAGTCGTAACTCCTTGACTTATTTTTGATGACATAGGCGGATCTAGAAAAACATTATCATCATCATGTGTATGAACATCAATAAAACCAGGTGAAACAATTTTATTTTCGGCATTTATTGTAAGTTTTGCTTCAAAATTAGATAAAAAATGATTTTCTGAGGGGTCTCTTACATCACCATTTTCAGCAGGAAATACTCCTATTATCTTTCCATTATCAATAACAATATCAGATTTGAATTTTGGGGCCCCTGTACCGTCAATTATTTCTCCATTTTTAATATGCACGTCATATATATTCATCTTACCTATCCTCAAAATTTACAATAAGATAATAATATAAATTATAGAAAACTTCCATAGATACAATAATGCTATGTTTAAATTAAAATTCTATATATACTGTACTCAAAAAGATTAATTATCTTGGGAGAAGCCTATGTCTTCAATATTAACTAATTTAAGAAGTGCTATTATAACAGGATTTGTTTTTGCAATTATATTAATATTTTTTTTAGCACAAGGATCATTCGATCAGACCGCATTTAATATGTGGCTACTAAGATGGCTTCATGTTTTATCTGGAGTTATGTGGGTTGGAATTTTGTATTATTTCAATTTTGTACAAATTCCGAATATGCCTAATATTCCAGATGATCAAAAGCCTGCAATAAGTAAGGTAATTGCTCCAGCTGCATTATGGTGGTTTAGATGGGGAGCAGTAGCAACTGTTGTTACAGGTTTTATTTTAGCTCATCTAAATGGATACCTTCATGATGCTATGACTTTTTCAAATGGACATTGGCCTATAGGAGTTGGAATGTGGCTTGCTATAATAATGTTTTTAAATGTATGGTTAGTTATTTGGCCTAATCAAAAGAAAGCACTTGGAATTGTAGAAGTTGATGCAGAAACCAAAGCAAAAGCTGCAAAAAAAGCAATGTTATTTTCCAGAAAAAATACAATTTTGTCTATCCCGATGCTAGTTGCAATGACAGTGGCACAAAATAGTTTTTCATAGTTGTTTTTTTAAGGGGTATTTGAAAAATAATACCCTTTTAAATTACTTTAATGCCATGTTCCAAAAATCTACTTCAAGCAAAGTTGCTTTGTTAAAAATTTTGTTTGTCTGAACCCATTTATATGTATCTGTATAATTCTCACCTAGCCTAATTAGAAATGCATTGTCTATCAATTTAGATACATTTTTACATACTTCTTGGTATTCATTACTAGCATAAGTTTTGATCCATTTTAGATACATGAAATTATCTGGTTTAAAATCCTTTAAATTTAAACCAATTTCACCATATCCAAGGACACATGGAGCTAATGCAGATAATAAGTCTAAAAAATCACCCGAATAGCCTAACTCAAGTACATACCTTGTGTAAGCTATATTTTCATTCTGCTCATCTGTATTTTCCAAATCAGTTTTTGAAATTCCATATTCATTACATAAATCAATATGCAATTGCATTTCAAAATTAATAAGGTCATTGACTGTGCTTGCAGAAATTTTCATTTCATCTAAATTATCTGATTTTAGAACTGCCAATGACCAGGCTTTAGAAAATTGAATAAGAAAAAGGTAATCTTGTTTTAAATAATTTAAAAAACAATCTTTTTTCAATGAATTATCTGACAATTGTTTTAAAAAATCATGCTTAGTATAAAGGAGCCAATTTTGAAGATTATTTTTTTTTAAAGATTCAAAAATCAATCCGTAAGACATTCAAACTTTTCCTTTTAATTTTTAATACATGAGAATAAATTGTTTGAATGAGTATTAACAACACATCTCAAGACAAAGTAAATAATTTTTTTAAAAATTTAGAAAATTTTAAATCACACAACATTTTTATTCATACAGATAAAGATACATCATTAAAACACGCTAAAAATGCAGATGGTAGGATGAAAAAGTTATCTCAAATTGATGGAGAGTTATTTGCTGTAAAAGCAAATATTAAAGTTAATTCATTTCCATTTAATGCTGGCATAGAGGAGTTTAAAAACAATACATCTTTAGAAGATGATCCGATTATAAAAATGATTAAGAAAAATGGTGGAATTATTGTTGGATTAACTAATATGGATGAAGCCGCATTTGGAGGGAGCACCACATCTAGTTTTTACGGAAGATGCCTTAACCCTAGAAACATAAATTTTTCTGTCGGAGGATCATCAGGAGGAAGTGCAGCTACAATTTCATCTGGTTTAGTTAATAACGCTATTGGTACTGACACAATGGGATCAGTAAGAATACCAGCGTCTTATTGTGGAGTTTTTGGTTTCAAACCATCCTCAAATATTATTAGTAACGAAGACCTGATTTTATTAAGCAATACATATG
>CACBDG010000039.1 GCA_902537945.1 uncultured SAR116 cluster alpha proteobacterium
ACTATTGTTACTGCAGTTGATAACTCAGGAAGCCCTATAGGAATGACAGTGAATAGTTTTTCCTCTGTATCTTTAAACCCACCACTCATTCTCTGGAGTATAGATAAAAAACAACCAAGTTATAATTTTTTTAAAAACTCCAATGGATATGTAGTTAATATTTTGTCAAAAAATCAATTGGATTTGTGTAATATTTTCTCTTCAAAATCCAAAAGTAAATTTAAAAATGTTAATTGGCAAAGAAGTAATAATGGGTTTCCATTGATAGATAATTGTCTTGCTTGGTTTGATTGTGTTAAGTGGAATGATTATCCTGGTGGTGATCACCAAATTTTAGTAGGTAAGGTTACTGATTTTGATTTTTGTAATTTAGAACCTTTAACATACTGGAATAGTAAAATTTCTTGATAAAAAAAAATTAAGAAATATTTTGAGAAAATTATAATTTTAAATAAATGAGGTATAAATGGCAAAGTGGTTAAAAAATGGAAAGTCTGAGAAAGAAATTGTAGAAGCAGATGCAGAGGTTAGAAAAACAGTTGAAAAAATTCTACAAGATGTAGCTAAAAGAGGTGATGAGGCAGTTAGAGAGCTTTCAATTAAATTTGATAATTACTCACCTGACAATTTTATTTTAAGTAAAGAAGAAATAGAAACGGCAATAAGCAAAGTATCTAAAAGAGATATTGAAGATATTAAATTTGCACAAACTCAAGTAAGGAATTTTGCTCAAAAGCAACTTGAGTGTGTTAAAGATTTAGAAGTGGAGACTATGCCAGGTGTGATTTTAGGTCATAAGAATATACCAATGAATGCTGTAGGTTGTTATGTTCCTGGAGGTAAATACCCAATGGTAGCTTCTGCACACATGTCAGTTTTGACAGCTAAAGTAGCTGGAGTAAAAGATATTATAGCATCCGCACCTCCTCAAGGTGGAGAGCCTCATCCTGCTATTGTAGCTGCAATGCATATGGGTGGAGCAGATAAGATATTATGTTTAGGAGGAATACAAGCAGTTGCTGCAATGGCAATCGGCACCGAAACTATAAATGGCGTAGATATGTTAGTGGGTCCGGGTAATATGTTTGTTGCTGAAGCAAAGCGTCAATTATTTGGTAGAGTTGGAATTGATTTGTTTGCAGGTCCTACCGAAACACTTATAATTGCTGATAAATCATCTGATCCTGAGATATGTGCAATTGATCTACTAGGTCAAGCAGAACATGGACCTACTAGCCCAGCTATTTTATTAACTGACTCAGAAAAACTTGCTCTTGAAACAATAAAAGAAGTTGAAAGGCAGTTAGAAATTTTACCAACATCCGAAATTGCTAAAGTTTCATGGAAAGAATATGGTCAGGTTATAGTTTGTGATAATCTTGATGAAATGGTTGAGGTTGCAGACGATTTGGCATTTGAGCATGTTCAAGTCATGACAGAAGATCCTGATTATTTTCACAAAAATATGACTAATTATGGAGCTTTGTTTCTAGGTTCAAGAACAAATGTTGCCTTTGGAGATAAAGTTATAGGCACTAACCATACCTTACCAACTAAAACAGCTGCAAGATACACTGGTGGATTATGGGTTGGTAAATTTCTAAAAACTTGTACTTACCAAAAAGTTTTAACTGATGAGGCCTCGGCTCTTGTTGGAGAGTATTGCTCAAGATTATGTGCTTTAGAAGGTTTTTCTGGTCATGGTGAGCAGGCTAACGTTAGAGTAAGAAGGTATGGTGGAAGAAATATTGAGCCATACGCTGCTGCAGAATAGGAGAAAGCATGAATTATCCAAAATTACCAAGTTTTAGATTGGAAGGAAAAAAAGCTTTGGTGACTGGAGCAGGACGAGGCATAGGGATGGGTGCTTCTATTGCTTTAGCAGAGTCGGGTGCAAACGTGACTTTAGTTTCTAGAACAGAAAAAGAATTAAAAGATTTAACAAATCACATTAATAGTCAAGGTTATAAAGCATCTTATGAAGTTTTGGATGTTAATAAAGAAGATGATGTGGCAAGTTTTATTAATAATGCTGAGCCTTTTGACATACTCATAAATAATGCTGGTACTAATAGGCCAGCAAAACTCGTAGATACAAAAATAGAAGACTTTGATTATGTTATGTCTTTAAATGTAAGATCTGTAATAAGTTTAACAAAATTAGTTGTTAAAAAAATGTTAGATAATAATATAAAGGGTTCTATTATCAATGTTTCTTCACAGATGGGGCATGTAGGTGGACCTAACAGAACTACATATTGTTCAAGTAAGTTTGCTATTGAAGGTTTTACAAAATCATTAGCAATTGAATTAGGGCCGAATGGTATAAGAGTTAATGCAATCTGTCCAACCTTTATTCAAACCCCAATGACTGAACCATTTTTAAAGGACGCAGACTTTAAAAAAGCAACTATTGGAATGATACCTATTGGTAGATTAGGCGAAGTAACTGACTTGATGGGGCCATTTGTATTTTTGGCCTCTGAGGCTTCTTCTTTAATGACAGGATCAAGTATCCTTGTAGATGGTGGCTGGACTGCAAGATAAAATAAAGGTAAAATAAAATATTATAAATATTGTTTAATAACAATATTTTATACTTATTTATGCAATTAATTATTTAATAAACTTCAAGGTTTGTTATGTCAAAAGTTGAATGTGAATTAAAAATAAATGGATTATCTAAGAAGATAAATATTTACAATGATAAACCGCTTGTTTATGCCATTAGAAATGATTTTGGTTTAACAGGCACTAGACTTGGATGTGGCCTTGAACAATGTGGTAGTTGTGCTGTAATTATCGATGGTGAAAAAAAACTTTCATGTAATTTATTAGCAATTGAATGTGAAAAAAAAGAAATAATAACTGTAGAAGGACTAAAAATTGACGGTGAATTAAATCATGTGCAAGAAGCTTTTAGAAATTTTAATGCTGCTCAATGTGGTTATTGTACTAGTGGGATTATCATAAGTATTACAGCACTTTTTGATAAAATTAAAAAACCTTCGTCACAAGAAATTCAAAATGCTTTAGATGGCCATTTGTGTCGTTGTGGATCTCATTCTGTTGTATTAAAAGCGATTGATAGTTTAATAGAAAATTAGGGTAAGTAAATAATGAAGGGATTTAATAGTGGCCCTAGTATAAATAGTTACAACAAATTAACTCATTGGTTTGATTTTAGTAATCCTAGAATTTTAAAAGTTTACTCCGGTAAAATTGATATAGGTCAACACATCAGCTCTACACTAGCATTAATTGCCTCTAAAATCACTGAAATTAAATATGATCAAATAGAAATTATTAAATTAAGCACTGATATTTCACCTAATGAAGGTATTACTGCTAGCAGTTTGTCAGTAGCAAATTCAGGATCTGCTATTAAAGCTGCTTCTATTACTCTAAAAATAAATTTTATTAATTATGCATTAGAAAATCTTGAAATTAAAAATGAAG
>CACBDG010000040.1 GCA_902537945.1 uncultured SAR116 cluster alpha proteobacterium
CAGGGCTAACAGTACTAGACAAACATATGTTCAAACCAGGTATATGTTTTTGTATTATTTTCTTCGCAAGTTTCTCATGTTTAGAGTTTTTAAATGAATGTAAGAAAACAATAGCTAAAGTTTCTACACCTGTTTTTTTTATGTCTTTAGCTACTTTTATTACTTCTTTCTCATCTAATTTTTTTATAACTTTACCTTCAAAATCGAGTCTTTCTGGAACTTCAAACCTCAAATTTCTCTGAACGATTGGTGTTGGCATTTCTAAATCTAGGGCAAATAAATCATATCTCCACTCTCTACCTATTTCTAAAACATCTTTAAATCCTTTTGTTGTAAGAAGAGCAGTTTTTACTCCCTTTCTTTCTATTAATGCATTAGCTACTAGAGTTGTCCCATGTATAATTCTACATTTTTTTGGATCAATTTTATGCCTTGAAAGTATTTCTTTAACACCTGACAAAACAGCTTCTGAAGGATTTATTGGAGTTGTTAAAATTTTACCATTAAATTGTTTTCCACTTATCTGGTCAACTACAACAATATCTGTAAACGTACCACCAATATCTACACCAATTAAAAATTGAATAGGTTGATTAGGCATCATTGTTCCTTTCAACCTGTTTTTTATAAATCAATTTAGCCTTTTTGGAGCTTAATAATCCACTCTCAATATCGTTTATTATTTTTTTTCTATCCCTTTTTTTGGGAGTATACATTCCACCTCCACCAGGCGTTTGAAAAGTTGCTATATCTCCAAATTTAAGAGGATAAGAAGTTTTTGCAGGTATTTTTTTATTATTTACAAGATCAATTCCTTTAGAACCATCTCCTCCACCTAATATTCCTCTGGGAGGGTGTATTACTCTTTCATGCCTAATAGTCATCATGATAGTTTTTGAAGACTTTGATTCAAATGAGATTTTCTGAGCCGGACCTCCAACATATTTTCCTACTCCTTGTGTGTCTTTTGCAAAAGATTTTTCATGAACCAATAATGGAGCTTGGTTTTCAAATTGTTCTATAGATTGATTTGACACATTGCTAGGAAAGCTTAAACATCCTGGACCATCACTACCACTTCTTGCACCGTGACCTCCATTCATAAAAAACATTTTAACAAAAGGTTTATCGTTATTTTCTTGTCGTCCTTTAAAGTAAATATTCCATAAAGGTGATCCTGATTCAGCAATTATGTTCTTAGGAATTACTTTTGATAAAGCGCCATAGATTGCTGGAGGTATATAATGACCTGTTAAATGCCTGCCCCAAACTGGCGCTGGTCTAGTTGGATTAACAATAGTCCCTATAGGAGCTATAATTTTTACTGGTCTAAATGATCCGTCGTTATTTGGAGCGTTCGGATCAATAGCGCATTTTAAAGCATAACAGGCATATGCATAGGTATAATTAAAGACACTGTTAATCGGCCTATTTATCTGTTTTGATGTTCCACTGAAGTCAATGATAATATTATCTTTTTTAACTTCGATAAGGGATTTGATCTTTAGAGGCTTATCAAAGCCATCTACAAACATTTCATCAACATACTTCCCATCAGGAATATCCTTAATTTTTTTTCTCATGCTTTGTTCTGATTTTTTTAAAATGTTTGAAATAATTTGGTCCAAATCATTCAATTTTTCTTCATTTAATAATGTTAATAATTTTTTTGTAGCCACATCATATGCTGAAAATTGAGCTCTAATATCTCCAAGTGTTTCTCCAGGTTCTCTTAGATTTTGTTGTAAAAAATCTATTACTACTTTATTTTCAATCCCTTTTTCTACTATTTTACAAATAGGAATACATAACCCTTCTTCATAACTATCTTGAGCATTTGGTGATGGTGCCCCTCCAATATCAACCGTATGAGCGGTACTACCTGCAAAGGCAATCAATTTTTTATTTTTAAAAATAGGTGCTACCATTGTTATATCGTTAAGGTGACCTGTACCTAACCAAGAGTCATTTGAAATTACAACATCACCCTCAGAAAAATGATCAGCTGGTATTTTTTTTAAGATTTCTTGGAGTGTGTGTGGCAGTGTTCCGATAAAGGAAGGAATACTTTTTTTTGTTTGAATGAATTGTCTTCCGTGAATATCAAGAAGACTAAAAGCCATGTCATAGTTTTCTCTAACTACCGCTGAAAAAGAAGAACGAATAAAACTTTCTGCAACTTCGTCTATCATCCCGTTAAGTCTTTTCCATATAATTCCAAGTTTAATTGGATCAATTTTATTCATATTTCTCTTCCTTGTTATTGGTATACAGGATAAATCCATTCATTAAATTCTTTATTATTACCTCTAACAATCTCTGTAAATTTATTTTGCAAAAACCTAGTTATTTCACCTGGCTTACCATTTCCAGCGAGCATTTTGTCAACACTTAAAATTGGCATTATTTCTTGTCCGGTACCACAGTAAAAAATCTCTTGAGCAATATATAATTCAGTCCTATCAACTTCTCGACTTTCCACTTTTAAATTAAATTTCTTTGCAATTTCTATGATACTATCTCTAGTAATACTTTCTAAAATTCCACTAGTTATATTTGAAGTAATCAAAGTGCCATTTCTAATTATGAAAATGCAACCACCTGGTCCCTCACTTACCTTGCCATTTGATGTTAACATTATTCCACCATCATAACCGCTCTCTTTAGCTTGAATACTAGCCAATCTACTATTTAAATAATTTGCAGATGCTTTTATGCGTGGTGGACTCGCATTATCATCCAGTCTTTGCCATGAACTTACAGTAAAATTTTTACCTTCTTTAAATGCAACTGCTCTTGGTCTAGGATAACTTACGATTGAAGTGCTTACAGGAGTTTGCAAAGCCATTTCTCCCCAATCGTCTATATAGCCTTGAAGCCTAATGTAAATATCTTCTTGATAATTATTAGCTTTTAAATTTTTTAAAATATCCTCTTTAATAGTAGAAGAATCTGGAAATTCAGAGAATTTCAAAAGCCTCATAGAATTTGTAAATCTTACTAAGTGTTCATCTAATCTAAAAATATATAATTCATTTAATTTATCGTTCCAATATGCCCTAATACCTTCAAATACTAGTGCCGCATATGACAGTCCAGGAGCAGTAACTGAAACTTTAGCTTTATTTAAAGGCATCAAGCTACCATTCATGGTAACAACTTTTATTTTATCTCTGGGGTTGTTTAATTCAGTCTTCATATAATTTCCAATCTAAATTAATTATTAATTTTTTCTAATTTTCTTAACTTTCTTCTTTTTAAGATAAACAAAGAAGTGAAGGTCATTATAAAAAATAAAATAACAAATGCTGGTCTAGTAAATATGAATGCAACATTTAAATCGTGTGATGATCCAAGTAGAAGAGTAACTCTTAAATT
>CACBDG010000041.1 GCA_902537945.1 uncultured SAR116 cluster alpha proteobacterium
GAAGATAAATTTAGTGGTTTTACTGATCAATTAAGAAGTACGTTTGCTGTTGCAAAAGTTGCAAGCAATGCCCCTGCAGCTGGTGGAACATTAACAGTTGGATCTACAGAAGGTTTTCCTGCTACAGGAACCATACTGGTAGGAAATGAAAAAATGACCTATACGGCAAAAACTGCAACTTCTTTTACAATTGGAGCTAAAGGTCAAGGACACACAAGTACATTCACTGCTTCTGAAGCAAAACTTCAAGGTCAATTAACTGCTACTAACCCTCCAAATGGTGGGAGTTTGGTAATTGATAATTTAAGTAATGCTGAATTTCCTAAGCAAGGTACTTTATTAGTTGGCACTGAGCATATTACCTATACCGGTTGGACAGCAAATACTACAACTAGACCTTTTCCTACAAGTGATGTGGTTTCTCTTACTTTAACTGGCATTACAAGAGCGGCCAATGGAACTACTGCAGCAATTGCTGCTGATAATTTAGATATTGATCTTCTTGCAGAAGTGAGTTTGGTTTCAAGTGTTGAGACATTAGGACTTGAGACAAGAACAACTGAACTTGATGGAGCTATTGATGATTCTGTAACAAGTTTGACTGTTGATTCTACGGCAGGTTTTGAAGATTCTGGCTTTATTAGAATCGGAACTGAACTTATAGCTTATACAGGAAAAACAGCTACATCATTTACTGGCTTAACTCGTGGAGCAGGCGGTACAGCACAAGCTAGTCATAGTGATAATGCTGATATTTTCCAGGAACTTTCTATCACAGACGATTGGGTCGATGAGAATGATCCTGCTTTAAAAATTGGTTATGATATTTCTGGTCAAAATTTTACTCTACAAGGAATTCCTTCTAAAATTGGAACTTCAACTGCAAGTAAAATGTTTTCATTTTCAGCTTTTGGTCCTGGAGAAGGTAACCAAGCTAACGCCATAGGTCTTAAAACATTGAGTAATAAAGCTTCATCCAACATTGGAGGTGGTGCAGTTTTAAAAGCTGAGTCAGTTCTTTTTACTGGTGACCAAATAGCGGCTGACACTCAACAAGCTTTTGGAGTGGAGGTATCTTACAACAACCTTACGAGAAAATTTAGCATTGCTAGTGGATCAACAGGAGAAAATATTCCTGCAAATTCTGCCGTAGGTGTTGGAGATTCTGGACAAGCAGCGTCAAACATAGAGATTGGAAGATTAGCTATTGTAGATGGTGTTGCAACCGCGTCTACGGAAGGTACAGGTGGGACAAGTGCATTATTAGGTATAAATGCTACTAATGGAATTACTACAGTAACAGCAGACACAGCTGGAAAAGGTTTAAAATCCGAACCTGCTGTTTTAAATGGTAAGACATCAAACGAAGACTTGTCTGAAGACTTCTTCTTATCAGACGCTGCTGAAGAGACAATTTTTGTTGTAAACGTTAATGATATAACAGCAGCTATTAAAGTGCCTGAAGGAGTATATAACGGAACATCTCTTGCCTCATCTCTTCAATCAAGAATTAATCAAATGGAAGACACTTCAGGTAATACTGTTAATGGTGTTACTGTTGTGTATAATTCAACTAGTAATTCATTTACATTTACTACAGGTACAACCGGATTGAACAGTAAAATATTTGTCTCTGCAAGTGCTCGTATGGGATTAGATGATCTTGAACTAGTAACAGGAACAACACCATCATTTGTTAATATGGCAAATACAATTGCTAAATCTGATACAGGACAATCTTTGTACGTTAATGATGCGGGCACCACTACCACCCTTGCACCAGATAACGCTTGGACACCTACAACTGATGGTACTTTTGCGAAGGTTTTTTTAAGACCTGGTGAGTTAACTTTTGATACTCAAGGTAACTTAGTAAGTCCCACACAAAAAGTAAATTATAAAGGTGACTTTGCAGCAGACGCAGCTGCTGGAACTAATGCTCTGTCAATTGATTTAGATCTTGATTTTGATGGTTCAACACAATTTGCTTCTGATTTTAACGTTAGGACTGTTACGCAAGATGGACAAACCGTTGGTAAGTTGGATGGCTTGGATATTGCTGCTAACGGATTAGTTAGTGCTAACTACACTAACGGTTTAAATATTGCCCTTGGAAGATTGGTTATGGTTAATTTTAATAACCAAAATGGATTAAAACAAATCGGTAATGCTACTTATGTGGAAACTTCTGTTTCGGGTGTGGCAGCAGTTGGAGAAGCTGGTGCAGACGGTTATGGTACAATTCTATCCGGTTCATTAGAAAGATCAAACGTTGATATTACTGAAGAGTTGGTTAACTTAATTACCGCGCAAAGAAACTTCCAAGCTAACGCTAAGACAATTGAAACTAATACAAGTCTAACACAGGCTATTATTCAAATTAGAACATAATTGAGTAATAAATTTAAGGGGTAAAAACTATGGATAGAAGTATTTATACAGCTCTTAACAGTATGAATATTTTAAGAGACAACCAATCAGTAACAGCTCAAAACTTAGCAAATATTAGCGTTACAGGTTTCCAAAAAGATATTCAAATTAACTTTGCTTCTGTATATTTAGATAGAGATAAAGGTATTGACCCAAGGGTAATGGCATTGCAAGAACCTGGAGGGTTTGATGCTACCCCAGGACCTGTGCAACAAACAGGAGCCCCACTAGATCTTGCTGTCGATGGTTCTGGTTATTTCATTGTAAAACCTGCTAACGGTAAAATAGCATTATCAAGAAGAGGTGACTTCAAGGTTTCTGCAGATGGTACATTAAGAGATGGTACAGGAACACAGCCTTTAAGTGTAGATTTAGAACCAGTCACAATTCCACCACATAGAAAAATTTCAATATCTGGTGATGGAATAATAGAGATTGAGCCATTAAACGCACCACTTGGTCAAACTGTAAAAGTTGCACAACTTGCTACTACTTTTGGATCAGAAGTTCCATTGGCCAAAACAATAGATGGTTTTGTGAGACCAATCGATGGTTCAATAC
>CACBDG010000042.1 GCA_902537945.1 uncultured SAR116 cluster alpha proteobacterium
GCAAAATCTGCGGGCTTTAAAGTAATGAACGTCGCAGATGCATCTAAATGGGCAGATGTAATAATGATGTTGACACCTGACGAACTTCAGGGTGAAATCTACAAGAATGATATTGAACAGAATATGAAATCTGGAGCTGCAATAGCTTTTGCGCATGGATTAAATGTACATTTTAATCTAATTGAGCCTAGAAATGATATTGATGTTTTTATGGTTGCTCCTAAAGGTCCTGGACATACAGTGAGGTCAGAATATCAAAGAGGTGGTGGTGTTCCTTGTTTAATTGCAATTGACAAAGATATATCAGGTAATGTGCATGATATTGGATTATCATACGCATGTGCTATTGGAGGTGGTCGTTCTGGAATTATTGAGACCACTTTTAAAGAGGAATGCGAAACTGACCTATTTGGTGAACAAACAGTTTTATGTGGTGGCTTAGTAGAGCTAATTAGAGCAGGATATGAAACTTTAACTGAAGCTGGTTATGCACCCGAGATGGCCTATTTTGAGTGTCTTCACGAAGTAAAGTTGATAGTTGATCTTATTTATGAGGGTGGTATAGCAAATATGAATTATTCAATTAGTAATACTGCTGAATATGGTGAATATGTGACTGGGCCCAGATTAATAACATCTGATACAAAAGCTGAAATGAAAAGAATACTTGAAGATATTCAATCAGGAAAATTTACTAAAGACTGGATGTTAGAAAATAAAGTAAATCAAACAAGTTTTAAGGCGACTAGAAAAAAAGCTTCGGAACATCCAATTGAAGCTGTGGGAAAAGAACTTAGAGCTATGATGCCCTGGATAACTGAAAATAGATTAGTGGATAAAGATAAAAATTAATATTTATTTATTCTTTGATTTAAGTTACTAGTTTGAATATAATTTGGAAAGTTTTTTTCGTAAGTATGGATTAAACTTTTAGAAGGGATATCATATGTTTGGATATGTGCGTGGATTTTTCTCAGCTGATCTAGCCATTGATTTGGGTACGGCTAACACTCTAGTTTATGTTAAAGGACAAGGAATTCTTTTGAATGAACCTTCGGTCGTTGCTATTACTGAAATAAGAGGTAAATCTCAAGTTTTAGCAGTGGGCGAAGAAGCTAAAACAATGTTAGGAAAAACACCTGGTAATATTAGAGCTATAAGACCTATGGCTGATGGTGTCATCGCAGATTTTGATGTTGCTGAAGAAATGATTAAACATTTTATAAGGAAAGTTCATAAAAGATCAACATTAGTAAGTCCGCAGGTAGTTGTTTGCGTTCCTTCAGGAGCCACTGCAGTCGAAAGGCGAGCAATCCAAGAATCTGCAGAAGCAGCTGGAGCTAGAAGAGTTTATCTTATTGAAGAACCTATGGCTGCTGCAATTGGGGCAAATCTACCTGTTACTGAAGCATCAGGATCAATGGTTGTTGATATAGGTGGTGGAACCACAGAAGTTGCAATTTTATCATTAGGTAATATTGTTTATGCTCGCTCTGTAAGGGTTGGTGGTGATAAATTTGATGAGGCCATTGTAGCATTTATTAGACGTCATCATAACTTATTAATAGGCGAAATGACAGCTGAAAGGATAAAAAAGGGCATAGCTACTGCAAAAATTCCAAAAGATGGTGTTGGAGCAAGTATTGAGGTAAGAGGTAGAGATTTAGTTAATGGAGTACCTAAGGAAATTGAAATAAATCAAGCTCAAATATGTGAAGCCTTGGCTGAACCTGTAGGACAAATTATAGAGGCTACTAAAACTGCTCTTGAACAAACACCTCCCGAGTTAGCTGCAGATATTGTTGAAAGAGGTATTGTTTTGACTGGAGGAGGTGCTCTTTTAGGTGAATTAGATACTACAATAAGAGAAGCGACAGGATTGCCTGTCGTAATTGCCGAAGATCCCCTTACCTGTGTGGTTATGGGAACAGGTCGCTGTCTTGATGAAATGAAATCACTGAGAAACGTTCTTATAGGTGCATAATATTAATCTTAAAATAACTTATGAGTGAGATAAGATGGTTTCAGGAAAGCCGTCAAATTTAAAATCATTGAAAAGTGGGAAAAATTTTAATTTCATTTTGATCTTATTGTGTTTGGTACTAGTATTTTTAGGAAAATTAGACCTTATTGCTATTAGAAATGTTAAAGCTTTTCTTTCTGATTTTTTGGCTCCTGTTACTTTTGTTTTAAATAAACCAGTTAAAGAAATATCAGAAGTTTTTGAAGACGTAAAATCTGCTGGTTCACTCAGAGAAGAAAATATTAGATTAAAAAGTGAAGTTAGAAAACTCAAAGTTATAAATAGCAAAACATCAAGCCAAGAGCTTGAATTGTTGGAACTTAGAGAACTACTAAAAGTTTTACCAAAAAGAAAAAGTCAAATTATTACTGGTAGAGCCATAACAGCACCAGGAGGGGTCTTTGCTAATACTGTTTTAATAAATGCAGGTAAAAACTTTGGTATACAAATTGGACAACCAGCTATATCCTCTATGGGGTTAGTTGGATATGTGGTAAATGTTAGTCTGAAAACAAGTAGGATTTTATTAATAATTGACATCAATTCTATGATCCCAATATATTTAACCAACAGTAATTGGCCTGCAGTTGTTCAAGGTCAAAGTGGCAAATTATTGAAGATAAAATTTTTATCTTCTAAAGCTAATCCAATTGAAGGTGAAGTTGTTGAAACCTCTGGGCATGGAGGTAGGTTGCCATCAGGAATAAATGTTGGAAAAGTTGTGA
>CACBDG010000043.1 GCA_902537945.1 uncultured SAR116 cluster alpha proteobacterium
AATTTTATAAAAAATGAAACATTTCCTTCTTTAAGTCTGTCAGTGAAGAACCCAGTTTCTAGTAAGATTTTGATACTTTTGGTAACTTTACAAATATTATCTAATATTGGAATTTTGTATTTTTTATATCTAGGTATGGAGTAAGGAGTGGTAAATACCACAATCAATAAATTTGGAAAAAGACTACCTCCTGTAAAAACTGGACAACGTTTTGGAGAAGAAATAAAAAAAGATAAAAAAGTAGGACTGTTTTCAGAAAGACGTTTTTTAATATTCACTAAGCGGGGTCCTATTGAAATAGCATTCAAACCTGTTCATTATGCTAGTGTTATAATGTCAACCATAATAGGTTTAACAAGCATAGTTTATTGGTCTGCTAAAGGAATTTATTCTGCTATCGATGTCGCAAAAAAAAATGATATAATTACAGAAGCTTCTGCAAATATAAGTAGTCCAATAGAAAATGATTCAGATACTGTGGTTAATACAAATACTGAGGACCAGTCAAATATTTCATTACCTATTCTTAAGAATTATTCTTTAATTGATAAAAAAAATTCAATTTACTATGAACCTTTAAATAATAAAGAAACTAATAACAATAATTACGTTTTAGATGGTAAAACAACAGCATTTCTTAGAAACAATACTTTATTAGATACAAAAAACTTAAATAGCCAAAAAATAAATAAAAAATATAGTTTTGATTTGTTCAATAAAACCATGAGAAATCAAGATTTACCCGTTAATTTTACAACTCCTATTTTAAACGAAAGCAATATTTTTATTTCTGAGAAATCTGCTAATCTTGATATAAACAATAATTTGGTTCCACAACCACCAAAAATTAATGAAAAAGTAAAAACAATTCGTTTTCTTGCCTCTGTTGATAACGAACTATTACAAATGGAAAATGTTTTCAAATCTATTAATGTTCAGTTGAATGATAACGACTTAGTGAGTTTAAAATCTATTACTCGAAAAAACTTCCCAGTTGATCCAGATAGTAATGATTTTTATAAAGGTCTAAAAGATCGAATAAACTTACTTTCAATTTATAAAGACGCTCTTCAAAATATTCCATTAAAACCACCAATGGAGCATTACTATGTATCTAGTCCATATGGTCCTAGAAAGCATCCTGTAACTGGTAAATATAGAATGCATCATGGTATAGATTTAGCAGGAACATGGCAGGAAAATGTGACAGTGTCTGCAGACGGAACTGTAGTTTTTGCTGGGTATCACGGATCCTTTGGAAAAGTTATTAGAATTAGACATAATTATGGGATAATGACTACATACGGTCACTTAGCAAAAATTATGGTAAGGCGAGGTGATCTAGTTAGTGAGGGTACAGTAATTGGGAAAATGGGTAGAACTGGCAAGGTAAAAGGAGCTCATCTTCATTATGAAATCTCTGTGAATGGAAAATCTCAAAATCCTGCTACCTACATCAAAATTGGAAGAAATCTTTTAAGTAGGACAAGTTTGAAAAATTATGCAAATAAAGATCTTAACTGATTAATTTGGCATAACTAATGCATTAATTTTTCTTTAACAAGGAGATTAATTATGTTTTTAGAAACTTTTAACACATCTACAAACAATAAAAGTTATATTTTAAACAACCTAAACGACTATATCATTGAAATAGATTACTATGATCAAAAGGGTAGGAAGAAGTATAAAGACGAAATTCCATTAAAATATATATTGAACTCAAAAACTGAAAAATCTCAATCAAATTTTTAAAACTATTTTTGTTGAAAAATAAAATCAATTTGATGCAAATTTTAATAATCTAGCTTGCCTTCTTCTTTGTGAGCTAGATGGTATGTTCAACATATCTCTATATTTAGCTACTGTTCTTCTAGCAACATCCATACCTTCCTTATTCAAAATTCCAGCTAACTTATCATCACTTAGTGGTTTTCCAGCAATTTCATTAGAGATTAAAGATCTAATAGTTTCTCTTACCGCAGAAGCAGCATGCAATTCTGAATTTTCTGATCCTGATATAGAAGCAGAAAAGAAATTTTTTAATGGCATAACCCCCCATTCTGTAAGAATTAGTTTACTATTTGTAACCCTCGAAACTGTACTTTCATGCATTCCAATTGCATCGGATATATCCTTCAGTATCATTGGTTTCATATGGCTTAAACCATGTCTAAAAAAACCAGCTTGTTTTTTTACAATCTCCGATGTTACTTTTAGGATTGTTTTATTTCTCTGTTCAACAGCTTTTTTTAACCAACGTGCTTCCCCGATTTTTTCAAATGCAAAACAATTCCCCTTTTCATCTAATTTGTAATTATCAATCTCCTGGATATAACTTTCATCTAAATTAACACAAGGTAAAGTTGAGCCATTTAAATCGATACGCCATCCTTTTTCAGTTCTATTTACAATTATATCTGGTTGGTCTATATGCATATTTTCTTGATTAAACTCTTCAGCAGGTTTTGGGTTAAGAGTTTTTAATAGTTTTATCATTTCAAATAATTTTTTTTCGGAAACTTTACAAATTTTACTTACCTGTTTAAATTTTCCAGACGGTAACATATGCAAGTTATCAAGAAGTAATTTAAAGTGCTCATCAAATTGTTTGTTTTCAATTAATTGTAATTTCAAACATTCCGATAAATTTTGAGAAAATATACCAGTGGGCTCAAGTTTTTTTA
>CACBDG010000044.1 GCA_902537945.1 uncultured SAR116 cluster alpha proteobacterium
TGGTGATAATGCTCCTGAAATAGTCATAAACGGAGCAGCCCAATCAAAAATTAGGTATCCGCATTTAACATATACTTTTTTTGGTAATAAATATGAGTTATTACCATTAATAAACTCACAAGAAATACTAAACAACTCAAATATTATTCATACTAATGAAATCATAAGTTCAAATGATAAACCTAGTTTAGCTATAAGAAAAGGTAAAAATTCATCTATGGGAATGGCAATTCAGTCAGTTAAGTTAGGTAAGGCAGATGGTTTGGTTTCAGCAGGAAATACAGGGGCTTTAATGGCAATGTCAAAATTAATTTTAAGACCAATGGAAGGAATTACTAGACCTGCAATTGTTGCTTATTTTCCTACTATTGTTGGAGAAAGTTGCATGTTAGATTTAGGTGCTAATATAGAATGTGATGCTAAAAATTTGGTTCAATTTGCCTTTATGGGTCAAGCATTTGCTAATATTGTGATGGGAATAAAAGATCCTACTATTTCTCTTTTAAATATTGGCGAAGAAGAACAAAAAGGTCTTGATTATATAAAAGAAGCCTCAAAAATTTTAATAAGTTTAAAAAAACGAATTAATTACAAGGGGTTTATTGAGGGCGATAAAATTGCTCAAGGTTATGCAGATGTAATAATTGCAGATGGTTTCAGTGGAAATATTTCATTAAAAACAGCTGAGGGTACTGCATTACTGGTAACCTCTTATTTAAAAAAAACACTATCAAGTTCGTTGAGTGCTAAGATTGGGTATTTATTTGCTAAAAAGGCTATTAATAATTTTAGACTTCAAATGGATCCTAGAAAATATAATGGGGCAGTTTTTTTAGGTCTCAATGGTATTGCAGTTAAAAGTCATGGTGGCACAGACGCATTTGGCTTCGCTAATGCAATCGGAGTTGCTGTAGATATGGTAAGATATAATTTCATTTCTGATTTAAGGAATAAAATAAATAAAATAGAATATAGTCTTTAGAGATTTGTACTATTAGGAGATATTAAAATTTCTTTCAAAATTTTATTAACTGGGGTAGGTTCATATCTACCAATTAACAAATGTTCAAATGACAATCTTGCAAAATTTGTTGAAACATCTGATGAATGGATTTCAAAAAGATCAGGAATTAAAACTCGCCATTTTGTCTCTATAAATGAGACAACTTCTGATATGGGATTTAATGCTGCAAAGAGAGCTATTGAGAATGCAAAAATTTTTACTAAAGATATTGATTTAATTATAGTTGCTACCACAACTCCTGATAATACTTTTCCATCTACAGCCTCGTTAATTCAAAAAAAGTTAGGTGTTAATGCAGTATCTTTTGATATTCAAGCAGTATGTGCCGGCTTTGTTTTTGCATTATCAGTTGCTAAATCAATGATGTTAGATGGAATTTATAATAATTGTTTGGTAATTGGTGCTGACTCAATGTCTAAGCTTTTAGATTGGGGAGATAGATCAACATCAGTATTATTTGGTGATGGTGCAGGAGCTGTAATCCTTCAAAAATTTAGTAATTTTGATAATAAGTATGATGACTGGGGTATCTTGTCTAGTGTTATTCATTCAGATGGTCAATTTTATGATTTGTTAAAAACAAATGGTGGAGTGTCAAGTAATCAAAAAACTGGTTCTATTGAAATGGTTGGTAAAGAGGTTTTTAAACATGCTGTAGATAAACTTTCATCATCCTTAGATGAAGCTTTAAAAATTTCGAATAAAAAAATTAGTGAAATCGATTGGTTAGTACCTCATCAAGCTAATCAAAGAATAATTTTAGCTGTTGCTGATAAAATGAAAATTGATATAAATAAAGTTATTTCAACTGTAAAAGATCATGGTAATACCAGTGCTGCTTCAATTCCCCTGGCACTAGATAAAGCAATGTTGTCTAATAAAATTTTAAAAGGTAATTTAATTGGTATTCACGCAATTGGAGGTGGATTAAGTTGGGGCGCTTCTATTATTAGAATTGGTAAACCATAAATTTAAAAAAAAACTTTTAACTTAAATAATTTGTATTAATATAAAAAAATGAAAAAGACTTGGACAAGAAATGATATTATAGAATCTATAAGTGATAGCGTGGGTTTATCACAATCAGATTCATCAATAATAATTGAAGAAATTATAGAGGTTATTTTAAAGGAACTTGAAAAAGGTGATGACGTTAAAATATCTTCATTTGGAACTTTTTCTGTAAGACATAAAAAATCAAGAATAGGTAGAAACCCTAAAACGGGTGTCGAAGTTCCTATAAACGAGAGAAATGTTGTAACTTTTGGTTCTTCCAATGTTTTGAAATCATATTTTAAGTAACTAAAATGTCTAATTTAAAAGTTGATGACAACTCCTATTTTACAATATCTAAAACAGCAAAAATTATAGGTGTACAATCTCATGTTCTTAGATTCTGGGAAAAGAAATTTCTTATAATTAATCCCAAAAAAAGTTTGAGCGGCAGACGTTATTATTCTTCAAATGATATTGAAAATTTATTAATGATAAAAAAATTGCTTTATGAAGAAGGTTTTACGATAAAAGGTGCAATGAATTTTATTGATAAAAAGAATAATGAAAGCAATCAAAATGCTAATCAAAACTTAAATTTTAAATT
>CACBDG010000045.1 GCA_902537945.1 uncultured SAR116 cluster alpha proteobacterium
TTGGAAAACAAAAATAGATTCAAATTGGTCAGCAACAATTTTTAAGTCATTATCTTCTTGTTTTTGGACTAAATTAAGATTTTTTTCATCTACAGATTTTGTAGCTAAATGTTTTATATGATTAATTTTAGATAATGAATTATCCATCAACCCATCCCTTAAATTATAATCATTTGTGCTCTTAAAGCACCAGCTGCTCTTAAAGCTTCTAATATCGCAACTAAGTCAGCACTAGTTGTTCCAATTGCATTAATTGCATCAACAACATCGGCCAAGGAAGTACCTGCATCAAAAACAAATGCCGATGCTGTTTCTGCGCCCGCTTTTATTTCAGTATCGTTTTGTGTATTGGCATCTGTAGCTTGTGTAATATTTCCAGCGTCATCAAATAATGTTTGTCCAGGTGTAGTGTTGGTGTCTTCGTTTACTTTTACCGTTAAACTACCATGACTTACTGCAGCAGGAGTAACTCTAACATCACCTCCAATTACAATTGTTCCAGTTCTTGCATTTACAACAACCCTTGCAATTGGTGATGCAGGATCCACCTCAAGATTTTCTAATAAACTCATAAAACTTACTTTTTGGGAAGGATCTTTAGGAGCTCTTACAGAAATTGAGGTGTGATCAAGCGCTTTAGCTACATCAGAACCAAATACCTTATTAATTTCTTCAGTAATTCTATTAGCTGTTGTAAAATCTCCTTGATGAAGGTTCATTATAAAATTTTCAGAATTGATAAATGGTGTATCAACCATTCTTTCAACTGTAGCACCATTTGATATTGTTCCAACAGTTGGAATATTTACTGACATAGAGGATCCATCAGCACCTTCAACACCAAAGCCACCAACGGCAAGGTTTCCTTGAGCAATAGCATATGTTTTACCGTCAGCACCTTTCAATGGCGTCATTAAAAGAGTTCCTCCTCTTAAACTTTTTGCTTTTCCCATCGAGGAAACAGTAACACCAATTTTTTGACCCACTTTTGTAAAAGGATCTAAGTCTGCAGTAATCATAACCGCTGCAGAATTTTTTCCACTAAGACTACTTGCATCTACATTCATTCCAAATTGCGATATCGTTGATTGCATACTTTGAAGGGTAACTGCGAGCGAGGAGTCACCTGTTCCGTCAAGTCCTACAACAATTCCATATCCCATTAATTGGTTAGATCTAATCCCAGCAAAGCTGACCATGTCTTTTAATCTATCTGCAAAAACAGTTTCTACAATTATTGAAAAAATAAAGAAAAAGAAAAAATTTAATTTAAAACGTTTCATAACTGAATTCCTTAAAAAGGTGAAATTGCTCTAAAGATTTTGCTACCCCAACCTGGTTTTGTAGCACTATCTAATATTCCTGCACCTACATACTCAATTTGAGCTTCAGCAATTTTTGCAGATGAAACTGTATTAGTTGTTGATATATCTTCTGGTCTTATGATACCACTTAGTCGAATATATTCAGTTCCTTCTGTAATTCTTAATTTCTTTTGTCCTTTAATTTCTAGATTACCATTAGGAAAAACTCTGACTATGGTAGCTGAAAGGGTTCCACTCAAACTATTTGACTGATTTGTAGCCATAGATCCAGAAAAAGAATTTGTCTTAGAAGCACTTCCACCTAACCCAGCAAAATTTCTTAAAAGACCCGTTGGACCAACTTCTGCTCCAATTGTATCAGCTTTTGCAGAAGAATTTGTAACAGCTTTATTGGATGAGAAAGTTTCACTTAAAGTCACTGATAAAATATCTCCCACTTTTTTTGCTCTTCTATCAGATGAAAAAAGTCCTGTTGAGCTAGTGCTATATATTGAGCCATTAGATGGTTCAGCTTTTTCAAATTCTTCAAATGATGGCCTTAATGGTTTGAATTGTTGATTATTTGCTTCTTCAACGTAACTTGAACATGCTGATAACATCACTAAAGTTAATGTAAAAATTAATCTTTTCATTCTTACCCCTTTAACTTAAAGATTTTGACTTATAAATCTTAGCATATCATCAACTCCAGAAATTGCTTTTGAGTTAACTTCATAAGCTCTTTGTGTTTCAATCATATCAACTAATTCTTGAACTACATTTACATTAGAGCTTTCAAGAGCTCCTTGGACTAAACTTCCAAAACCATTTTCAAAAGGGTTAGCTATTACAGCTGGCCCACTTGCTGGTGTTTCAACTAACATAGATTGACCAATCGGTTGTAAACCCCTTGAATTAGCAAAATCAGCCAACTGAAATTGACCCACCTCTTCTGCTTCTACTTCTCCTGGATTTTGAACAGATACTATACCATCTGCAGAAACGTTAATGTTTGTAACTCCCTCAGGAATAGCAATCTCAGGTTGGACAACATATCCAGATGCGGTAGTTAAGAGTCCTTCAGCATTTCTTCCAAAAGCACCATTTCTGGTAAATCCAATTCTTCCATCTGGCATTAACACTTGAAAAAAACCTGATCCGTCAATTGAAATGTCTAATGCGTTATCAGTAGAAACAATATTACCTTGTGTGAATAATTTATCTGCATTTATAATGCGAACACCAGTTCCCACAGAAAAAGCAGAATTAGTTCTTGTTTCACCAGATGTCTGAGCACCTGAGGCTTTGAT
>CACBDG010000046.1 GCA_902537945.1 uncultured SAR116 cluster alpha proteobacterium
GAATTGGCATTTGACCTCCCTCAAAACCTTTGATAGATACACCAGATCTAGCTTTTTGTCCTTTATGACCTTTCCCAGATGTTTTACCAGTACCTGAACCAATACCCCTACCAATTCTTTTGTGATTTTTTGTAGAGCCAACATTGTCTTTAATTTCATTTAGCTTCATTACTCTCTCCTATCTAGCAAATGTTTAACTATTCAACTTCAACTAGATGCTTAACTTTACCGATCATACCTCTTATTGATGGCGTATCTTCTAATTGTTTACTTCGTCCAATTTTGTTTAAACCTAAGCCTATCAATGTTTTTTTCTGATATGATTGTCTACCAATTGGACTTTTCTTTTGTGTAACAATAATTTTTTTTTTATCTGACATTATATTTCCTATCCTACTTTTGCATTAGAGACTTTATCTGACTTAACTGAGTTTCCAAAAATTTCAGATACTTTTCTACTTCGTTTATTTGCAACACTTCTTGGTGAACTCATTGATGAGAAGGCGTCAAATGTTGCTTTGATCATATTATGTGGATTTGAAGTTCCAATTGACTTAGCTACTACATCTTGCACACCTAAGGTTTCGAACACAGCTCTCATTGGACCACCTGCTATAATTCCAGTTCCTGATGGAGCTGTCCTAAGAACAACCTTTCCAGCTCCAAAATGGCCTTTCATATCGTGATGCAATGTTCTTCCTTCTTTTACCATATTTTTCTTGGCATCATCAGTTGCTTTTTTTATAGCTTCAGGCACTTCCTTTGCTTTACCAGTTCCGAACCCTACTTTCCCTCTCTGATCTCCAACAACTACAAGCGCAGCAAATCCAAAGCGTCTACCACCTTTAACCACTTTTGCAACCCTATTAATTCCAACTAACTTATCAATTAAGTCATTATCGTCTTTATTGACTTTTTTATCTTGTTTTTCAATTCTTGACATTTATTACCCCTAAAATATTAAACCAGCATCTCTTGCTGCATCAGCTAAGTTTTTAATTCTTCCATGATAAATATATCCACCTCTATCAAACACCACATTCTTAATCCCTTTCTTGATAGCTTTTTCAGCTATTAATTTACCAACGACTGTTGCTGCTTCTTTGGTTCCACAGTTTTTAAATTGTTTTTTTACAATACTTTCAAGACTGGATGCTGCCGCAATAGTAAGACCTTCATTATCGTCAATTATCTGGCCATAGATATGTTTGCTTGACCTAAAAACTGATAATCTTAGTTTTCCATAAGATTTTTTTTTCAAACTTTTTCTATTTCTTAATTTTCTCTTGTTGTGTAAGGATATTGAATTACCCATTTTAACCCCTATTTCTTTTTACCTTCTTTTCTTATAATAAATTCATTGCTATAACGTATACCTTTTCCTTTAAAAGGTTCTGGAGGTCTTTTAGAGCGAACCATAGCAGCAAATTCTCCTAATTTCTGTTTGTCTGCACTAGAAATAGTAAATTTGGTATTACCATCCATTTTTATAGTAATATCATCTGGCACTTCTATTTCAACTGGATGACTTAATCCAAGATTAAGTGTTAATTTTTTTCCTTGGAGTGCTCCCCTGTAACCCACGCCAACAATTTCCATATCTTTTGTGAAACCAATACTTGCTCCTTGAATAGCATTATTAATAAGAGCTCTAGTTGTTCCCCAAACAGCCTTGTGTCGTGGGTTTTGGTCCTTAGGTACAACATGTATCACTTTATCTTTAACGTTTACATCAACATTCTCACTTATTAGAGCTATGAGTTCACCTTTAGATCCTTTGACTAAAAATTTATTGTTTTCTTTTTTTACATCTACCCCATCTGGGATATTTATAACTGCCTGACCAACTCTTGACATCAATATTCTCCTAAAATACTTGACAAAGAACTTCTCCACCAACATGAGCAGCTCTAGCTTCATTATCGCTCATCACTCCTCTTGGGGTGGATAAAATTGATATACCAAGACCGTTGTAAGTTCTTGGTAAATCACTAATACTTGAATAAACTCTTCTTCCAGGAGTAGAAACTCTTTTAATTTCACTTATGACCGGTTTGCCTTCAGAGTACTTTAATTCTATCTTAAATTCATGAATGCCAGGACGTTTTTCAATTTTTGAAAAATTTCGAATATAACCTTCCCTTTTAAGAACCTCCAATACATTAGCTCTAAACCTTGAGGCAGGAGCCTCAACAACCGCTTTGTTAGCTGACTGACCATTTCTTATTCTGGTCAGCATATCTCCAAGTGTATCACTCATTGACATAATTAATACCTTTCTACCAACTTGATTTTACCATACCTGGTATTTGACCAGATAGAGCTAGTTCTCTTAGAGCTATTCGTGACATTTTTACTTTTCTATAATAACCACGAGGTCTCCCTGTAATCAAACATCTGTTTCTTAATCTAGTCTTAGCACCATTTCTTGGCATTTCAGATAGTTTAAGTTGAGCCTCAAAACGTTGTTCCATAGGTAGGGATTTATCACTACAAATAGCTTTTAAACGATCTCTTCTAGCTTTATTTTTAATAACTTGTTTTTCTTTATTTAAGTTTTTCTGGATAGCACTCTTTTTTGCCATCTATATCTCCTAGTT
>CACBDG010000047.1 GCA_902537945.1 uncultured SAR116 cluster alpha proteobacterium
AACATTAAAAGCTTTACAAAATTCCATAATATTTACACCACGTTGACCTAAAGCTGGTCCGACAGGTGGCGAAGGATTTGCAGCACCTGCTGGTATGTTCAATTTAATGTAACCTTCTATTTTCTTTGCCATATTTTCCTCCGCAACAATAATTGTTGCTTATAATTAACTAGATTTTTTCAACTTGACTATATTCAAGATCCACAGGAGTTGATCTCCCAAAAATAGATACAGCCACTTTTAATCTTGATTTATCCTCATCAATTTCTTCAACTAAACCATTAAAACTTTGAAAAGGTCCGTCCGATACCCTAACCTCTTCCCCAACCTCATAAATAACACTTGATCTAGGTCTATCAATACCTTCACTTATTTGATCAATTAATCTATTAGCTTCAGTTTCACTAATAGCAACAGGCTTTCCTTTTGAACCTAAAAATCCAGTAACTTTTGGTTGGCCTTTAATCAAATGCCATGTTTCGTCAGTCATTTCCATTTTTATTAGAATATATCCAGGAAAGAATTTTTTTTCTGTATGAACTTTTGCACCTCTTCTAATTTCAACCACCTCTTCAGTTGGAATTAATACCTCTTCTATCAAAGATCCCATATCTTTTGAGATAATTTGCTCCTCAATGCTCTGACAAACTTTTTTTTCTGAACCAGAGAATACATGAACTACATACCATTTTTTCGACATCGCAAGATTCCAATTTTATAAAATAAAATGAATATTTAACAAATCAGCCACCAAGCCCTAACAAAAATTCAACAACATTAGATAGCAAAAGGTCAACTAACAAAAAAAATAATGAAGCAATAAGCGCCATTACAAAAACACTTAGTGAGGCATACAGGGTTTCGCGCCTAGATGCCCAAGTTATTCTATTTATTTCTTGTCTTACCTGCCTCACGAATTGTGCGGGATTTGTTTTAGCCATCAGAAGCCTTTCATGCAAGAAGAAAATGATTATTTACATTTTTTTTTTTTATAAGTCAAAACTAATAATCATCAAAGTAATATTTTTTGGCAGGAGTGGAGGGACTCGAACCCCCAGCCCCCGGTTTTGGAGACCGGTGCTCTACCAGTTGAGCTACACTCCTTGATTTAAAGATTTACTCTCTACATTAGCTATAAACACTCTATTAATTAAGATTCTATACTTGAAACGACTCCAGCACCCACTGTTCGTCCACCTTCCCTTATCGCAAACCTCAATCCTTCATCCATTGCAATTGGAGTTATTAACTCTACCGAGATTGCTATATTATCTCCTGGCATCACCATTTCTGTACCTGAAGGTAACTCTACAGCACCAGTCACATCAGTTGTTCTAAAATAAAATTGAGGACGATAATTACTAAAAAATGGTGTGTGCCTTCCACCTTCATCTTTAGTTAATATATAAGCCTCGCCCTTAAATTTCGAGTAAGGCTTTATTGAACCTGGTGCAGATAATACCTGACCACGTTCAACCTCTTCTCTTTTTGTTCCTCTCAATAAAACTCCAACATTGTCTCCAGCCTCACCAGAATCTAGCAACTTCCGGAACATTTCAACACCTGTACATGTTGTTTTAGCTGTTTCTTTAATGCCAACTATCTCTATCTCTTCGCCAACCTTTATAATACCTCTTTCAACACGACCTGTGACCACGGTACCCCTTCCTGATATCGAAAAAACATCTTCAATAGGCATTAAAAAGGGTTTGTCTTTATCTCGCTCAGGTTGCGGAATATAAGAATCTACAGCAGCCATTAACTCTGTGATTGAATTTACACCAATTGCTTCATCACGACCTTCAAGTGCTGCTAACGCACTACCTTTAATTATTGGTATATCATCACCTGGAAACTCATAACTACTTAATAATTCACGAATTTCTAACTCAACTAATTCTAACAGTTCTTCATCATCAACTTGATCAACTTTGTTCATGTAAACAACCAAAGAAGGAACACCAACCTGACGTGCTAATAAAATATGTTCTTTAGTTTGTGGCATAGGGCCATCAGCAGCATTCACAACTAATATAGCTCCATCCATTTGAGCTGCACCAGTAATCATATTTTTTACATAGTCTGCATGACCTGGACAATCAACATGAGCATAATGGCGATTCTCAGTTTCATACTCCACATGAGCGGTAGAAATGGTTATACCTCTTTCTCTTTCCTCAGGGGCTTTATCAATTTGGTCATAAGCAGAAAAGTCCGCACGACCAGCATCAGCCATGACTTTTGTAATTGCTGCAGTTAAAGTAGTCTTACCATGGTCAACATGACCTATTGTTCCAATGTTTACGTGTGGTTTGCTACGATCAAATTTTTCTTTAGACATCTTTTATGACCTTTCTTTTAATAGTATCTTCATTTTTTTGGTGGTGGGGGTAGGATTCGAACCTACGTACGCTACGCGGGCAGATTTACAG
>CACBDG010000048.1 GCA_902537945.1 uncultured SAR116 cluster alpha proteobacterium
TCCGATTGCATAAACGCGGCTGTTAAGTCAGCAAAAGAAATTTTTCCTGAGTGGTCCAATACTACGCCAATAGTCAGAGCTAGAAAAATGTTCAAGCTAAAAGAATTAATTGAATTCCGACAAAATGAATTGGCAAAATTAATTTCTCAAGAACATGGTAAGACCTTTGATGATGCGCTTGGTGAAATTGGTCGAGGATTGGAAGTTGTTGAGTTTGCATGTGGAATTCCAAACCATCTTGCTGGTAATTATACTAGTAATGTTGGTAGATCTATTGATAGTTGGTCTGATTATCAACCTATGGGAATTTGCGCAGGCATAACACCATTTAATTTTCCAGTGATGGTGCCAATGTGGATGTTTCCAGTAGCAATTTCATGCGGTAATTGCTTCATTCTCAAACCTTCTGAAAGAGATCCAAGTTCAACTAGGTTATTATCTGAAATTGTTTTAGAAGCTGGGATACCACCAGGTGTTTTAAATTTAGTAAATGGTGGAAAAGAGACTGTAGATGCAATTTTACAACATAAAGATATAAGTGGTGTAAGCTTTGTAGGATCCACCCCAATTGCTGAGTACGTTTATAGTGAAGCAGCTAAATATGGTAAAAAAGTACAAGCTATGGGAGGTGCTAAGAACCACATGGTTGTGATGCCAGATGCTGATATGGAGATGGTAGGTGATGCAATCATGGGTTCAGTTTTTGGATCTGCTGGAGAAAGGTGTATGGCTATCTCAGTTGTGGTACCAGTAGGTGAGGGAACTGGAGATAAAATAAAAGAGATAGTAAAGCCAAAAATTGAAAATTTAAAAATAGGACCTGGATTAGATCCTGACTCAGAAATGGGTCCACTAGTCACTTCAGATCATCTTCAGAAAGTGCAAAATTATATTAATAAGGGCGTAGAAGAAGGAGCAGAATTAGTCGTTGATGGAAGAAATTTGAAACTTCAAGGTTATGAAAATGGTTTTTTTATTGGTGGGTCATTCTTTGACAATGTAACAACTGATATGTCCATTTATAAAGAAGAAATTTTTGGTCCCGTTTTATCAATGGTTAGAGCTAAAGATTTTGATTATGCTTTAGATATTGTAAATAAGCATGAATACGGCAATGGAACAGCGATATTTACCTCTAATGGTGGTGTTGCAAGAAAGTTCTCAAATGAGTGTCAAATTGGTATGGTGGGTGTAAATGTTCCTATTCCTGTTCCAGTGGCATATCACTCTTTTGGTGGATGGAAAAGATCTGCATTTGGAGGTCATGGCGTTTATGGAATGGAAGCAGTAAGATTTTATACTAGGCTTAAAACTGTTACTGGAAGATGGCCTTCAGGCCATCATTCTGGCGCTCAGTACACATTTCCTAGTAATAATTAACTTTTGAGCATTTTGGAAAAATCTTTAATTTCTGGCAATGGCCATTTATCAGTATCACTTGGTACTTTAAAAACATTAAGTGTCATAGAAATTAGGCTGTAATAACCGCAGATGCCAACAATGTCTATTGCTGCTGTTTCGTTAAGTATGTTTACAAGATTATTATAAGTATTATCAGAAACATTTTTTAAAATATTAGCTTCAGCAGCAAAATCAAAAACAGCTTCTTCTTCTGCCTTTGTGAAATTTGGTCTTTGTCCCATGCTAATAATATTTACATTTTCTGGATCTATTCCGCCTTCAATGGCCAATGGTGCGTGATGCTCCCATTCAAATGCGGATGACCAGACTCTTCCAGTAGTTATAATAGCTAGTTCAGATAACCCTTTTGATAATGAAGTTCCATATCTTGCGTATTCTCCGACTGTTTGAGCACTTCTTGCTAGGCCGGGGTTGTTGAGCCAAATTCTGAGTGGGCCAACGACATGGCCTCTTGGGCCACTCACAATAGTATCGTGGATTTCTTTTTGTTCTTTTGTTAAATCTTCTACTTTCCAATCTTTAATGCGAGCCATAAAAATACCTTTATAAATTTGTTATGTTTTCTAATAAAATTTCATCGCTATATTGCCATCCTAATAATGATATACCAATAGGGCCAGTATTATCTTTAAATTTTGGCATTGAAATTTGTGGTCTAGAGGTCATACCAGCAATTGAAGTAAATTCCATTAATTTTTTCCTATATGAAGCTAATTGTTCTTCACTTTGTCCACATTTAGGAGACGAAAAGGGTGTTGTTGGGAAGAGTGCAATTATTCCTTTTGGTAAAGATTTATCAATTTCTACTCTAAGGTTTTCTCTGAACTTTTGAGCTTTATTAATCTCATCATTAGTAATTTTCACTGCCATTTCAATTCTATTATTTATTTCGGGTGATATTTTTGGTTTGTT
>CACBDG010000049.1 GCA_902537945.1 uncultured SAR116 cluster alpha proteobacterium
CGCTCTGTTTAATATAAAGACAGGATTTATAGTTTTATTATTATCAATATTATCTACTTCTTTATTTATTTTAAGTTTATATTTTGTCAGCAAAGCTTTCTTAACAGAGCCAATTTTTTTATCAATAATTTTATCGTATTGCATATTGATAATAGGTATAGCAATAACCTCGTCTCCAGGAGGTATAGGTGTAATGCATGCTGCTATTACTTATGGGTTAATTTTGTTTAATGTTGAAGAAAGTTTAGCATTACTCGTAGCAATTTCTTTTCATTTGTTGAATTTAGCTCATAATGTTTTTTTTGGAATAATTTCTATTATGTCAAGTGACATAAAAATTAACCTAAGAAGCTATAAAATAAAAAAGTTTTAATCATTCTCAAACTGAAACTTGTGAGAATAATTAAAGTTGTTAGATTGATTGGATTTTTTAAGATATAAATTTTCAATGTATAAACTATCTAATTTTGTACCCATGAAACATAAATAAGCATCTTTAGGTGTGTTAACTATAGGCTCCCCTCTAACATTAAATGAGGTATTAACAAGAACTCCGCACCCACTTTTCTTTTTAAATGTAGTTAATAATTTGTGAAATAACCTATTATTTTGTTTATCAACTGTCTGAATTCTTGCGCTGTTATCAACATGTGTAACAGCTGGTATTTTTGATCTAATTTGATTAAGTTGAGCTATTCCAAAAAGTTTTTGTGTTTTGTTAATCTTTGTTAAGTGAGTAGAATTTACTTTAGCAACAAATTGCATATATTCGCTCTTCTTATCAAGATCAAACCAATAATTTGCATCTTCAATCAAAACTGAAGGAGCGAATGGCCTGAAACTTTCTCTAAATTTAACCTTTAGGTTCAATGTTTTTTGAAGCTCTGGATCTAATGGATTACCTAGTATTGAGCGAGCACCAAGTGCTCTTGGTCCAAATTCCATCTTACCATGAAACCAACCAATACATTTATTATTTAATAAATCATCTACCGCTTTTTCTATTAATTCATCTTCACTTAGAATTTCGTAATTTGCGTTTAAACTAGTTAATTCTTTTTCTATTAAATTATTTGAGTAGCTTGGCCCTAAATAAGAGCCTTTCATGCTGTCATTTTTTTCTACTTTTCTTTTTTTAATACCATAATAAAATTGTAGTGCACAACCTAGAGCACCTCCTGCATCTCCAGATGCTGGTTGAACCCAAATGTTTGAAAAGATTTTTTCTTTAAGAAGAATACCGTTGGCTACACAATTTAAGGCGACACCACCCGCTAAACAAATATTATCAAATGAAGGATTTTCTTTTTTTATATTCTGACAAATTTTAAGTACTATTATTTCCGTCACCTTTTGGACGGAGGCCGCTATATCCATATGAAAATTTGTCAAATTTTCACTTTCCTTTCTCGCTGGAAAACCAAATAATTTGTCAAAAGCTGAATTAGTCATTTTTTGTCCAGCCATATAGTCAAAATAAGTTTGGTTTAGAAAAAAAGAGCCATCGTCAAAAATTTCTATTACATTAGACATAATAACATCAACAAATCTTGGTTTCCCGTAGGGTGCAAGACCCATAACTTTATACTCTCCACTATTAACTTTAAAACCTAAGTAATAAGTAAATGCTGAATATAAGAGCCCTAAAGAATGAGGAAAAAAAATTTCTTTTAAAATTTTTATCTCATTATTTTCTCCAAGTGCAATACTTGATGTAGTCCACTCTCCAACACCATCGAGTGTTAAAATTATTGCCTTTTCAAATGGAGATGGATAAAAAGCACTAGCAGCGTGACTCAAATGATGTTCAGAGAAAAAAAGTTTGGATTGGTGAAATTTTTTATCAGATTTTTTTATCAACTGAGTTATTTGTTTTTTTAAAAATAATTTTTCTTTTAACCAGAGCGGTAAAAATTGTCTAAAAAGATAAAAGCCCCTAGGAGCATTTGTTAGAAGAGTTTCTAATAATCTTATAAATTTTGGAATAGGCTTATCATAAAATATTACGGCATCTAAGTCTGAATAAGAAATTTTTTCTTCACTAAAGATAAATTCAATACTTCTAAAAGGAAAACTAGGATCATGTTTAATTCTAGAAAACCGTTCTTCTTGAATTGCGTATATTATTTCTCCATTTCTTATCAAAGCTACAGCTGAGTCATGATAAAAAGCTGAAATTCCAAGTATTAGCATT